>JAHDES010000014.1:0-35356 GCA_020628645.1 Saprospiraceae bacterium
CATCTCCGAAATCCTCAAAATTTGCTTCTATCAAAATTCGGGATGATTCATGGTTACGGGTATAAGGTGTGTTTTAATTAGATGTTTTATAAAATTGGTTGCTATCTTTTTGCAGTTATTTGATAATCTACGCCATCTTCATTTGTGCCAATCATCGTTAAGGTTCTTTTTTCAATTGTGGCTTGATAAGTTACCGTTTCTGAGTTAGTTTCTATTACGATGGTATTGGTTTGATCATTAACAGTATAGGATCCGCCTAATTGAGAGAAACCTTCTTCATCAACATCCCAAATCTTAATTTTTAGTTCATTTTCGGAAACAAAATCTAAAGTATAACTACTAACGAGTGAACCAATCGCTTCTTCCCCTCCAATGAGTACAGAAGTCGCTTCCCATTCTTTCATAATACCATCAGATAAAAACTCATCTTTGGAACAACTGGAAAAAAGAAGGCTGATGAATAGTAAAAAAGTCAGTGATTTTTGCATAATAAATGGGTTTATAAGTTAATAATTCTAGTTTCTATTGGTGCAAATATTTTAATCTAGTAATAGCAAGATCAAGTCTTTATTATTGAGTCCTGTTTTAAATTGGTTTAATTTTTCATAAGATTTTGTGTGGGTATCAGGGTTTAATTGCTCTCCTATTGTTTTTGATAAGGCGATGGCTTCTTCTGCACAAGGTGCTTGAGGCGATATGTAGAGGAGTTTGTTTATGGCTCGACGTAGTTGATAAAGCTCTCCAGAATTGACCATGATTTGGATTTGGTACAATTCCTTTTCGCAGTAGTTTGCCAAATGCTGTTCGATTACACTTTGCTTAATTTCTTGAATAGTATCGGCACATTCAGAATCGTCAGGAAAACTATACACACTTCTCAAAGCGGTGATATAATTTCCAGTTTCAAGCTGCTGTTGCGCAAATTGAACATAAGTCGTACAATTATTCTGTTGTTCTTCCTTGATGTACGTTTTGATATCAGCCAAGACTTTATCCAATTCTCCTTTGTATTTGACCATTGTTCGATTGGCATTTTGCTGGGCTTTGTAAGCGGTGTCTCCTTTGCCATTAATCGTGAAATCCCATTCTTTTTCTGTTTTTGTAATTCGATTTACTAATTTGAAATAATAGTAAACTTCTTGAACTGTGACGGTTTCCATCGCTTCTATTTGCTTTACATCCCCCATTTCATAGAAACTACTCAAGACAAAATTGGAATGTTGATGCAATTGAAAGGAGCGTTTCAATTTCTTTTGCAAAAGTTGGTTTACATTACGATCATTATTGCTAGAATTACTAGAAGCCTCGAAGGCTAAAGGTAATTTAAAGAAATCTTCAGTCTGCGCATTTAACAATGAAACACCCCAAAAACAAAGCATTCCTATAAAATAGATTCGTCTCATTATTCTACATTGTTTAGGGTGATGACAATATTGTTTCCTTGAATATCTCGACTGGCGGTATAGCCTTCTTCTTTTATGAAATTGCGAAATTTAGCAGCAAATTTAGAGATACGAAAATTACGCCCTTTATTATCTTTCACAGGCACTTTTACAATATCAAAAATCATTTTTGTTTCGGTACTTCCTTGAATGTGATAGTAGTTTTTAAAGGAATTATCTGCCACCCAATCTTCGATTAATTCGGATAATAAATCACCTTCCATTGTTTTTGCATCTAAATCAAAATCTGCCACTTGATCCACACCAATGGTTAAGACTATGGTACGCCCATTTTCTCGTATATCCGTAAATTTCTCTTGCATCACATTGAGCAAATTATCGGCTTCTGCTTCTACGGCTTTTTCTGTTAATCGCTCTAAATCTTCGGTATAGAATTTAGGAGAATTGGCAACTTTATTGGCTAAAGATTCCCCAGAAACGGCATCATAGGCAGTCATGATAAGTGAGACACTATTCCCCGTTTTTGTATAATTGGGATTGGCTTCTATTTCCACATAAATGTCAGCGCCAGACAAGGCAATTAAATCATCTTTAAGGGAAGTTTGCTGTTCTTCCGTTAGGATTTCATTATTGTTGACTTGTTTGAGTTTGGCGCGAAGGTCGATGGTATTGACGCCTCTACTGTCAAATGCTTCTTTGATTTTCGTAATAGCGATACGAACAAGCTCATTGTTTTCATAAACAGATCGTATAGATTGTCCTTCTTTTGCAAAAGGAATCGCCATAATAGTAGGTTGTATTGTAGGAGCAGTTTCTTGTGCAATACTGACACTCCAAAGCAATACGAACAATAAAATAAAACTGTTTTTTCTAAACATCTCGGATTATAAGTTTATTAGTTTTTTACTATTCTAGTGAACAGTATTTTTTTTAATATATTTTCACCTAATTATCAGTACTTATTGTTTGATTATCTCATGTTATTTAATCATCGCCTCATGCCGGCTAGGCACTTCATTTTTTGCATTGCCCAAAAATCGAAGCAAAAAACGCTAGAAAAGATAAACTCCCTCCAGTCAAACACTATCTTTTCGAGCCACCCGCCTAGTGTTTCAGGTGCGGTTTTTGAAAAAAAATAACTTGATATTCAATTTCATAAATATTATAATTTTCTATTGTTCAGTAGAATAGTTTTTTAATCGATTCTTTATAGTTTGAATGGTGTTACGTACCAGTTTTAATATAGAATTTGATGGCACACGGATAAGGCAGATAAAGCGAATTTACACCGATTTTTTTGCTTGAAAGTCAGTGATGATCTATATGATCCGTGTAATCTGTGTTCAATTTTTCCAAATGAATAGGTACTATTTAAATCCCAAAATTGCGGACAACTTTTTGATTTTCAAGGTCTTTCCGTAAGGCTTGTAAATCAATGGAGATAAGCTGTGTAATGAAATATGCACCACTCGATTTATGATTTTCGACCAGTTCAGATTTCAAGATGAATCGTTGATAGCGTTCTTGCTTCAATAATTCTTCAAAATAAGAAGGGTGCTTTCGGAGCGCGTTTAACTCATTTTCAATCATCGGTTGTTCTTGATTACTCGCAGGAACTCCTTTGAATAAGATATTTTCAAAAGCATTGCGTTCTGCAAATCGAATGCCTTGATCTACATTGGAGGCTGTACTTTCAGACGATAAATGAATAACCTTATCTTCATAAGCGGTACAATTTACTTTGCCCGTCCGCTCAAATGAAATGGCATATTTAGGACTACAAGACCAAGTAGTCATTATAAATAGGCAACTGCTGATTAGAAGTAGTATTCTCATGTATAAGTATTTATTTTTTCTGTGTACAGGATAAAACTTAGAATAAGTGTTTCTTTTTAAGGGCAACGCAATAAATTACGTTGGGATAATTCCCGTTTCAAGGTGGTTTTAACCCCTTGCATCCTTCTAACAATTATTTTTGTCCTGTACACAGTTATTTTTTAGTAACTGGATAAATACGAATGGGGGTTTTGCTAGAAAGGGCTTGATACAATTCTTTCTTTCCATCTGTAATTTTAAGCTCTGCTACATTTTTAGAATAAGGAGTCATACAACTTCCTTTGGCGATGGTTTCATAACGACTAACTGTTTTGCCACCTACATTTTCTTCTATAATTTCTGCAATTTCAAAATCTTCACCTGCTGCCAAACCAAAAGGATGATAAACACTGATTGTAGAAGTTTTATTCTTTTTCTCTTTTATTGTTGTTAAATAATCAATCGTTTCTCCAGAAATGTCTAATAATTTTGCGACCACACCTTTATACAATGCCTTTTCAGAAGTACTTAGCATTTTACTAGTGGCAACTTCTGTGATATTAATAGCTTCTGAAGAAGTTTTGATGAGAAATTGGACTCCTTCTTGTTGAAATTGAAAATCAGAAAGGTCGCAATCCATAAATTGCTCATCTCGATAATGCTGGTCAAAAAAACGTAGAACGGGTTCATGTGCACGCTCAATCAAACTGATATTATGAATATCTTGTAGTCGTTGTTCTAATTGTGTATCACAGAAAAGACAATCTTTATCTAAGGCAACTTTATAGTCTATATTTTTGAAGGTGTTTTTCTCTTCGATGACTCTTTTATTTCGAGCTAAAATCAATTGTTTTCCTTCTTTAATGGCTTCCATGACTTCTTTTCGACCAAAAGAATAGAGTTTCAAGCTTCCGCCACTATCTGTTTTATCTTTAATACGTCCTCGTCCTACAAGTGCAACGACGGATTTATTGGCATGTTGAGTAGTCGAATAAATGAGTAATTCATCATTTCGATAGATCGGACTATTGGAAGGGATGACAACATCTACTGTTTTTTCTTTTTCATTTAATGGATTATTACTAGCTAATTTATAGGTGTTATCATCTAATAAAGCTACTACATCACCTGCTAGAAGTTCTAGAGGTGTTTTGGTAGATTGAAGCAAATTTTGGTAGGCATTACTGATTTCAGCGCTATATGCTTTTTGAATGGCTTGTATTTTTTCTTCTCGAGCCCGTTTATTTAAATTTTTATCTGTTTTTCCTAAGTATTTACTAAAATCTTTGACTGCTAATTTTTCCCCTCCTTGTCCAAATTGTGGTACTTTTTTGACTTCATACGTTTTAAAACCAACAATTTGAGACGTTTTAGTATCTACCATTTTAAGGGTGACCGTACTATGATAGCTCAATACAAAATGCGCACTAGTGATATTATTTAAGGTGTCATAAGTGGTTTTTAATTCAGGAGCATTCTCATAATCTACATTGATATGACTGAATAAGAGATAGTTAGCAGGTCGTTCTTCTTTTTTAGAAAAGCGATCATTAAAGGAAACGCTATTGGTTGTAGTATTCCAAATGTATTCATTGACATTCATGCGATCGGTATTCGCAAGGTGAAAATCAATGGATTTTTGAATGTCGTTTTCATACTTATTGTCCAATTGTGATTGATTGGAAAAATAAGCAACTTGAAGCGTTTGTGCATGTACGGCAATGAGAACCATTGCCCAAAGTGAAATAGTAAAAGCAGTTTTTTTCATTTTTATAATTTTGATCGTGAGCCGACTACGAGTCGTCTTACGAATAGATTAATCATCTAGTTTATTTATGGATGTTTTTTATTGTTTCAAAGCACAGAACAAGGCGGCCTTTTGTGCTAGCAGTTGAGCGATTTGTTCGCCTCCTTTTTCGATTTTTAAGATGGAAAAATTTTGATCTTGAATTTCTTCGATACTTCCTTCGCCCACTACTTCTTTTCGAGCAATTTCTTGATCGCCTACTTGTTCTAGAATGTTTTGATAGATTTCAAAAGAGTATCCTCGCTTAATTTTTTGATTTGATCCAACCGCAACAAGTACAGATTTTGTCTTTTTACCCGCTTTTTTGTCGGCAGATCGAAGGATAGGATACGTAATTTCAAAACAAGTAGCATTCAGTTCGCTAAGCATCTTTGTTACCATAGTACGAACATTAGTAATGAGCCCTAAAGCCGTATTGAGTTTTTGCGTGCGCTCACAACGTACCGTACCTTTGGCGACATCAAATATTTTTATCAAGATGGATTTATCGCTTTTTAAATATTTACTACTCAAAATATAATCTGCCCCTTCTTGTTTGCCTTGTTCTACAATGTATCCATCCATGAATTGTTCCTTTTTTTGGAGTTCTAATTCACCTTGAATCAAATTAAGATTAGCACGATCAATAACTGTAAATTGGTCATCATTCGCATAAAATTGTACAATTTGATCAGTGATATTTTTTAAATTTTGAACATTGATCATATTCGCATTATCTATAGCTTTTGCTTCCAGTTCGCTTATATCTGTTTTATAAACAAGGATTCTTTTTTGCGCATCAGAATAGAAGGATAAGAAAAGAATGGGTAAGAGTGACAAAATATGTCTCAGGTTCATTATGTTTGGGTTTTGTAACTAGCGTTTCAGATTTTTTCAATTAAAAGTAGTTGAAAGGGGAGGCGGTTCAAAGTAGTATGTTTCCAAAAATCATTCCTTATTAGGACATCTTTTTTTATTGCAAATTGCTATTTTAAATTCTTTTGAACTGTTTTCATCCTTAAACGGGTGGATATAAAGAATGAGTGTCTAGTTTTAGTTGTTGAACGGGAATTATATTTTTTTTAAAATTCTTTTGATGAATTCATATCATACCATTGCTTTTGATGCAGATGATACCCTTTGGGTAAATGAACCTTACTTTCGACAAGCAGAAGAACAATTTTGTGGCTTACTAGAAGATTATTTATCCCACCATCGAGTGGGGCAAGAGTTGTTTAAAATTGAAATGCAAAACCTTGATTTGTATGGCTATGGGGTAAAAGCATTTATGTTGAGTATGATTGAAACGATCCTAGAAGTCACAGAAGGAAATGCCCCCATTCAATTGATCGAAAAGGCAATTGCTATAGGAAAGGAACAACTCCAAAAACCGATTGAATTATTGGATGATATTGAAGAAGTATTAGCAAAACTATCCCAAAAGTATCGTTTAATTGTAGCGACCAAAGGCGATTTACTCGATCAAGAACGCAAGTTGACCAATTCTGGTTTGTCCAAATATTTCCATCATGTGGAGGTGATGAGTAATAAAAAAGAAGCCAATTATGAGAAGTTATTACGGCAAATAGATTGCCCTGCCGAGCAATTTTTGATGATTGGGAATTCCTTGAAATCAGATATCTTACCTGTATTAAATCTAGGCGGACACGCTATTCATGTGCCGTATCATACCACTTGGGTGCATGAAGAAATCGATCATCAGATTGAACATTCTAATTTTCGAGAGGTGAAGAAAATTAGAACTATTTTGGATTTTCTGTAGTTGAAGTAGAATAACTTTATTAATCAGAAGAAATGGAGAAAAGACGATGCGATGAATGCGAAAGTACATATTTTGCAACACGTTCAGAAATGCTAAATTTGTGTCCTGAATGCGCTCATCAATTGTATGGATATGAGAATTGTAAACATACCTTTAAAGATGGAAGATGTACAAAGTGTTACTGGGATGGTAGTACTTCTGAATATTTAAAAACCAGACCTAATAATAAGGCGAAATTAATGAAACTACCACTTGGCATTAAAAAAGTATCGGTACTTTGTATCCTTCAATCTGGGGAGCAATTTTTATTGTTGAAACGAAAAAATCCTCCCAATCAAGGCTTATATACGCCCGTGGGTGGAAAGCTCGATCCTTTTGAAACACCCCTTCAAGCTGCCCTTCGGGAAACGAAAGAAGAAACAGGGATCGAGCTAGATGATATGACCTTTTGTGGTATCCTCACGGAGACTTCTCCTACTAAATACAATTGGATTTGCTATACCTATTTGGCAGAAATTCCTTATCAAGAGGCACCTCCTTGTGATGAAGGTACACTAGAGTGGATTGCATTTGATGTCCTTTCTGAATTGCCCACACCTAAGACCGATTGGCACATTTATGATTATAGTTCAAGAGGACAATCTTTTATTTTTGAAGCTGAATATGATGCTGATTTACAATTGCTTAAGATGAAAGAACTTTTATTAAATCAAGATTTATTGATTCAATAATTGTTACTTCTTACCGATAAATCGTTACAAGGATAAAACCCAATGAAAGAATTTCAACGAACTATTTTATCCTTTGTATTGCTCTTTTTTTTCAATACCATCTTTACACAAGATCAAGCTCACCCTACCTTCACTCCTTTCGAAGGAACGGTTTATAAAATTCCTGCCCGCCAAATTTCAAAAGGCTACACGAAAGCCGTATATGATTATGAACAAATTGCTCAAATTAGCTTAAAGGAATTGGATATTCCCGATCAAACTGATGATAATATGATTGAAGGCATTCCGATCAATCGCGGTTTTGGGATTATTTTTAAATCGGAAATGACTATACCTAAAGATGGTGAATATTTGTTTTCGTTAAATTCTGATGATGGTTCAATCCTTTGGATTAATGAGAAAGGCACTTTATACAATGGGAAGCTCCATGAAATGACTTTGGTGCAAGATTCTGTTCGTTTAGAAAAAGGGAAGTATCCCATCAAAATATGGTACTATCAAGGGGTGGCGAATCGTTATGGCTTAGAATTTAAAGCACGATTTTTAAAAGCCTTACCAGCTTCATTGGATACGGTTCAAAGCATCACTTTAAGTTCAGAAGTCCTTAATTTTGAAACGAATAGTAGTCAACTTACGGCTTTAGGAAAAGAAGTATTATCTAAATTAGCAGAGCAACTTCGTTCACAAAGCATCCATAAAATTCATATTATTGGGCATACGGACGATCAAGGCTCACTGATGTATAATCAACAACTTTCTGAACAACGAGCCACAAGTGTGAAAACAGTTTTACAAACTCATTTGAGCAATAAAAATATTCAGTATATTACCTTAGGAAAAGGCGAAACCTTGCCGATTGATACCAACACTACAGCAGAAGGACGAGCAGAAAATCGGAGGGTAGAATTACAAATAGAATAATTAATCTATTTGAGCTTTTTTTCGTACAAACATTCGTATCTTAATTTTAAAGAAGTTGCTTTATGCAAAATAGTAAAATGTATAAGCGAAAGGTTTGGCTTGTGGGAGGTTATGGTGTGAATGGAGGGAATCAAATGGCTCATCATATTGGTTTGTGCTTGAAACAACAATTTGAGTGTGATGTAACGATGGTGGGGGTAGCCAATCAAATGAAACAAGCATCAGCTTTGTTTTACCAAGAAGAAGGATTTGACGTTTGTGATATTACGGAATTGCCTGATTTAGTACAAGCAGAAGATGTCGTGATCAGCCAGCCTTCTTTCTCCAAACACATGTTAGGATTTAAACTGAAAGGATACAAAATTATGTATATCCAAGGGTTTAACACCTTCAATTTACTAGATGGTTTTTTTGATGAATATGTGTGTGTGTCTCCTTTTGCACAAGCTTTTATTTATAATACGTATGGGATTAAATCTCAGGTGATTTCTGCATTTATTGGACAAGAAAATTTCCCAGCTCCAATAAAATGGGAAGATAAGAAAGATGAAGTTCTTATTTATCCCAAACATGGAAAAGATCATTTTGACCTATTTGCTCCTTATTTAATGGCACAACTAGACGAAGTTGGAATTTCTTATCAACTTTTTGATAAAAAAAGAAAAATACAAACTGAATTATTTCATGAGTTGAATCAATATCGATATGTATTAAGTTTATCTATTGTAGAAGGATTTGGTTTAGTGCCATTAGAAGCGATGTATTTGGGGTGTATTGTTGCAGGATTTGACGGTTTTGGAGGAAGAACCTTTATGAATGCCACAAATTCTGTTACAGTGGCTTATCCCAATTTAGATCAGATTGTACCTGCTATTCAAGAATTACGTACTGATCCTTTCAATGCAAAACAACTTTCATTAGTTGCTCGACAAACAGCTTCTAAGTATACCCAAGCGCGATTTCATCAAGAATGGAGGGAGTTTTTTCGATCCTTGTAAGAAATTAACATACGATTGAATGATTTTTTCAAATAGCTATTGAAAAATCGAACGTTAAATTTTATCCAATTTTGGTTTGACGAAAAATTGATAATGTAGAATAGAGCCCAATGCTTTTATTTTATCCCACCAACCATCTCTGCTTTGGATAAAGAAAAGTAATTTCCCTTTACTTTCTGTCCAATGGCTGTGATGTAATCCACCATGTACGATTTCTCGTATCCATGCTTTAGATGGATGGATTTTTGTGGAAGGAATTGTTGTATCAAATAAGGATTGAAGTAGTGATTTTCCAATTTCAAAGGAACGATAAATTCTGTATTTTTTACATAATCCTTTTAATTCTTCTAATTCATTAGAATTGAGTACTTTTAGCATTAAGCCAAGATCCACAAGATGTTTTAGTTTGCCCCAACAATCTACATTACCATGATGAATGATGGCAAATAAGGCTTGAGGTACTTTTTTAAAGGTTGGTATTTGATGTGTAGCCATTTTTACAGTCGTACTTTCCTCCATAAATTCATGGAATTTTATAGGAATATTCAAGACTTGGTGAGAAGGGGTCCAATGAAATTCAACACTAGATAAAATTGTATCGTCTTTTTTCCTTACCCAAGGATAATCTAAATAATAAGCACGAGAATTGGCGATAGCGTCTGTATCAATTCTACTTTTATATTCTTCATAACCAAGATGGGGCATGATTTCTTGTATACGTTTGTAATGCTTAATATCTAGGGCAAAATCAATATCTACAGAAATACGTTGAAAAATATTGTGATAAAATTGACTTGCAAAAGCAAAACCTTTATAAGGTAAGAGTGGGATATTTTCTTTTTGCAGCACCTTAAAAACACGAATTAATTCATTTACTTGTTGTCGGTTTCGAGTATTAATATAGCGCTGGGTATTTTGAAGAGATTGGATAAATTCTGGAGGTATTCCATCTAGTTTATAAAATAGCAGCATACATAATTGTGAAAGAATACCTTGTTTACTCGCTAGTTTATAAGCTTCTTTCCAATCAATAGGAGTATTTGAAATCAGGTTTTGTAAGAGAGGTCGAGCATTTTTATACAAAAATTCTTGACAGCACAATAGTAACAATTGATGCTCTGGGCTTAAATTTAGAGAAGATTTTTGTATGTTCATAAATTATTGTAAAAAACGAAAAGCGATGCCAATTATTTACGAAAAATAAACTGAATAGTTATAAGAATTGAAGCATAGCCGCTTTAAGTTATGAATATTTGGTTGGTTTTTTGTATAATATTCCTAGAATACTATGTTTATATATTATTCTTTTTTTATTTTGAAAGGGTTAAGTTCTTGTTATTAATGCCAGAAGAAGGTTTACATAGAAATGGATTCTTTTATTTTGTTGCTTTGTGGATAATAGCAATTCTTGGCTATTGCTTTTTGTTTAAAGCTTTTCATGTTCCTCAGCTATTTTTACCTGCAGTATTTTGCTTTGAAAAAGTTCCTTATTTAATCATGGGGGAACTACTAAAATGGTTGATACTATTAGGTAGTGTCGCTACTTTTGGGTGGATGTTTAAGCAAAAAAAGACACTTGTTATTGATTATTTTGATGGAGTATATCTCCTATTTATTGCTTGGAGTTTTCTTTCCACTTTATGGTCCATTAATGAGGCCAATGCTATTCACCTCGCCAATAATTTTTTAGCTATTTATCTTTTTTATTTTACTTGTAAACAGCTTTTTTATCATTTTCCTAGTCCAATTAGATCAACAATCTCGATTGTCCTTCCTTTATTCGTGTTATTATTTGTAGGAGTGTATTTTTATCATAATGCAAATATGATTGCTCGCTTAGATGATTCTTTAACGATTTATCAAAAAATCATTCAAAACACAGAAAGTTTTATTGGTGGAAAAAATCTAACTGCTATATTTTCGATATTAATATTTACACTATTAGCACTATTTACAATGAAGGAGAATTGGCGATTCTATAGTTTTATGGCAATGCTGGTTCTAGTAATGTTGATTTTATTTTTAGGATCTAGAAATGCGTATGTTGGATTGGGGGTCTTTGGTTTAATTTTTATAACAATTAATAAGCTTCGATCAAAATGGGTAGGTTATTTTCTCATAGGAGGAGCTGTATTATTATTTTTTTATTTCCAATTTGTTGATTTTGATAGTTTTTTGGATCATTTGAGATACAATACGATGGAGGGTAGAGTTGTTGTATGGCAAAGAACGATGAGTTATTTTTTAGATAGTCCTATTTGGGGTAATGGTTTAGGACAATGGGATGTAGAACGATTTCAATATGAAATTTCAAGAAGGCGGGTACATCCTCATAATGATTTTATACGTATTTTATCAGAATTGGGTATTATTGGCTTTTCCTTATTTATAAGTTTGATTAGTATTTTATTTTATAGGCTTTTAAAATTGATACGTTTAGCGAATAAAAATATTAGTCCATCTTATTATGCTATGCTTATTGGAGCATTGGTTTGTTATTGTACGATGGCATTCATAGATGAAATATTCTATAAATTAAATCATACGGTTATATTGATGATGATATGGAGTATGATTAATGTAAACTATATTACTCAATTTCCTAATGCACTAAAAAAGAACTCAATAAGTAATTATCGTATACTTTTTATTCCTGTTGTACTTTTAGCATTTAATTTAGTATACATTAGAGTGAATAAAAATTGGCTGGCAAATGCTAAACAATCATTTACTACTAAAGAATTTGCTCAGGCTGAAGTTTACATAGAAAAAACGAATACCTATTGGTTTAATCAATGGGGAAATAGACCTATTGGCTTGATAGGATTATCTGCTGTTAAAAAAGATGCTGGAAAATATGAAGATAAGTTATTAAGTGTACTAGTTGACTTTCCCTATCATACTGATACGAGAAAACGCTTGTTCTATTTATATTTAGAGCATGGTTTAATAGAAGATGCGATTGATCAACTCCATGTTTTAATGTACACAATTGCGTGTAAAGATTCTATGGATATACTATTGCAAAAGATAAAACCAAGTCTTAAAACGTCGGCAGAGCAAGAAGCCATTTTTCAAATAGAACAGCAAATATTGGAGCAATGTATTAGAAAGAGGAACAAAGCATCCAAAGAAAACACCCAATTACAGGAATAATTCTATTCTTTTTTTACTATAGCAACACTAAATGTACTCCCTTTATTATCTGAAACTTGGTGAATTGTAACATCAAAGCCTTTTTCTTTCAGTTCTGCAATGTGTTCATTTATATTTTTATTCCAATCTTGAGCAGATGCCTTTTCCGTATAGATTTTAATGTATTTTTTATAGACTTCATCTTCTTCATCTAAATGATAATAATAGTTTAATCCCATTAATACAATTATACGATCATTATGCTCAAGAATTGTATTTACGATTTCACGATTATGAGGATATGTTATCCACATGTAGCATACCTCAAATTGAACAATTGAAGGAAATAATTTAAGGATATTTCCTAGCCATACTTGTAAGTGAGGATACTTTTCCTTACAACGCTGTACCCCATAACTTGATAATTCAACGCCAAATTTCTTTTTTGTACCCTTTACAAGCTGGAGATTATCGCCTTCGCCGATACCAACTTCACAATAGATTTTATCTTGTGCATATTGTTCAATCAGATGAACGACCTCTTTGGGCGAACGATCTACAGGCAAGAATTGTTGATCGATTTTGATATGATGAAGTGATGCATCAACTACTTTTGTCATTGCATCTACATTTAAATCTTTATTTATAAATGTAGCAATTTGTTCGGCTGCTAGTAAGGGGTGTTTTAAGGTATTTTCGTAATTAAGTTCTATTAATTCAATATTTTCTTGTTTCTTCGCCCAATTCAACGCTTTATCATAGACCCGCTGTAAGCGATTCATTTCAGGATAATTCGCACTCCAATATTTGAGATTCTGTTGTAATTTTCGCTGTTTAACTTTGATCGAAACACTTATTTCTTTAAGATCTCTATTGATAAATAGAATTTTGTAACGATATTGATTAGGTATAAAAGGAAGTAATTTCGCAAATACTTTTACAGCTTGATCAGCTTGCATATCTGCAAAGAAATTAAAACTCAAGGGCTTTTTCAATAAGGGACTATAAATATAATAACCATTAGGATTATAGCGATCGGCAGGTTTTTGATCATCTTTTAGTGGCGTAATTCCTCCAGCTTCTAGCATTTGCATTAGCATAGATGTGCCACTTCTTCTCAAACCAGCAATAATAATGATCTCTTTATTCTTCATAATTAGCTTACTTAATTTACACCCTTCTATAATCAAGCCAATATTACATTTTTGGAATTATAGACAGTGTAAATATACTAGAATAAAGTCTTTTAACTACATTGAATTCCAGGCGAACAAGTAGGAATTGTTCCGATATTCATCGTTCCAATAGGCCCGAAACCTGTAAATGTACCATACATACAGTTGGGAGGAGCAGTAGATAAACCAAAGGTAGTACCAGCAGCATTCAAACAAATAGAGGTTGCAGAAGCACTAATACCTGAAGAAAGACTAGTGTAATATAATATACCTGTTCCTGTAAGACATGTCTCAGTGCCTGGAATATTTACACAAGTGTTGCTTATCATAAAATAGATGGCCTCATAAACTGCCATTGTTTGCATATTCGCACTTTCGATGTGATTAGGGTTTAAAACAATTATTTGAGGCAATTCCCATTTTCGTTTAGTCATGCTTATGAGATATTATAGAAGTTGGGGGTAATGAAAGGCATGTTTTTGTGAAATTATTGTTATAGATAGTGTAAAAAAAATATCTTCTACAGAAGACATTTTTTAGGAACAGATACCAAAGATTATCCTAAAAGAGATAGCAAAGAAATCTTTATTTAGAGCAATCTTTAGAAAAAGTGAAGTTTTTTGACGATTCTTAAAATACCCGAAGGGTTGGAACTATTTTAATTTGTAATAGTTTCAACCCTTTAAATAATCTCAAGAAAATTGTCAATAATAAAAATACTTATCGAACAAAGTATACTAAGTGCGATGTTGATTTCTATCTTCTGATAACTCTTTTTGTAATGTTAGCTTTACCACTCTCTAAGATGTGTGCCTTAACTACAGCAGGATCTAGTCGGCTCTGCTTCTTTAAAGAAGTTTTAGCTTTTTCAGTATTGTTGGCAGATAAAGTACTTGCCGTAAATACAGAAACAGTAACGATAGCTAAAAATGCGAAAAATTGTATTCTTTTCTTCATGATAATAATTTTTTAATTTGAATGATGGAATCTAACTACATTGGATTCCAGGTGTACAGGTAGAAAGATCTCCAATATTCATGGTTCCAATAGGCCCGAAACCTACAGTACCATACATACAGTTGGGAGGAGCAGTAGATAAACCAAAGGAAGTACCAGCAGCATTTATGCAAACAGAAACTGCAGAAGCACTAATACCAGATGAAAGACTTGTGTAGTATACTACATTATCACCAGTTGGACAAGGAGCCCCACTCGCTGATACACAAGTATTCTGAAGCGTAAAGTAAATTGCTTCATATACAGCCATCGTCTGCATATTCGCACTTTCAATACGATCAGGATTTAAAGAGATTATTTGGGGAACATCCCATTTCTTTTTAGTCATGTTCATGATAACTATTATTTATAAAATAAAAATAAATTTGTTGTAATAAATGAACGGTATGGGAATGCTAAGACAAATATAAATGTATTAATCGAGGCAAAAAATACCCTACTTATGGTATTTTCTGCAAATCTACTGGATAATGTGTAGTAGATGCTTGTTGTGAGTAGTTTTTATAGGCTCATTTTTTGATCGATGACCAGTTTGGCGATTACCATAAGGTAAAAAAAACTATCTGGACGCCAGCCTTCGCTTATGGCTAGTTCTATTCTAGGAACATCCAAGAAATCTGTAGCATTAGCTTGTTTGGCTTCTTCTAATAATTGCTTGCCTGTACCATCTTTGAATGGGCGTAGATAAGATGCTAATGGTTTGAGAGAACCATTTTTATCGTCTCTTAATCGAACGGAATCAGGCAAGAAAGGTTTCATCCCTCGACGATAAATACGTCGTGTCATATCAGGCGCAATTTTTTGTTCTACAGGAAGAGAAAGCACATAAGAGACAAGATCAAGATCAAGCATTGGGTAGCGATATTCTATATTGAAATGAAGCGCCGCTAATTTTTCAGCTTCTATTCTTCTACAAGTATGAAGTCTACAGATATGATTGGCTTGGTATTCTTTTAAACTTAAAGGAAAGTTTTCATGGTGGGTGTTGAAATACTGTATTTCTAATGCTTTTTGTAAGTCGGGATTGTTATTAATGTAGTTTTGATTAAAGTAGTGTCCATTTTTGATAACATTATTTTTATGTTTTTTTTGTAAATGTGTATTGTATTGATAACCAAAATAAGAAGGAGCATTGAATCCCGGAATGTATGACGCTATTTTTACACCAAGAGGAGCAAGTAATTTTGGAATATCCCGTTTTCCTTTAAATTTTGAGTTAAAATAACGGATCATATCCCCTCGCTCCAGATATTCTAAAAAGTACATTCGTGCGAAGGAAGTAACAAGTTCATCCCCTGGAAAGCCTGAGAGCATAGTATCAATACCACGTTCTTTCGCTTTTAGGAGGAGTTCCCATTCAACGTCTAAATTTTGTGAACGCGAAAAGCCATCAAAGATGGTGGCTTCTTGTATGATTTTATGTCTTATTTTTCTATAAGTTGGGGTATCGATACGATTAGCAGTAGTGATATTAGCAAACTCCACTACCGCATCAACTAAGGGATTTTCGTTTTTAAAATTAACCTTATCCACCATTGATTCATGTATGGTGTAGGAAAAAGTTTCTATTTCTCTATTATATTTTGAGGTTAGAAGATGCTGTGCCACGGAGCTAATTCCTGATGAATCTAAGCCCCCACTCAAATGAGACCCAGTCTTCGTGGATCGTTGAAGACGTCGGTCAACAGCTTGTAGAAATAGTTCTTCAAAGTGCTCAATATATTGGTTTTCATCTTTGTAGAAAGTCGTTTTTTTGGTATCAAATGACCAGTAGGATTGTATGTTTAAGTCCTTATTTTTCCATACCAGATAATGCGCTGGAATAAGTTGTTTGACATGCTTGTACTCGGTAGCATCTCGTTGTACATCATTTCGATAGAATCGATTAACTAGATAAATCCAGTCGGGATATTTATTAATTTCTGGATGATGGACGATACTCTTTTTTTGAGTAGCAAAGGCGAAAATTTTGTCATCCAGATAGTAGTGAATACTTTTTATACCAAAATGATCTCGTGCAATGAATAGTTCTTTTTTATGGTCATCCCAAACAGCAAATGCAAAGGCACCGATAAGATGTTTGACGCAATCTTTTCCAAATTTATAATAGAGCCAAAGGATAATTTCTACATCAGTGAAAGACGTTTTCAGTTCATTAAATTGCTTGACGAGTGCTGTTTTATTATCAATTCTTGCATCGACTACTATAGAAAGATGTGGATAGTTTTTGTGTTTTGATATAATTTGTAGGGGAGCATCCTGCGCGCTTGCTAAATGTGCAAAGTATCTATTCTCTTCATAAAGTTGATGTACTTTGTGAGGAGTCCACCAACTCGTTTTTTTTACAATAACATTGATCGTTTCTTTATGGATGGGTTGACCGTCTATTCTAAAAAAACCAAAAATTGCACTCATGGAATATGGACTTAATAAATAAGAGATTAGGAAGTGAAAACAACTATGAACTACAGATAGTTGAGTTGTTTCATTTGCTCTTGGTGAGCATCTATTACGTTTTGGATTTGTGTAGGGCTTAGTTCTTTTTCAAATTGACCTGTTTTACCAGAACGGAAAAATTTTTCTGACCGAACATTTTTTTCTCTAAAACCTTTTTCTTTTTCTTGTTTTTGTAATTTTTTAAAACTAGACATTTTGACGGCTTTTTTAATTGCTGTATCACTAGCCTTTATTTCCAAGCGTTGCACTACATTTTTAAAGGTATTAAATGAATCATGAAGCATATCTTCATATCGTACCAAAATGACTTCGATATTTTTTTGTTCGTTCCAACTTTTTACATGTCCACTCCAATCAAACATTAATTGTCTAAATTGAGAATTGGTGTTAATTCCTTTCACTTGTCCGCCTAAATATCCTTTAGGATTATTCATTAATTCTATAGCCTTATCTTTAGTAGTGGCGTTATGATTGGCCAAAGAAGCGACAATATCTAATGGGTTTCTTACTAGATAAACTGCTTTATGTGTCACTTCAGTAGGAAATATGGGTTGTTGATTATCATTATAGATATAGGCATCATGTGCTTTTGTGAAAAGCATGTGCTGACTATTTTTTGCATGTTCTAAAAAGACACTACTAATCATAGCATGTACCTCTTTATCGTTTAACATTCTACTATCAATACCGCTGTATCTTTCAAAGGTATGCCGTAAAGAAAAGATACCATCTGTTTTTAAGTGAGCGAGATCTATTTCTCCTTTAAATAAGGCAGAAATGAAACACCTAAACCAAGTATTTCCCGATTTTGGATAAGAGGCGAGCCAAACAATCTTTCCTTTATGTTGATTAAGTTGTTTCTGTAAGTATTTCATCCTTGATGTAATTGGAAAATTCTGACAGAGAGGTTAATTGTGACCGATCTATCTTATAAAAATTAGCATGTTTGGCAACCAACCCACTAAATTTGAAGAGATGTTGATCTTTAGCAACAACTCTTGCAATATGATGAGAATGCATGACACTTCTAGAAAAATTGATTTTCTTGAAACCTGTAATTTTTTCAGTGGATAAATCAATTTTATCATTGATTACACTGATGAAATTAATCGTTTTCACTTTTTTGAATTGTTTACAGGCGTAACGATTGAAGTTTAAATTGTATTTGTGAATCCCTTTTCGGATAAGTTGGGGTTTATATTTTTTTATATTCTTATCAAGTTGAGGAAAAACATTTTGCCACAATTTACAAGTGTTATCTAAACATTTTGTAACAAAGGACTGCTCCGTTTCATCCCACTTCAAGAGGCACAAATTATCACTCACAAATTGACACTCATGCTTGATACATAAGTTTGCTGCTAATGAAGACTTCCCATTACCTCTTTGGGAAGTAAATAGATGAACCCCATCTTTAGTGGCAACAGCAGAAGCATGAACGAGAAAATATTCATTACTAATCAGTAAAATGGGCAAGATGTTTTCTTGCAAAAAATAGCTAATTGCTTTTGGTTTTATAGGCTTATAAGGTTCAATGATGATTTTATCCTTACCATAGATGGCATATTTTGCAATAGAAGGAATATCTTGGATATAACAATTACTATTGTAGGTATGAAATTTTGTATAAACCGTTTTGGGTAAATTTGGAGCAATGGGATCTATTTTTCCCAGATTAATTTCAACATCAGGGCGTACATAGGATTTTTTACGTTTCAAATGATGCCACTCAAAATCTGTATTTGCCTTTAAACCATATAAGTTGTAACCATTCATTGTAACCAATTGGAAAATTTAGTTTTTTTCAATTATTAGTACTTGGCGTGCACACATGTTCAAAATAACTTGTAGTGTTTGTCTTCTACAAATGTCTTCGTCTACATCATAAATCTTCAAAAGCTCTTGTACGATATTGACATAATTATTGGGTTGCTCCAGCAAATTCCATATTTCAGTAGAAGTACCGTTTAATCCCCAATAGGAACCATTGAGTACATTCATCATTACGGCTTCTCCATCTACTTCTGTGATCAAGAAATCCTCCTCATTACGTTTAAATACAGTTTCCTCTGTTACGTTTATTTTTTTTACTTTCTTTGCCATGGTTTTGCTAATTTTTAGACTCAAAATTAAAGGTATAAGGATAATTTTGAATGCATTTTTAGTACGAATTAATCTGTATTTTGTTTACTGAACATCTCTCTGTACAAGCCATTTTTATTGATTAATTCACTATGACTGCCTTGTTCCACCAATTGTCCTTGATCCATGACTAGTATTTTATCAGCCATGGTAAGATTATAGACACGATGAGTAATTAAAATCAGAATTTTATCTTTAGCTACTTTTTTAAAATTGTTAAATATGTTATCTTCTGAAATTGGGTCGATAAAACTGGTAGGTTCATCTAATACAATAATGTCACCATTTTTATAGAATGCTCTAGATAATGCTAGTTTTTGAGCTTGTCCAGAACTCAACTGATGGCCATCCTTAAATGCTCTACCAAGTTGCGTTTCATATTTTAAAGGTAAGCGACTAATAAATTTATCTGCTTCTGCTAATTCTGCTGCCCATTTTATTTTTTCAGGATTTTCAGGTTCAAAGACATTGGCTAGGGTGATATTTTCTTTTATTTTTAAAGCATAAGTGGAATAGCCCTGAAAAATAACTGTAATCTTTCGTCTCAATTCTTCAACTAAGAAATCTTTAACGTTGGTATCATTGTAAGCAACTGCTCCACCAGAAGGATCATATAAACGGTTGATAAGTTTGATAAGTGTTGTTTTACCAGAGCCATTTTCACCTACTACAGCAATAATTTGTCCTTTTTCTGCTGTAAAATTAATATCTTTTAACACCTCTTTTGTTGTACCAGGATAGGTGAAATGTAAATCTTTAACCTCAAGTTTTTTTATTTTTTCAGGAATAGGAGAAGGACTTATAGGGTCTTGTACTTTTTTCTCGGTATATAAAAATTCAAATAGATAATTAAGCGTTAATTTTTGCTTGTGCAATCCAATAGCAGAATTCATTAGACCTGCTACATTTCCTTGCCCTTTTTGAAATGCCAGATAATAAAGTGATATATCCCCAACTGTCATATTGCCCTCTATGGCCTTGTAAACGATGAATCCTAAAGCTGATAACATGGCAATAACTTCTGCAGATTGTGCAAAACTAACCCATCGTAATTGTTCAAGATATAATTCACGTCTCTCTTTGCGCAAAAAAGCGGCTAAGTCGAGAAATTTTCGTAATAAATAATGCCCATAAGCAAACATTCTAACCTCAAATGCAGTACCCCCACCTGTAAGTACTCCCTTATAGTAGCCTGCAATTCGACTGGGCTGTGTTTGTGCTTCTTTTAAATCGATTAATTTTTCAGAATACAAAAAACGGACATAGGCGGCTGGGAGTGTGATGATAAAAAGAATAAAGAAAATAGACCAATGTAGCGTAAATAAAATACCAATAATAGCAAGTAAGGTAATGAGATTTTGGAAAAAACTGGTTACTCCTCCTAATACTGAAAGGGGTTTGGTTCCTCCTTGCCCCATTGCTCGGGCAAATTTATCGTGATAGGTATCGGAGTCATAAAATTCTATATCTATATCTAAGGATTTTTTTATCATCATTGCAGCCATATAATCTGTAATTATATCCGCTTGAATAGAATTATTATAAGCTGCCACATTTTTGATGAAAATAGAGAACAATGCTAGAGCTGCCATTCCTATAATGATATAGATAACATGCTGTACATCAACAGCTTGTCCAGTTGCAAAAGCATCAAGTAATAATTTGAAAAGATAAAGAGGAATTAAGGGTAATAAAGCCGTAAGTACAACCAACGAAATACGGATGATCGTATGTCTTTTGCTTGCTTCCCAAACAATTTTAAGGGTGTCAATGATAACTTGTATCTCAAATATATCTTTAGGAAGCTCTCTAGCCATCGGTTGTATATACGTTCATGTGAATGCTAAGTACTAAATAAAAGTTGTTACTTTATTTTTTACTTTAGATATGATATGGTATTGCAAAAATCGTCCCAATATACGTACTTTTGTACTTATTTGCCAGTTCAAAAATTAATTCCATAATAGGTGTCTGAGAAAAAAATCAAACTTCCACTTAATCGACCTTGGCTTTTGTTTAAAGCTTATATTTTATCTTTGTACTATCAATTTACTTTGAAGGGTAACAACTTTCAAGCAATAAAATCCTTGCATAATTTATTGGATGAAGATATTATACATGACTATAATGATGAGCAAAAAGTGAAAATACAACAAATAGCTGGAGCAATTAAAACGATAGAGAAAAAAGCACCGTGGAATCCCAAATGCTATAATCTTGCTTTATTGGCTAGAAAATTGTTAAAACAAAATGATATACCTAATGTCCTGAAAATAGGCTTTCGAAAAAGAAATAATACAATAGAAGGTCATGCTTGGGTTAGATGTAATAATGTAGTCATAAGTGGTTATCTTCCTGATCTAAGAACCTATAAACCTTTAAAACCCATCAAGAATCAGTCAATATAATTTCCATAATGCATTTGGAGTCATCATCCGTTCTTCTATAAATCTAGAGTTTATAAAGCGTACTGATCCTGTCGATACCCACCATATTCATTTAGAAGAAGGTAAAGCCGTAGCTTTGGATGAGAATATGGATGATGTCCTTACCCGTAAAAATGGTGATTTTATATTGCAATGTGGCTCTCACGATTTTTTTATGCAAATCGAAAATGTCGCTAAATATTCCATCATAAATAGAGAAAAAGCTTTTATAGAATTAGTAGAAAAGAGTACGATTGAAGAAGCACTACCGTATTTTTATGGGACTGTTCTGACCGTCATTTTGCATATGAATATGCGTTTTCCCATACATGCTTCAGCAGTGCTAAGTAAAGATGGATTAAATCTTTTTTGTGCAGCATCTGGAACTGGTAAGTCTACGCTAGCTTTCAATTTGTTTAAAAAAGGATATCCGCTTTTTTCAGATGATAAATGCGTATTGAAATGGGATTATGTACTCAAAAAATTTACTTCTATTCCATCTGTACGTGCTGTACGGCTTTGGCAAGATGCTATAGATAAATTAGAACGCCCTGATGATCTTCAAAATGGCACAGAAGTTATAGCAAAAAAAGATAAATATCAATTCAATTTAGATGATGGCATGTACGATCGTATTCATATGGTCAATAAAATATTTGTTATTCGAAAAGTTAAAGATTTAGATCAAATTACTATTCGTCCGCTTCGTCCTAAAGAAAAAATTCAAGCCATTCGTAACCAAATTCATCGACCCGGACTTGTCATTGGAGAGGATATTAAGAAACGGCACCAAAAATTTGTCAATAATGCTGCTCGTTTGATTCCGATCTTTTTTGTTCGTCGACCAGAAAATGTGCCAGTAGAAAAATTTGTAGCTTTTATGCAACGATTTATTGGTGAAACACCTAATTGGGAGTAAGTAAAACACCACATTTTCCTAGACGACTTGTTCCTTTTGCAAGTGTTGTTATTTGAGTATTGCTGTTAAAAGCATCTGCTGCACAACTCATGGGTTCTATGGCTATGGATGCTCGCCCGTCAGGAATGAATAGCTGAATATAGTCAAAAGGAACTGCTTCTTGCCAATATTTTAAACGATAGTTCTGATCTTGTAAAAATAGTTCTATTCGTCCTTTTTCTTTCTCATATTTAAAACCCGTGTCTAATTTTGTAAGCCCTATTTCTTTGGGCATATCAAAAGCTGAATACAATTGAAGTTCGCCTGTTGGAAGCATACGATCATCTATCTCAAGTTGATGAAGAGGGGGTAATTGTAATTTTAAGTCATTTACAATCGAAGTAGAAAGTTTAAAATAAGGATGCCATCCCATTCCAATAGGAATTGGAAATGTTTCAAGATTAGTAATTTCTAAAGCTACCTCAAATACATGATTACTTTTAATGGTATATTCTACCCGCATACGAAAAGAAAAAGGATAATAAGAAAGATGCCCATTATAATGATAAACTAGACTTATACAAGCTTCATCTGCCAAACAATGAATTTCTTCTATTTCAAAAGGTTTATCATAAATGAAGCCGTGTAAAGCATTTTGAGTATTGGTGTCATTAATAGGAAATTGGTAAGTTTTCCCCTCAAATGTAAATTTGCCATCTTGTAAGCGATTGGGAAAGGGAGCAAGGAGCGCACTTTTGTAATAAAAATTAGTTTCAAGTTCTTCTTGATTTTGATAAGCATCTAAAATAGCTTGCCCATTAAGTTGTACATCAATTAATACCGCACCATGTTCAGGAATACAACGAAACGAATTTCCATTTGTATGATGAACTAAAATACCTTCTTTTCCCAAACAATCAATCTTACTATATTGAAACATGATATCTCTAAAATTTTAGCGAAAATAGTAAATTTCTACTAACGTATTTAGGGTATTTTTTACTTTAAAATTGATGATCCAACAGAATAGCCGTATCTTAACTAGACCATAATTAACAAAACTATGAATAAAATACTACTCTCTTTGTTGTTAGGAGGTCTTTTCCTTTCAGCTACTTATATTGCAAATGCCCCTGATACTGGACTAGTCGCTTACTATTCGTTTAATGATTGTGATGCTAAAGATGAAACGAAAGGAGGAAGTGACGGCAATTTATTTGGCAATATTTCTTGCTGGTGTGGAGTAGATGGTAATGGTTTAATGCTCAATGGCAATACAGATTATATTGAATTCGAAGGTAAAGTCAATCAATGCTTCAATACAACTGATTTTACGGTCAGTTTTTATATTAAACCGCTTTCTAAATCAATCTTTCGAGAAAGTTTACTCGCAAAACGTTCCCTTTGTGATGACAATAATATGCTTGATTTACAATGGAATCCAATGCATAACGAAGTCTTGGTTGATTTTCATGAAAATGAACATAAAGCCTTCACTTATCTTGATACAGAAGTAGAAGGAGTGGGGTGGTATCACATCGCTATTGTGCGAAATGGAATCAATGCTTTCACCTATGTAAATGGACAATTACGCCAGCATTCTCGTCGCTGTAGTGGTGTGGATATAGGCAATGATGCCCTGCTCAATTTTGGTAATAGTCCTTGTGTGAGAGGGGGCAGTACTCGTCGATTTAAAGGCGTAGTAGACGAATTACGCATCTATGATAAAGCCCTCGATGAAGCAGAAATTATGCAACTCTACTCTAAATATCCAGTAGAAATGGCGGAGTTGAATTGTGTTACTTAATAAAATCTTTCCACTGATCTAAAATAACATATCTTATCCTTACCTTTGGGCTTGAATTTAGTGTTGAACTGGATTCACACTACTTTACTTATCAAAAAAGAAGATATGTTTGACGATTTATTAGGCAATTTTGAAGCCCAGCAAGAACAAATGCAGCAACAACTAGCCAGCATCAGCGTTAATGCAGAGGCGGGTGATGGTGCTATACATGTAACAGCTAATGCTAATCGAACAATTACCAATATACAAATTGATCCTTCTAAATTAGATTTGTCAGATACCGAGCAATTAGAAGACCTAATGATGGTGGCGATTAATCGGGTCTTGGAAGCAGCTGCAGCAAAAGAAGCAGAAGCATCTCAAAGCTTATTGCAAAAGATGATGCCTCCAGGGATGGGAGATCTAGGTGGGTTGTTTGGCAAGTAATTTTTGCTATTTCTAGCAGAAATTAACAATCTTTAGATATACTATTTTAAGTAAGAATGGAGTTTAATTAAACGACATCAAATTTATTTCTATGCGGATTACAATCCTAGTTTTTTTATTGATAAATGTTCTACAAGCTTTTGGACAACCAACGAATGGTTTGGTGAGTTATATTTCCTTTAATGCCAATAGTTTAGTAGAGGAGAGTGGCAATGGACAAGATGGTTTGTTTTCCAATATGCAACCTTCTTTTACCTGTGGTGTCGAAGGTAATGCGCTTGTTTTTAATGGAACAAGCGATCAAATGACCATTTTTGGACTTAATAATTTATTAACCACTCGGAATTTTACCCTTAGTTTTTATATCAAACCAGAAGCTAGCTTGAGTAGCCAATTGGTTTTATCAAAACGTTTACTTTGTAATAACCAAAATGCACTGGGTTTAGAATATTTTCCTGCTTCAAATTCTATTGATTATTTGGTAAGTGAAAACTCTAGTAAAACGCTATCTTTTCGAGAAGTATTAGACAATGAAAGTTGTTGGTATCATCTTGTTTTGATCCGAAATGGAGCTTCCAATAAATTGTATATCAATGGCGAATTAATCGCGGATAGAAACTCAGTAACACCAATTGATTTATCAAATGATAGTGAACTCATTTTTGGTGGTGGGCCTTGTTTATCGCCAAGTGTCATTCCATTTAAAGGAGCATTGGATGAAATACGTATTTATGATCGTGCTATTGATATCGAAGAATTATCAGAAATTTATTTAGCACCTGACAATATCGCTACTAGTAAAGATACCCTGATTTTTTTGGGGACGTCCCTCAATGTGGATATTAATAATACATGTGCTACTTCCTTTTCTTGGTCACCCACTACTGGTGTGAGTAATCCAAGCAGTCCTACGCCTACGATTACACCAACAGAAACTACGATCTATCGACTAGAATTTAATCATGGAAATTGTGTTGCAGCAGATTCTATGTTGGTAAAAGTGGTCAACCCTGAAGAATTGGACTGTGATAATGTTTTTTTACCTAAAGCATTTACACCAAATTTGGATGGTCGAAATGATGAATTTGGCTTGAGTAATCCTTTTGCTTTAGAAGAATTGATTTCCTTTGAAATATTTGATCGTTGGGGCGGTCGCGTATTTTATACTGAAGATAAATTTGAGCGTTGGGATGGACGATTTAGAGGGCAAGAGCTTAATCCAGGGGTTTTATTGTATCGGGTCAATTATCGCTGTCAAGGAACAGAACAAACGAAAGTTGGGAGTGTAACCTTAATGCGTTAATTAGTTGGTATATGTATCTTTGGCAATAGATTTGCGTCATAATGAATAGTCTAATTGTATATTTTGTGCTTCAAAAAAATCTATTATGAATAAGATAAATCTTCTTTTTAGCTGTTTGATGGTTTGCTGTTTTTTTCTGGCTTGTTCCAGCGATACTTCTACAGCTACTACCACCACAGAAGAATCACCTGCTTCAATAGAAGTAGCAACTGAAGCTGTTCCTGATACCGAAAAAGAAGTGATTGCAGCCACAAAAACACCTGAATTGATCGAGATTTTTGTAGAAGATCCAGATGATGTGAAAACGGCTAAAACCCCAGAAAAGAAAGCAGACGTAAAAGAAAAAGTGGCGACTGTAAGTAAAAAAACAGAATCTAATCGTGCTACCGCACCCAAAAAAGCCTCTCCTCCTCCTAAAAAGAAAGCCTCTGGCAAAGCCACAATGGTTTTTGAACAGACGGAACATGATTTTGGCTTTATTGAACCTGGTGAGGTAATCGAACATAATTTTTACTTTACCAATACAGGAAAAGGAGAATTAATTATTAAAAATGCAGATGTTACTTGTGGATGTACGACACCGAGTTATCCATTTATTCCTATAGCCCCCGGTGAACGAGGATTTATAGGTGTTACTTATAATAGTACAGGCAAATTGGGACGTCAAAAACCTACAGTGACCTTGTATACAAATGTTGGTACAAAGAAAATCAATATGGCAGGTTATGTGGTTTCTGCAATGGAAGAAGAAAAACCAGCTCCTGCTCCTGTTCCATCTACTAGTACCGCAATTGATTCTACTGGTAATTAACCTAAGTTGCGGATGATTTAAGGTTCGTAAGGAGAATTTTGAGAAAAACAGCCTAAAAGGCAAGTTTTGAATCAAAATATGACGCATGAAGCTTTATAATGAATTATCCGCAACTTGAATTAATTAATATTTTTTCATACTTCATCTATCCATTTAAAAAGAAAACAATGCATGATATCGACCAACAACTCATGGTCTTGTATCAAGAATTAGCTCGTAAAGAGAAAATTCGCATTCATCTCAATAATTTGTTAGCTCAAATTGAACGAAAAAAAGAAGCCTTAATCCATATTCAAAAAATCGTAGAAAAAGAAGAAAACGATCTACATCGTATCGAAGGGCAAACCCTTTATGCTACCTTTCAGTTTATCTTAGGTAATCGAAAAGAACAACTCGAAAAAGAAAAACAGGAATATCTATCTGCCGTTATAAGACTTCGTGTAAAAGAGCAATGTTTTACTACCTTAGTTCAAGAAAAAGAACTTTTAGAACGTACTTATAATGGCTTGCATAATGTAGAATTGTCTTTTCAGGAAGTACTAGATAAAAAAGAAAAATTACTAAAGTCCAATCAAACCTATCCACTCGAATTATCACAAATCAATAATCGTATTACTAGCTATACCGCGCGAGTTCGAGAACTTCATACCACTATTCGACAAGGTGAAAAAGCTCGAAAACAACTCCATAAAATAATTATTAGTCTAGGCAAAATAGAACGATGGGGCTATGACAAAAAAGAACGACACATCCGAAAAGTGAACCAACAAATGGATCAAACTCATAAAGAGGTGTATCTGGCAAATAGTTTCTTACAAAAATTTGAAGATGAGTTGTTGGATCTTTCCCAGCACTTTGATTTGGCGTATCAAATGGAGGTGGATAGTCTAGCTAGTTTTCTAGATCAATTTATTGATGCCTTGATTACGGATTGGATCATTAAACATAAAATTGATAATTCCCTTCATTTTGTAGCAAATATTATGGATAAAATTGCTCGTATCAATGCTATGCTTGAATATGAAATCGAAAAAACAGAGCAATTTATAGAAGAAGAAGAGCAAGTCAAATCTAAATATATCATTGATCTTATCAAGAAAGAAAATTGAGTACTTCATAAGTGCTAAACGAAAATTGCTTGTATAATAATTTGTCAGTTCGAAATTGAATAAGTAATTGACTGCAAGGAAATTATGTTGAATTTTTGAGCTGACCTATAAAAAATTATTATACCAATTTTTTTAGCTTACTACTTAAGTAGTAGGGCACGAATAAATTTACATTCTTAATTCCTCGAATTAGCTCAATTAACTTTCCACCAGAGTGGACAGGCATTTTCAATGACTTACCTGTCCGCCATGACAGGCGGGTAATTTTCACTATTTCAAGGAAAGTAAATTTATTTTCTCCACGTGCCTAAAAAAGAATAGTACATAAAAATCAATTGATGTTTTACGTACCATTCTAAAGGCATAAGCTTCTCACATCTTATTTACGTTCAATAATTTACGCTATTTTAATTATGATCTTAGCCTTTTAATTGGATAAGACATGGAAGCCTTTTCGGATCGAATTACGGGACTAACAGTACCGATATCTTGAATAGGAATAACGACTTGTTTTTCCTGTACTTGTTGTTTTTTGCGAACTACTGTAGTTTCTTGAATAGCAGCAAGATTGGCGATATCGACGATAGCATCCCCCTTTCACTTCTTCAATTTCTGCTTTTGTCAATTTAGTAGTTTGTTTCAAGTTTTTTAAGTTTCTCATGGTAGTTTTTTATGTAAAAAGATTAGTTTCTCAGTGCAATTATTCACCAGAATAAAGCACATCTTGAAATTGCAAATAAGTTTGCGAGGAAAACGTGACTACGTAGTTGTTAAATATTTTAACAAAATCTATGCCAATGTACTGTTTTAGTTAGAAGAAAAGGAAATAAAATTATTTACAAGTCTAATAGAGAAACTAATGTGACAGGATACATGGAGGTATTTGATTATACATGATAGGTTTAAATTCTAATAATTATGATGTATTTGAAGTCAGCTTAGTACAATAAGAACTACATTTATTTACTCAAATCAAGTAAATTTCGGATTGTATTTGATTTATTTTGTATTGCTAAGTAAATGCACTTATCTTGTGTACATAACCGACGCCCACCGTCTAGCCATGAACGATATACTAATACAAGAGAAAAAATATCTCGAACAATTAAATACACTATACCAACAGCGAGAACTTGCTGCTGCCAAGCAGTTATTAGAACAATCTAATATAGTTTCTTCCTTTTCTTCTCAACTTTTAAAGGCTAAAATTTATAATACCACTGTTTATTATTCAGGAGATCGTTCCTTATATGAGACGATTGCAACTACTTTAGTAGAAGCAACTGTTTTTATTGAAACTATCGAACAACAAATTGCTTGGAATCTAGAAAAAGGTAAATTGGCTTTGTATGAAGGCGATTATACTACGGCTCAAAATTTATTTCAACAAGCTCAAAAGTTAAGTCAGAAGAAAAAATGTGATTTATCCTTTTTGAAGAGTAAGTTGGCAAGTTGTAATGTATACCTTGCCAAAAATAACTTTTATGAAGCCCAACAAATTGCTAAAGAAAGTCTGACTTTACTAAACAATTGTTCTCAAGAAGAACCTTACAATCGTTTAAGAGCAAAAGTATTCAATCTATTAGGTCGTATTTATATCAAACGACAAGATTACACAGAGGTATTGCGCATGAGTAGCTCTGCGCTCAAATTAAGTCGAGCGTATAAAGCAATTGATGAAGAATTAATAGCTTTGAATAATTTAGCCGTGGGTCATGGAATCAATTCTGCCTATAAAGAGGCGATGAATTATTTATTGGAGGCACTAGAATTGGCGCGTAAGGTACAGCATCGTAAGCAAATCGCTCGTTGTCAAAGTAATATCGGATCTATTTATGCTCATTTATTTAATTATACAGAAGCATTGCGACGATACGAAATAGTATTGACGGAATATGAGGATATAATAGACGCTAGCACAAAGGTTCATCTTTTTAATAATGTTGGAAACCTGTGGTTTACCCAAAATGAAAGTGCTAAAGCTAGTAGTTATTTTGAAAAAGCCTATGAGGCAGCAAAACAAATTAACTATCGTGAAATGCAAGCCATGAGTCTAGCTCAGTTGGGCCGTTGTGCGCAAACCATCGGTAAAAGTGAATTGGCTATTTTGAAAACCAATGCTGCCGATCAGTTTTTTCATAAAGTAGGCACTGTTAATGGTCGCCAAATTAATAGTATTACACAAGGAAAATTAGCCTATCAAAATAAAAATTATACAGAAGCCATTCGCCTTATTAGTAAAGGAGTATTTTTTGCCAAGCAACTTAAAGATGATCTTACACAAATAAAAGGCTATCATTTATTATCAAAAATATACCAAGAGAAAAATGATTTAGCACAAGCCTATCGCTATTTAAATGTATACACCTCTTATCGAGAAGAATATTCTAAAATTCAACGCAATAGACAATTACTAGATTTAGAAATCCAACATGGTATCCAAGAAAAACAAAAAGAAATTGAACGTCTACGCATTGAAAATCAATATCAAGCGCAACTCTTGGAACAAGCCAATGAAATCAAAGCTAAAAATGAAGCCCTAAGTGAAGTGAATGAAGAACTCAAACAATTTGCTTATGTGGCTTCGCACGACCTAAAAGAACCCCTTCGTATGATAGGCAATTTTAGTCAAATAATCTATCGCACCCATCAAGCTAATTTTGATGAACAATCCAAAGAATATTATCATTACATTACAGAAGGCGTGCAACGAATGAATGCTTTGCTAGATGGGCTTTTGAAATATGCTACTATTGGAAAATCTGATCAGCCAGATGAATTGCACCAGCTTAATGAAATTTTGGATATTTGTCAATTATACTTGCGCCAAACCATTGCAGAGACTCAAGCTGTTATAATAATTGATGAATTACCTGCTATTTGGTCAGATCAATCCCTTTTGATACAGCTCTTCCAAAATTTATTAAGCAATGCTATAAAATTTAGACAAAAAGATAAGCATCCCCATATCCACATTTTTGCGACAGAAGAAAAAGATCATTTTACCATCCATGTAAAAGATAATGGTATTGGTATTCCTGAAGAGCAACAGGAACGAATTTTTGCGATTTTCCAACGACTGCACAAGCGAACAGAATATGAAGGAACTGGAATTGGATTGGCAGTTTGCCAAAAGATAGTAAAGCGACTTGGTAGTGTTTTACAACTAAATTCCAAAGTAGGAGAGGGGACGACCTTCTACTTCAATTTACCCAAAACAAAATTAAAGTAAGATCGTAATTTTATCGCTCGACACACACCACTTTTTTCACCACTTGATGTTGTTCATCCTTCCAAACTAAAAAATAGACCCCTTGCGCTATATCCCTGAATTGCGTTTGTATTTGATTACTTTGATGAGCTTGTTGTGCTACGATTTGTCCAATTTGATTGTAAAGTATAAGCGTACTTGGCTTCGTTTCTTTCAAACGAATAGATACATTGAATTGTCCATCAGAAGGATTTGGATAGACATTAAAGTCTACCATTATATCAATCGTATTCGTAGAAGTAGTCGTCAGATTGATGGTTTCTGTTGCCATACATCCATTGGCATCGGTGATAGTAACGGAATAAATACCAGGAGGAAGCATTTCAATAGACAATCCCATTTCCCCTGTACTCCATTCATAGGTGAAAGGCGGCGTACCTCCTGTAGGAAAGGCTTCGATTAATCCATTATTTCCCGTTGTACTTGCTTGAGTATTGATAATGACGGCTAAAGGGGCGGGTTCATCTAATTGATAAGTAGTAATCAAACTGCATCCTGCATCATCTTCTAAAGTTAAGCCATAAGTGCCTTCTCCTAAGTTATTAATAATAGCAGTTGAATCTCCTGTGCTCCAAGCATAAGTATAGGGCGGTGTTCCACCTGAAGCAAGAACTCCCAAACTCCCATTTTCATCTCCAGCACAGTTAATAGTACCAATTTCAAAAGTAAGACTAGGGGCAGTTGAACTAATATTAATCGTAGCATCAAGGACTTCTTCGCACTCATTACTATCGGTGACGGTGACGGTGTATGTCCCACTGTTTAGGTCATCAATTACCATTGTGGTATCAGTGGTACTCCATGCTATTTGATAAGGTGGTGTGCCACCACTAGGAATTAACATAATGGTCGCTCCTTCTTCCGTACAATCACCTTGATTGATAACTAATTGATGATTCGTTGCCAGTGGTTCTACCAATTCTACAGTTTCTGTAACTTCACAATCGCCATTGGTTAAAGTAAAGGAATATTGATCTGCGAAAAGATTCTGTTGAGAAAAATTAGTACTGCCATTATTCCAAAGGATAGATGCTTCTCCAGCAATAGTGACATTAATTTGTCCGTCATTGCCCCCTGCACAAGAGATGTTTTCATACGTAAAATCGTAGGAAAGTTCCTCTCCTAGTGTTGTTTGGGTGATGATAATACTATCGCAACCCAATTGATTTTGTAGAAATAAGGTATCAATTCCAACTTCATTAGGATTACAAGAAACAGCATCTAATAATATTTCTGATGTTTCTAAGAATTCTACATTAATAATGGTAAGACTATCACAACCAGTTTGAGTATCAAGGTCTATGTTGGTAAAAATTCCTTCTTCTGCTGGATTACAAGTTGTAGTACCTATAAAAATGGTATCAATACCCAACCATGTAATTGTTTCAATGATTAAACTATCACAGCCTAATTCATTTATCAAGAATACACTATCTATGCCTGCTTCATTTTCATCACAACTAAAAGACTCCAAATAAGTGGTATCTGAATCGGCTAAAAGGTAAGTAGTGTTCAAAATACTATCACAACCAAATTGATTTTGTAAAGTATCTACAAAAATTCCTACTTCATTTTCATCACAAGTAAAAATGGTAGTTGGCGTGAAATCAGAATCAGAATAGCTAATTGTTTCAATTACTAAACTATCACAACCAAATTGATTTTCTAGTTGCTGGGTGAAAATGCCTGTATCTAATGGATTACAAGAAGTACCATTTATATAAAGAGTATCGCTGGGCACTAAAAATGTTTCAGTGGTAATGATACTATCGCAGCCAAATTGATTGGAAAGGGTATCTATAACTAGTCCTGCCTCGGTGGTATTACAAGTTTGTACTTCAATATAAGTGGTGTCATAAGGAGACAAGAATGTTTGTGTTGTAATGATACTATCACAGCCAAACTGGTTAATTAAATTTTCAATGACTAGTCCTGTATCTAATGGATTACAGCTGGTTTCCTCAAAATACAATTCATCAGAAGGTAAAGGAATACTCGTTGAAATAACCAAACTATCACAACCAAAATCATTGATTAACATCTCAGAAGTAATAAGCGTATCTGTTAAGTCACAACTGAATACTTCCAGATAAGTTGTATCTGCTTCCGCATACGCTATGGTCGAAATTTCAACCGAGAGACAACCCAGATTATCTTCATTCACTACAATGGTCGTTCCAGTATCTAAAGGATTACAAGACGTGCTTTCAAAATAAGTCGTATCTGGAAGTTGTAAAATGACCGTATCAATCACTAAACTATCGCAGCCAAATTGATTTTCTAATTCCGTTATTTGTATGCCAACCTCTTCTTCATTACAAGTAGTACTCGATAAATAAGTTGTATCACTTAGGGAATAATTTACCACTGTAGTAACGGTACTATCACAACCAAATTCATTTGCTAAAACAACTACATTAGTACCCGTATCTAACGGATTACAACTGGTCAATTCCACCAAAGTCGTATCCGATGCTAACAAACTCACTCCTGTAACGACCACACTATCACACAAGAAAAAGTTTTCCAAAACTTGAATTGTCAATCCTGTATCAGCTGGATTACATGAATTCGTAGTTAAGAAAGTCGTATCACTTCCAACATATTCTGTAGTGGTAATAACGGTACTGTCACAGCCAAATTGGTTGACATAAACCGTTGTATCTACACCCGCTTCTGCTAAATCACAACTAATCGTAAAGCGTTGTGTGCCATCTGTGGGTAATAAACCAATCCGATCTACTACAATACTATCACAGCCATAAATGGTTTGAAGCGTATCAATAAGGGTTATCGTATCTTCTGGATTACAACTAAAGGATTCATTTAAAATATAATAATCATCCGCTAAATACGTAAGCGTTAAAATCAAGCTATCACAATCAAATTGATTCAATAGTACTTCCGAAACTTGTCCTGTATCAGCAGGATTACAACTAAATTGTTCAATTAAGGTAGTATCACTTTGACTAAAGGAGATGGTTTCCACAATAACACTATCACAACCTTCTTCTGTTTGTAAAATAAGGGTATTGATTCCTGTATCTAAAGGATTACAACTGGTATTTGTTAAATAAGTGGTATCTAATAATTCCAGATAAACAGTTTGTATAATGAGACTATCGCAGTCAAATTGATTCGTCAATAGGGTAGTAGTTGTACCCGTATCGAGTGGATTACAGGAAGTAGATTCTAACAAAGTCGTATCACTAGGACTAAAGCTAATCTGTTCAAAGATAATACTATCGCAACCGAATTGATTTTCTAAGGTTGTGACGAATAAACCTGTATCTAAAGGATTACAACTGGTATTATCCAAATAAGTCGTATCACTCAGTAATAATTCTATACTTGTAATAAGGATACTGTCGCAACCAAATTGATTACTTAATGTATCACTAAATACACCTACTGCCGTTGGATCACAGGATGATGAATCTCTAAAAATGGTATTAGTTTCTAATAAACTAATGCTTGCAATATGAGTGCTATCACAGCCTAGTTCATTTTGTAGAATAGTTGTAAAAACACCTGTATCGAGCGGATTACAAGAAGCATCAACAGAATAAGTCGTATCACTTTGAAGCAATTCTATTGTTGTAATAACGATACTATCACAGCCCAATATATTCTGTAAATTCAGCACTTGCTGTCCTGTATCAAGAGGATTACAAGAAGTGTCATTGATATAAGTGGTATCACTATCTAGCAATTCAATGGTTTCAATAACTAAGCTATCGCAACTAAATTGATTTTGGAGTAGTGTTGAAAAGGTTCCCGTATCAAGCGGATTACAAGAAGCATCATTGATGTAAGTGGTATCACTATCTAGCAATTCAATGGTTTCAATAACTAAGCTATCGCAGCTAAATTGATTTTGGAATAATGTTGAAAAAGTTCCCGTATCGAGCGGATTACAAGAAGTGTCATTGATATAAGTAG
>JAHDES010000014.1:35456-103776 GCA_020628645.1 Saprospiraceae bacterium
TATCACTATCCAGCAATTCAATGGTTTCAATAACTAAGCTATCACAGCTAAATTGGTTTTGGAGTAGTGTTGAAAAAGTTCCCGTATCGAGCGGATTACAAGAAGTATCATTGATGTAAGTGGTATCACTATCCAGCAATTCAATGGTTTCAATAACTAAGCTATCACAGCTAAATTGATTTTGGAGTAGTGTTGAGAAAGTACCTGTATCGAGCGGATTACAAGAAGTATCATTGATGTAAGTGGTATCACTATCTAGTAATTCAATGGTTTCAATCACTAAGCTATCGCAGCTAAATTGATTTTGGAGTAATGTTGAAAAAGTTCCTGTATCGAGCGGATTACAAGAAGCGTCATTGATATAAGTGGTATCCGTTTGTAATAATTCTACTGTTAAAATAACGATGCTATCACAGCCAAATTGATTGGTTAGGGTATCACTAAAAACACCTACAAATGCAGGATCACAAGAAGAAGAATCGAGAAAAGTAGTAAGAGTTGGTAACAAACTGATCGTTTCAATGTGGGTACTATCACAACCGTCTACATTTTGAAAAACTGTGGTGAAAACTCCCGTATCGAGTGGATTACAAGAAGCATCAATGGAATAGGTGGTATCTGTTTCTAAAACAGTTAAAAATAAATTGATAATACTATCACAGCCCGAACTTGCGGTTAAAGTGTCTTTATAAATTCCATTTTCAGTGAGCAATTGATCATTGAAAAAGAAGTCCTGATTTTCGCAAATTGTTTCTACTATATTGCCATTAGTGGGAACATTTTCAATTATGATGGAAAGACAATCATCTGTCAAGTCTCCACAAAAAGCTGGATCAGCACCTTCCAATTGCGAGCGAAGCGCATCTATAGAAACGGTTCCATTTGCTAAAGGCAAAGAATTCGCAGCAGAAATTTCATAAGACAAACCACAAACTTCATAGTTCCCAAAGTCATAGGTAGTTAAATCTACTTCTTCTTGATAAGCAATGATTAATCCGTCTTTTACAATTACATAACGATATAAATATTCGGATTCAGATGGTACATTAGTTGCATAAAAAGGAATTATGGTTGGAGCCAGTTCTGCACTACCAGGGCATGCAGCAATATCTTCCGTAAAAGAAATATCGCCAGCATTTGCCTGACAACATTCAATACCTGTCATATCACAAAAAACAACCGAGAAATCTTTGATAATACCTTCTTGACTAAAATCATGATCGGTGACTTGCAGCTTCCATGTCCCATTGACCGAACCACTATTGAACAATTGTAAACAACCTCCACCAGAAGGCAAATACGAACCTGTAAATCCTGAAAAATTGAAACTTCCCCAATTTGCATCATTCGTCCATTGTGTTGGTTTTCCAGGATCAGGGATCGTAGGATCAGTACAAGCAGAAAATGGATCAAGTCCTCCTAAATCACAGCGGACAAAGGAAACATTGAAGTTTGTTCCTGTAGTAAATCCAAATTCTCCGATAGGCCCTACAAGTTCGAGGCTTACATTGCCATTGGGCGAAATGAGTTCCATCGTAAGATCACCTAAATAAGCATGCTCAAAAGCAATATTTACAGCCCGAACGCCCTGTACATCAGTTGCAGATAAATCATTATTGACTGCACCATTCACTTTATAATCAATGATGACGGTATTTAAATCAGGAATATCGACAGGACAATTTAAGCAACCACAAACGGGGTCTTGCGCCAATAGCGAGATTGGGAGATAGAATAAGGTGAGTAGGAGGTGTAGACCAATTCTATTCATAAATTAGATAGCACGCTAAACCAAGAAGGTCGCGATTGGATTATATTGTTGTTGTGATACACTTATAAAAGCTAACGAATGTATTAGTGTATTTTATATTCAAAAATACGAAATTTTTACGACCTTTATTTCATCTGTTTAAAATTTATCTGAGGCTACGTAAAATGCAGCTAAATTTCTGCACAGATGTAACCACTTCGTTCTCGCATAATATTTCCTGCCCGCCATTGATAATTTTGCGGCGGAAGGCGGGTTTAATCATACCCTTGTGTGTTATTTATGATTAATAAATATCATACTCGGTTCATTTTAATTTAAACAATGACAAACACCTACCTTTCTTTTATATCTGATGCGCATTTTTTGCAATGTATTGCCAATTTACACCAGTCTTATTTAAAGGCAAAACGAAATATTTCAAAGAAAAAATTCTATTCCAATAAAGTAGACACCATTAAACTCACTTTTGATGCCCATTTTAATGGATTGACAGAAGAACAACTCATTGAAAATGAAATAGCTCGTCAGATTGACAAATCTATTAATAATTCCATTGGTACATTCCATGAAGAAATTTTAGGCGGTGTAGAAGGTTTTGAAATGGGCAATTTAAGTGGATTTGATATAAAAGCAGCTGACAATACGCTTTTTGCAGATATAAAAAATAAGCACAATACCATGAACTCCAGTTCGGCAGAAAGCTTATTTCAAAAACTAAAGCACTATGCAGATACCTATAAACAAGCCAAATGTTATTGGGTACAAATTTTAGCGAAGAATAGCTTCAACGAAAAATGGTTTAGCGAGATCAATGGAAAAGAATATAGCCACTCTCGTGTATACAAAATCTCAGGCGATCAATTTTACGCGCTTTTAACAGGACAAGAAGATGCCTTATTTCAATTGTACAAAGTCTTACCTCAAGCTATATCCAATTACATGCAGCAAAGAGGAGAGCAAAAAGAAGGGCAATACAATTCTGCTCTAGCAGAAGTCAAGCAAACCACGCTCTTTACCCAACGCTCCATTTTAGATGAGATTACTTTTGAAAATTATCATTATTACAAGGGGTTTCGAGAGTTGTGATACGCATTCAAAAACTGTATAATTGCATAGCCCATTTCTTTGGCTAAATTGACGGGTACAGCATTTCCAATTTGTTTGTATTGTTGTGCAATGGAGCCCACAAATTCCCATTCATCAGGGAAGGTTTGTATACGAGCATATTCACGTACGGTGAAAGGTCGAGTCTCTTCTGGGTGGCAACGCTCTGTTTGTTTTTGGGCGGGGCTGCAAGTGAGGGTGAGGCAGGGTTCATCCCAGCCAATACGCCGTGCCATGCCTGTTTTACCTCCACCAAGATAAAAGCTCTTGCCCATGTATTCCTTTTGAATATCAAGGGGTAAATCGCGCCAATAGCCTTTTGGTGGTACTAGATCTAAAATCTCTTTTTTATAAGGTGGATATTTAGAACCTTTGGATTCAGGAACATCTGTATGGTACAAAGGCCCTTTTTTTAAGGCATCTTCTAAATTGTAAATAGTAGAGTAGGGGTGAGGATAGTGAAAATCAATTGCAATATCTTTTCGAATACCGACTAAAAAGATACGTTCTCTTTTTTGAGGAACATTAAAATGAATCGCTTTTAAAATCTGTACAGGAACTACGCGATACCCAATTTCATCTAAGATAGATAACATACCTTCTAACGTTCTACCTTTATCATGACTGAGTAGTCCTCGTACATTTTCACCAATACAAATCAAAGGCTGCACTTCTTGTACTACGCGCGCAAATTCATAAAACAAAGTGCCTCGCGCATCATCCAAGCCCAATTTTTTTCCAGCATAACTAAATGCCTGACAAGGAAACCCTCCAGTGACCACTTCTACTTCATCTTTATAAGAGGTAAAATCAAAATCTTTGATATCGCCTTCTAATACATTCCATTTGGGGCGATTGAGGCGAAGAGTTTGGCAAGCCCATTTATCTATTTCATTGAGGGCAGCACAATGTAAACCCGCTTGCTCCAGCCCAATGGCTAAACCACCTGCACCCGCGAATAATTCTAATACGGCATATTCCTGCAAAGGAGTGACTTCATTTGAGATAAATGTAGTTTCTGAATCAGAGATGAACTGACCAAATTTATTTTCTATATCCGTTCGTTTGTACACCCGATAATTGGAAATAGGCTCACGTACGGCTTTTAGTTTGCCTTCCCGATCCCATCTTCGAAGGGTTTCTTTACTTTTACCAATCAATGTTGCGACCTCAGATAAGGACAAATATTCATTCATATCATTTCCACCTTTAACAATAACCTAGTAGGCTAAGCTTACACATGGTTACAAATGTATATAAAAATATCAATATGGGTCAACTGATAGCCGAAATAAAGTTTTCCACATTTTTTTTGAGTGATATTACAATATATTTTCTAATTTAAAGTTTGAAAACAAAACAAGTGTACAGACGTATTTAATAATATGCGCATATTGATTTTTTGCTTTTGTTGTTGTTTATTCGCTTGTCAATATCAAGCGCCCTCTTCATCTCCTCCTGCTGCTGTTTTGGTTAAAGATGATAATAAACCTACACGTCCTCCACAAAAGAAGCAACAAAAGCCAATAAGTACAGTCCCCAAAATAATACCTGAGGATAAATACCCTATTATTTTTGAATCCAATCCTTCCTATTATAATGATGGCTTCGATTTTCCAGTTGGTCGCCCCGATGCTGAACATTATTATAAAGCACAAAATTTCAAAGACAATAATCACTTAGGTGAAGATTGGAATGGAAAAGGAGGTGGCAATACAGACTTAGGTGATCCAGTTTATGTTGCTGCCAATGGTTTAGTGACTTATGTGGATGATATTTGCTGTGGTTGGGGGAAAACAATTCGAGTGATTCATGCTATGCCAAAACATCCAGATTATGATTATTTGGAAACAGTGTATTCTCATTTAGATCGAATGGATGTCAAGGTAGGAGATTTAGTTTACCGTGGTGAGCAAATTGGTACTATTGGTACTGCACATGGTCGTTATGCGGCGCATTTACATTTTGAAATGAGAAGTTTTATAAATATGGCAATGGGGCCTGGCTATTCCGATGATTATTGGGGCTATTTGGACCCTACTCATTTTATAGAGCGCAACCGTCCTTAATTTTCTATTCCCCTCTTTTTTTTCCCTCTTTAATTGGTTTAATTCTTGTATTATACCTTTTATCTTCTACTGTATTGGTAACAGTAAAGGATGGTCAAGTAGTTTTAGGGGATTAATCGGGCAGAAAAAAATCCTTCAAGATTTCCCAAAAAGGTCTAAAAACCTCCATACTGTCGGTATTTTTGCCCATTTCAGAAAATCATTTTTTTTGCCCAATTAATTAATACCCCTTACTTATCTAATCCTACGGATAAAAACATTATGTTGAAAAGAGGCATACTTTTATTGTTCATATTGAATCTGTGTGGGAACATTTGGTGTCAAGAAACATCAAATGAAACACTAGACTATGCAACAATACTTGCCGACCTTGAGGAATCACTTGCCAAAGGAAATAAACGAAGTATTCGAGATATTGCTAGTTTGTTAGACAAACCTCAACACGAGCAGACTGTTCGTGAAATTTTACAACAGCACACCTTTTTTACCAAAGATGAAATTGATTTAAATCAAACTAGTAAAGATCAGTTGCTGATGTTTTATTATTCCAATGAATCCTCTATTCAGTTTTCGGATATCATAGGTGCATTTTTTCTTACTCCGATTGAACATCAGAAAGGAGAATATGAACCCGAAACAATAGAGCGATCTACTTTGCAGACCAATGCACTGACAATTCGTCAATTAGTAGATCAACTTGAACAAGCTATTCATCAAAAAAAGTTAGATCAAACTTTATCTAGTATACAAGAGCTGGCAAAAATTCATACCCCAAAAGCTTTTGAAATACTTTTGGAGGAACTAGAAAATGATCGCTCTAAACGGCAATTTGGAAAAGATTCCTATTTGATATACACTCATTTAATTGCGGCATTAGAGGATTTTCCAACCTATGAAACCTTTAAAGGCTTATTTTATCGGTTGGAGGATGGAAGTGTGAATTTGAATCAAATTACCAGTAATCTTGCCAAATTGACCAATGTTTTTCCACCCTCTAGTGATAATAATATAACAATCGCTACTTACTATCAGCAACTTTTGGATTCGTTACAAACACCTGAGGCGGTACGGCGTTTTGGCTATGAACAAATTTTTAAATTTAAAGCCAATTATTTTTATGAAGAAATTGATTATTTAGGTAAAATTTTATGCCTATCCAATAGTCATCGTTGGATTACAGATAATGTAATGACCGACCTAAAAATGAGTCACCATTCGCGTAGCTTGTTTTATCTAGCGGCTTATTGTTTTAAAAATAGACAGCATTTATCAGACAACGAATTAAAACAAAAATTAGAACAATTGGCAAGCCTAAGTGGGAAGTCCACTGCTGTTGATTTGAATAAAAGAGATGAAGCTCGCCAATTTTTAATTTATTGGGCAAGGCATTATCAAGATTTTGAATGGAGTACTTATCAAAATGCTTTCATCGATCAAGCAGAACGGGCTATTTTGGTGGAACAATATGATAAGCTGTTTCGTCGCTTAAATTCTAGAAATGATTCTGTAGCATTAGAGGCTTATACGCACCTAAGTCAGGGTATTCCAGAGGAAGTCATTAAATTAGCTCGTAAATATCGCCCACTTTTACGTTCCTATAATAGAAAATTACCTCCCTTAAAAAACAATTATCTAGATCAACTTAGTTTATTGACAGATTTTTGTGAGAAGAATGAAATTAACTATTTTTTATCTTTTCCATTAGTAAGTATATTAAACCAATTGGATACGCTTCACCATCCTTCTGATCGTTATTTGGTAGAAAATAAATTACTTCGTTCTACTACGCTAGATGATCTTACTGCATTAGAATATTTTACGTTTTTAAATGAAAAAAACAAAGAACTCAATTTGTCTATTGGGAGAGTATTAGATCGGTTTTATGCTGAAAATTGGACTACTATTATCCAACAGCCCCATCATATACGACTGTATTTGAAGAAATCAAGTTTGTATAATAAGATGGGCGTAACAGGTTTGTGTACCAATTATTTAACTCGATTTGATGTAAAAAACCAAAATGAACAAGTACTACTCAAAGATTTATTACGTACAGAAGAAGACGAAGACATTGCTTTACAGATCAAGCAAATTTTAGTGCAAAATGAAAATGAAACGAGTAACTTACAAGTTGCAAGTTTTATTCAATATCCTGATCAATTTACGCGTATTGAAATCAAGATTTTACCAACTCCTACAACGAAAGAGGTAGAAACTTTAGTAGAGCTTATTTTGAATGATACCTCGTTTAATGTTCGAAAAAAATGCTTTAATTATTTAAGCCAGCATGTAGAATTAGAGCATGCAAAATTATTGATCCCTTTGTTGCAAAGTGATAAAGTATATCTAAAAAATGAAAAGGCAAATATTCGAATTTGTGAACGAGCAGTTCCCATTTTTGAAGACATTTATGATTATTCATTTGGAGAAGAAGATCAACGTTTTAATCCTGATCCGTGGCGACAATTATGGCGTAAGGACAAGAAAAATTTGGATCAATGGCAAGAACAGTTTTTAGCGATTAAACTGGAAAAACTACAAAATAAAGAAGAAGTTAGTGTTGATGAAGTCAATGCGATTATTGATAATCCAGCTTTTAATGGATCACATAAAACGCTTTGTTTACAGTTATTGCCTAAAATAAAACCATTTAAACATATTCAACGCTTGAATATCGATCCGAAATTATCTATTGCTACGGATCTGGTTTATTTTGAAAATTTTGAATATACCCACAAACAATTAGATGATCTTCCTCGCTTATTTGATTGTACTCATCCTGATTCTTTAATTGTATTTTTAGAACGGAAATCTGCCCATTTTGAAGTGGATGAGAAAGGTTCATTTTATAACGATATTTTAAAATATGATTGGTTCTTAGAATATATTTTAGCGGGCAAATTAGCAGAAGATAAAGTAGAAAACATCAAAGATGTTTTAGAACATTATCTGTATGAAAGTGATTTTTTAAGTGAATTTGAAGAGCAACGAACCTTATTGAATATTACGCATTTAGCAAATATCGGTCGCCCACTCAAAGATAAATTAGAAGCGTCTCTTGCTTTAGATGCAGATGATCGTACCAAGGCTAAAGTGCAGCAAGAAATTATTGCCAGAATTCCATTTTCGGAGATTCAAGTAGTGGCGGAATATCTCCCTTATTTAAGTAATTTACCAGGGAAAAGTGCTGCCGATTTTCTCCACCGTGATTTTGGTTTACCTATTTTTCATTTGAATGATGATGAATTAACAACCCTTATTAATCGTCATCAAGCTTTATCTGAATACGACTTCTATTTTCAATACCTAAAAGATTTTCAACTCGATTTTCTTACCAAGGAAGGGCAGATGGATATGCGTAAAATTTATGATATTCTTCGCTTTGATATTGTCACTCCTTTTGCAGGAAATAGCGGAAGCCGTCGCGACCACTATGTGTACGGCATCATCAAATTATTAGAAATCAATTTCCAAACGCGCCTTGGTTTTCATGAAAAACTCAATGAAGCCCAGACGTTCTATACCTATACCAGTAGCAAAAGAAGTGCAGCTTGGCAAAAATACATTCTTGATAATGATTTATTGAGTGCCAATGCGCCATCCACGATTCCTTTCCAGCAAATTAGTAGTAAACAATAGCATTCTTGCTTTGTCAACTAATTTACACATACTCCAACCTTAACAAATCCATAACAGATACGTTAATACTATTACAAAGCCGAAACTTGTTTAAAAGAAAACGTCTTAAAAATTGTATATTTAATACAAAAACATTGACCAAATTCTATTGATCGTTTTAAAACTCAATTCGATATGAAGAAATTTCTGTTTTTCACCACATTGATAGCCATTTTAATTGGTGGATTTAGTTTAGATGCTGATGCGCAGTATCGCAAAAAGAAAAAGAAAAAAAAGAAGAAAAAAGCACAAGATGAATACTTTGATGATAGTGGTTTTGTGCATAAACTTTGGTATGGCTCCGATGCGGTGTTCCGATTTGGAGGATTTAATGGGAGTACGGAATTAACCTATGGTTTATCTCCAATGGTAGCGTATAAGTTAACCGATAATCTTTCTGCGGGACCCAAGGTGACCTTCAACAATTACATCGTAAATTTTGCGAATGGTACACAAGATGACATCAAATTCAAAAGCTTTAATTATGGAGCTGGAATTTTTGCTCGATATAAAATCTTTAATAGTTATTTTATACACGGGGAATTTGAAGGAATCAGCGAAGAAATTATTCCCGATCTATCTCGTATAGAAATTGATCCTGCTACCAATGAGATCCTCACCGAACGGCAGTGGAATAATCACTATTATTTAGGAGCAGGATATACTTCTGGGGGAACCTTAGCCATTAATATTTATTTGTTATGGGATTTCTCTGAAGAATTCAATAGTTCTAATATTCCAATCAATTATCGCTTTGGATTGACCTATAAGTTTTAATTTATAGAATAGACCTGACGATTTAACTAAAATCGTCAGGTCTATTGTGTTTGTTTTATAGTACCCGCGCAGCAAAAGTATCTCCTTGACTTAAATCGCCTGTTTCAATACCTTTTCTAAACCAACGAATGCGTTGTTCAGAAGTACCATGTGTAAAAGAATCAGGCACGACATATCCTCTTGCTCGTTTTTGAATGGTATCATCGCCAATCGCATGAGCAGCATTGAGTGCTTCTTCTAAATCTCCTTCTTCCAGAATGTTATTCATTTTCTGATTATGGTGTACCCATACTCCCGCTAAGAAATCTGCTTGTAATTCTAAACGAACAGATAAGTCATTGTACTCTTTTTCGGAAATACGTCTTCGTTGAGATTGCACTTGACGAGTAATCCCCAATTGATTTTGGACATGATGCGCTACTTCATGCGCTACGACATACGCCATCGCAAAATCCCCAGGTGCTTTAAAACGATTCTTTAATTCTTGATAAAAAACAAGATCAATATACACCTGATCATCACCAGGGCAATAAAAAGGACCAGAAGCAGCACTTGCATGACCACATGCCGAGCCTACTTGTCCTTCAAAAAGAACGAGTGTAGGTTCACGGTATTCTTTTCCTAATTGTTCTCTAAATAATTTATTCCAAACGTCTTCTGTATCTTGAAGCACTACTTTTACAAAAGCAGCCAATTCATCATCAGCCCGTTCTCCTTGTGGCTGAGTGGGGGCAGAAGTGGTTCGTCCACCTTGTGCTTGATTGATGTATTGAGTAGGGTCGCCACCCAATAAAGAAATTAATAAAATGATGAGTAAACCACCAAGTCCAATTCCACCTGCTGTACGAACGGTACTGCTCATTCCACGACGATCGTCTACATTTTCACTTTGTTTTCGGCCACGCCAACGCATAATAGTTTGATTTTAGATTAAAAAGAATAAGGGGGTAGGAAAAAAGGACAATTATAATCAAGTAGATTATTTTTCACCTAATCCCTAACTCAAAAATAAGCTATTTTTTGAGAAGTATAGGAAAGTATTTAGCAATTCTTTTATTGAAGACGTTCCTTAATGCGATGAAAGCGAATCAGATGATCTTCTACAGCGGTATTATAAATACATAAAATAAGGGTCGTTTTTTTCCGTCGATCTAATGGAAAAAGGATTTTGATGGGATTATGCACATAGCCATTATCTTCAAATAGTAAAATTTGTTTATTTCGAGTAGGAATGCGAAATAGACTTAATTCTTTTTCATCTTTGGGTAAGGGAACATCATCATAACCTTCCTCGACCAAAAACTGTCGCACCATTTGATAACTATGTTTTAAACTCGCACCACCAAAAATGAGTCGATATTCCCAACCATTACTTTTGCCTTCCATATAATTGGAATCTACTTCTGGAAATGAATCTTTTATCGGCATCGTTTCGTTCGAATGGTTTTTTCTGAATCTCAAAGATAAACTACATGTCAATATTGATAAATCAACTTCAATTTTAAAAAAAATACTAGACTTGCACTTGAGATTTTAAATAATCGTTTAGATTTAAAAATAGATTCTTTTGCCACAAAGATACGCTTCCCATCCCAACTTTTACATCTTTTATCCAAGATTAGGCATCCTTAATATAAATTGTTCCTTCCTTTATAAAAAGCTGTTTAGTATTGTAGCTTATAAAATGATAATGACTTTTTCAAGCTTGAACAATCTAAAAAAATCAAAAATCCAGAATTCAATGTTACGTAGCACACTTTTGTTTTTATTTTTTTGCTGTAGTCTCAGCATTAGCCTCCAAGCTCAAAATTCTTGGTCATTAGAAAAATGTATCCAACATGCCCTTAATAACAGCCTTTCTGTAAAGCAAGCTGGTTTGGCAGTAAAACAAGCAGAATTAACAGATACAGGAAATCGCTTTGCGCGTTATCCTAATCTAAATGCATCTGCTAGTTATAGTACTCAATTTGGTAAAAGTATTGATCCTACAGAAAACACCTTTACTACTGAACGAATTGGGGGTAGCACGATTGGTTTGAGTTCTTCCGTGATTTTGTACAATGGCAATCGTATTACGAATACCATCAAACAAGGACAACTCGATTTGCAGGCAGCAAGAGAGGATATGAACCAAACGAATAACGATATTGCACTATCTGTCGCTAATGCTTATATCAATATTTTATTTGCTGAAGAACAGCTTGCCAATGCACAAAAACGAGCAGAACTTACACAAGAACAATTAGAACAAACGGATAAATTGATTCGTGCAGGTTCGCTTCCTCAAAACGATCGATTGGATATTTTAGCAAACATCGCTAGAGATCAACAAACTATTGTTAGTCAACAAAATAGCGTCGATATCGCTTATCTCGAACTTAAAAACATCCTACAACTCGAACCTAATTTTGATCTGAAAATTGAGCGACCTGAAAACATAAAAATTCCTGCTACCTCTCCAGTTGACGGACTAAAATTACGTTCTGTGTACAATACAGCCCTTAATGCTCAACCTTTTATTCGAGCAGGACAATATCGTTTACAAAGCGCAGAAATAGGAGTAGATATTGCCAAAGCAGATTTATTGCCAAGTTTGCGTTTATTTGGTAATATAGATACGCGTTATTCTACTTTAGGAAGGGAAATTGTAGGAGAACAAACTCGTGTATTTCCCCAAACGATAGTTTTTATGGGACAAGAAACGTCATTTGATATTGTACAAACAGTTGATGTTTATGATGAAAGCCCTTATTTTAATCAATTGAATGATAACCTCGGACAATTATTAGGTGTACGACTCGACATTCCAATTTTTAATAATTTGCGTGGTAAATTAGGAGTTGAATTGGCAGAACTCAATATTGAAAACACTAAAATTGCGATTGAGCAAAATAAACAACAACTCAAATCTAATATTCAAACGGCTATTGCCAATGCCAGAGCAGCAAAAGAACAATTAGCAGCATCAGAACGAACTGTGAGTGCCTTACAAGCTTCGTATGAAAATGCACAAAAGAAATTCAATCTTGGCGCTATCAATACCTTTGAATTGACCACTGCTAAAAATACCTTAGATACAGCAGAAGTAGATTTTATCGTGGCAAAATATGATTATCTATTTAAATTGAAAATTGTTGATTATTATCAAGGAAAACCAATTCGCTTGGATTAATTATCGTGTGGCCGATTCAAAATCGTCCTACGATTAATTCTAATTCAACCATCCTTTTGTGAGGCTAAAAATCAATCATGAATATTTCATGTATTAATTATACCATATTTAATATTCTAACAAACTATCTGTAATGACAAAACGTAAAAAAAATAATTGGTTGCTTTGGGGCTTATTGGCTTTATTTGCTGTCCTAATTGCTTTTGCAGTTATGAAAGGACGTGGTAAACCAAAAGGGGAAAAAGTAGAAGTAGAAAAAGTAGAAAAACGAGCGATCCGCGAAACGGTTGCTGCGAGTGGCAAAGTCTTTCCCAAAGCAGAGGTAAAGATTAGTTCTGATGTATCTGGAGAAATTGTAGAATTATACGTAGAAGAAGGTGACTCGGTAAAAGCCAATCAATTATTAGCTAAAATTGATCCTGACGCCTATCAGTCTGCTGTAGAAAGAGGCGAAGCCAGTGTCAACAATTCTAAAGCCAATCTCGCCAATTCAAAAGCAGGTGTAGAACGTAATCGTGCGCAAATGACACAAGCAGAAGCCCAGAAAGAACAAATTATAGCGACCTTAGAAAATGTTCGAGCTATTCATGAACGAAATATGAAATTGCACGAACAAGGCGTCATTTCTGATGCAGAATTTGAACAGTCCTCATCTAATTTAGCCTCTTCTGAAGCCAACTTACGTTCTTCTGTAGCGGCTCTCAAAACCGCAGAAGCCAATTTAGAATCTGCCGTACAATCGGTCAAAGCAGCCGAATATACTGTCAAAAGCTCAGAAGCTTCTCTTAAAGAATTAAAAACCAACCTAAATCGTACCACGCTTTACGCGCCTAATAATGGTATCATTTCTATGTTGAATGTAGAGAAAGGCGAGCGAGTAGTTGGTACGATTCAAATGACAGGAACAGAATTAATGCGTATTGCCAATATGAATGCCATGGAAGTACAAGTGGATGTAAGTGAAAATGATGTTTTGCGTGTTAACCTAGGCGATGAAGTAGATATCGAAGTAGACGCGTATTTGGATCGAAAATTTAAAGGTCGTGTTACTCAAATTGCAAATTCAGCTAATACTGCTGCATCTGCTGCGCTAACTTCTGATCAAGTAACCAATTTTGTAGTAGAAATAGCCATTAATTCTGATTCTTATAAAGATTTAATCACGCCTCGAAAACCCTACCCTTTCCGTCCAGGGATGTCAGCATCCGTTGAAATTTATACCAATTCTGTTGACGATGCTATAAGTGTCCCTATTCAAGCCGTAACGACGCGAGAAGAAGAGGAAGAGGACGAAGAGAAGAAAAAAGACAAATCCGATAATGACATAAAAGAAGTCGTGTTTGTATACACAGCAGCAGATACCGTTCGTATGGTAGAAGTGAAAACGGGTATTCAAGATGATGATTATATTCAAATTGTAGAGGGGCTAGCAGATGGAGACGAAATTATAGCAGGCCCTTATTCCGCAGTAGCTCGAAAATTGAAAGATGGAAAAGAAGTTTATAAAGATGACGGTAAAGACGATGAAAAGAAAAAACGAGGGTAAAGTCACAATCATTTCAAACTAGAATTGACAGAAATTCAAACAAACGCATAGTTAAGTTTAATAAAAAAAGCCATTGATAGAATCCTTATCAATGGCTTTTTTGTTATACTTTTATGGAAAAATCTAAGTATTCAATGACCATTCGTATAAAAGATATTGCAGTACAATTAGATGAAGCAGCACGCAACGCTCAAGCCACCTCTCAAATCAGTCAAACACAGCCGATCTCTTTAGAAGATGCCTATACCATTCAATATCAATCTATTCATCAACGGCTAAAAAGAGGAGAACATTTGACGGGCTATAAACTAGGTTTTACTAGCAAAGCCAAAATGGAGCAAATGGGCGTACATGACATCATTTGGGGACGATTGACCAATAGCATGCAAAGAGAAAATAATGGATCTTTAAATTTAGATCAGTTTATCCATCCGCGCGTTGAACCCGAAATAGCTTTTTTAATCGCAAAAGATATTGGTCAATCTATAAATTTAAAAGATGTTCCTCATTTTATAGATGGTGTTGCAGGAGCTTTAGAAATCATAGATTCACGCTATGAAAATTTTAAATTTTCCCTAGAAGATGTCATTGCTGATAACTGCTCGTCCTCTGCCTATGTAATCGGAGAATGGCATCCTCCCGCAACAAATATTCAAGAACTAAACATACAACTTCAAATTAATAAAGAAGTCGTTCAAACAGGAACATCTACAGCTATCTTAGGAAATCCCTTACTTTCTTTAGTGGAAATCGCTAAAATGATGGAACGGTATGGGTTTGTTATTCCAGCAGGTTCAGTCGTCTTGGCAGGTGCAGCGACTTCAGCAGTATATTTAAAAGCTGGCGATCAAATTGAAGGACAATTTGAATCTTTAGGAATGGTAAAACTTAATGTACTTGAAAAGAGATAAGTCAAATTAAATATGGAAAAATCGGAAGGAAAATATAGTACCATTCATTATCAAAAATATTTAGAATTAGAAAAGATATTGAATGCACAAAGTTTGCGATCTGCTCAGTTGGGTCAGCCTGCACACGAAGAGATGTTGTTTATTGTGGTACATCAGGTTTATGAATTATGGTTTAAACAAATCATCCATGAACTAGAATCTGTAATCGTTTTTTTTGATGATAAAGAAGTCATTGAAAGTAGTCTAGGAGCAGCTTGTGCGCGTTTAGATCGAGTGGAACAAATTCTAAAATTATTGGTGGAACAAATAGGGGTAATGGAAACAATGACACCTCTGGATTTTCTGGATTTCAGAAATTATCTATTTCCAGCTTCTGGATTTCAAAGTTTTCAATTTAGAGCCATTGAATGCTTATTAGGTTTACCCAATGAACAACGCTTAACCTATCATGGAAAGCGATATAGCTCCGTCTTTCCTAAGGAACAACAAGAACAACTCGATCAAATCTACTCACGAGGAACGATGCTGGAAGTAGTAGAAGAATGGCTCGAACGAACTCCTTTTTTAAAATTAGATGATTTTGATTTCCTAAAAATGTATAAAGGAGCGGTACAACAAATGCTCCGCCAAGAAGAACAAGCTATTCAAGCCACCGAATATTTGAGTGATAAAGAAAAAGAAATGCGTATGAAGATGGTTGGAAGTACAGACTCGTATTTTCAAGCTATTTTAGATAAAAAAACGCACGATCAATTACGAGCAGAAGGAAAAAAACGCCTATCTTACAAGGCGACTTTAGCAGCTTTGTTTATCAATTTGTATCGAGATGAACCCATTTTGCATTTGCCATTTCGATTTATGACTTGTTTAATTGATGTGGATAATCAATTGACGACTTGGCGATATCGGCACGCACAAATGGTCTTACGTATGATCGGAAATAAAATTGGAACAGGAGGCTCATCTGGACATGAATACCTAGCAAAGACAGCACAACAGCATCAGATTTATGCTGATTTTCATAATATTTCCACCTTATTAATTCCAAGATCAGCTTTACCCGAATTACCAAAATCTATGAAAGAACAGCTCAATTTTCATTTTAATACCATTTAAAATTAAATCAATATGGCAACCTTACCACCAGCAATAAATTTTAAAAAATGGATTGAAGATAATCGACATTTGCTCAAACCCCCCGTTGGAAATAAAGCAATTTATAATGATGATTATATCGTTATGGTCGTTGGCGGTCCTAATGCACGTAAAGATTACCACCTGAATCAAACCCCCGAATTTTTCTACCAAGTAGAAGGTGATATCGTTCTAAAAGTTATCGAAAATGGCGAACCTAGAGATATTTATATCCGTGAAGGAGAAGTGTTTTATTTGCCACCCAATATTCCACATTCTCCACAACGAGGCGCGAATACGGTAGGTTTAGTGATTGAACAAAAACGGGCTGAAGGAATGGAAGATGGCTTGGCGTGGTTCTGTGAATCTTGTCATAATAAACTGTATGAAGAGCCGTTCCAATTGCAAAATATAGAAAAGGATTTGCCCATTATTTTTGATAAATATTATTCCAACAATGAATTGCTTACCTGCGATTCTTGCGGTGCGAAAATGGAAAAACCATAACCAAATTAATTTCCAAAGTTTTGCCAAATAAGTAACGGTCAAATAATTAATTCCCGACCCGCCTGAATGATCAAAACGGTATTGATTTTTGGCTAATACTAAAAATAAAATTCTACACATGAGTTTAGAACTATTTAGAAAAGAAACCCGTGAATGGCTCGATGCCAATTGTCCTCAAAGTATGCGACAACCCATCAAGAAATTTGATGACCGTTTTTGGGGAGGGCGAAACCCTAAATTTGCAAGCGAAGATCAGAAAATTTGGTTTGAACGCTGCCTTGCTAAAAATTGGACCGTGCCTTATTGGCCCAAGGAATATGGAGGTGGCGGTTTGTCCAAAGAAGAATACAAGATTTATAAAGAAGAAATGAAACGCTTGGGTTGTCGTTTACCGCTTTTCAATTTTGGTATTTCTATGCTAGGTCCCGCCTTGTTAAAATTTGGAAATGAAGCACAAAAAAGTCATTTCCTCACCAAAGCAACGCGTGGAGAATTATGGTGGTGTCAAGGATATAGTGAACCAGGGGCAGGATCAGATTTAGCCAATATTCAAACCAAAGCGGAAGATATGGGCGATCATTATTTAGTGAATGGTCAAAAAGTCTGGACTTCCTACGCCGATCATGCCGACTGGATTTTTTGCCTAGTACGAACCAATGCGGAAGGGCGCAAACAATCAGGAATTAGTTTCTTATTAATAGATATGAATGCTGAAGGTGTGAGTACGCAACCCATCCGTTTAATCAGTGGTAAATCTCCCTTCTGTGAGACCTTTTTTGATAATGTAAAAGTACCAAAAGAAAATCTCGTTGGCGTTGAAAATCAAGGTTGGACAATTGCCAAATATTTATTGACGCATGAACGGGAAATGATTGGTAGTCTGGGTGAAGATGGACAAAAAGTGCCCCTTCATAAGAGTGCTATCGAATATGTGGGGACAGAAAATGGAAAACTAAAAGACAGCATCTTACGACCTGAAGTCGCACGTTGGTCGATGAATGATACCATTTTCAAAATGACCTTGAGTCGTTCTATGGATGAAATTAAATCAGGACAATCTTTAGGCGCAAAATCTTCTTTCTTTAAATATTACGGTACCGAATTAAATAAAGAAAAATATGAGCTCTTAATGTCGCTCAAAGGAATGGAAGGTGGCGAGTGGGAAGGCGAAAATTCCAATGATGGTGAAATAGCCAGAATGTTTCTCCGTACCAAAGCGAATTCTATAGAAGGAGGTACCTCCGAAGTACAATTAAATATCATTGCAAAACACATTTTAGGTTTACCCTCAATACGATAAAACTATGGCTTTAGTAATAACAGAAGAACAATCCATGTTGAAAAACTCGGCAAAAGAATTTCTTGCCGAACGCGCTCCTGTCGCTGCTCTACGAAAATTACGCGATTCACGTGATGAAAAGGGATATGACCCACAAGTCTGGAAGGAAATGGTAGAAATGGGCTGGGCAAGTTTGACGATTCCCGAAGCTTATGGTGGACTTGATTTTGGGTATACTGGACTTGGACAAATTTTAGAAGAATCAGGAAAAACGCTTACAGCATCTCCTTTAGTAGCGACCGTTTTAGTAGGAACAACGATCCTCAATGAAGGAGCAAATGTGATGCAAAAGGAACAACTTTTACCAGCTATTGCAGATGGACAATTGTTATTGGCGTATGCGGGCGAAGAAGTTGCCAAACATCGTCCGTTTTTTGTGGAAACGACTTATGAAGAAACTGCAGATGGCTATATTTTAAATGGGCAAAAAGTAAATGTTTTAGATGGACATATTGCAGATAAATTGATTGTTTCAGCTAAAAAAGACGGGGAGTTTAATTTGTTTTTAGTAGATGCAAATACAACAGGCGTTACTATAGAACGAGTGGTGATGATGGATAGCCGTAATATGGCAAAGGTAAAATTGAATAATGTAAAAATTTCACTTGAAAATAGAATCGGATCGGATGGATCGGGTAAAGAAACGCTAAAAAAAGCTTTAGATATTGCTCGAATTGGTTTGGCTGCCGAAATGATCGGTACGATGCAAGAAGCTTTTGCGCGGACGGTCAGTTATCTCAAAGAACGAATTCAATTTGATGTGCCAATTGGAAGTTTTCAGTCTTTACAACATCGTGCAGCGCATATGTTTTGTGAAATTGAAAATTGTAAATCTATCGTTTTGACAGCTCTTCAAGCCATTGATAATCAGTCGGATAAATTACCTGTTTTAGCTTGTTTGGCAAAAGCAAAAGTAGGGGAAACGATTCATTTAGTCTCCAATGAAGCCATTCAAATGTATGGAGGAATCGGTATGACAGATGACGAAGAAATTGGCTTTTTCCTCAAACGCGCCCGAGTAGCACAACAAACTTTTGGAGATTGGAATTTCCACCTCAATAAATATGCCTTGATGAATGGATATTGAGTATCTTTCTACGTTTAACCAAAATAGAAAGTCTAAGTAGTATAATTATACAAGTAATTATTTTAAAGGTGTATTTTGTTTTAAAAAAATCATTTCATGGCATACAGCAGTATAGAAGTATCAAAGGAAGGACGATTGCTCATTATCAAACTCAATCGTCCCAAACAACTCAATGCACTCAATGAATCTTTGATAACGGAACTAAATGAAGCCATCCAAGATGCAGCTAAAGACAATTCTGTTGGAGGGATATTATTGACAGGAAATGGGCGGGGCTTTTGTGCTGGAGCAGATATTTCGGTGGTCAACATGGAAAAAGAAGCCAGTAAAATGGCAGCACAAGGAGAAATGTCTTACCAAACCTTGATTCAATACATGAATCCCACTATTCAAACTATACATGATGTTGAAAAACCAGTCATTGCAGCCGTAAATGGCGTAACGGCAGGTTATGGGGTTTCCTTGGCATTGGTTTGTGATTTGGTTTATGCGGCAGAATCAGCAAGTTTTATACAAGTATTTATTCCTCAGTTGGGCATTGTTCCAGACGGAGGGGCGACATGGTTATTGCCTCGTTTGACCACAAACGCTAGAGCAATGGGTATGTTTTTGACGGGTAAAAAAATCAGTGCAAAACAAGCTATGGATTGGGGAATGATTTGGGAATGTGTATCGGATGAAATTTTATACGATACGGCTTATCAAATGGCATATAAATTAGCACATGGCCCTACTTTAGGAATTGGTTCGATGAAATTAGCCATGAAACAATCAGATAGTAATTCTTTAGAAAAACAACTACGTTTAGAAGCCTACTTACAAAGAACTTGTTGTGGTTCAGAAGATTTTACGGAAGGATGTATCGCCTTCGCTCAAAAACGAAAACCCGAATTTATTGGAAAATAAATAAGTTAGGCTTCTTATGAGTGTGTGATATATAATGAGGATTGGAGATGTTTCCTAACTTCTCCAAAATATATCTAGCGAGTTTCCCAACTCGCAATACAAAATTTGACAATTAGGTTCTAATATTTTCTCTTTAGTAAAAATGGGTTTGACTAAATATAAATTTAATCTAAAATGGAACGAGTAAAAATAGAAATTGATAATCATATTGCAGTTGTCACTTTTAATCGACCTGAAAAAATGAATGCTCTTGATCCCACTCAATTTGAAGCAATTATTGAAGCAGGTGAAAAAATGGCGAAAGATGCTTCTGTTCGTGTAGTAGTGCTGAAAGGGGAGGGGAGAGCCTTCTGTGCAGGGCTGGATGTGATGAGTTTTCAATCATTAGATAGTGCAGTGACGAATAGTTCATTGATTCCAAGAACGCATGGTATCGCCAATACTTGGCAACAGTCGGTATGGGTATGGCGAGCATTGCCCGTTCCAGTGATAGCGGCAGTGCATGGCGTGGCTTTTGGTGGCGGTTTACAGATAATGTTGGGAGCAGACATCAAATACATCAAAGCTGATACTAAACTTTCCATTATGGAAATGAAATGGGGCATTATTCCTGATATGGCAGGAACACAATTGATGCGGCATTCTGTACGAGATGATATTATTCGTGAATTGACTTATACCAATCGAGTATTCTCAGGCGAAGAAGCGGTTCAATATGGTTTTGCCACTCATGTATCGGAAGATCCATTTGAGGATGCGATGAAATTGGCTACTGAAATTGCAAGTAAAAGCCCTAGTGCTATTGTAAAAGCGAAGAAAGTACTCAATGCAGCTCCATATCTCAGTCGAGAAGATGGTTTAATGATGGAATCTGTGGAACAAGAAGCTATCATGAAAAAGAAGAATCAATTAGAAGCCGTTTTTTCTAGTATGCAAAAACGAGCTGGAAATTTTGACGATTATCGAGAATAGAAAGTGAATCCCAACCAGATTAGAGAAGTTTCCTAACTTCTCCGAAATATATAGCGAGTTAGGAAACTCGCAAACGGATTATTATTGTTTACTTTTTAAAAACGACAAAACCAATCTTAACATGCCTTTAAAACGACGCCAATTTGTAAAAACAACTGGAATTGCTTCTCTTGGATTAATCACTTCTACCTTTACAGCTTGTACTTCTGATGCAGCTCAAAAAGTAGAAAATGCAGTCACTAATACACCTGCTCTACAAGCAGGAATAAAAGATTTTGGTATTCAATTATACACGCTTCGAGACGTTATAAATGATGATCCAAAAGCCACCTTAAAACAATTAGCAGATTTTGGGTTTACTCAAATCGAAAGTTATGAGGGAGATCAAGGTATTTTTTGGGGCATGAGTAACAAAGATTTTAAATCTTATTTGGATGATATTGGTATCAATATGGTTGCTAGTCATTGCGATATTCATAAGAATTTTGAAGAAAAAGCAGCACAAGCCGCTGAAATTGGAATGAAATACCTCGTTTGTCCATACGTTGGCCCACAAACCAGCAAGGAAAATTGGAAAGAAGTAACCGATAAATTCAATGAATGTGGAGCAATTTGTAAGAAGAATGGAATTCGTTTTGCCTACCATAATCATGCTTATTCCTTCAAAGCATTTTCAGGGATGATTCCTCAAGATTTCATTATGGAAAATACAGACCCTGAATTAGTAGATCATGAAATGGATATTTATTGGGTCGTGACAGGAGGTGCTGATCCTATAGAATATCTAAAAAAATACCCGAATCGTTTTCGACTTTGCCATGTGAAAGATCGCGCCAAAAGTGCTGCTGCCGATGAAGATTTTGCGTCCTGTAATTTAGGTACAGGAACGATTGATTTCCCTAAAATTTTAGCTGCTGCTGCCGAAAATGGTATGGAATATTTCTTTATGGAACAAGAACGCTACGATAATTCTTCTCCTATGAAAGCTGCGGAAGTAGGTGCCAATTATTTGAAACAGATTAAATTGAGCTAAAATTTTATTTTACCAGACTTCTTAGCTCGACTTTTAAAACAACCCATACAAAAAGTGATAAGTCTCTTAAATTGAGCCTAACAAGGGGTTAAAACCACCTTGAAACATTCATAATCCAAGGGAATTTATTCCCTTGTCATCGATCTTGTTAATTTTGTATGGTTTTGAAGCTCGACTTTAGCATTTAAGCAATATGTCCTGTCAGGCTGCTTAAATGCTAAAGTCGAGCTAAACAAAAAATCACTCTATTTTTAACAGTAAAAAACCTGCTTCGACATTTTGTCCTTCTTGGGCATAAATCTCAGTGACCTTGCCGTCTTTTTCTGCAGATATGGTATTTTCCATTTTCATAGAAGAGATAATCATTAATGCATCATCGACTTTCACCTCTTGTCCTTCTTTAACCAAAATTTTAATAATTTGTGAAGGCATTGGAGCTTCGTAACCTCCTTCTATTTTGGTAACTGCTTTGGATGGAAATCGCTCTTTTTTCACTAAATGAATCGTCCCAGTTTCAGGAGAATGAATGAAGCGTTCAAATCCTTTTTTTACAATAGCGACTTTATATTGAACACCATCTATTTGAATAGAAAGGGTGTTTTTTTCAACAGAAACGAAGTCTACAACATATTTTTGCTCCCCAAATTCACATTCAAATTGATTTTTTGATAAGGCATTGTATGCCACTTGAAGTTCTTCTTCTCCATATAAATAGGAAACTTGTTGAGCCATATAGCGATTATTGCGCCAAGCAGAAGGAATATGACGTAATAGGGTGCGATTTTGATCGCGTTCATACCAATCTGATAAAGTAGTCGAAATAGCAGCTAATGCTAAATGATGTGTTGATTTTTGATTAAAGGTATTTGGATCAAAATGATTTTGGATATAATGAGTATCATATTCCCCTTTTTGAATAGCCTCTTGTTTAAATAAATGCAATAGAAAATCTTGATTGGTCGTCAGCCCTAGACATTTTAAATGTTGAAGAGTATAGGACATTTTTCGATGTGCAGCTCGTCTAGTTTTATCCCAAATAATAATTTTGGCAATCATAGGATCGTAATGGATAGAAATGGCAGAGCCTGATTGAATAGCTGTTTCCATGCGTAATCCCTCTACTTTGGGTACTTCCCACCAATGAACAGTACCTGTCGCTGGTAGGAAATCATTGCTAGGGTCTTCTGCATACAAACGCGCTTCTATGGCGTACCCTTTACTTTTGACCTCCGCTTGTGAAAGTGGAAGAGGATTTCCTTCAGCAACCTCAATTTGTAATTCTACTAAATCTAAACCTGTAATTTCCTCGCTTACAGGATGTTCTACTTGGAGACGAGTATTTACTTCTAAAAAGAAAAAATCTTGAGTACGATCATCAAAAATAAATTCTACGGTTCCAGCATTATCATAATTCAACGCCTTTGCAGCTTTTACCGCAGCTTCGCCCATTTTCGTCCGTAAATGCTCATCTAAAACGGGAGAAGGGCTTTCTTCTAATACCTTTTGGTAGCGACGTTGGATAGTACATTCACGTTCTAAAATATGAATAGCATTACCTTGTTGATCTCCAAAAATTTGAAATTCAATATGTCTTCCTTTTGCAATATAGCGTTCGATGATTAATTCGTCATCTCCAAAAGCAGATTGTGCTTCTCGTTTTGCAGCAGCAATATTTTGTTCTAAATCAGCAGCTTTATGTACAATACGCATTCCCTTTCCGCCACCCCCAGCAGTAGCTTTTAGTAATAAAGGAAAACCAATAGCTTTTGCTTCTTTAATTAATCGTTTTGTACTTTGATCTTCTCCTTGATAACCGGGAATGACAGGCACACCATGCGCTTGCATGATGGATTTCGCCTTTGATTTGGAGCCCATTGCCTCTATTGCTGTCGGATGTGGCCCTATAAAAATGATGTTTGCTGCTGCACAGCGTTTTGCAAAAGTGGCATTTTCGGATAAAAATCCATATCCTGGATGAATGGCATCTGCTCCATGTGCTTGTGCAACGGCTATAATTTTTTCTTGATTTAAATAAGAAGCCGAAGGGCTATTTTCACCAATATGAACAGCAATATCTGCTTCTTGTACAAATAAACCTTCACTATCGGCATCCGAGAAAACGGCAATACTTTGAATACCCATTTTCTTGCAGGTACGAATAATTCTGGAAGCTATTTCACCACGATTGGCAATAAGGATTGATTTTATCATATTAAGATTAAGCTTTTAAAGCGAAGTATAAGTGCACTGTGTAAAAAGTTTATTAAAAGTAGGATTGTCGAATTTATTCGACGCGAAGCCCACTGAAATCGAAAATTTTTTCAACTTCAATATGGTCTACACCAATTATAACATCTTGAATTTCAAGGGAACATGTTCCCTTGAGGCAATCAAAAACTTAAACTAAGTTAGATTTCATTGTAATAGGTTTAATACCAACTTAGTTAAGTGACCTATGCTGTACTTAGAATTTGTTTAGTCATTCAAATAAGCTAGTGCCTCCACACTCCATAGCCTTCTGTGCCTTTGATTGTTTGATTATAAATAATGGTCAGTGTAAAGCCTAGGTAATTCCTCGTTTCTCTCGGATCAATAACTCCGTCATCCCAAAGTTCAGAAGAGGAATACCAAGCGGATGCCTTTGACTCTGCCTCGGCAATGAGCATGGCTTTAATCATTGCGCCTTTTTCTTCATCATATTCAACGCCCTTGGATTGTGCAGATGCACGTTGGACAATCTCCATTACACCCGCTAATTGTTCGCCCCCCATCACGCCAATTTTTGCATTGGGATAAGTAAAAAGAAAACGAGGTTTATAGGAACGTCCATTCATCCCATAATTTCCAGCACCATAAGAATTACCTACCATTAGGGTGAGGTGAGGGACTTCACTATTGGAAACGGCATTAATGAGTTTTGCACCATTTTTAATGATTCCACCTTCCTCATACGCCTTGCCCACCATGTAACCCGTCGTATTGTGAATAAACAAAATGGGAATATCATTTTTATTACACAATTGAACAAATTGGGCTCCTTTGTTGGCAGATTCTGAAAAGATGACCCCATTATTTCCGATAATTCCAATAGGGTATCCATGAATATGCGCCCAGCCTGTTACCAAGGTATTGCCATATTCGGGTTTAAATTCTGAAAAATCAGAGCCATCAATAACACGCATAATTAACTCGTGAATATCAAAGGGAACTTTGTTATTGGCAGAAACGACAGAAAGTAGTTCTTCAGCAGCAAAAAGTGGATTTGCAATTTTTTCTTTTGGGATTAAATGAGGAGTCGTCACTTTTATATAGCGCATAATATCTCTTGCTATTCGAATAGCATCTAGTTCATCTTCTGCAAGATAATCACTCACCCCTGATACTCGACTATGCATTTCAGCGCCGCCTAGTTCTTCATCTGTTGATTCTTCATTCGTTGCCATTTTTACTAAGGGAGGACCAGCAAGAAAGACTTTAGCAGATTGTTTTTGAAAAATAGAAAAATCAGACATTCCAGGAACATAAGCCCCACCCGCAGTGGCATTGCCAAAGACGATTGAAATAGTAGTTAATCCAAATTTTGAACGATTGGTAATATCTCGAAAGGATTGCCCACCTATATTAAAAATTTTAGCTTGTTCGGGTAAATTAGCTCCTCCACTTTCAACTAAATTAATGGTGGGTAAACGATTTTCAAGCGTGATTTGATTGATACGCAAAGACTTCGCCATAGTCGTATAATCAATAGATCCTCCTTTTCGTGTCCCTACATTTGAATTAATGACACATAACTTTCCTTGTACTAAACCAATGCCCGATACAGAAGTGCCACCTGCTCCAAATCCTTTCCCTTCTATACCTGCCAAGGGGAGTAATTCCAGAAAAGGGCTATCTTCATCTAGGACATATTCAATGCGTTCTCGTGCCAAAAGTTTATTTCGTTTTCTAGCTCTGGCAATATGATGTTCTTTCCCTTGAAAAAGACTTTGCCCCATTTTTTTATGGAGTTGCTCAACAAAAGAAAGCATTTCTTGTCTATTTTCTTGAGCAGATTTACTATTGATATTAATGTTGGAAGTTAGAATACTCATGTTGGTATTTTTTACGATTCAAGCTGTATATTTTACAATTATAAATTTTCTCAAAGATAAGTATAAATTATAAAATTAGTTCTGGGAGACTAATTTTTTTTATTTTTTTTGGATTGTAAAACTATTTTGAGTAAAAAAGCGTACCTTTCTATTTTGTAAGGAAAAGTGGTGAGAAATTCGTTTTAAACCATTCAAACAAAAAAGAATTGAAAGCAAAATTATATATTTGAGATTAATATGTTTTATAAATAGCTGTAATATGAATCCTACTTCAGATTTAAAAACACTCCATCTAATTCATAAAGAAAATTATACCATCATTCAAATTGATAATGGTAAAGTCAATGCAATTAATACCCCATTATTAAAAGATTTAAAACAAACTTTTGATGCCTTAAATAAAGATGAGTCTATAAAAGGAGCTATTTTAGCAGGCCGACCTCATGCATTTAGTGGTGGTTTAGATGTAGTACATTTAGCCAGTTTAGATAAAGAAGGACTAATTGATTTTTGGGTAACTTATATGGAAGTTTTACAAGCTATGGTTACGTTTTCCAAACCCTTAGTTTGTGCCATTACAGGTTATGCGCCTGCGGGTGCTACGATATTAACGCTTTGTACCGATTATCGTGTCATGGGTAAAGGGAAAAAACATGTGGTAGGAATGCATGAATTCAAACTTCAGATGCAAATTCCAGAGATGTTATGTGATGTATATGCTTATCATTTAGGTGAAGGAAGAGCATGGAAAGCGGTACAACAATCTAGATTATTCAATAGTGATGAAGCTTTAGAAATGGGGCTAGTCGATGAATCCGTTGAAGTAGAGGAAGTACTAGAACGAGCCGAAAAACATTTGAAGAAAACAATGCAAGTGTACCATAAAGTTTTTACTTGTTCAAAACAAATCTTCCGAAAAGGACTTTATAAAGTAGTAGTCGAAAGAGATATTCAAAAACTAGCACGAGAAACAATGGAATTTAATTCCGATCCATTTTTAGCGGGTATGGTAAAAACTTTTGCTGCTTCTCTAGGAAAAAAATAAATAGTAGACTTTATTCTGAAAGAACCATAAAACACATAATTTAATGGACGCCTTTATTTACGATAATATAAGAACCGTTCGAGGAAAAGGAAATAAAAAAGGGGCTTTGATGGGCATTACACCCACCGAACTCGCCACTCAAACCTTACTCGAACTGAAAGAAAAACACAATTTAGATACCACTCAAGTGGAAGATGTCATCTTAGGATGTGTCGGACAAGTGATGGATCAAGCAGCTAATATTGCTAAAAATGCAGCTCAACATTCGCATTATGGCGATCATCTTTGCGGTGTAACGCTTAATCGTTTCTGTGGATCGGGCCTCGAATCCATCAATCAAGCTGCCGCTTATGTAAAATCTGGATTTAGAAACCTAATTGTAGCTGGAGGGGTAGAAAGTATGTCTCGAGTGAAAATGGGCGCAGATGGTGGAGGAATGTTTATGGATCCTTCGATTGCTATTCCAGGTAATATTGTTCCTCAAGGGATTTCTGCTGATTTGATTGCTTCTAAATATGGCTACTCTCGTTCCGATGTCGATCATTTTGCCTTTACTTCTCAAATGAGGGCCTCAGCAGCGGAAAAAGATGGACGCTTTAAATCTAGAATTCCAGTCAAAGACATCAACGGAATTCATGTCCTCAATACCGATGAAAATATTCGTCCTTCAACTACCGTAGAGGGGCTGGCTACCTTAAATCCATCTTTTGCAATGATGGGCGCGATGGCAGGCTTTGATGCAGTGGCAATTGATCGCTATCCTGAAGTAGAGGAGATAGAGCATGTCCATCACGCAGGAAATTCTTCTGCTATTGTAGATGGTGCAGCAATTGCTTTAGTGGGGAATAAGGAAATAGGGGAGAAGCTGGGCTTAAAACCACGATTTAGAATTCGTGCGGCAGCAATTCATGGAACTGATCCAACGATTATGCTTACAGGAATTGGACCAGCATCTTTGAAAGCGTTAAAACAGGCTGGCATGAAACCTTCGGATATTGATTTGTTTGAAATTAATGAGGCTTTTGCAGCAGTGGTAATTAAAGCGATGGATGATATTGGGGTAGATCATTCGAAAGTCAATGTCAATGGTGGAGCTATTGCATTGGGACATCCTTTAGGGGCTACGGGTTGTATGTTGACAGGTACTTTGATGGATGAATTAGAACGTCGAGATTTAAGTACAGGTTTAGTAACGCTTTGTATCGGAGGAGGTATGGGTATTGCATCGATTATTGAGCGGGTGTAGGTTTTTGGAGATTGAGACTTTGGGATGAGAGAGCAGAGATATGAGACTTGAGATGAGAGGATTAGGGAGGAGAGAGTTGGGAGTAGGGACAGATTTAGTGAGAGATAGAAGGTTTATGTATTTTTCTTTAAACTGGCTCTAAAACGAAGGGTCATTTTTCGAATGATTGTAATTTCTTCTAAAAGGTTTGTCATTACTTCTTTCTTAATAAATGCTAAATCGTAGGAAAGATAAATTTGAGTTTCTAATTCGCAAAGTGAGCCAATAGCAATATCTAAAAAATGTACAAATTGAGGTGTTGTTCCTCTTCCGCAACCTTCAGCGATATTGGAGGGCACGGAAACAGCACTTCTTCTCAGTTGTGATATTAAACCAAACTTTTCTTCTGATGGAAATGTTTCTGTAGCTTGATAAATATCTTTTACCAATGCTCTACTCCGTTTCCAAACTTCTAAATTCAAAAAGTTATGCGTCATAGTAAAAATTGAATGATTGAACATTAAAATTGCAAAATATAAAATAAAACAATATTAGCAGTAGAAATGAAGAATTAAGTAATCTCTATTCTAAAATCTCTACTCCCGATTCTCAACATAAATAAAAAATAAAGTCGCCAACTGTCTCACCTCTCTCAATCCCGAATACGGATGATCTGAAGTCTCACAGCGAAGCGATCTTAAAATAAAAAAGAAAATGCAAAATATAAAAAACGACTTTTACAGCGTAGCTATAGGCGAGGATGGTATCGCAATCATGACCATTGATCAAGTCAATAATCCGACCAATTTATTCAGCAACGCCTTTATTCTAAAATTTGCAAAAGTAGCAAAAGAAGTAATCGCAGATGAATCCGTAAAAGGAATGATTGTTACTTCAGGAAGGAGTATGTTCATGCCTGGTGCCGATTTACGTGAATTGAAAAATATGGGCGCTGATCCCGCAAAACAATTAGAGGGGATCTTACAATTTCATAAAGGCTTTCGGGAAATTGAAAAAGGTGGAAAACCCTTCGTCGCAGCGATTAACGGAACAGCAATGGGCGGAGGCTTAGAGTTATGTCTTGTTTGCCACCATCGAATTGTATTGAATAATCCTAGAATTAAATTAGGCTTCCCAGAATCAAAAGTGGGCCTCTTACCGGGTGGGGGAGGAACTGTGAAAGCTCCTTATTTGATGGGTATTCAAAATGCCCTGATGTATCTATTACAAGGGAAAGAAGTACGTCCACAACAGGCATTAAAAGATGGTTTGGTGAATGATATTGCTGAGAACCAAGAAGAATTAATCGAAAAAGCAAAAGCTTGGATACTCGCTAATCCAACACCTGTTCAGCCTTGGGATAATAAAAAACATAAAATTCCTGGAGGAGGATTTTGGTCGCCCAATGGTGTGCAAACCTTAATGGGCGCGGTAGGAAACGTTTCTAAAATGACTCACGGTAATTATCCTGCTCAGAATTATATCTTACAAGTGGTACACGATGGTTTACAAGTACCCATTGATCGAGCTTTAGAAGTGGAAGCGCGCTTTTTTACCAAATTATTAGGGAGTAAAGAAGCAAAAAATATGATTCGTACAGGATTCATGGGCATGCAAGCAGCCAAAAAAGGAAAAGCTCGTCCAAAAAGTGAACCCAAGTATGAAGTTAAAAAACTAGGTATCTTGGGCGCTGGAATGATGGGGGCGGGAATCGCTTATGTTTCTGCGAAAGCTGGAATGGAGGTCATACTAAAAGATGTGAGTGTTGAAAATGCAGAAAAAGGGAAGGCATATTCTACCATGCTTTTGGATAAACGGATCAAAAAAGGACGTTCTACCGAAGAAAAGAAACAAGCGCTCTTATCACGTATCACGCCAACGGATGATCCCAATGCCATGAAAGGTTGTGATCTAGTTATTGAAGCCGTTTTTGAAGATCCCAATCTAAAAGACAAAGTCACCAAACAAACCGAAGCGGTTTTATCTCCAGATAAAGTGTATGCGTCTAATACGTCTACGATTCCAATTACTTTATTAGCAAAATCGTCTCAACGACCAGCAAATTTTATAGGTATTCACTTCTTTTCTCCTGTTGATAAAATGCCTTTGGTAGAAATTATCGTTGGTGAAAAAACAGAAGCGAAAGCCATTGCAGCAGCTGTAGATTATACGGTGGCAATTGGAAAAATTCCAATTGTGGTCAATGATAGTCGAGGTTTCTTTACGTCAAGATGTTTTGGCACATTTGTGAATGAAGGCATGTTTTTACTAGAAGAAGGCGTACCTGCCGCAATGATTGAAAATATTGCCAAAGCTAAAGGAATGCCAGTTGGTCCACTTGCTGTACACGATGAAGTGACCTTAACTTTGAGTAAGTATATCATCGAATCCAATCCTGATTCTAATAAACATCCAGATACTCAGCGTGCTTATAAAATCATCACAGATTTAATTGGAAAAGGACGTACGGCTAAGAAAGACGGCGCTGGTTTTTATGATTATCCAAAAGGCGGAAAGAAAAAATTATGGAAAGGACTCGCGGAAATGTTTAATTCAAATGTCGAGACTTTAGATAAAGAAACGGTAGCCAAACGTATGATGCACCGCCAAGCCTTAGAGAGTTACCGCTGTTTGGATGAAGGGGTATTGAATACAGTTACAGATGGCGATATTGGCTCCGTTTTAGGGTGGGGATTCCCCATTTATACAGGAGGTACTTTATCTTATATTGATTTTGTCGGAATCCAGCAATTTGTAAACGATTGTGATGAGTTTAAAGCAAAATTTGGAGAGCGTTGGGATGTACCTGCAAGTTTACGTGCCTTAGCGGAAGCAGGAAAATCCATCCATGACTTTAAAAAAGCATCTAAAAAATCTGCAGCCGAAATCAAGAAAATGTTAGAACCAGAATTAGTTGCTTTTGCTAATGAAATTGGTATTAGTGCATCTGTCGATGATTTGAAAAAAGATACCCTACACAGAGTTTTATCGAAATTAGGATATAATTAAAAATGGAGTAGAGATTTGGGGCGAGAGATGATAGATTTCTTATGGTTGAAAATAAGTCTCTCATCCCTATTCCCTCATCTCGACTCCCGTATCCCTATTCCCTAATCCCTACTCTCAAAAAAAACATCATGCTTAAAAAAATTCTCATTGGAATTCTCGCTTTAGTAGCACTCGCTTTTATTGCCTTTCAAATTTTCATTAACACAGGAGAACGCGTTCATTTACCCCAAGAAACAGATCAAGTTGTACAACAAATCTTAGCTGGCGAAGAACTTCCTGAATTGATAAAAGGACGAACCGATTATGCGCAAAATGGAGACGTTAAGATTTGGTATGAAGTGATGAATGAAGTAGATACACCCAAAGCTACCGTTTTATTAGTGATGGGGCATAGTGCGACGGCTTTGGCTTGGACCGCTTCGTTCTATCAACCTTTATTGGATGAAGGCTATCAAGTGATTCGCTATGATAATCGCGGGGCAGGAGAGTCGAGCTGGATGAAAGATTGGTCGCCTGAAAATACCTATACCTTAGAAGATATGGCAAAGGATGTGGTGACGATTTTAGATAAAGAAAATATCGAAAAGGCACACATTATCGGAGCTTCTATGGGAGGAATGATTGCGCAACGATTGGCGATAAGCCATAGTGATCGAGTGGCATCATTGACTTCTTTTATGTCAACGGGCTATTGGGAAGATCCTAGTATTGCTGCTCCAGAAACCTTTATTACACAGTTTACAAAATTGGTCTTGAAATATGCCTTTTTTAGTCCTTCGGATGAAGATATGGTGAAATTTAGAGTGGGCGTTCGACAATCCTTAAAAGGAGCTGGCGATTATACTTTCGATGTTAAAAAATCGGCTCAACGTGCTTACTATGAAATGACCAAACGAAAAGGATTTAATCCAACCGTAGGCGATCAACATACTGCTGCTATTTCAAAATCAGGTTCTCGTTTAGAAGAATTAGGAAATATCAAAATGCCCACTTTAATCATTCATGGAAAATCGGATCCTTTAGTCATGTTTCCGCATTGTGAAAAATATGCACCTTTGATTCCACATGCTGAAAAATTATACATTGATGGAATGGGCCATGATTTTCCAGATGTTTATATGGATCAATTTCACGAAGCTATTTTCAAAAATTTCACAAAAGTAGAATTAGAAAAGACTAAAACTACTGCCATGCAATAGCCATATAAAGGAAATTAATCTACGAACGTTCCTATCTAAATCTAATACCTTTAGATGTTTCTCTATCTTTAAATTAAAAAGCAAAATTGCTGTTCATTCAATTGATTTTAATTGAAATTCAGGTTAACTTTAAAAAATACATGAACATTTGAACATATTTTAATTTATTTTTGTTTTTACAATAAATAGATTTCAAAAAATGTGAGTTTATTCCTATTTTTGGTTAATACTAATGAAACGAGCATGATATTTATTAATCATAATATCATACAAGGGAATGATTAAAAAATATTATGCGAGAACGAAGTGGTTACATCTGTGCAGAAATTTAGCTGCATTTTGCGTAGCCTCAGATAAATTTTAAACAGATGAAATAACAATGAAAGTAGAACAAATTTATACAGGTTGTTTAGCGCAAGGCGCGTATTACATTCAAAGTGCAGGTGAGGCTGCAATTATAGATCCACTCAGAGAAACAGAACCCTATATTAAAAAAGCGGAAGCAGATGGGGTGAAAATTAAATATATTTTTGAGACGCATTTCCATGCAGATTTTGTTTCTGGTCATTTAGATTTAGCCAAAAAAACTGGAGCAAAAATTATTTATGGCCCAAATGCGGAGACAAAATACCAAAAGCATTTAGCCAAAGATGGAGAAGTGTTTCAACTCGGAAATGTCTCTTTTCAAGTATTGCATACCCCTGGGCACACGCCTGAAAGTACCACCTATCTTTTGAAGGATGAGGCGGATCAACCACATGCTATTTTTACTGGAGATACCTTATTTATTGGAGATGTAGGACGTCCAGATTTAGCACAAAAAAAAGGAAGTGTTACTAAAGAAGACCTTGCAGCTTGGTTATTTGATAGTTTACGCAATAAGATTATGCCTTTACCAGATCATGTTGTGGTCTATCCAGCGCATGGTGCGGGTTCGGCTTGTGGTAAAAATATGAGCTCAGAAACGTGGGATACTTTAGGGAATCAAAAGAAAACCAATTATGCGTTACGAGCAGATATGACCAAAGAGGAGTTTATCAAAGAAGTCACCGATGGATTAATGCCTCCACCCAACTATTTTGCTAAAAATGCCAAACTCAATAAAATGGGTTATGAAAGTATTGATACAGTGATGAAACGAGGTGCTAGGGCATTATCTCCCCGCGCCTTTGAAACGGCTGCCAATGAAATGAATGCGTTGATACTTGATGTTCGAGATAAAAAAGATTTCGTGAAAGGCTTTATTCCTAATTCTATCTTTATTGGTTTAGACGGTAGCTTCGCGCCTTGGGTAGGGGCACTCATTCCCGATTTGATGCAACCCATTTTGGTAATTGCTCCAAAAGGAAGAAATAAAGAAACCGTCAAGCGATTAGCACGAGTGGGCTATGATAATACTATTGGATATTTGAAAGGTGGTTTTGAAGCTTGGCAAAAAGATGGTAGACCAATTGATACTATTGACACCATTGATGTTACTACCTTTGCTAATTTATTTGATAAAGAACTAAATGTACTCGATGTTCGTAAACCAGGGGAATATGCTGGTGAACATGTTGAAAATGCCCAGAACGTCGCCTTAGATTTTCTCAATACAAAAATGAGTGAAATTAACAAGGATGAAAAGTATTATATGCACTGTCGTAGTGGGTATCGTTCCACAGTTGCTGCTTCTATTTTAAAAGCTAGAGGATATGAAAAATTAGTCAATGTTCAAGGGAAATTTGATGATATCAAAGCCTCAAACATTCCGACGACCGACTATGTTTGTCCTTCAACATTAAAATAACAGGCCTCGGGTAAGATTAAGATAAGATCAACTTTTCTGATCAAGATTACTTAACAAATCCATCTTTTTATGTCAAAACAGGATCAATCTTGTAAAACGCCTCGTTGGCTTTTGTTAAAATCACATTTAAATAATTTATCCCCTGAAGCCTTTAAATCAATGATTGCCAATGCTCAGGAAAAGGCGATAGTGATAGATGTACGCACACCAGGTGAATTTGCAATGGGTCAAATTTCTAATGCAATTAATTTAGATTATTTACATGAAAATTTTTGGGATGAGATTGAACAATTAGACACCAATAATACTCTTTTTTTCGTCTATTGTCGTACAGGTCGTCGAAGTATAAGAGCTTGTACTTTAATGCGTAATGGCGGTTTTGACCAGGATAAAATTTTTAATTTAGATGGTGGTTTTGAAGCTTGGAAAATGACATTTTCTAGCGAAATCTCATAATCTCCCTTTTTTTTTGTAGCTTCCAGCTTTTTGATTTTAAGATATTTAATTCTTACGTATAGATAATTGGAAACTAAGATTATCTAACCCAAGTATGCGTAATACGAAAGAATTTTATCAAAATGGTATTATCTAACTTTATTGCATGAATATTAAGACATATTTCCCAATAGTTGAAAATTTAGAAACTCATACTAAGGAAAAATGGCGAAAGGATATAATTGCAGGTATTACCGTAGTCGTCATGTTGGTGCCTCAAGGAATGGCGTATGCGATGCTGGCTGGTGTTCCTCCAATTTATGGCTTATACGGAGGCTTAGTACCTCTTTTATTGTATGCAATATTAGGGACTTCACGGCAAATGTCGATTGGTCCAGTGGCTATTTCTGCTCTTTTAGTGTTGGCTGGCGTTAGTCAAATTGCTGAACCATTCACACCTGAATACATTACATTAGTCATTTTAGCGGGCTTTCTAATTGGATCACTTCAGTTATTACTGGGTACTTTTCGTTTAGGTTTTTTGGTCAATTTCATATCGCATCCTGTTATTTTAGGGTTTACTTCAGCCGCAGCAGTTATTATTGCGATCAGTCAACTGAAAGATGTACTAGGTTTTTCTATACCAAGATTTTCCCATGCCTATGAGACTGTATTTTATGCTTTTCAACATCTTTCAGCAGCCAATTGGGTTGCTGTAGCACTTTGTTTGAGTAGTATTGTAGTCATGTTAATTTTGCGGAGAATCAGTCGGGCAATTCCTAGTGCATTGATTGTAGTAATAATTGGTACTTTATTGGCGTATTTTGTAGGAGAACAACAATTAGGTGTGGATTTAGTGAAAGATGTACCTCAAGGATTACCTAGTTTCCAATTACCTTCTTTAAGTTGGGAAGCCATACAAATTTTAATTCCAACCGTACTTACCGTTAGTCTCATCGGGATAGTTGAAAGTATAGGAATAGCCAAGGTACTACAAGCCAAACATGGTGATTATAAAATTGACCCTAATAAAGAATTGATTGCTTTAGGCGTTTCAAAAATGGGAGGAGCTTTTTTTCAAGCAGTTCCTACATCAGGAAGTTTTACCCGTTCAGCTGTAAATAATGAAGCAGGTGCTCAATCTGGATTTGCTTCTTTAATCACGGCGCTTATTGTTGCTTTGACCTTGCTGTTTTTTACGCCTTTATTTTATTTTTTACCCAAGGCAATTTTAGCAGCGATCATTTTAATTTCCGTTAAAAGCCTTTTTGAATTGGATGCAGCAAAACATCTTTGGCATTCTAATAGAAGCGACTTTTATATGATGCTTATCACCTTTATTGTTACCTTATCATTGGGAATTGAGGAAGGTGTTTTAGCAGGTGTGCTTTTGTCTATAATGATGATTTTGTACAAAAGTACGCGTCCACACATGGCGGTATTAGGTAAATTACCAGATTCCAATTCTTATCGAAATGTAAATCGTTTTGAATTAGCTGAACAAACAGAAGGAACACTCATAGTTCGTTTTGATGATCAACTTTATTTTGCAAATGCAGTTTATTTTCAAGATGGAGTACAACAATTTGTAGAAGATAATACCGAGCCTTTACAATTGTTTATTTTAGAAGCAAGTAATATGCATAGTATTGATAGTACAGGTATTCATGCGCTCGAAGATGTGTACAAATATCTCCAAAAACAAAATATCAAATTTTATATTTCTGGTATGGTCGGCCCTGTAAGAGATACGATTACGAAAGCAGGTTTGATAAATACATTAGGAGAAAAAACCCTTTTTCTCAATATTCATCAAGCACTTACCCATTTTAAAAGCCTTAACAATGGTCTGGAAAAAGGTTGGACACCAGACGCCCTTCAGTCAAATATAAATTAGCCATTTCAAGATACTAAGTAAGGGGTATTAATTAATTGGGCAAAAAAAATGATTTTCTGAAATGGGCAAAAATACCGACAGTATGGAGGTTTTTAGACCTTTTTTGGAAATCTTAAAGGATTTTTTTCTGCCCGATTAATCCCCTAAAACTACTTATACGAAATTGATTAAGTGATTTCGTAAATCACACCTTCAACGTATAATGCCGATTTGAAAAAATCGTAAATGATATATGAAAGGATTTTTTCAATTCGGTATTAATTTAGGGAAAACAGTTTATTCTCCTTTTTCATAGATTTGAAATCTAGTTTATAATCTAACTTTTTTGCAAACATGAAAACATCTTCATATATTTATATTTCTACACGAGTTGATGTAGGTTATTTTATAAATAGTAGATTAAAATGAAGTACGGATTTGTCATTGATAATCGAAAATGTATTGGTTGTCATGCTTGTACAACTGCTTGTAAATCAGAGCATGATGTAGCAGTAGGAGTCAATCGAACATGGGTCAAACAAGTTGAAAAAGGGGAATTCCCAAATACCCGACGACTATTTTCTGTAATGCGCTGCAATCATTGTACAGATGCCCCCTGCGTAGAAATTTGTCCAGTAGAGGCCCTCTATGTACGAAAAGATGGGATTGTAGATTTTGATAAAGATCGATGTATTGGTTGTAAATCTTGTATGCAAGCTTGCCCTTATGATGCTTTATACATTGATCCTAAAAATAATACGGCTGCCAAGTGCAATTACTGTGCGCATCGAGTGGATGTTGGTTTAGAACCTGCTTGTGTAAATGTTTGTCCTGAACATGCGATTATCTCAGGAGATATGGAAAATCCTGAAACAGAAATAGCACAATTATTGGCGAGACAACAAGTCAAAGTACGAAAAGCTGAAAAAGGAACAAAACCCAATCTATTTTATATTGATGCGGATGAACTCTCCCTCAATCCAATTGCCACAGAAAAAACGGATGATTATTTCTGGAACAGCCAAGGGCTTGGAGTAGGACATTTTGCAAAAGAAGCAGAGAAAATGGCTTTTTCCAATCCTTCTATCATAGATGCTGCCTTAAAACAAAATAGTCAATATGCTAGTGCAGGGGAAATTGCGGATAAAGGAGCAAATAAATCCATAGACGTTTTACTCGGAAAAGGTCGTCGTATTTATGACGCACCAGATAAAGGAATCCTTTGGGGATGGGAAGTTTCGGCTTATGTATTGACAAAAGCCATTGCTGCGGGCGCATTTTTAGTACCATTTTTAGCTTGGGCCTTTGGATGGGCTGAAATTAATGCGACAGCGATGTGGTGGGGATTAGGAATTGGTTTATTCTTTTTAATGGCAACGGGTTTGTTATTGATTAAAGATTTAGATCGACCTGATCGCTTTTTAAATGTACTCTTACGTCCACAATGGGGTTCATGGCTCGTAAAAGGCGGTTACGCCATTACAGCTTATGGAGGCTTATTGAGTTTGTTAGGATTATCCACGTGGATGGGATGGCATGGAGTTACTTCTGTTACAATGTGGTTGACAGCAGCGGTTGCTGTTGTGGTAGCCATTTATACGGCCTTCTTATTCGCTCAAGCAAAAGGAAGAGATTTTTGGCAAAGCCCAACTTTATCTATTCACATGTTATTACATAGTTTTTTAGCAGGTGCAGCAAGCTTTGGCGTGATTGCTTTATTTACCACCAATGGAATGAATTGGTTACCATTTCTAAAAACAGTTCTTTTAGTGGGTTTAAGTATTAATCTCGCAACTATGCTAATTGAATTAACAACCACTCATCCTACCCAAGATGCAAAATTAACGGTAGATATGATTCTGAAAGGGCGCTATCGAAATCTATTTTGGATGGGCGTCATCCTTTTTGGTAATGTTTTACCCATCATCCTTTTAGTAACAATGGGACTCAATGCCATGACACTAGCGATAGCTGGTATCATTGTTATCATTGGAATTTACTTCACCGAACACATTTGGGTAGAAGCACCACAACGCATTTCTTTAAGTTAGACTATTATCAAAAATGGCACATAAAAAACCTTCTTTAATCGAACGAATTGCAGAGTCAATAGGTATCATTCCTAATCTGCATAAAGAAGAAAATACTAGCGTAGATCGTTTAGTGGAGGAAGGAAATTTAACCAAATTTCCTCCTATTGAGCAATGGGATGATTGGATGGAATACGAAGCTACAGAATGGCCACGTAAAGTGAAAAAAAATTATACCATTGTTCCAACCACTTGTTTCAATTGTGAAAGTGCTTGTGGTTTAACGGCTTATGTGGATAAAGACAAAGGCGAAATTCGAAAATTTGAAGGTAATCCTTATCATCCTGGAAGTCGTGGACGCAACTGTGCCAAAGGACCGGCAACCATCAATCAAATCACTGATCCAGATCGTATCTTATATCCTTTAAAACGATCAGGCAAACGGGGCGAAGGCAAATGGGAACGCGTATCTTGGGATGAGGTCTTAGATACCATTGCTGCTCGAATGCGTAAAGCCATTCAAGAAGAACGCAATAATGAAATTGCTTATCATGTAGGTCGCCCTGGTCATGAAGGTTATGCCAATCGGGTCATTCAAGCTTGGGGAGTGGATGGACACAATAGCCACACCAATATCTGTTCGTCAGGAGCACGATTTGGTTATAATATTTGGTATGGATATGATCGCCCCTCACCCGATCATGCTAATGCAAAATTTATTTTACTCATTTCAGCGCATTTAGAAAGTGGACATTATTTCAATCCTCATGCACAACGCATTATTGAAGCGAAAATGAAGGGGGCAAAATTAGCCACCATGGATCCGCGCTTGTCCAATACCGCTTCTATGTCCGATTATTGGTTACCTACTTATCCAGGGACGGAAGCAGCGATGCTTTTAGCAATGGTAAAAATCATATTGGAAGAAGACCTTTACAATCGTCCCTACATGGAAAAGTGGGTCAATTGGGAGGAATATTTAGAAAAAAGACATGAAGGTACAGCTATTACTTTTGAAAATTTCATAGAAAAACTACTTAAAGAATACGCTGAATACACCCCAGAATTTGCAGAAGAAGAAACGGGTGTGCCAGCAGCGACCATAAGAGAAGTGGCGAAACTAATCGGCGAAGCAGGAGAACGCTTCGCTACACACAATTGGCGAAGCGCATCCAGTGGCAACCTAGGCGGCTGGTGCGTTTCTCGTGCCTTACATTTTTTAAACGTTATAACAGGAAGTGTGGGTTCAGTAGGTGGAACATCACCAAATAGTTGGAACAAATTCAAGCCTAAATTTTTTGATACACCTCCAGGGCAAAAGTTCTGGAATGAACTCCACTTCCCTAATGAATATCCATTGGCCATGTTTGAGCCTAGCTTTTTATTGCCGCATTTTCTAAAAGAGGGAAGAGGCAAAATGGATGTTTACTTTTCGCGTGTTTTTAATCCCGTTTGGACCTATCCTGATGGTTTTACATGGATGGAAACCTACATGGATGAAAATTTATTTGGCTTACACGCAGCCATGACACCTACTTGGAATGAAACTGCCTTCTTTGCAGATTATGTTCTTCCAATGGGACATTCTGCCGAACGACATGACATTAATAGTTATGCGACCCACTCAGGCATGTGGATTGCTTTTCGTCAGCCTGTCTTGCGAGAAGCTGCGCGTCGTGCAGGTAAGAAAGTTGAATTTACCTATGAAGTGAATCCAGGCGAAGTTTGGGAAGAAGACGAATTTTGGATTGAACTGAGTTGGCGAATTGATCCTGATGGAAGTATGGGGATTAGAAAACATTTTGAATCGCCATATCGACCAGGAGAAAAGATCAATATAGATGAGTATTATCAGTTTATTTTTGAAAATACCAAAGGACTTCCTGAAGCAGCACAAAAAGAAGGCTTAACAGAATTAGAATACATGCGTAAATATGGCGCGTTTGAAGTAGAAACTCATTCTTATAAAAAAAATGAACACACTCTGACAAATGAACAATTGAAAGGCACAACGATTGATACAAAAACGGGTGTTATTCGCAAAGAAGGAAAAGACATAGGGATCATGATGAATGATATTCCCTATGTCGGTTTTCCTACGCCTTCTCGTAAAAATGAATTTTATTCTCAAACGATGGTCGATTGGAAATGGCCCGAATATGCTATTCCTACTTATATCAAAAGCCATATTCATTTAGATGAATTAGATAAAGAAAAAGGGGAGTATGTTTTATTACCCACTTTTCGTTTGCCTACATTGATTCATTCTCGTTCTGCCAATGCAAAATGGCTTGCCGAGATTTCTAATCGAAATCCAATTTGGATGCATCCAGATGATGCTAAAAAATGGGGCTTCCAAACAGGAGATTTAGTCAAACTAAACACAGATATTGGTTATTTTGTAGATAAAGTTTGGGTGACACAAGGCATGAAACCTGGAGTAGTTGCTTGTTCTCATCACCTAGGACGTTGGCGTCGTCCGCAAGATCAAGGGAATCGCTGGGCAACGAATACCGTTCATATTGAAAATCCGAAAAAAGGAGAATGGAAAATGAATACGACGCAAGGTGTTCGTCCTTTCAAAAGTACCGATGATGATAGTTCAAGAGTCTTTTGGTTAGATGGGGGCGTTCATCAAAATATTACGCATGCGGTGCATCCTGATCCCATTAGTGGAATGCATTGTTGGCATCAGCGCGTACGGATTGAACGTCCAAATGCGGATGATAAATATGGCGACATTTTCGTGGATACCAATAAATCACATGAAATTTATAAAGAATGGCTAGCCATGACACGCCCTGCGCCTGGGCCAGAGGGCTTGCGTCGTCCCTATTGGTTTAAACGTCCACTAAAACCTGTAAAAGAAGCCTATTATTTGGATAATATGGATGAAAACGGTCGCGTAAAAAAAGAAATCTTGGAGTAAAATTATTGTAGCTCATTTATAAGTACGATATTAGAAGGATTGTTTAACTACTTCATTTTAAACTTTAATTAGAATGAAAGCATTTTCTTCGAGATTTATATTATTCGTCCTATTTTTTACCCTTCTTTTATCTTGTACACAATCAACAGTAGAAGTACAAGAATCACAAGATCAAATTACTCAACTAGGTGATCTTAGTTTTCAAGTTTCAGGAGCTGCTGAGGCTATTCCTCATTTTGAAAAAGGTGTATTGTTACTCCATAGTTTTGAATATCAAGATGCTCGAGAAGCATTTTTAAAAGCACAAGAAATAGATTCTACTTTTGTAATGGCATATTGGGGAGAAGCGATGACCTATAATCATTCACTTTGGCACAAACAGGAAAAAGAAAAAGCACAAGCCGCGCTTGCCAAATTAGCAACATCTTCCGAAGAACGAATTCAGTTGGCACAATCTGATTTAGAAAAAGATTTTATCAAAGCTATTGAAGTTCTTTATAGTAAAGAAACAAAGTATGAAGGCGATGTAGCGTATAAAGATTTTATGCAACAACTTTCAGAAAAATATCCCAACAATCATGAAGTGTCTGCCTTTTATGCGATTTCGTTATTGGGAACATCTCGAAATGGAAGAGATGAAGAATTGTATGATAAAAGTGCTAGAATTGCAAAAGGCATATTAAAAGAAAATCCCAATCATCCGGGGGCATTACATTATTTAATCCATTCTTACGATGACCCAAAACACGCTCATTTAGCGATTGATGCTGCCGATGAGTATAGTGTCGTTGCTCCTGATGCAGCACATGCCTTACATATGCCTTCTCACATTTATGTAGCGATGGGGAAATGGGAAAATGTGATCACTTCAAACATTGCTTCTTGGAATGCTGGAATTAATCGTAAAAAACGGAAGAATTTAGACAATTTAGTCGGTAGCTATCATGCTTTAAATTGGTTGCAATATGGTTTACTTCAAAAAGGAGAAACAGAAAAAGCGGCTGAATTAACCCAACGAATGAGCGATTATACTACAAACGATCCAGATAAAAATGCTCGTCAATATTTAATAGCGATGAAAGGAGCGCAATTGATAGAAGCCAATAATTGGGATAGCCCAATAGCCAATATAGAAGTGGATGTTAATGATTTGAATATTACTAAAATTGCAGGCTATCATTTTTTAGAAGGCATGAAATTGTATCACCAAGATCAACAAGATGAATTAAAAGATTTGATAGATGCAATGGCTAAAAAACGCCATATTGCAAAATTAGCAGTAGGGGAGAAGGGCTTTTCTATGTGTAGTTCTGGTGGATTTGCAGATAAACCACCAAGTCAATTGGATATTGATATTGCTCATGTGATGGAAATGGAATTAAGAGCGTATTTAGCTGATTTAAAAGGGGAAAAAGAAGGTGCTATGAAATGGTTTACAGCAGGAGTAGAATTAGATGAGTCACTCAATTATGCGTTTGGTCCACCACGTATTTTAAAACCCGTTCATGAAGCTTATGGAGAGTGGTTATTAGCAAATGGAAAAGCTGCTGAAGCTTTAGTTGTTTTTGATAAATCCTTACAACGACATCCACGAAGATTGTTATCACTACAAGGAAAAAAACGTGCGGCAGAAGCGGTAGGCAATCAAACAGCTATCAATACGGCAAAAAAAGAATTAGAACAAAGTTTGACGCTTAACGATCGCGATCCTATTCTCTAAAATTCAGTTATGGGCCCTCTCAAAGGATTTAAAATTATAGAAATGGCAGGCTTAGGCCCCGCTCCATTTGCTGGAATGTTATTGGCAGATATGGGGGCAGAGGTCATCCTAGTAGAACGCAAAACTGATCCTCAAAAAAAACGAATTCCAGATTGTAATCGTCGAGGAAAAAAATCCATTGCACTTAATCTAAAGTCAGCTGAAGATATAGGGACCTTACTGCAATTAGTAGAAAAAGCAGATGCTTTATTTGAAGGTTTTCGACCAGGGGTAATGGAGCGTTTGGGAATTGGGCCAGCAATCCTTCATCAACGGAATCCTAAATTAGTAATTGGAAGAATGACAGGTTGGGGGCAATCAGGCCCTTTAGCAAAGGCAGCAGGGCATGATATCAACTATATTTCTTTGACAGGGGCTTTACGTGCGACAGGACGTAAAGGGCAATGTCCCAATCCACCTTTAAATTTGGTGGGTGATTACGGAGGAGGAGGAATGTTTTTAGTAACGGGAATTTTGGCAGCTTTATTAGAAACCCAAAAATCTGGAAAAGGGCAAGTAATTGATGTAGCGATGACCGATGGAACGGCTGTTTTAATGTCCGTGTTTAATTCGCTTCATAAAATGGGAATGTGGTCTGAAAAACAGCATGGGGTCAATTTATTGGATTCAGGAGCTCATTTTTATGAGGTTTACGAAACCAAAGATGAAAAATACATTTCTATAGGTGCTTTAGAGCCTCAATTTTATACCCTTTTACTTGAAAAAACTGGTTTAGACCCAGAAGAATTTACCAATCAATTAAATCCTCAGACTTGGACTTCAAACAAAGAAAAATTGGAGCTCCTTTTTAAAACTAAAACGCGCGATGAATGGTGTGCAATCCTAGAAGGAACAGATGTTTGTTTCGCACCTGTTTTAGATTTTATCGAAGCGCAAGAACATCCTCACAATGTAGCACGCAACACCTATTTTGAATTAGATGGATTTATACAACCTGCTCCAGCTCCACGTTTTAGTCGTACCGTCTCAAAAGTACAATTTGGTTCTAGAGCAGCAGGAGAAGATACGGAAGCAGTACTACGAGATTGGTTAGAGAAGTAAAAAATGTAATTAGATAAAACATAAGTAAAAAATAATTTCCTAAGCGCAAGCGCAAGTGCAAGTATCAAACGCAAGTTCAAAAAATTAGAATCCTATCAAATTAAAAAATATAGTATAATAAGTATCAAATTGACTTGTTTAGCGGTATACTAAATAGCTTCAATAGAAAATAGACTTCCATGATTCTGATGAATGAATAAGCTATTTTGGAGGTATCTAATTGAAGATCTATTTCTAAACACTAGGTTTCAATTTATACTGATTATGACTTCAACATCTTTTAATCCTCCACAACGAATTTTGATGGGTCCGGGCCCCTCCGATGCGCACCCCAGAGTACTCAAAGCAATGGCAAGCCCTCTTATTGGACATCTTGATCCTCAATTTGTACAAATGATGGATGAAGTCAAGTCAATGGTACAACAAACTTTTCTGACAAAGAATCACCTTACTTTTGTCGTATCCGCCCCAGGGAGTGCAGGAATGGAAACTTGTCTAGTCAATTTACTAGAACCGGGGGATGAATGTATTATTTGTGTCAATGGTGTATTTGGTGGACGAATGGTGAATATCGCTGAACGATGCGGAGCAACGGTTCACAAAATAGAAACTCCTTGGGGAGAAGTCACCAAAGTAGCTCAAGTCAAAAAAGCATTAAAAGCTTGTCCTAAGCCTAAACTTGTGGCTTTAGTCCATGCAGAAACTTCGACGGGTGCTTGCCAACCCTTAGAAAAGATAAGTGAATTAGTACATGAAGCAGGAACTTTATTGATGGTAGATGCCGTAACATCTTATTGTGGAGTACCTTTAAAAGTAGATGAGTGGGAGATAGATGCGATTTATACTGGTACTCAAAAATGCTTGAGTGCGCCCCCAGGCTTATCGCCTGTTTCTTTTTCTGAGCGAGCGGTCAAAGCTTTGGAAAATCGGAAGACGCCAGTTCAAAGTTGGTTTTTAGATTTGAGTTTGGTGAAAAATTATTGGGTAGGCGCGAAACGAGCGTATCATCATACAGCACCTGTTTCTTCGGTTTATGCGATTCATGAGGCTTTGAGTATTGTCTTGGAAGAAGGTTTAGAAAATCGTTGGAAACGCCATAAAAATGTACACCACTATCTCAAGAAAAATTTAGAAGAACTAGGATTTGAGTATTTGGTGAAACCAGCGCATCGTTTACCCAATCTCAATGCTGTCAAATTGCCTAAACGTATCAAAAATGAAGCAAAATTACGCCGTCAATTATTAGATGATTTTAATATAGAAGTCGGAGGGGGCTTAGGGGCGTTTGCTGGAAAAATATGGCGTATTGGTATCATGGGTGAAAGTTGTACCTATAATCATGTCAATGCGCTTGTTGGAGCTTTGAGGCAATGTCTGTAAAGGAATTTAATTAACTGTTTGGAAAAACCATAGAAAACGGTATTAGTATCCTTCTAAGGTTTTTACTAAAGGTTTACCTTTTTCAAAATCATAGAGACATAAATTTCGTAATTCATAATAGGCTAGCCAAAATCGACGAAGCGCATTGATGTAACTCACTCGCCCCTCATCGAGCTCCCGAAGCGCAAGATTAAGCTCAGTAATCCCAATTTTTCCAATAAAATAACGTTTGCGGGTAATATCTTCTCGCTTTTGAGAAATTTCATAAGCTCGTTCTGCAAGCGTCACTTGATTACGTACTAGATCAAATTGTTGTACTTTGAGTAAAATTTCACGCTCAAAATTTACGCGTTCTTGCTCTGTATTCATTTGCACTAATTTTTGATTGGATTGCGCAATTTCCAAACGCGCTTGTCGTTTCCCCCAATCGGCTATAGGAACTTCAATTCCTAAGGTTACTCGATCTTGATAATCAGGTTGTTGATAAGCTCCCCAAAGTGTATTATCTGTACCTGTAAATCCTATTAAACCAAATAAATTTGCATTGATACCATTTTCTTTTTCTGCACGCGTAACTGCTCCTTTTGCTTCTAATAATTGACGTTTTAAACGGATGGATTGTGCACGATTTTGGCGAGCTTGATTTAATGCAGTTGTACCATCAATGACAAGATCAGGTATTTCATCAGGAGCTATCAAATCAAAATTAACTGCTTTGGTTATTCCTAAAAAATTGCGAAGTTGTTCTGTAGTGGTTTGTAAATTTAAGGTGGATTGGGCTAGATTAGCGGTGGCATTACTAGACGATAATTCAATTTGTAATAATTCTGTTTCTGCAATTCGCCCTACTTCAAATCGTCCTTGAGAAATACGGTATAAAGAATCCGCATTGGCTTTATTTTTTTCTTGTGCTTTGACGTTTAATTGTGCTAAAAAAACCTGAAAAAACAATTGCGCTGCATCATAGGCAATTTGTTCCATGTTTTCGGCATATTCACGAGAAGCTTCTTCATAACGAAGGGGTTCTATTTTCTTATTCCATTTTAATTCATTAAAGGCAAATAAAGGTTGTTGAAAACCTATAGAAATAGGCGTAGATAAATATGCGGTAGTTGATATATCTTGGAAAAAGTCATTTCGCTCTAAATTTGTAGTGGCAAAAATGCGTCCTCCAGTCAAAGCAATATCTTGACTTAGCGAAAGACCTACAGAATTAGATAAGAAATTAATGGGGGTATATTTTACGGTTCCATCTTCTTGTGTAGTAGGAACAATAGAGCGATTCCAAGCAGGTATTTGTCCACTTAGATCAATCTGTGGTTTATAATCGGCTAAAAAAGATTGATAAATCCAATAGTTATTACTCAAACGAGTTTGTGCGATCAATACATCAGGTGCATCACTTTGCGCAAGCGCAATGACTTCTTCTAAAGTAAGGCGAATGGTTTCAGTTTGGGCAAAACAAAAGGTAGACAGACTAAATAGACAAAATACAAGGATCGTTTTTAGAGGCATATTGATTAATTAAGCTTTAGTAATTCAAATTGTGGGCGTGTCATTTTCCATTGATTCACGTCTTGTTCAAAAGTAATAGAACTGGGTATGGTTCGATAGGTTTTTACAAATTCAAAGCCTATTTTGGGTAAGGTTTTATTTGGAGCAGGATTAAGTGCATAGGGTTCGCAATAAAGGGTTTGCAGTTGTAATTTCTCAAAGAAAAATGGAATGGATTTTCGGACTAAGGTACTTCCCATACCTTTTTTTCGATTACTGGGATACCATAAATGCAAGTGCATAAAAGCAGATTCGCCAAAAGAAATATCATTAACATTGGTGTGTCCAATTGCTTGATCGCCATCATACCAAACCAGCGCAAAGGCTTTCTTTTTTGGGTAAGGCAATTGAATTTGTCGAGCAATCGTATTGGTAAAATCTGCTCTAGGGGGTAATTTTACAATATCCGCCCCCATTCCTTTCAGATAATCTGCATCAGCGGTATACCAATAATCCATGAGCGATTCTAGTTCGAGTTCAGATAGTTCTTTGACGTGAAGACTGTTGTGCATGAAGGCTTATTTTCGTGAGAATTCAAAATGTTCTTTATCTGTACTAAGAATCAAGCGATCACCTTTAAACTCATAGGTTTGAACGGCACTATAACGCAATTTTTCAGAGATGTCCTTATCACAGCACATTTTGGTACAACCTGCTTGTCCTGTTTTGAGTTCCCCTAATCCTGTAATTTTGTACCCCATAAAACAGGTATTCACTTCCAATTTGTAATTGATTTTATCTTGAGAAAATTCGACCCAATAATCTTTTTTAGGCATGACGATCTCATCTTGCGGGAAATATTTGATCGCCGTTAATTTCCATTGACCCGTTAAGCGTTGATACTCTTTGGTAAAAGGATTGGCGACTTCTTTGATAGGATTTTTTTTCGGAGGCCAAGTAATATCCCATCGTTTTACATACTCTGCCAAAGGCCCAAGTCCTACTTCTGCTCGAAGTTTATCAATATTTTCAGGATCTTCGATGTCGTGAACGTAATATTCACCTTCCTCATTTTTTTTGATTTGTGTACCATACAACTGAGTTTCTCCATTGCGCATCCGCACACGATCAATCAAAAGAGCAAGGGTTGATTTACGAATGTCTCCATTATCGGCTGCCTTTTTTAAAAGGGGTAAATATTTTTCTTGGTATTTTAAATCAGCATGTTGAATAATAAAGAAGCCTGCACGAGCGGTATTTGCACCGACTAAATCTTTCCCAGGATAACCATGTACAGCAATGATTTCTTCGAGACGAAGCATATTTAAAGAATCGACTTCTCCTTGTTTGTTCCATAGTTCTTTCATTTCATCTGATTCCCAACCAAATTCTTTCTCCACATCGCGCATTTGCTTGCGATATTTTTGATCATTTTCAAACATGAGCGCCAATTCATCACGAAGAGGAACATTTATGGTGCTTTCATAAGCGATTCTTGCTGTTTCTTGTTTCTTTTCCAGTTTTTTCCAGCATTTTTTATGGGCTTTTAAGGGAGCAAAATCTTCATCTTGTTTTAATCTAGACGAAACGGCCTCATAATTTTCATTCAAACCGACTTCGACCCATCGTGCAGCATTTTTTTGATCACCAGCTAAGGAATAACATCTCGCTGCATTCATTACACTATAATAACTTTTAGTGGTTACAGCGAGTGCTTTTTCGTAACATGTTGCACAAGTTTTATAATCTTTTTCTTCATAGGCAGTAGCTGCTTTTTCTACATTATCAACATAAGCTGGATCTTTACTAACATAATTTTGGGCTATGATACATTGAAAACCAGCAAGTAAAACGATGAGTATAATTCCTTTTTTCATTTTGTATTATTTGTAAATATTCAAGTTTAATTTTTCCTTTTAAAAACTATAAACTAGTCCCAGCGGCGCGTGCATGAAACCACATCTCCTAATCTGTCCGTAATGCCTTAATCGGATCTTGCTGCGCAGCACGTTGAGCAGGAAAAATTCCAAAAATAAGCCCAATACTCGCTGCTACACCAAAAGACAAAATAATCGACCAAGATGATACAATCGTAGGAATCTCTGCGCTATTCGCAATCACATTGGCAGAAAAAACCCCTAAGAAGATACCTATTAATCCACCAATCAAACTGATAAAAATAGCTTCAAATAAAAATTGCAACACAATATCTTTTCGATTCGCTCCTAAGGAACGACGTACGCCAATTTCTTTGATGCGTTCCAATACGGAAGCCAACATAATATTCATAATCCCTATACCTCCCACTAATAAAGAAATACCTGCAATAACTGCTAGAACAATATTGAAGGTTTGCTGTGTTTTTTGCTGTGCTTCAATTTGTTTTTCAGGGACTTGTATTTCAAAATCAACTACACCATTGTGTCTACGGGTAAGAATGCGAGAAACAATTCCAGCAGAGGCAGCCAATTGATTCGCATCTTTCACTTGCAAAACTAAACGATCTAATTGATGATAATTGCTAGCTGTTTGGTTACCAGAGCGATTCCCTCGTTTAATGTCTTTTTTGGTGATGATTGCTCTATTTTTAAAACGACGCAGTGCAGTGGTGATCGGAATATAGACATCCGCATTATAATCGCGTATTCCTAAATTGGTCAAACTTTCCTTAGTTGCAATGCGTTGTTCTAAGACCCCAATGACGGTGAGCCATGTATTCCCACATTTAATTTTTTGACCAATGGGATCAGATTGGCTAAAAAATTTAGCTTGTATTTTCTTTCCAATAATACAGACTGGCTTGCCGCGTTCAAAATGGACATCGTGAAATTTCTTACCTGCACCTAGTTTGATATTATTCAACTCAAAAAAACTATTCGTAATACCGATACATTTCGCTTTTTCCAGTTTGCCAGATTGAATAATCGTAGTGGAAATGACTACTTCAGGACTGGCATCAGAAAGGGTGGGCAAAATATCTTCGATGGCATCAATGTCTTCTAAAGTTAAACCAGGGGAGTAAGGACGTTTTTTCTTTTGATTGGCAACGGTGGTGGCTTCTGCATCATCCTCATCTTCTTTATCTTCAAATTCAGATTTGACGATGATATTGTTAGTGCCAATAAGTTTCATTTGCTCTAAAATCGCTTCTTCCGCACCTCGACCAATTGCAAGCATCGCAATTACGGCTGCTACACCAAAAATAATTCCTAATGCCGTCAAAATAGCGCGAAGACGATTCGCCATAACCCCTTCTAAGGCAAGGTAAAAATTGAATAATATTCGTTGCATCTTCCTTAGAATTAATTCATGATAATAATAAAATCGCCATTCTCACTATCTCCAGAAATATTTTCATCTTTGACAGATTTCATTTTTTCTAGCATAGCGGCTTCTCGTTTTTTGGCAGCTTCTTCTTGTTTTTGTTGAATTTCATCCTTGATGGCTTTTTCTAAGTAAGTGAAGGATAAATCGTTTGCATTATCAGGAATGCTTAATAAGATTTCATCTTTATCGGACAGTCCATAATCCACCATAATCTTATCATTATTAGATAGACTGGTTACAATTTCTTGTTTGGTGATATTCCCATCTTCTTTTTTTCGATAAACAAAAGAAATGCTATCGGTATGAAGTGCATCTAAGGGAATAGATAGAACCTCTTCAAATAAATCCGTTTGAATATCTACAGCAGTAGTCATGGCAGGACGAAGGATCGAATCGGGTTCATTTACTTGAATGACGACCTCAAATACTTTGGAGTCAAAGCCTCGTAATTGTTCGCCAATATTTGCTACTTTAATCACCTTACCTGTATATTGATTATCTGGAAAGGCATCAATTTTGACATCGACTTCTTGTCCTTTTTTGACTCGACTTATATCGACTTCATTGACATAAGTTTTAGAAATCATATCGGATAAATCGGGTAATTCAGCCACTACAGGATCCCAACCACTAATTTGTGAGCCAGGTCCTTTCTTTTCGCCATTCCAGGAACGGGAATAAATGACCATTCCAGATTTAGGAGCTTTAACCACAAAATCTTTTTTTAATGTTTGAAGGACATTTAGTTTATTTTGTAATTGTTTGAGTTGGGCATCAATTTCGGCGATTTTGGCAACGGCTTGTTCTTTTTTTAGATCGAGTTTGCTCTCCAATTGTGTATAATCTCGTTTGGTACGGGTGAGATCAATTTCGGCTTGTTGGATGACCATTTCAGGTTCATATTTGGATTGTTCCACTTCTAATTCTTTCTCCTTCATGCTAAATTTCATATTCACCAACTGATCGCGAATTCCTCGAAGATCAATGGCCGTATCAATTTTAGCTTGTTCTAATTGGGTCTGAACTTTTTCTAATTCGCTCAAGGCATCTTTAATCTTATTATCCACCTCTGTACGATCCAAGGTCGCCACATAATCACCTTCATTGACTACAGTCCCTTCCGTAATTAAATCTGAAATGGTCGTATTCCAGATACCAGCAGAGCGCATAGATTGTGGACCGCGAATTTTTTCTGAATTTTTGGCTTTCAGTTCTCCTGTAGCGGAAACATTGATTTTGAAATCGTCTTTTTTAACTTGGACGCTGATTTGTTCAGTAGAAGTGGTATTAGCAGAAGGAGCAAAAAAGTAATAATAACTTGCCACAGCAATTCCTATTAAAATAAGAGGAAGGAGTATTTTTTTTGTCATTATAGATAATATAGCTGAAAAAATAAAATTTTGATTTTGGACATAAATGAAGGAGCAAAACGGTTCAATTAAAGTGTGATCCTCCATTTATGGATTACAAGAAATCAAAATGCAATTTTTTAAGTAGCACTGACAATACGATTTCTTGGTTAGTTTATCGTGTGGGCCGAATTATCATGCTAAAAATAAGAAAAGATTACTGCTATTTAAAAATAGAATACAAATTAACAGCCTATTAACACTACAGCCATAACGAAGTAAAATCACAAAGAAACAATTATCCAATGAAATAAGATGATATTGTTGTTTGAAATGGTGTAAACTATTTTTAATAAATGACCCAAGTTGCGTATCATGAACATCATTAAGGAGATTTTGAACTAAAATGAAACGCATTGGGGTTCTATAAATGATAAACCGCAACTTGAATTAAGTATGATGCGTGAATATTTTGTATTTTTGGTAAAATGATTTTTTAAATGACGATAAAGACGAGAAAAAAATTATTCACTGTAGATGAATACTACAAAATGGCAGAAGTTGGCATTTTAAAACCAACAGATGATGTAGAATTGATTAATGGTGAAATTATACAAAAGATGAGTCCAATAAAAAGTATACATGCTGATATTGTTGATGTAATTGCGGAACAACTTTTTGCATCATTAACTGGAAAAGCCAAAATTCGTATTCAAAACCCCATACACATTAATGATAATTCTCAGCCTGAACCAGATCTTGCTGTTGCAAAACTCCAATCGTATCGAGATAATCATCCATCACCAGCAGATATACACTTAATTATTGAAGTCTCAGATTCTACACTGCATTTTGATCGTACTCAAAAGAAAAAATTATATGCAAGTGCCATGATTCCTGAATATTGGATTGTCAATGTATCCGATAAACAGGTAGAAGTTTATACCTTACCTGAGAAGAGTGATTATAAAGAAATGAATACATTTACTGCATCCAACGTAGTCGCTCATTCCACACTTCCTTTTCAAATTAATGTGAATACCCTCTTTTAACACATCCTTTCTATTTCTAATTTGTTTAAATTTCGAGTGTAATCTTGTTCGGAAATAGATTACGGTCTCATGTTTTTGCCATTATGACAGCCGAAAACTGATTTTTTGCGCCAAAAAGACACAATTTGTGTTAAAAAATAGAATGGGGTGGTTTTTGATCTTATCTTAGAAATCTTAGAAGCGGTTTGAATTTAGTTTTTTGAATAGTATGAAAATTATTTTTTCGTCAGGTGAGGCATAAAAAACGGAGTTTAGCTGGGCTAAATGAGTATTTTTAGAACGAAACAAGGCGTAAATAGAAATTCATATGAACAAAAGTATTAAGTTCAAACCGCTTCTTCAAACCTAAGAATTAAAGAAAATGAATTTTAACAACTTCACCATAAAATCGCAAGAAGTCCTTCAACGGGCGCATCAAATTGCTTTGGAACACCAACACCAAGCTATTGAACTGGGACATTTGATGAAGGCGATTTTAGATATAGATGAAAATGTAACACCTTTTTTATTTAAGAAATTAGGTGTCAATGTCGGAGCCGTTCGTGCAGCAGTAGATAGTACTGTTCAATCCTATGCGAAAGTAAGCACAGAAGGACAACAATATTTATCTAGAACGGCGATCACTGCTATTCAAAAAGCGAATTCTTTTCTCAAAGAATTTGGAGATGAATATGTGGCTATCGAACATATCTTGTTGAGTATTTTATCTACTAAAGATCAAATCTCCCAATTATTAAAAGATAGTGGCGTATCAGAAAAAGGCTTAAAAACAGCCATTAAAGAATTACGAAAAGGAAAAAAAGTAACCTCCACAGGTGCAGAAAATACGTATAATGCCCTTGGAAAATACGCGACCAATCTCAACGAACGCGCGCGTACGGGTAAACTCGATCCTGTTATTGGAAGAGATGAAGAAATCCGTCGAGTTCTGCATATTTTGGCACGTCGTACAAAGAACAATCCTATTTTAGTGGGGCAAGCTGGAGTCGGTAAAACAGCGATTATTGAAGGCTTAGCACATCGAATTGTGAATGGTGATGTACCCGAAGATTTACAAGATAAAGACATTTATGCCTTAGATATGGGAGCCTTGATTGCAGGAGCAAAATATCAAGGAGAATTTGAAGAACGCCTTAAAGCAGTCGTCAATGAAGTGATGAGTGCCAATGGCAACATCTTCTTGTTTATTGATGAAATTCATACCCTTGTAGGTGCGGGTAAAAATCAAGGGGCAATGGATGCTGCTAATATCTTAAAACCTGCTTTAGCAAGAGGAGATTTACGAGCCATCGGAGCAACGACCACGAATGAATATCAAAAATACTTCGAAAAAGACAAAGCTTTAGAACGTCGTTTTCAAGTAGTGACAGTAGGTGAACCGAATGAAGATGATGCGATTTCCATCTTACGTGGACTGAAAGAACGCTACGAAACCCATCATAAAATTAATATTACCGATAGTGCGATTGTAGCAGCAGTACAATTATCTTCTCGCTATATCACGGATCGTTTTTTACCCGATAAAGCGATAGATTTAATTGATGAAGCAGCCGCTCGTTTGCGTTTGGAAATGAATTCGATGCCCGAAGAATTGGATGAAGTAGAACGTCGTATTCGTCAATTGGAAATTGAGCGCGAGGCGATGAAGCGCGAGCAAGAAGAAGAAAAAATTCAAAGCATCAATGAAGAATTAGCGAATCTCGAAGATACGCGTAAAGACATCAAAGCGCAATGGGAAGATGAGCGAGCGATTGTTTTGGGCGTTCAACAAGCCAAAGAAGGTTTAGAACAACTCAAAGTTGAAGGCAATCGTGCAGAGCGAGAAGGCGACTTCTCTAAAGCAGCAGAAATTCGATATGGTAAAACTCCTGAATTGCAACAAGAATTGGATGCTTTAAATAAGCAACTCCTAGCAATGCAATTGGAAGGTAAAATGCTCGTCAAAGAAGAAGTTGATGCCGAAGATATTGCTCAGATTGTAAGTAAATGGACGGGAATTCCTGTGACCAGAATGCTACAATCGGAACGTGAAAAATTGATTAATTTAGAATCGGAATTACACAAGCGGGTGGTAGGACAAGATGAAGGCGTAGAAGCTATTGCGGATGCCATTCGTCGATCTCGAACAGGTTTGTCCAATGCCAAGCGTCCCATTGGTTCTTTCTTGTTTTTGGGAACAACTGGAGTCGGTAAAACAGAATTGGCAAAAGCACTCGCTGAATTTCTTTTTGATGATGAAAATATGCTTACTCGTATTGATATGAGTGAGTATCAAGAGCGACACTCAGTATCTCGATTGGTCGGTGCGCCTCCTGGCTATGTAGGTTATGATGAAGGCGGACAATTGACCGAAGCGGTTCGTCGAAAACCGTATAGTGTGGTTTTGCTAGATGAAATCGAAAAGGCACATCCTGATGTGTTCAATATTTTATTGCAAGTCCTAGAGGAAGGTCGTTTGACCGATAATAAAGGTAGAGTCGCTGATTTCAAAAACTCAATTATCATCATGACCTCCAATATGGGATCTGATATTATTCGGGATAATTTTGAACGTATCAATGCCACCAATAAAGAAGAAGTCATTGGAAAGACGCAAAATATGGTCTTCAATTTATTAAAGCAGAGTGTTCGTCCAGAGTTTCTCAATCGTATAGATGAGGTGGTGATGTTCCGTCCGTTATCCCGTCGAGATATTTTAAAGATCACCAAATTACAATTGCAGCAAATTAAAAAGACCTTACAAGAACAAGAAATTGATTTGGACATTGCGCCCGCAGCGATGAATTGGTTAGCAGAAGAAGGTTTTTCGCCTGAATTCGGTGCTCGCCCTTTAAAGCGTGTGATTCAAAAACGGGTCTTGAATGAATTGTCGAAGCAATTACTTTTACGAAAAGTAAAACCAAAGAGCCGAATCGTCCTAGATGTTTTTGATGATACCGTCGTCTTTAGACAACCAACAAAGTCGGAAGTGGTGTAAATAGATAATCGTTTTAAACAGAAATAAATACAAACATGAATCATCCCGAATTTTATTAAAAATTCGTGGATGAAGCCAAATATTACAGCCAGAAGGGGCATCGAGCCCCTTTTGGCTGTTTTTATGGGGATTTTAAGGGGAGAAGTATGCCGATTTTCGGCATACTTCCCCCCTTATACCCCTCAATTATGAGTTTTTGAGGCTCGATGCCCCAAAAACTCAAGACTTCAAAAATTCGGAACGACTCATGTTTGTTATTTAGTAAGATAGATATATTTACATCAGTAAATATAGTTAATCAAAAACTGTATCATAATTGTTTGTTGTTCACAAAATTAATTTGATAGAAAATTCTGATCGTTTTTTTTCAAAAGACTATTCTTTTTTTGAATAAAATTGCCTTTCTTTGAAGGAAGAAAACGAACAGTCAATTTTTATACGCTTTAGTATAAAAATTTCTTTTAATCTATCGGCATTATAGACCAAAACATACTATGAGAAAAAGCACGCTCTTCTTACTGAGTTTCCTTTTATTCTTTTCATGTTCCAAAGTTTATCATCAGACCGATACGCAATCGTTGACTTATAAAGTAGACGAATCAAGTGCTGTGGATGCTAGCCCATCTATCGAACAATTGATTCAGCCTTATAAGACACAGCTCGATCATGCCATGAATGTACCTGTAGGTAATTGCGAAAGCCGAATGGACAAAACAAGACCCGAAAGTACCCTAGGCAATTGGATGGCTGATGCCATACATACTCAAGCAGAACAACTTTTAAACACAACAATTGATTTTGCCCTCCAAAATTATGGAGGAATTCGTATTCCTTATTTACCCGAAGGAGAAATTTCTCGTGGGAAGATTTACGAATTAATGCCTTTTGAAAATCGACTGGTACTAATGCAATTAAGCGGTACACGGATTCAACAATTTTTGGATCATATTGCCGCTTTAGGTGGATGGCCAGTCAGTCATGGGCTTCGATTTGAAATTAAAAACAAGCAAGCAGTCAATATACAAATAAAGGGAAAAGCAATTGATAAAGATCAACGATATACAATTGTATTGCCCGATTATATCGCGAATGGTGGAGACAAGTGCGATTTTTTAGTCGGTCAAGAAAAACAAGTAACGGAACATCTCATTCGATCTATCCTTTTAGACTACTTGTCAAATAATCCTTTAATACAAGCCGAAATAGAAGGCCGTATTACACAATAGATGAAGAGCGTATTTAATTAACGAAATTCTGAGAATGAATCGACGCAACTTTATTCGTACAGTCGGTACCACAACTGTTCTTGCAGGAGCAGGTGTAGTGCCGATGAATGCATTCGTTCGACCTGAAGTGACAAAATTGACGATTTTGCATACTAATGATATGCACAGTCGCATTGAACCATTTCCGATGGACGGAGGACGAGCGCAAGGACTAGGGGGCGTTGCGCGTAGGGCGGCTTTGATTAATCAAATTCGCCAAGAAGAAGAACATGTATTACTCTTAGATTGTGGTGATATTTTTCAAGGCACACCGTATTTTAATTTTTTTGGTGGAGAATTAGAATTCAAGTTAATGTCTGAAATGAAATATGATGCTGCAACAATTGGTAATCATGACTTTGATGCAGGAATAGAAGGCTTGTATAAACAATTACCCCATGCGAATTTCCCTTTGCTGATCGCCAATTACGATTTTTCAGATACCATCATGCATCAGCAAACTAAACCCTATCAAATTTTTGAAAAAGGGGGAATTCGCATTGGCGTTTTTGGACTCGGCATTGAGTTGGATGGACTCGTACCTTCCACTTTAGTTGGAAACACTCGCTATCTTGATCCTATTGAACAAGCAAATAGTTATGGAACAATCTTAAAAGAAGAAGAAAAATGTGACTATGTGATTTGTCTTTCTCATTTGGGCTATAAATATGATACAAATGAAGTATCAGATGTACATTTAGCCCAACAGACACGTCATGTTGATCTGATTTTAGGAGGGCATACACACACCTTTATGGATGAACCTGACATACAGCCAAATCTTGATGAAAAACCCGTTTTAATTCATCAAGCAGGATGGGCTGGAATCATTTTGGGGCGTATAGATATTCACTTTGAATACAATTTTAAGCACAAATGTGTGCAGTGTAAGAACCTGTTAATAAAGCGTGGATAAGTCGTGGAAAAATATTTTCTATTTCATTATTTGTGTGATAGTAGCGTTTTTTTGTGAGCGTATTTAGGTAAAATTAGTGTATGACTTTTGTAAAATGAAGCTAAAAAATTGACAATCAATTAAATCCGTTTTTTGCTTATAAAAAATAAGATTTCATTAAGCTGATGATATTGATTGACGATTAAAAGATAATAAAAAAAAATATGCGTTTTTGAAACAAATTCCATTTCGGATTCTGGCATTTTTTTTAGACATTTGTATTCTCCACCAAAGCATAGTATCGGAAGAGAAATGTAGCTATTGTTTATGTTTGGTGAAACACTATAAAAGGATTTATTCCTTGTCCTGATACTGTGAAAATCTACTACACACTATTCTTATTTTTTAACCGGCTTTAGGGCCTCATCAATCTGAAGAATGATAAAAGACTGTACCTCAGTATGGGATAGTTGTCTGCGTACCATTCGTAGAAATGTCAACTCACAGAGCTTCAAGACTTGGTTTGAGCCTATTCGCCCTGTACGGCTAGTCAATAATGCACTCACCATTCAAGTACCCAATAAATTTTTCTATGAATGGCTAGAAGAACATTATGTTTCTTTATTGAAAATGACCATCCGACAGGAGTTGGGTGAAAAAGGACGTTTGGAGTATCAGATACTCATGAACAAGCCTCATCAGCAAAATCATCGCTTTGTTCCTCAAACGCCTTCAACTAGTACAAAAGCTCCATCTACAAGTAAAGGTTTTCAACCGGGCATGGTGGACTCGGGAAATATTAAAAATCCATTTGTTATACCAGGGATCAAAAAGCTAAAAATTGATCCTCAACTCAATCCTGCTTATACCTTTGATACCTTTATTGAAGGAGACTGCAATCGTTTAGGACGTTCGGCAGGAATGGCAATTGCCAAACGACCGGGTGGTACAGCATTTAATCCATTGGTGATTTTTGGAGATGTAGGCTTGGGCAAAACTCATTTAGCTCAAGCGATTGGTAATGAGATTTTGATGAATATGCCTGAAAAGACAATCTTGTATGTCTCTTCGGAAAAATTTACCAATCAAATTATCCAATCTATCAAAAATAATGCAGTTAATGATTTTGTGAATTTTTATCAATTAATTGATATATTAATAGTAGATGATATACAATTTCTTGCCAATAAAAGTAAAACACAAGAAATTTTCTTCCACATTTTTAACCAATTACACCAAAATGGTAAACAATTGATCTTAACTTCTGATCGTGCACCCAAAGATTTGGATGGTATGGAAGAACGATTGATTTCTCGTTTTAAATGGGGACTGAGTGCCGACTTGCAAGCTCCTGATTTAGAGACCCGTATGGCTATTTTAGAAGCCAAAATGTCGAAAGAAGGAGTAGAATTACCCTATAATGTTACAGAATTTATCTGCTACAATATTAAAAACAATATCCGCGAACTAGAAGGCGTATTAGTCTCCTTGATTGCTCAATCCTCCCTAAACCGAAGAGAAATAGATTTAGATTTAGCAAAAGAAGTAATCAAAAATTTTGTTAAGCAAATCAATAAAGAAATCACGGTAGATTTTATTCAAAAATTAGTTGCCGATCACTTTGATGTCCCTGTAGAAAAATTAGCAAGCAAAACACGAAAGCGTTCTATTGTAATTGCACGGCAATTATCGATGTATTTAGCGAAAAACTTGACCAATAAATCACTCAAAGCCATTGGAGAAAATTTTGGAGGCCGTGACCATAGTACCGTAATCTATTCGTGTAAAACAGTTCAAGATTTATTGGATACAGATATGATCTTTAAAGATACCGTAACGGATTTAGAGAAAAAGATTAAAATGAGTCTTAATGAAAAATAGACCCTAAAAATATTGATTTTATTACCGATTGAAAGGTGAATAGTTATTGTACTGTTCACCTTTTTTCTTTTGAAACCATCTAATCAATTGCGTATAAGGCGTAGATAGTTTTGGACATAGATATTGTTTTGTGTGTAGCTATAGCGTAATAATACCGAAGTTTGAAAGAAATTTAGTAGTGTAAACCTCAAAAATCAATATAATTTCTGATTTTAGTATAACAAACCTCTATTATTAGTAGTGAATGCTACTTAGATGTAGGTAGAAATAAAACGTTGAATTAATTTACCTTTGAGAATCGTACAAAATCAAACAAAATGAATAACTACAACTGCGCCTATTCTCTCCATATTGGAGTTAATGAAGTCGATCCTAAGCAATATCACGATTGGGATGGAAAATTAAATTGTTGCGAAGCAGATGCTAAGGCTATGTACAAAATCGCAACAGATTTGAAGTATGCATCTAGTGAATTATTATTGACGGAAGCTGCTACAATAGATGCTTTTTATGAAAAAGTAAATCTGATAAGACAAAAACTAAAAGCAGGTGATCTATTTTGGATTTCTTTTTCTGGTCATGGTGGACAGGTTCCAGATAGAAATTTTGATGAACAAGATGGCTTAGATGAAACCCTTTGTTTTTATGATGATCAATTATTAGATGATGATATTCATGAACTTTTGAAAACCTTTGAAAAAGGAGTTCGAATTTTAATCACTTGTGATAGTTGTCATAGTGGTGATGTTCTAAGAAATATTCAAATAGAAAATTTAGAATATGGTCGTCAAAATACAAGATTAGAGTTGGAAGGCGTAGTGGCTGCTGTACGATTAATATCAAGTAGTCAAGAAGATCAATTATCTAGAGAAAAATATGGGTATGGACTATTTACCTATGAATTAATCAATACTTGGGATGATGGAAAATTTCAAGGTAATTATCAAGAATTTTATGAAGCTATCGTTTGTAAAATACCTGACTATCAAATACCCAATCATTGGGTAGCAGGCCCTGTTGACCCCGAATATGATGAATGTAAACCTTTCATCATACCCTTGTATAACCCTTCATAAATCACTGAAACACTTGTATTCAGGAAGCTACTCATCTATGGATCAGTAGCTTCTTATAATTTCTTTTACAAAACCACATACTCATGTTTGATGGCATAGCGGACAAGATGCGCTAAATTGGGAACCTCCAGTTTTGCCATGATATTTCGGCGATGTGTGGTAACTGTGGTTTCTGATATATTTAATTGATCGGCAATTTCTTTAGTAATATATCCTTCTGCAATTTTCTGTAGCACCTCTATTTCCCGTTCAGTCAATTCTACTTTCTCTTCTTCTTCATTTGGCGATACGGCAACTGCTTTTTCCATGATTTCTAATCCATAATGGGTTCGTCCAGAAGCAACATTATAGATTGCCATGATTAACTCTTCCTTACTCTTATTTTTCAAAATATAACCAGAAGCACCATTTCTCATTAACTGAATAATGAATTCTTTTTTGTGGTACATAGAAAGGATCAATACTTTCGTTTTTTCATAAGTCGAACGAATGATTTTTGTAGCTTCAATACCGTTTGTCCCGGGCATTTCGATATCCAATACCACTACATCTACAGGCTGAGAAGCATTGGCGAGTAGTTCTAAAACGGTATCTCCGTCATTGGCTTCGCCTACAATTTGAATGTCTTCTTTTTGGTCAATAAGCAGACGCATTCCATCAATAAACATTTGATGGTCGTCTGCAAGTATTACATTTATCATGGTTTATGTTTTTAAGTATCCTCAATGGGTATGTCGATATTGACAATTGTTCCTTTTCCTTTTCTAGTATCAATATGTTGTGTACCTTGTAGTTCTACAATACGAGATTTAATATTGGCTAAGCCCACTCCTCCTTTTGTAGAAATTGTATTTTCATCAAAACCTATTCCATCATCCTCTACTAGAATATTAATTAATTCAGTTTGTCGGATTAATGAAATATGGAGTGTATTCGCTTTCGCATGTTTTAAAGTATTGGCAACGAGTTCTTGAACAATTTTATAAATATTAATTTCTAAATGTTCTGGGATACGTTTTTTGAGATTATGGGTGTGTACGCTTACTTTGATTTGATTACTATCATTAACTGTATCTGCCAAGTCCTTCACGGCACTTTGTAAACCAAATTTACGGAGGATTCCCTCTTGCATATCGTGTGAAATACGCCGTACTTCTTTTGCAGTTTGATTGAGTAATTCCACGGCTTTTTTGTGTTGACTTAAATCTACTTTAACAGCTTGTAGTTGCTCTCCAAAATCTGCAAAATAGAGTTTTGTCGTAGCGAGCATTGCGCCTATGGTATCGTGTAAGTCAATACCAATCCGTTTTTGGGTTTGATCGGTAGCTTCGAGTTTGGCATAGGCGAGCTTGAGTTCTTGCTCGCGTAAAATATCGTCGATTTCTAAATGGGATTGGAGAATTTCATAGCGTTGTTGGCGATTTCGGTAGTATAAAAATAAGGCAAATAAAAGTAAACCACCTATTAAAATAAGTCCTTGAGTCAGCATCATCTTAGATCGATTTTGGGTGTTAATAGATTCTAATTCAGCGGTTTTTCGTTTTTCTTCTTCGAGTTCGAGTTGAAAATCAGTAGCATCTAAACGGTTGAAATAAATGCTATCACGTAGTTCATTGTATTGTTGATTGAGGGAGGCATGGGTAGCATAATCATTTTGGATTGCTGCGATTTTTGATATATTTCGTAGTGCTTCTGCTTTTACATAAGGATCATAGTCTTCATCGAGTTCATACATTTCAAGACACTTGAAAAATTGTTGTTTAGCTAAATTATATTGTTCTTGTTCAAAGTGAATAGTACCAATTTCATAGTAGGTTTTAGCTGAATTCCAATAGTTTTTTTTCTTTTGATAAATATTAAGTGCTTGAAGCTGATAATCAATTGCTTTAGCATATTGATCTTTTTCTTCATAGAGAATCCCCAAATTTGTGTAAATAGCAGCTTTATTTCTTACTGATAAATACTCCATAAGTGCTTCTGCTTGCTGATAATAATCAAGTGCTTCATCTAATTGTTCTCTTTGCATTGAAATGTACCCTAATCCGATCAAAGGGCCAGCAAGGTTTGCTTTTTCACCAAGTTTCTCATAAATCGTATAGCTTTCCCTAAAATTATTTATAGCGAGATCATATTGATATAATTCACGATGAAGTTTTGCTTTGGTAAAGTAAAGACGAGCTTTACCTTTTTCATCTTTGAGGGTATTCCACACTTGAAAAGAACTGTCTGCATATAAAAAGGCTTTTTCAAAAAGACCTTCGGAATGATAAAGTTCAACTGTACTATTATAAAGATGTCCTTTTACCTCATTTATTTCATCTTTCAAAATTGCTATCCCTTTCTGAAATTGTTTTAAGGCATTTTGAAGGTCTCCTTGATAATAATAGCATAATCCTTTATTATTAAATACGCTTGCTATATCCTTTAGAATTCCAATTTTTTTTCTAATTACTAAAGCAGAATCATATTTGATCAATGCTTTTTCAAAATTTCCATTATTCTTTGCAATGATACCAAGTCTAACATAAGTATCTCCTATTCCTTTTTCGTAGTTTAGTTGATATGCTAATTGTTTTGCCTTTACAGCATAATTTTTGGCTTCTTGATTATCAACTTTAGTATACCAATAAGATAATTCATTTAAAGAATCAACATAAATGGAATCATGTTTCATCCCTTGAATATTAACCAATAAGCGATTAATATTGGGGTTTCCATTTGCAAAAAATGTAGAAAAAATTAGAAAGATGACTAGCACTATGCAAGAACGGAATGAAGGCATAATTATCTCTAAGTTTATTTTCTTGGTACTCTATAAAGAAAGGAAACTTAGGTTTCCTTTCTTTATGTAAAATTTTATGCAGGTCTTGGAGTAGGTTTCGTATCTCCATCTGAATCTAAATCAGTTGTAATAGTAGTACCAGATTTACGTTTTTTAGGCTTATCACGGGTATTTGTCTCATGAATGAGCGTATAAAAATTCACCTCCATTCCTGCTAGTTTCTCAATGCTTTCTTCGTTAAGAAGTTCACCAAGTGGTACGATGTGTAAAATAGGGTTTACAATTTCCATTTCACGAACATCTTCTGGTAGCGTCTTGTCTACCTCTCCATACAATTCCACTTCTAGCATATTTCTTCTATTGATTCCCACTATTTTACTGCCTGCTGCTTGAATATTTACTTGTACGAAATGTGTTTTAGCAATTAGGTAGACATGTTCTTCTACCTTTTTGAGTAGTAGTTGCGGTTGTTTTAATCTCATGATTTTTAAATTGTTTTGTTAAGGGATTTGGTCATAATACTTAATGCAAAATTGATGTGTTTTTAGTAGTGTTAATCTCCATGTCCCTAAAATTAAGAAAAAAAATAAATTGTTAGGTTATATGGGAATCTAAAGTTGATTTTCCACAAATATCAGTTACTTATTTGCAATAAACATCATCGCATCATAGGGTTTGTTCCTACTAATTTATGAGGATACAAGTAGAAAAAAGAAAGAATTTTTATAGTTGCACATGAATATGATCATCATGGCGCACAGAACGACAGCCATGAAAACGAATACGAGAACTATTCAGCTGCATCCGACTTTTCAAATGGGGTTCAAGAAAAATTTTTCCGACTTCTTTGTTTTTTAGGAAAGCGAGAATTAATTGTTTGGTATATTTTTCAGATAGGATTAAATCTTGATTAATACTTCCAAAAGTAGCATATTTAGTACAATCATACTGAAAATAACCCGCCTTTTTACAACGTGCCGTTTGGTCAATTTCTCCTTTTTTAATCGGTACGAAACTACCATATCCACTGATGGATTTTTTTCGATTAGTCATTTTTCCAGAAGTATCTTGATAGACCAAACTAATATCAATTTTCTCCCCATCATCATGGCTTAAATGGGGCAATAAGGGAAATTCATCAATAAAAGGAAAATTAGCATCCAAATAGCGAATTTCTATGGGCGTGTCTTTTAAAGATTGAGCTGTTTTCTGTAACACCTGATTTAAAAGAGGCTTGACATAATTTCGATTCAATAAAACCGTAGCATAATTTGTAGGACGAATTTTATGGGTATGTTGGACGGACATTCTTCCGAAAATAGGCGCAATAAGTGGAACGATTACTAAGGTGGAAATTAGATAGAGTCCTGTAAAAAGGAGTGCTTTTTTATAGCGAATTTCTTTTTTCCAGAATCGACCTATCAATAAACTGATTAACCAAACGACACCTCCAATCTGCGTGACAATGGTCAAAAATACAATCCAAATAAGGTGTAAAAAGAATTGGAGAATACGTTTCATATTTATAGTCCTTTTTTAATGAACGCTTTATGTCTTAGATTTTATATGAAGGAGGAAAGGAAAATCACCCATTAATTTTGGGAGTTGCATCAATTCCTTGTATTTTTAATACATGACAAACTCCAGCTTACTCATCAAAAATGGGCTTGTTTTTACAGGCAAAGCCGATCAAAAAGCACGCATACAGCACCTTCTTGTTCAAAATCAAAAAATTGTCAACATCTTTGAGGAAGAGGCTGCACTCCCTTCTGCCGATCAAATTATTGATGCCAAAGGCAAATGGATTACGCCAGGCTTTATTGATTCCCATACGCATTATGACGCGGAAGTACTAGTATCTCCTGGATTGAAAGAATCGGCGCGTCATGGCGTGACTTCCATTATTTTGGGGAGTTGTTCCGTTTCAGCGATTTACAATGGGGTAGAAGATACGGCTGATTATTTTACACGAGTAGAAGCAATTCCGAGAGAGATTATGATTCCTATTTTGGAACGAGTAAAAACGTGGTCTTCGCCCAAAGAATGGATCAAGTATGTAGAAAGCTTACCCTTAGGCGTAAATGTTGCTAGTTTTTTGGGGCATTCTGATTTGCGCGTAAAAGTGATGGGGATTGATCGTTCGGTTCAAGAAAATGAAAAAGCGACTCAAGCGGAGCAAGAAGAAATGGATCGTTTGCTCAATGAAGCCTTAGATGCTGGATTTTTAGGGCTTTCTACTATGGATAATCCTTGGGATAAAATGGATGGTGATAAATATTGGTCGCACAAAACGCCTTCTTTTTATGCGTCTTGGGGAGAGCGAAAATTATTACTTCGAAGTCTTCGTCGAAGAGGAGCTATCTTGCAGGGTGCGCCTAATTTGGTCACGAAATTCAATGCGATTATTTATATGTTTTTGAGTACGGGTATTTTTAGGAAGCCCCTTAAAACGACGATGATCGCTTTGATGGATTTAATCGCTGATCGTGCTATTTATCCTTTGGTGCAATTTGGTTCTACTGTGATGAATCGTTTATTGCGAGGCGATTTTCGGATGCAGTCGCCGCCAGTTCCGTTTACCGTTTATTATGATGGCGTTGATTCGGTCATGTTTGAAGAATTTCCAGCAGGGGAGGCGATGCGCCATTTGGCAAAGAAATTAGATGAACGAAATGCAATGTTGCGTGACCCTGCTTTTCGGAAGGAATTTAAATATGAAATTAAAAAGCGATTTGCACCGAAAATATGGCATCGGGATTTGAGTATGGCGGTCATTTTAAAATGTCCTGATAAATCTTTGATTGGAAAGAATTTTTATCAGATTGCAGAAGAACGAGGCGATCATCCTGTGGATACTTTTTTGGATTTAATTATTGATTACGATAAGGAAATTCGTTGGACTACTACCATTGCCAACGATCGAAAAGAAAAGTACAAACGCTTGTATAATAATGACCATAATTTAATCAGTTTTTCTGATGCTGGAGCGCATTTGAATAATATGGCGTTTTATGATTTCCCTCTACAGATGATCCATCAAGTGCAAAAATCCATTGAAAAAGGAGATCCGATGATGTCGATGGAGAAATGTATTTGGCGATTGACGGGAGAACAAGCCGACTGGTTTAGTTTGGATTGTGGTTATATTAAAGAAGGACAAATTGCGGATTTGAATATTCTAGATCCAGCTTATTTTTCTAATATTACAGAAGAAGTTTCAGAAGCCCCTATTGAAGCCTTTAATAATCACATCCGTTTAGTGAATCGTCATGAAGGAGTTGTTTCACAAGTATTGGTGGGTGGAACATTGGTTTATGAGAAAGGCGATTTTATACCTGCATTTGGAAAAGAAAAACGCTTTGGACGATTTCTAGCGTATCAAGGATTGCATGAAAATTGAAATATGGGAAATTTCACCTTTCGTCCCTTTACTCGTTCGGATTATCTGACTTATAAAGCATGGTTTGAAGATCCTGTTTTGGAAAAAGCTTTAGGTGATATAGATGAAGAATGGTTGGGTTATGTTTTAGATGATAAAACAGGAAAAGAATATGCTATTTTTCAAGACGATCTGCTTATTGCAGTCGTCGGTATTACCTATCCTACACCTCAACATCCATATTATGTGATTACAAATTTTGCGGTACATCCTTCGCAGAAGAATAAGGGTATGGGGTCGATTATTTTGAAGGATTTACTAGAGAAGATTCCACTTCAAAAAGATGAATATTGGGTTGCGTATGTAGAGCCTTTTAATTTAGCAGCGCAACATTTCTTTGCTAAAAATGGGTGGCAACAACAAGAAGAATCAGAAGAAGAGATGATAAAGTATGCTTATCATTAGGTAATATGGAGAAGCTAAAAGGGTTGAATCAAATCACGAATTTTCAGGAAAATATTTATTACAAGGAGGAGTATCATAATGATATAGTGAGCTGTTTTTTATTAAAGAGAAAAATTATAGGCGTTTATCATTCATAAACGGATAATAAAAGTGGTGAAGAACAGAAGATTAACTGATTAATACTTCACCCAAATTGGTGATAACGTCATTACTAATTAATCATAACCCATGATTTTTCAAGCTAGTCATTGACCGTAAGGATGTCACAACAAATTTTCCAATTGTGGTAATGTAAAGATGGAAATTAGAATAAAGGTATGATTTTAAGTAGAGTAGGGGCATAAAAAAAGCCCGTGTTTTAGAGTACGGGCTAGGAAAACGAATCTTACAATTTTTTAACCAAAACTTACTACATAAATAGCAAGAACAATGCCAAAAATGAAAATGGGTATTTGTAACATCACAAATACCCATTTTTATTTAAAAAAAGGCTCAAATAAATAATTAGGTGGATAAAATATTATCCCATATTTTGTCTGCAAA
>JAHDES010000015.1 GCA_020628645.1 Saprospiraceae bacterium
AAAAATTCTTTTCTTGCCTTTTTTGTTTCAAACTTTTTTATGAGAAAACCCTTTATTAACACGCTGATGGTTGTGTAAACCAAAAAAAACTGTTATTTTTACGCTCCTTTTTGAGAAAAGGATAAATTATTGGAATAAATTAACTTCAAAATATGATTATAATTGATGTAAAAGATGGGGAATCTATAGATAGAGCCCTAAAACGTTACAAAAACAAACATAGACGAGTCGGTATTATCAAAGAAGTTCGTGGAAGAAAGCATTTCACCAAACCTTCTGTACGTAGAAGAGAAGAAGTGTTAAAAGCTGCCTACCGTCTTCAAAAATATGGCGACCAAGACTAGTGTATATCTAGTTATTTATAACATAGTTATTAATTATGAACAAGATTATAGAAGTACCTTTTGGTCTTTTGTAATCTTGTTTGTGTTTATAGTCTATTCAATTATTATTCTTTTGATATGATTATCAACCCTACCCAAATTCCTACACGTGAATTGCATCAGTTTTTATTAGGATCCGTTGCGCCAAGACCTATTGCTTTCGTGAGTACAGTAGATGAAAATGAAACTCCTAATCTTGCCCCTTACAGTTTTTTTAATGCCTTTAGTTCTAATCCTCCCATTGTAGTTTTTTCTTCTAATCGTCGTGTAACGAATAATAGTACAAAAGATACTTTACATAATATCAAACAAACAAAGGAGGCAGTAATAAATGTCGTCAATTATAATATTGTCCATCAAATGGCAGTAAGTGCTGTAGAATTTGATCGTGGGATTAGTGAATTTTCAAAAACTGGCTTGACTCCTGTAGCATCTGAAGTAGTTAAAGCTCCTCGAATTAAGGAATCACCAGTAAATATGGAATGTGTAGTAAAAGATATAATTACATTGGGGGAACATGGGGGAGCAGGGCATTTAATTATTTGTGAAGTTGTGCGAATGCATATTGATGATAATATTATAGGTGAAAATAATCGAATTGATCCTCATAAAATTGATTTAATGGGCAGAATGGGACGCTCCTACTATGTAAGAGCTAGTGGAGATGCAGTGCAAACAATTTTTCAACCAGTCACGAAAATGGTAATTGGTTATGATTCACTGCCAGATTCTGTGAAAAAAAGTACCATATTATCTGCGAATAATATTGGTCAATTGGCAGGACTTCATGAGATACCTTCTACTGAATCAATAGAAGCATTAAAGAATGATCCTACCATTAGGCAGGTGATACGATTGGAGCAAGCAGGAAATAAATTACATTTAATAGCAAAAACAACTCTAGATAATACAAAAGATCGAATTCGTGCAGGAAGTTTAGTTTGGTTAGCAGATTCCTATTTTTAAATTAGTATAAAATGAACTTAGGACTTAAAGATCAATTATTTGTTATAGGCGGTGCAACTAGTGGCTTTGGTGCGGCAGTCGCACGAACTTTAGTCACCGAAGGGGCAAAAATTATAGCAGTTGCTAGAAGAGAAGCGCTTATACATGCATTTATGTCTGAGTTTCCAGATCAAATAGAAGGTATTACGGGAGATCTTACTAAATCTTCTACTATTCAAAAGGTAATTCAACAAGTAGGAGGACGCAAATTACATGGCGTTTTAGTCAACGCAGGTGGTCCTCCAGCAAAATCCTTTTTAGAAACGACACTTGAAGACTGGGATAATGCTTACCATAATGTAATGCGTTGGAAAATAGAATTAACTCAGGCCTTATTGCCTCATTTTCAACAACAACGTTATGGAAGATTAGTTTATGTGGAAAGTTTATCTGTAAAACAACCAATAGAGAATTTAGTTTTGAGTAACTCTATCCGCTTAGGTGTCGTAGGATTTGTAAAAACACTATCCCAAGAAGTTGCCAAAGAAGGAATTACACTTAATATTTTAGGACCAGGCTATCACGCCACTCCAGCTATGGATCGCTTGTTTCAAAAGCAAAGTAAAAGTAAAGGGATTACGATAGATGAAGCACGTCAATCCTTTGAAAATATTATACCGGTAGGACATCTTGGTGATCCTAATGATTTTGCTCATTTGGCATCTTGGTTATTATCAGAAAGTAGTCGATATATCACAGGACAAACCATAAGTGTAGATGGTGGGGCAGTTTATGGCATTATGGGTTAAAAGGCAATTTTTTTTATCTTTGTGTGCAAATTAAAATGGAAGATTGGCAATTAGATTTTGAATGGTTACAGGTAAGGCATTTAGTAAAAGATGCCCTAGGTAAAGAGCAATTACCTAATATGAATGCTATTTTATTTTTGGTAGGGGTGCAAGAATTGGGGCGTTGGAGAACAAAATTCACTAAAGAAGAAAAGCAAGATTTAATGCACATTGCAGTTTGTCGATTGTTAAGTTATGACGGTTATTATGAATTTGTAGGACGAGACGAAGAAGGATGGCCTCATTGGAAACAGTTAAAACAAATTCCTATAGAAGGTGTCAAAAATCAAGAAAGCTTACTAAAAGAAAAATTGGTACAATATTTCCATGATTGGAAAAAAGAAAATCATAATTAGATGAAGAAGTTATTTCAATTCATTTTTATAGGCTTACTGTTCTTAACTATCCTTTCTTGCGATACGGATAATACGACCTATGTGGAAATTATGACCGATCATGGAAGAATGGTAGCTAAATTATATGATGATACTCCTTTACATAAAGAAAACTTCATCAAATTAGCGAATGAAGGCTTTTTTGAAGATCTTTTGTTTCATCGAGTAGTAAAGGGTTTTATGATTCAAGGTGGTGATCCGAATTCTAGAGGAGCAGATCAAAATGCTCGATTGGGAAATGGGGGGCCTGGTTATAAAATTCCCCACGAAATTGGTTATCCTCATTTAAAAGGAGCTATAGCGGCAGCTCGCCAAAGTGATGCTGTAAATCCAAATAAAGAATCTTCGGGCTCCCAGTTTTATATTGTACAAGGTAATCCAGTACCACCTAATCAATTAGATGCTATTGCTCGATCTAAAGGATTTAATTATAATGAAGAACAGAAAAAAGCCTATACAACAATTGGAGGCACTCCTAACTTGGATGGGGATTATACTGTTTTTGGTGAAGTTATTGAAGGTTTAGATGTAATTGATGCGATTGCAGCTGTGCCTGTAAATGGAAGCCGCCCTGTGCAGGATGTAAAAATGAATGTCCGAATTATTAAAAAGAGCGAAATTAAACAATAGATGTCCACGAACTATCCAATTTTTTATATACTTGTCCTTCTTCTTCTTACTGCTTGTGGAAGACCTATAGCAAAATTTAGTGTACAAGGTACCGATCAAACCGCTCCTGCAAAAGTGCAATTTGAAAATGCTTCTGAAAAAGCAGAAGATTTTAGTTGGGATTTTGGAGATGGTACAAGTTCAGAAGAAGTTTCCCCTAACCATACCTATAAATCTTCAGGAAATTATACCGTTATTTTAAAAGCCAAAAAAGGAAACAAAGAAACCATCAGTCAACAACAAGTCTTTATTGATGCTCCTAAAGATTGTTTAGTAGAATTATCGACAGATTATGGTAATATGATTATCAAACTTTCTAATGCTACACCATTGCATCGCGATAATTTTATCAAATTGGTAGAAGAAGGATTTTATAATGACCTTTTATTTCATCGTGTAATTAGTGGTTTTATGATTCAGGGCGGTGATCCTCGTTCTCGTAATGCCAAACCTAATGCGCCATTGGGATCAGGAGGACCCGGCTATCAAATACCTGCTGAGTTTGTCGATTCATTAGTTCATATAAAAGGCGCTATAGCAGCCGCTCGTACTGGTGATAATGTTAATCCAAAACGAGAATCTTCAGGTTCTCAGTTTTATATTGTACATGGACAACCACAAAATGTGGCTCGTTTAGAAACATTAGAACGTCAAAAAGGAATATCATATTCAGATGAACAACGAAAGCAATATAGTGAATTAGGAGGAACACCCTTTCTCGATCAAGACTATACCGTATTTGGTCAAGTAATAGAAGGGCTTGAAGTAATTGATAAAATAGCTGCTTCAAAAACAGGTCGTGGTGATCGTCCTGTAAAAGATGTAAAAATGACATTAAAAGTAATTGATTAAGCAAATAGATTCATACATATACAAATGCAAGAAGGAGTTACGCTTGGAATTGATATTGGAGGCACTGGAATAAAAGGTGCTTTAGTAGATTGTGAAAAAGGGACCTTAATAACGGAACGTTATCGACTGGAAACCCCTCAACCCGCTAATCCAGAATCGGTGGCCTATACCGTAAATGAATTGGTACAACATTTTAATTGGAAAGGACAAATTGGTTGTGGTTTTCCCGCCATCGTCAAACATGGAGTAGCTAATTCAGCAGCAAATATTGATGATGCTTGGATTGGTATTAATGCAGAATCATTATTGTCTAAAATTACTTCTTGTCCTGTCGTAGTACTTAATGATGCAGATGCAGCAGGAATGGCAGAGTTGAAACATGGAGTTGGTCGTTCCAGAGAAGGAGTAGTTATGATGATTACCATTGGTTCAGGTTTGGGATCTGCTATGTTCGTTAATGGAAATTTAGTACCAAATACAGAACTAGGTCATCTTTATTTAAAAGGCCAGGAGCAAGTAGCAGAGAAATATTGCTCAAATAATGCGCGTAAAAAAGAAGGTCTAGGATGGTCGGAGTGGGCAGCTCGCTTTTCACAATATTTATGTCATTTGGAACGATTATACACCCCAGATTTATTTATCTTAGGTGGAGGAGGAAGTAAAAAATTTGAAAAATTTTCTGACTATTTAGATGTTTCCACTAAGGTGTTACCCGCTAAATTATTAAATAATGCAGGAATCATTGGAGCAGCAATGTACGCTCATGAAGTAGATTCAGGCTTGGTAAAAGGATAATTCCTTGTTTTTAAGTTTTTGCACCTATTTTCCTATCACTGATAAATGAACTGCCTTCAGTATGTCCTACCTTTTACTGAAAAACATAAAGTCACTTGTACAAGTAGAAAATAGTACGCGCTCAATAATTATGGGTAGAGAGATGGATAAACTCTCTACCTTAGAAAATGCGTGGCTATTACTGAAGGATGAACAAATCCTTGACTTTGGAAGTATGGATAATTGTCCAGATCGGGCAGATGAAATACTAGATGTTGAAGGAAAAATGGTATTTCCCACATGGTGCGACTCCCATACTCATCTTGTTTTTGCAGGAAGTCGTGAAGGAGAGTTTGTTGATCGTATTAAAGGATTAACATATGAGGAAATTGCTAAACGAGGAGGTGGTATTCTCAATTCAGCTAAACGATTACAAGCCACTTCAGAAGATGAATTATACGAACAATCTTATCAACGATTACAGGAAATTATTTCTTATGGAACTGGTGTAGTTGAGATCAAGAGTGGATATGGTTTAACGGTAGAAAGTGAATTGAAAATTCTTCGAGTCATAAAACGGCTGAAAGAAAATACGTCTGCTACAATTAAAGCGACTTTCCTAGGGGCACATGCTATTCCTTTAAACTATAAGAGTAATAGAGTAGGGTACATTCAACTCATTATTAATGAAATGTTGCCCCGTATTGCAGCAGAAAATTTAGCCGATTATATTGATGTTTTTTGTGAAAAAGTTGCCTTTTCTGTACAAGAAACAGAACAAATTCTCTTCGCAGGAAAACGATATGGCTTGAAACCTAAAATCCATACCAACCAATTTAATTGTATGGGTGGAATTCAAGCAGCTATCAAAGCAGAAGCCATTTCAGTAGACCATCTAGAGGTAGTAAATGAGATAGAAATCGCAGCACTACAACAATCTTCTACAATTGCAACCTTGCTTCCATCGGCACCATTCTTTATAAATGACCATTACCCGCCTGCTCGCCAGTTAATGAATGCTAATATTCCCATTGCTTTAGCAACAGATTTCAATCCAGGTTCAACACCTTCAGGACGTATGTCTTTTGTTTTATCCTTGGCTTGTATAAAGATGCGCATGACACCAAATGAAGTGATTAATGCAGCCACCTTAAATGGAGCTGCTGCCTTAGAGTTGGAGAAAGATTATGGAAGTATTGCGAAAGGAAAAGTCGCCAATATATTTATTACTAAAAAAATTCCTACAATTGGATATTTAATGTATGCTTTTGGCAGCGATTTAATAGATGAGGTGATCTTAAAAGGGAAAAGAATTTATAAGAGTTAAGAAAGATATCAAGTATTAATTGTGCCTTTTATAATACTAATGAGCAAAGCAATATTTATAATATTCTATCGTTTTTTGATTGGGCTAGTCAATTCTAAATTACACTTAGAAGCGTCTCAATAACAATCATAAGCCTGATATTTCCCTTTTCAATGTAGTAAATATCCTTTTTTGCTTTATTTAAAGGAGTAAAAAAGAACAAATTATGCTATCTAATTATATTTAATAGTTAGAGTGTAGAGATGTTTTTCAACATTATACTATTTTTGTAGATAGAAATATTACTATATCACACTATACTTTTAGCAGAAGAAGACGATATGCTCGTCTTAAATTTCACAAAACACAAATATTAACCGAAAGATGACTAAGCGTTTAATCCCATTTTTACTTTGTACATTATTTGCCTTGCAGGCTTATACTCAAACTCCACAAAGTCTAAACGTCAGTGATAATTATCGTCCATCCAATAATCTTTCTGAACAACGAATGATGTGTGGAGATGCTGGGTCTATTGACTTAGTACAATTTCCTGGGCAGAGTAATGATTTTGATCTAACAGGTGACAATACAATTTATCTGTGTTGTTTAGATAGTATTCAAATAGAACACAATGGAGATTATGATCTAAGTGGGGATCCTGTTTCTGGAACAGCCCCAGGTATAGGGTACTTATTTTATGATTGTTCTCCTACTATTGATGGGCCTGATCTCGATGACATTACCATGAATGATCCTTGTGTCAATACGACATCTCCCATCACGGTTAATAATGTAGATATAGAACAACAACAAGGAATTTGGGTCACATCTAGTGATAATCAATTTGGAGATTTACTAATAAAAAATGAAAAAGGACTTCAAAATGCCTTTAATAATGGCGATCCTGTTCAATTTTGGTTTGCTCCATTCACAATACATAATTTTTCCTTATTAGAAATAGAAGGATCTTGTGTGAATTCTCGCGTAGACCAAGCCTTTTCTATAGTTTATTTGAATGAAATAGAGGTGCTATCACCTAGGGCTAGTTTAGGTGGAGGAAGTTTTAGAGTGCGAGGAGGACTTCCTGAATTTGAGGGAGCTCCTACAGATTATACCATTACGATTACAAAGCAAGATGATCCCTCTGTTATAGGGACAGTAACTAGCGGCCCTGCATTCAATAATCAAGAAGTAACGTTCACTGTTCCAGAAGAGGGCGTTTATAATATTTGTGTGGAAGATGGCAGAAGTTGCGGTGCTTGCACGGATATTGCCACTTTTCTAGAACCACCTTTAACCTTTAGTATGCCTGATACGACAGTTTTAGTAGGCACAAATGTTTGTTTACCTGTTACTATGTCTGGAATTAGTGGTTTACAAGGATTTCAATTTGGAATAGAATATGAAGGTGTTGACTTAACTTTTGATAATATATTGCCCAATGAAACCTATTTTATGCCAGGATTTTTTGAATTCTTTGCCCCTCCTGGTCAAAATAGAATTTCCAATTCTTTTTTCCTTACACCGCCTTCTGTTATTGATATACCAAGTACAATTATTGCATTCGAGGTATGTTTCGATGTGACTACTGAGGATGGTGTATGCGAAGATGTATTATTTGGTAATATACCTATACCAGAATTTGGACTAGTTATCAATGGACAAAGCTATGGCTTTCCAGAAGAGTTCATCATTTTTGAAAATGGCTCAATTTGTACCCAGTCATCTGAATTAGATGTAACAGTTACGACAGATCCTGATTGTACGACTTCTACTTTGACTACAGGTACAGTAAACTTTATGATGAATAATGGTGTTCCGCCCTATAGTGTTTCATGGCAGATATGCGGCAATCCTGTAGTGATAGGGCCCTTGCCTTCTCCTACAGATAATATCTCTTTTAATTCACCTGCAGGAGTATATTGTTATACTATTACGGATTCTTCCATACCTTCTTTGACAGGGATGGGGACATTCGAAATTATGCAAGGAGATAATTTGGGGTTAAATATTAATCCTACTAGTCCAATTTCTTGTTTTGGAGAAAGTGATGGAGCAGCAGAAGCAGAGTTAGTGGTTAATAATTCTGCTCCTTCGGATATATCTCAGTATACATTTGCATGGGAAGGTGAAGGAGGTACTCCTTTAGGAAATACACAATCCATTACAGGACTTGCTGCTGGTAATGTCTTTGTAACAGTTACAGATACTAATAATGGTTGTACAGTTGAAACTTCTTTTGCATTAAGCCAACCGCTCGCAATTACTTTGGATAGTGTGCAATTAAACAATCCAGGTTGTCCAGGAGATTCAGACGGCTCTATTAATGTATTTTATAGTGGTGGTTCAAACAATTTCACTTATGCATGGAGCGATCCTTTAGGAACAGATAATCAAGTGCTGTTTGGAATAGGGCAAGGTATGTATGCAGTATCTGTTAGTGATGATAGTGGTTGTATGGCGGTACCAGATACTTTTAATTTAGCGGATCCAGATTCTATTCGTGTAATATTTTCTGATGCCGAGGATGTAAGTTGTTTTGAAGGAGTACCTTGCGATGGACAAATTACAGCTACCGTTTCTGGTGGCGATGGCGGTCCATATGACTTTGTATGGGATAGTGGAGAAACAGCAATGGGGGTAACTACAAGTACTGCTACTATGCTTTGTCAAGGTATGCAAGGACTTACGGTTCGTGATGCAGGTTGTGGTATTATTGATTCTTTCATGATAGGTTCACCTGATCCTTTGAGTATAAGTAATTCGGGTACAGTAGCCTATCGACCGAGTTGTTGGGGATTAGAGGATGGAAGTATTAAGGTAAATGCTACAGGAGGCACACCAGGTTATTCTTATAATTGGGATATTAATGGTATGATGGCGACAGGTGATTCTATTTCAGGTCTTGGAGCAGGAACATATGCTGTTACAGTGATGGATGTAAATGGTTGTACTATACCTGCTCAGCTGGAAGTTGTGCCAACAGATACGCTTATTGCAATGGTTGATCCTAATCCAGATACTACTTCTCCTTCTATTTCTTGTTCTGATGCTTCAGATGGATTTATTTCGGTATTTTATACAGGAGGAAATATTGGTGGAGATATTACCTATAATTGGAGTCCCAATGTGTCTTCGTTTTCTTCTGCAACAGGTTTAACTGCAGGTACATACGAAGTAACTATAATAGATAGTAAAGGTTGTACAGATTCGACATCTTATACGATAACTGCTCCTACACCTGTTGAATTTGAAATAGCACCTATCGCTCCCCCTAAATGTTTTGGAGATCGAACGCAGTTAGCTATTCAAAGTGCTAATGGAGGAGAAGCTCCTTATACTTATTCCATCAATAATGGAGTGCCTAGTTCTATTGCTAATGCGGTGGACGTTTTAGCAGGAAGCTATTTAGTTACTGTTTTTGATGCTAATCAATGTGGTGTTGATACTTTAGTAGGTATTCAAGATGCCCCAGAATTATTATTAGATTTAGGTCCTGATATTACGATTGAATTAGGTGAATCTACTCCTGTAAGTGCTTTTTTCTTTGGTCCCAATCCTATTGATACAGCAGCTTCCTTTTGGTCGCCTTCCATCTTATGTACAGATACAACTATGTTACTTAATTTCTGTATGGATGGTGTGGTAGCACCAGCTGAAACAACGGAATATACGCTTACTATTGTTGATCAAGAAGGTTGTATTCAATCAGACAATATTATTATTGAAGTAGATGCTGATCGTAATGTATTCATACCAAATATATTTACACCAAATGCAGATGGTATCAATGATTTCTTCTCGCCTTATGTAGGTAATGGAGTAGAACAAGTCAACTTTATGCGCATCTTTGATCGTTGGGGAGATTTAATTTATGAACGAACTAATTTCTTTCCGCAAAGTGATTTTGAGTTTGGTTGGGATGGCTCCTTTAGAGGTAAAAAAGCTTCTGCAGGGGTTTATGTTTATATTATAGAAGTCGAATTTGTAGACGGGCTAAGACTACTTTATCGAGGAGATATTTCATTGATGCCCTAAAGATTATATTTTCTTTCTTTATGAAAAGAGCCTATTATCAATAAAAAGATAATAGGCTCTTTTTTTATAAGTACCAAAAAAATAGATTAAATTTGGCGCGTTAGTTTAAACCAGTAAAATCATACCCAAAATGGAAATACCCACTACCTTAAAATATACCGAAGATCACGAATGGATTCGAATCGAGGATAATAATATAGCATTCATTGGTATTACTGATTTTGCACAGTCAGAATTGGATGAATTAGTTTATGTGGAAGTAGATACTGTTGGAGAAACCTTAGATCAAGGAGAAGTTTTCGGAACGGTAGAAGCTGTAAAAACTACTTCTGATTTATTTATGCCAGTTTCTGGAGAAATACTTGAATTTAACCCTCTTTTGGATGAAGCAGAAGGAGATGATCCAACTATGGTTAATAAAGATCCTTATGGAGAAGGATGGATTGTAAAAGTCCAAATGAGTAAGCCAGAAGAATTAGAAGAATTAATGGATGCAGCCGCTTATGAAGCCTTGGTTGGATAATTTTTTTAAAGCTACACACCAAAAAAAAGTTTAGCTGCATCTACTAAGTAGTTTCCTAAATATGAAAGCATATTTATACCCCATATCTTGGGCATTATTTATTTTATTTTTATCTGCTAATCCAGGAATAAACCTTCCAGAATCTTTCTGGGATTTGTTAGCAATAGATAAGCTCGCACATGCTTTTGTGTATGGCGTTCTATCATGTTTGTTACTTTATTCCTTCTTTTTGAATGACCAAAAAAACATTCAGAAAATGAAAATGATTAGCATAATAATAAGCTCTATCTATGGGATATTGATGGAAATAATGCAATATTTATTTTTTCCAAATAGATATTTTGAATTTCTAGATATTTTGGCTAATATTATCGGCGCGATAATAGGGGTCTCTATATATCGTTATTTTTTTAAATTAAAGTAAATCCGGTTTATATGTTACACCTAGCAATTGACATAGCGATTACCGGACAGCAGTTTGCAATTTTTTCTATTTTAATTTTTGTTGCTTTAGTTGGATTGATTCTATTTTTTAGAAGTAGATATTCTGGTTTAAGTAATAAATTATCAGATAAATATGCAGACCAGCCCGTTAAGTCGCTACTCGTAGGAAGGAACAAATACCCTGAAGTTGATGCATTCGGCTTGAGTCGTTCTTTCACGTTATTTGGGTTGATGACGGCATTAGGGTTTATTGTCTTAGCGTTCAATTGGACGAGCTACGAAGAAAAAATTGATATTTCTGGCTATTCTTTAGAGCTAGAAGAAGAAATTGAAATCGAGCCTCCTAGAACGGCTGAGCCACCACCGCCGCCGCCGCCACCACCACCACCGGTCATCGAAGAAGTACCTGAAGAAGAGATTGAGGAAGAAGAAGAGCCTGAATTCGTTGATCAATCTGTTGAAGAAGAAACTGTTGTGGAAGCTCCTCCTCCAGTAGAGAAGAAGCCACCACCACCACCACCACCGCCGCCACCACCACCAGAGCCAGAAGTAGAGGAAATCTTCAAAATTGTAGAAGATATGCCTTACATGCCGGGTTGTGAAGGAGAAGCGGATAAAAATGCACGTAAGAAATGTACGGATGAAAAAATTCTTCAGTTTATCTATAAGAATATTAAATATCCGTCCATTGCTCGTGAAAATGGGGTAGAAGGTACTTGTGTAGTACAGTTCGTTGTGGATAAAGGAGGAAAAATTACTGAAACTAAAGTTGTTCGTGATATTGGAGCAGGATGTGGTGCAGAAGCCCTTCGTGTAATCAATAAAATGGCATCTGACTTAAAGTATGTTCCAGGTAAACAACGTGGACGTCCTGTAAAAGTACAGTTTAACTTACCTGTTAAATTCCGTTTAGAGTAAGATTTATCTTACATCTCACTAATAAAAAAAGCGATTATACCTATTTGGGTATAGTCGCTTTTTTGTTTGTAGACAAATAGAAACAACTTTTAAAAATAAATTTCGTTTTGATAAAGAGGGTCTTCACTAGCCTTGTACCTAGTACAGTTTTTGTACTATTTTATCAACAGAAACTTTTATCCATGCGATTTGTATTTCTTTTTTTGATCGGATTTTTAGCATTCAACCTCACAGCACAGGAGTCGAAATTGGCACAGCAATATTACCAAAGTGGCGAGTACGAAAAGGCAGCAAGTGTATATGAAAAATTATATGCCAAAAATGCGAATAATGACTATTATTTTAATCGTTATATTGATTGTTTAATCAATTTAGAGCAATATGATAATTGTGAAAAAGTCATTAAAAAACAAATTAAAAAACAACCTAAGTCAGTACAATTGTATGTTACCTATGGTAATCTTTTTGAACGCCAATTTCGTGATGCAGAGGCGAATGAGCAATATGACCGCGCCATCAAAAAACTTTCTGCTGATCGCTATATTACTGTCAAACTAGCGAATGCCTTTGTCAGTTTGACCAAATATGATTTAGCTACTCGTACCTATGAACGCGGAGCAGAATTATTGAAAGACAAAAATATTTTTGCTTACAATCTTGGTGATTTATATCGACGAAAAGGAGATACTAATCTGATGATTGCGAATTATTTAAACAGTTTAAAAGATAATCCAAGCCGTGTCAATTCTTTAAAAACGATGTTTCAACGTTATTTGGTGGGTGATGAACAATATGAAGAATTACAAATTCAACTGTATGATCGGATTCAAGAAAATGAAGATTTGGTAGAATATGTAGAACTACTAACTTGGGTGTTTATCCAGAAAAAGGATTATCGAAATGCTTTTCGCCAAGTAAAAGCACTCGACAAACGTCTGGAAGAAAATGGAGGACGAATTTATAAATTAGCAGGTATTGCAGCCAACGATAAAGACTATGATTCCGCTATTGCTGCCTATGATTATATTGTAAGTGAAAAAGGAGAAAATTCCTCTTATTATATTGAAGCGAAGCGTGAATCACTAACTTGTAGAAGAAATAAAATCGTACAGGGATTTGATTATACGCGTGAAGATTTGTTACAATTAGAACAAGCCTACGAAGGCTTTTTAGCTGAGTTTGGTTCATCTCGAGCTACTGCGTCTATTATAGCAGAATTAGCAGACTTGGAAGCTTTCTATTTAAATGATATTGACAAAGCAATTGGTCTTTTGTCAGAGATGGTTGAATTACCTGGTGTTGATAAAAATGTAAAAGCTCGAGCTAAATTGAGTTTAGGGGATTTTTACTTAATTCAAGGCGAACGTTGGGAATCTACTTTATTGTACTCACAAGTAGATAAAGAATTTAAAGATGACATTATGGGGCATGAGGCGCGTTTGCGCAATGCAAAATTGTCTTATTATTTCGCCGATTTTCAATGGGCACAAGCCCAGTTTGATATTCTAAAAGCATCTACTTCTAAACTCATTTCTAATGATGCCATTGATTTGTCCGTTTTCATTATGGATAATTTAGGTTTGGATACGACTATTGTAGCCATGCAATTGTATTCAGAAGCAGAATTATTGATTTTCCAAAACCGCTTTCCTGAAGCCTTCCAAAAACTAGATACGCTTCAATCAGGCTTTAATGAACATAGCCTAAAAGATGATGTATATTATGCGGAGGCAAAAATTTATGTCAAAAAACGGGAATACACCAAAGCCGCGGAACGCTACCAACAAATCATCGATAATCATATCGAAGAAATTCGTGCCGATAATGCCTTATTTGAATTGGCGCAGTTGTATGAAAATGAAGCCCAGCTCAATGACCCACAAAAAGCGCAAGAATTGTATGAGCGTCTCTTCCTCGATTTCTCTGGAAGTACCTTTGCTGTTGAAGCGCGGAAGCGATACCGCTTGTTGCGAGGGGATGATATTTAGTATTGCTAAGACGGCCTACCTTCCAACTGCTATTATTAACAGTTGGGTGACAAGCCAGCCTTAAATTTGAGATTGTAAATTAATTTTTTATTCCACAAGAGATATATCCAACTATTTAAAAGCAATAGCCGCACTTGCAGGTCCCGCCAATGGCATCAACTTTGTACTTTTGAATCCTGCTTGTGATGCCCATCTATTGAAATCATCAAAGGTATAATCAAATCCCTTACCCGTTTCGATAAGCATATTTAAGCTCATCATCATACCAAAAGGATTGACTTTTCGCTCATTATCAATTACAGCTTCAATAGCAATAAAAACGCCGCCTTCAGGAAGGCTGTCATAGGCTTTTTGGATCAATTGAACTTTAGTAGTTTCATCCCAATCGTGCAAGATATTTCCCATTGCAATAATATCCGCTTTTGGAAAAGGATCGACAAAGAAATCGCCGCTCACCGCCTTTACACGCTCCGAAAGATTGAAATTTTGAATCGTTTCTGCTGCAATTGGTTCAACTGGGGGTAAATCAAAGGTGGTACAATGCATATGAGCATTATGCTGAGCAACCATTAGGGATAAGATACCTGCCGAGCCACCTACATCTAAAAAAGTATGGTAATCAGAAAAGTCAAATTGCTGCGCTAATGCCATGAAATTTCCCTTTTGAATACCACTCATGGCATTTACAAACTCTTTCAATACAGTTGGATCACTATAGATCGCTTCAAATACAGGACGACCTCCATCTTTGGTTTCATTTTGGGCATTGCCTGTTTGTAAAGCTTCATCTAAATTACCCCAAAAACCATATAAACGATTATTCATCATTTCTAATATACCACCGATATAGGAAGGTTTGTTTTTATCCAAAAAGGTATTGGTATCCGTACCATTAGAATATTGCGCTGTTTCAAGCAATCCTTCTCGTTGTAAAAAACCAAAACTGGATAGGACATCTAAAAAATCGAAAAAATGTCGATCCGTACAGTTTAATTGAAGTGAAGCTTTGATATCTTTTCCAGATAAACTTCCTTTTTGAGCTAATAAAGTGAATAGCTCAAATTTGATGGCGGTTAATAAGATTTTGGAAGCCCAAAAACCAGAACCGATTTGCATAATGGTTTCAGGTGTAGGCATAGCGGCTGGTGCAGCTGTACCAGAGGATTGTATTTTCATTTGAAATTGGTTTTAATATCAAGAAATATAGTAGTTGTATTGTCCTTGACGTTGGGTACTTTAAAGATGCTGAAAATTAGATGAAAAGAAGAATTATGCTAAATAAAAATACGTGATAAATTTAGAATTATTTTTAGCCTTGCTATAGATTGAGTAATTTTAATTATTTACGAATTTGAATCAAATGCTACGAGATGGCGGAAGGCATGAGTCCTTTATTTTTGATAAGTTGTATTGGGGTGTTAAATGGATTTATATTATCCTTTTATTTCTTTTATAGCTCTATTCCCGATCAAAAGCAGAATCGATTTTTGGCGATGTTGTTTCTGGTCTTAAGCATACGCATCGGGAAATCTGTTATTTTTTTCTTCTTGGAGGATGTTGATGCAATTGCTTTTTATATACAAATCGGTTTATCTGCCTGTTTTTTGATTGGCCCATTTTTATATTTTTATACCTGTTCTTTTTTTCAAAAGAAGCCATTTGCTACTTGGTGGGGCCAAAGTCTTTTTTTTGTGGGACTTATAAGTGTGATCGGTTATTACTATCCTTATTTTTCTTTTAGATCCTATTGGTGGGATTATTTTATTCCGATCATTCAAGCACAATGGTTGTTTTATATCGCCCTTTCCACCTGGTTGATCTGGGAGAATAGAGGTGTATTAAATGTAGAGACGTCGAATTTTATCAATAAACGAAATTGGATTATATCCATCGTACTTGGAGTAGCACTAATTTGGTTAGCGTATGTGACTTGTAGTTTAACTTCTTATATCGTAGGTGCCTTGTCCTTTACTTTTGTGGTATATATTATCATTTTTCTCTTATTGATGGGCTTTAATCGGATGAATATATTAAATCCTACACCTCAAAAATATGGTGGAAAAACAATTGAACATTCTACTTCGAAAGAAATCTACACTCAATTACTTAAAGCATTAGAAAAACAGTATCAAAATCCAAAACTTACCTTAGGCGATTTATCTGCTTCTACCGATTATTCAAAACATCAAATTTCACAAGTCTTGAATGAACATTACAAGATGAATTTTTCGAGTTTTTTACGCAATTTTCGTATTGAAAAAGTAAAGAGTCTAATTTTATCCAATCATAATTATACCTTAGAAGCTATCGGAAAAGAATGTGGCTTTAAAGCGAAATCTACTTTCTTCACTGCTTTTAAACAAGAAACAGGTCTCACCCCCGCCCAATTCAAGCAACAACAACTTTCTTGAGGAAATTCTCCCTTTATTTTGGTTCAAATTTATCTTTCTGAACTGATTGAGGATGCAATTATTGGCAACTGTATTACATCTACAAGTACTTTTGGGATAAATAATTATCTAAATCAAATTATAAAAAAATGATCGTTTATTCCTACACTTTTAATAAAATGAACCAACTCAATATTAAACAACGAGTACTACTATTTTCACTACTATTGCTATTGATTAATCCTTCTCTTTTTGGACAAAGTATCACGCCTACTCAAAAAGAAGCCATCAATGCTATATTTGCTGACTATAAAGAAACCCCTGCAGTGGCGTATGGCGTCATTTATAAAGGAGAGCTGCTAACCAAAACGTTTCAAGATGAACAATATGCTTGTTTTTCCCAAGATCAAGAAAAATTTCGACTAGGAGGAATGGCACAGCATTTTACGGCATATGCTATTTTACATCTAATTGAGCAAGGAAAATTTCAATTAAATGACTCTATTGATTCTTATTTAGATTTTGGACATAAGGATTTATTTAAAGGGATAACGATCCATGACTTACTCAGCCATGCTAGTGGCTTGCCTGAATATTGGACCCTGAAGGAATTATATGGATATGGTGAAAATGATCCATTTTCTACGGAAGATGGCAAAAAGCTGTTTAATACTTCGTTAAATCGTCTTTTCAAAGCCAAAGAAAAATTTAGTTATTCAGGGACAGGTGCATTTCTACTAGCTCGCATTATAGAAAACGAAACGGGTCAGGATATGGCTACTTTTACGAAAGAACATATTTTTATACCCTTAAAAATGGAGCACACCTATTTTGTGGAGTCAAAATCTCCTTATTCATCTCCAATAGGATATTTACAAGACGGATCAAATTATATTCCTCATTCAGAACAACACAATGATGCTGGACCTGCTGGTCTTGTTACGACGATGGAAGATATGCTTATGTGGATTCAGCATCTGGATACTAAAAAATCCAGTATTTTTAGAAAAATGGATCAATTAATCACTTATGTTGGAGATAAAATTGTTGAGGTGCCGGATGGAAAAATGACGTACGGGCAGCAGTTTATGCATATGGAACGAGGCATCAATAAAATTTGGGATTATGGTCATTTGGGAGGTTTTGCTTCTTCGGTTTTTCGTTTTCCTTCACAGGAGTTGAGTATTGTAATTATGAGTAAAAATGGGATGAGTTACAATGGTTTTTTGGGAATGCAAATTTCAGATGTTTTTTTGAAAGATGAATATGAAACTGAAGTAGAAACAGAAGCCCCTAAAGAAATTTCGTTGACTAAAGATTTAGTAGCCCATTTTACGGGAAATTATTTTAGCCCTGAAAGTTATAATTTTCGGCAAATCATTGTGGTCAACGATACCTTACGTTATTACAATCATTCTTATAATACACAATATACGCTTACGCCAATAAGCAAAACAGAAGTGCTTTTAAAATCGGGTTATGGAGAAGATTATATTTTGAAAGTACAAGAAAAAAAATTGGCGTTTCATACACCTGAACATATCTATCATTATGATAAAATCCCAGCGATAAATAAAAATCTCAAAAAGCAAAAAGCATTAGTAGGGACGTATTACAATGACGAAATCTATCGTGTGTTTAAGTTAGAATTGGAACAAGATCAATTAGTATTGATTGACAAGGATAATCGAGTCAGTTTACAAGCCATTAATTCCCATCAATATGTAAGCGCATCTAATCAGTTTAAATTATTGACTTTAACGTACGATGAAAACCAACAAATTGAAGGTGTTCAAATTTCTAATTCAGGCTATAAAGATATTTTATTTAAAAAAGGTAGGTAAGAAAATTTCTTCCTTCAAATACAACAGTCTGAATGAAAGATGTCTCATTCAGGCTGTTGATTCTTTTATAAGAAAAACTATTTTACTTCAAAATTGAAGCATAGCGAGAAGGATCATTAATTAGTTGTATCGCTTCTTTGATTTCGGTATCATTGCGTAAACCAATTTCTAAACGTCCATTTTGAAAGTGATAACGGCTTACAATTTCTTTCTCTATTAAATCAGTAATGGTTGATTTATATTTATTCAATTCATTTTGTTTTTCGGTAGCAATTTTTTGCTCCATTGTGTTCAAGTCAGCCGCTAAAAGATCGTCATACGCCTCTTTTTCAGCTTGAGTTTTCAATTTTTCAAGCAGCTTTTCACTTTCCGTTTCATACTCATAATTGTTCTTTTCTAAAAAACTTAGGAATCCATTCCAATCTGTAAAATGAAAATCTGCTACAGATGTATCCAATGAATCTTTTCCTACACAGAATTGAGTAACATAATCGAAAATGACATATTTTTCTACCAAATAACGCACTAATTTCGCTTCGCTATCTTTTACAATGGCTACATCAGGCTTTACCCCTCCGCCATCTAATACTTCGCGTCCATTACGCGTTTTAAATCTTGCTCGTTCTGCATCATCAATATCTACAGGTTCGCCATTATCATATTCTACACTTTGGATACAGCGACCACTAGGAATGTAATATTTCGCAGTTGTTAATTTAACTTTTGAATTATAACCGACTTCGCGCGTATTTTGCACCAAGCCTTTTCCATACGTACGTTGCCCCATTAAAACGGCACGATCTAAATCTTGTAATACCCCAGAAACAATTTCAGATGCAGATGCAGATCCTTTATCAACTAAAACCACTACAGGTAAATCACTTTCTGTAGGTTGATTCAGAGTTTTAAAACTACGATCCCAATCTTTTACTTTTCCACGTGTAGTCACACAAAGTTCATTTTTAGGAATAAAAACATTCGATACATTGACGGCTTCTGCCAATAATCCACCACCATTTCCACGTAAATCAAAAACAATTCCTGTTAATTCGGGATTTTCAGCTTTTAATTTTTGAACGGCATCGGATACATTTTTTCCTGCATTTCGGGTAAAGGTAGTTAAGGCAACATAGCCGACATTTCCATCTAATTGACCAGAATAAGGTACATTAGGGACATTTACTTCTTCGCGCGTAAGTGTGATTTTGAAGTTTTTATCCACCCCAGGACGTTTTACGGTCAAGCCTACTTCAGTCCCTGGATAACCTTTTAAAATACTTCGTACATCGTCAGGACTACGACCTTCGGTCGATTTTCCATCTATGGCAGTGATTACATCGCCTGCTTTCAGCCCTGCTTTATGTGCAGGTTGATTTTTATAGGGTTCAGTGATTGTAATTTTATTATTGATCACTTTAATTTGAGCTCCAATACCATTGTATTTTCCTTCTGTGATATAGCGGAAACCTTCAATTTCTGATTCAGAAATATAATTGGTATAAGGATCAAGGGATTCCAGCATGGCATCGACACCAGTACGCATCAATTTAGCGGGATCAATATCATCTACAAAATAGGTATTAATTTCTTTGTAGACATTGGTGAAGATTTCAATGTTCTTTGAGATTTCAAAGTACTTTCCGTGGTTAGTTGTGTTGATAGCTGCTGCTCCTCCGAGAAACGCCACAACCAGCAGAACGACTGTTCGACTAATACGCATCATAAGCTGTGTGATGTTTTAATGTAATTTTTTCAACATTAATAAAAGACTTCAATCTATAACGATAGTTGTCTGTATTTAATGATACTCAAACCGATAAAATTTAGTTACACCACAGATATTATTCAAAGGGATAATTTGGTTAAGTTTTTTAAAATAGATCGAAAAACCTGCTTTTTTAATAAAATCTGTGTGACTGTAACTATTTTTATAACGAACAAACAATAATTTGAGTTTGTCAAAAGGGGGAAATTATGCAGATATGCTATTGTATAAACTGCATAGATGTAAAAAAATTGTGCGGGAGATAAATGGGGAGATCAAGTGATTGGATTTAAAAAATCATTTTCTACTTGGTACACTATAGTAATAGTAAAAATAATGCCAATTCTTAGAAAATTCTTTAATGGTAAATTAAAGCCTGTCACAAGGAAGCAAATTACATGTTAAAAATCACCATTTATACTCATATCAACACGTTGTCTAGTGAGTTCTGCTTTTCGTTTCAAACGATTAAAATACCAATCTCTATTCTTTTCTGCGTGCGTGCTAATGGCATTTGATTTTGCCATGATTTTGGTGAACCAATCCTCCATAAAGCCGCAAATTCGTTGGTCACTACTTTTTAAAAAATTAGGATTACCAAAAGAAGAATAAATGGCTTTTCCTAGTTTTGTGTCTACAATGATGGTATTATTCGTATAAATCATTTCATTGTGAAATAATTCAAAAGTTCCTATACTTTCGTCTAAAGAAACAGAAGGTTTAAATTTGATTCCTTTAGTTGCCATATTCTTCATATGTTCAACCAAAAGCAATATTTTATCACACAGAATAAAAGCATCTTGAGGTTTAGCAAAGCCACCACTACTCGTAATGTACTCTATTTGATTGAGTGTATTATCAATGATATTGAGACTCCAAAGTTCAATAGTTGGTATGGTTAAGTATAACTCCAATAATCGTTCAGCAGAACGTAAAACAGGATATGAGACTAAATCAAACTCAAAAGGTTTATTTTCTAAATAATCGAATTGCCAAGTGGTACGTCCCCATACGTATAATTTAAATGCGATTAATTCTGGGAAAAATATATGGAAAAAAACAGGTATTTCAGAAGAGGCATATTTAATTTTTGTACCTGGGATTTTTGCAATCTGTTCTAGATCATTACTAATTCGATCTAGATAATCTTCAAAATTTATGACGGGACGTTCGAAAGGATTATAGGTAAAAAAAACAGTGTCCGTATTTTGATTAATAATCGCATCTAAAGAAATATGATATGTTTTAGAAAGCTCACTTAATTCATCAGGAGTCAAAAGCGTATCGCCTCGAAATCGACGATAGACAGCATCTCTTCCTACACCCAACTGCCTAGAAAGGGCATCAACAGCCTCTGACTTCTTAGTGTACTGGGCTAAGATTTCCTCAAAAACTCGTTGTTGCAGTTGATTTCGCATAGCTTTTCGTGTGTTTTATAAACATAAATTACGATTCAGAAACTAAAATATAAAATTCAAAAGGAATCTATAGGGTAAAGACGGCAATTCTTTAAAGAAAGTTGGTTTAACTATCTACTTATTTTGATAGATCAAGTATTTTTGTAGGTTGCTTTTTGATATATGCCTATACTATCAATTGTAATTTTTTAAAGGAGATAAATTTCAATCTGTATTTTATGCAATTTTCGTACCCCATTCCCATCCAAAAGATAGCTCGACAAATTAATGCACAATTGATTGGAAGAGAAGATATATTTGCATCAGGAATTAATGAAATTCACAAAGTTCAGAAAGGGGATATTACCTTTGTTGATGTAGAAAAATACTATAAAAAATCACTCCAATCGGCTGCTACTATTATTATTATAGATAAAATAGTGGATTGCCCAAAAGGAAAAACACTTTTAATACATCCCTATCCTTTTGAGGCATATGATTCGCTCGTTCGTGCACATCGTCCTTTTGAACCTTTAACTCAATTGATTCACCCCAATGCTCATATTCACCCATCTGTAATTATTGAACCCAATGTCATCATTGCAAATCATGTAACAATAGGAGCAAATTGCCACATTCAAGCAAATGTTATCATTCATGAACATACTCAAATTGGAGAAGGCGTAATTATTCAATCAGGAAGTGTGATTAGTGGAGATGCTTTTTATTTTAAAAAGAAAACAGCTAAGTATCATCCTTGGAGATCGGGCGGTCAAGTGATTATTGAAGATGACGTATTAATTGGAGCAGGCTGTACAATTGCAAAAGGTGTTTCTGGAAATACTAGAATTGGAAAAGGAAGCAAATTGGATTGCCAAATTCATATTGGGCACGGAGTAGAAATTGGAGAGAACTGCCTATTTGCAGCACAAGTAGGAATAGGCGGCAAAACAATAATAGAAGATGAAGTAGTACTTTATGGACAAGTCGGCATTGCTCAAAGTTTGCATATTGGAAAAGGGGCAGTGGTTTTGGCAAAATCTGGTGTTTCTAAAAATTTAGAAGGAGGCAAAGTATACTTTGGTACACCTGCTACCGAAGCACGAGAGAAGTATAAAGAATTGGCTACTTTACGACGCCTAGTCCATAAAGGGTGATTTTTTTGATCCAACAACCGACAATTAAATATGTTCTTATGAACTAAAGGGCGGAAACACTGTATATTTGTAGGTACAATTACTATTAAGAACATAAGAACAATAATCACGATAGATGCAAAATAAAATTATCTTTCCCTTATTACTTTTCATTTTTTGCTCCTTCAATTTAATCGCACAATCTTTTTGGACAAAAATCGAGGAACGTAATATCGTTCTTCCAGAAAAAGCTAAGCAATTCACCATGCCTCAAAAATATACCACTTTTGAGTTGGAGTTGACGGCATTTAGATCAGCTTTACGATCCGTACCAAAAGAGGCAAGTCAATTAACGCAGAATATTCGTATTCCAATGCCTAATGGAACTTTACTGGAATTCGAAGTTTACGAGACGAATGTAATGCACCCTGATCTAGCGGCCCGTTATCCTATGATAAAAACGTATAAAGGTTATTCAAAGGATAAATCTGCCATTATTCGTTTTGATCTTAGTACAAAAGGTTTTCATGCGGTGATTAATCAAGATGGGCACTCCATTTATATTGATCCACTTGCTGTTCATCAAGATCAATATTACATGGTTTATTTCACAAAAGATTTTAAATCACCTGCCAATCATCAATTTAGTTGTGGTGTGACAAGCGATGAATTGAATGAAGAAAGCACACCTACACATGAACAAGATGTACATCAGCATGAGGATATAGTTTTTACAGGACGATCTTCTAGTGATCCAGTGAGTTTACGAAAATATAGAGCTGCGATAGCAACAACTGCTGAATACACCAATTATCACGGGGGTAAAGAAGGGGCTTTATCTGCTATTGTGAATGCTTTGAATCGTTTGAATATGATTTTTGAACGAGATTTAGCGATTACAATGGAATTAATTCCCAATAATGATGAAATCATTTATCTAGATGCTAGTACTGATCCCTATGATAATAACAGTGGCGACCTAGGCCCTGTTATCAATGCTAATCAAACTAATTTAGATGAAGTAATAGGATTTTCTAATTATGATATAGGTCATGTTTTTGGACGTGGAGGCTATCAGGGGCTGGCGAGTTTACAATCTGTTTGTGATTTTAACCGAAAAGCATCTGCTGCATCTAAAGCAAGTGTTCCGCAAAATGATCCTTTTGTCGTATCTATTGTTGCACATGAAATGGGACATCAAATGGGCGGTAATCATACCATGAGTGTGTGCCATAATGTAAATCCAGGTACAGCTTATGAACCTGGAAGTGGTTCTACCATTATGTCATATGCGGGTATTTGTGGTGGAAATGCTAATATTGTCGGAGATGCAGATGATTATTATTTTAATCATTCCCTCAATGAGATGTACAATTACATGCACTTAGCCAATGGAGATGGGTGTGCTGAAAAAATACCTGTAGAAAATACTACTCCTGAAATAAATATTCCATTTGGAAATAACTTTTACATTCCTATCCGTACGCCTTTTGAATTAGATGCTTCCGCAATAGACGCAGAAGGGGATGCAATGACCTATAGCTGGGAACAATATAATGCAGCAGAATTAGAAATTTTTGGAAAACCCATTGGTAATTGTCCGCTGTTCCGTTCTTATCCACCCTCTACTGAAACGAAACGAGTATTTCCTCGAATTTTCCGTATTCTAAATAATGTAAATGCACTTGATGAAATCCTGCCTTCTTACTCCAGAGATCTTAATTTTAGATTTACTGTTCGTGATAATAATCCCTTAGGTGGAGGTGTAGCTTGGGAAGATGTATGGTTTAAAGTAACAGAAAATGCAGGTCCATTTGTTGTGACTGAACCCAACTGGAACGCAGAATGGGAAGTAGGTAAATATGTACCCATTAAATGGGAAGTAGCCAATACAGATATTAATCCTATCAATTGTAAAAATGTAAATATTCGATTATCAAAAGATGGAGGCTATACTTATCCAATCTTATTATTGGAAAATACACCCAATGATGGAGAAGAGTTTATTGTCATTCCAGATGAGGTAACCACAGATGCGCGGATTCGAGTAGAAGCAGCAGATAATATTTTCTTTGATGTTTCCAATGCTGATTTTGAAATTAAAGCACCATCTGCACCAGGTTTTGCGCTACAAGTTGTAGAAGATAATGTTTATGCTTGCTTACCTAACCCAGGAATGGTTGAGTTTGAAATAATACCTTTATTGGACTACGCTGATCCTATCGAATTTAGTGTAGTGGATGGACTTCCTGATGGAGCTTTGGCTAGCTTTTCCAACAATTCAGCTCCTCCAAGCGAAGCTGTTATTATGGAAGTAGATTTTGGTTCAGTAATAGAAGAAGCAACCTATGAATTACTTGTACAAGTAACGGGAGTAAACACCGACACATCTTATCGTACCATTACAATGACTACGATTTCCAATGATTTTTCAGAATTTGAGCCACTCATGCCTTTTGATGGCACCTCAGGAGTTTCTGGTTTACCTGAATTTAGTTGGGTGACCGTAGAAGACGCCGATTCTTATACTGTTCAAATATCCACTAATCCTAGTTTTAATCCTTCTTCAATTATAGATGAATCATCAGGAATAGTAGAGCCTCCTTATAATCCTACAGTAACTTTAGAAGAAACAACACTTTATTATTGGCGGGTAATGCCCGAAAATGAATGTGGTAAAGGAATAGCCTCATCAATACAAGCATTTCATACACAATCGCTTAATTGTGCTTTAGAAGCAGCAACAGATACGCCTATTTTTGTTTCTTCCTCGGGAACACCTACAATTGAATCTAAAATATCAATTCTTCCAGATGGAGAAATTAGTGATATTAATGTTACTAATTTAAAAGGTACACATGAATATATGAGTAACCTTAAAATATATTTGGAAAGTCCAGCGGGTACTCGTGTCCTTTTACTAGATAGAGAATGTTTAAACTATAATGGTTCGTTCAATTTGGAATATGATGATGAAGCACCTGAAGTTTTTGATTGCCCTCCTACAGGTATATTTCGTCCAGAGCAGCCGCTTGCTGCTTTTAATGGCGAAACCAGTGGTGGTCTTTGGAAATTGATAATAGAAGATAATGAAGGAGGCGGTGGTGGAAACTTTGAAAGTTGGTCTCTAGAATTCTGCGCAAATATCAGCTTGAGTGATCCAGTTTTAGTAAAAAATGAAGTTTTAGAAGTTCTTCCCAATGAAGGTAGAAATGTCTCTGATTATTCCTTAATTACAGAAGATCCAAATGTAAATCCTTGGGACTTAGATTATACCATTGTTACTTATCCAAAACACGGGGTATTATTATTTAATGGAGAAGAATTACAAGTTGGAGATGAATTTAATCAACATAATGTAAATCTCGGAAGTATTCGTTATGTTCATGATGGAAGTGATACAGAAGAAGATCGTTTTCGTTTTACGGTTCGAAATAACCTAGGTGGTTGGACTGGAACGCATGCTTTTATTTTTGATATTACCCCTGATGCAACGATTACATCTTTAGACGAGGTATTAGATGAATTATTAATCGAAATTTACCCTAATCCTGTAAAAGATCAATTGACGGTTACTTTCTTAAATCAAAATAATGATTTCAAACGCATTCAATTGTATGATTTACAAGGAAAATTACTTCAATCAACTACCATAAATGCACAAAGCACGTTTTTAAATGTAAGTGATTTTGCAAAAGGAGTTTATTTAGTGAAGGTACAAATGGGTAAGCATTCGATTACTAAGAAGATTACCGTACAATAAGAGAAAATATATTTTAATAAAAAGATGGATTTGTAAGCAAATCCATCTTTTTATTAAAACCCACTAAATCCATCTTCTCGCCGTTTTTGCCAAGGGATGTTTATGAAATTAAGGGAAGAAGATGGACTCACCCTTAAATAAAATTGATACGTCCCACGAAAAGGTTGCCATTGTACGCCCATTTCCCAGCAATGTAATTTACGGAAGAAACCCACATCTGGATAAGTCAATCGTTCACTTGCAAAATCATAACCGATGTTTCCAACCGAGACCGACCATTTATCCGTAAGGTCAATATTTCCTCTAGTACTCAAGGAATGCGTTTGTACATAAACCGTATCTGTTCCATCGGGTAGGGCATCCCATTTTAATACAAAAACATGGTTGATATTAAAGCGTTCAAATAAACTCAAGATGTCGTCTTTCGGAGCGGGACGTTGTGGTCGATCAGTAGGATTTTCTTCTCCTTCTTCTGGCTGTTTTTGAAATAATTCTCGTATTCGCCCCACAGAAATAGATGAATTTAAACGAGCATCTGCACGTACAAAACGTACAGGTCGCCTACTATTTGCCCAATGAAAGGTATTAATACGTCTACCTACTTCATCGCTGGCATAAGGATCAAGTGTCGCTCCAAAATTGAAAGTAGTAATACCATTAAAAAGACGATGTGTACCACGCATAGTAATTTGACTATACTTCAAACTATCCGCAGCAAAATTATAATTACCACTAATTACAAAATTATCTAATAAGCTAACTTTATTTTCAATCGAATCTTTTTTGGAATAAAATTTCGCTTCAAAATTATTGGTAATCGAATAGCCTAGACTCGCCGACAGTCCCGATGAAGAAGGGACACCATAAATCCCCCCTTGAAAGACCGAGAAAGTCTCTTCTACAAATTCACCATTAGCATTGAGATATTCTACAGTTTTCAAATAACCTAAATCTGGATTAGAATAATCAGGTGTATATCCAAATGAAACAGAGGGACGCATAGAATGACGCAAGCCGCGCAACCAACCTTTATTTCGAGTCCATGTACCGAAAACTTGGGTGTTTAGCGATACGCCAGCTTGAAATTGTCCATAACGAGCAAAGCCATTATTTCGAATTTCTTCTAATGTACCATAGGAAACCGTATCCAAGCGAAGTACATTATCTGTACTATCTACATTATAAATAATGGTGGTATCTACTTCTACTAAATTATCAAATTGTTTGTCGATAGAATTTAGATACCAAACTTCTTTGTAAGTCATATTGGGATTTAGACTAAAGTATTTGAATAACTTAAAAGAGGTATTGGCATTTACATCATGCTTCATTCCAAACTGCGCATCATCTAAAGTTTGTTGTGTAAATAGAGTAGAATCAGAAGTGATAAATTGATTACGCAACTGATTCGAATAGCGCATTTGAATCTGTTCATACCAGCGTTCTTTTCCTTCTTTTACTTTTCGTTTAAAAGGATAAATACTTTGTGTCTTAAAATCAATAGTGGGTAAATTGATTCGAACCTCTCCTGAACGCGTATTTTGTGAGTGATTCATACTGGCATTAAACGTAATAGGCAAATCAGGAAATGCTTTACTAAAGGATACATTTGAGGTCAATACATTTTGTAAAACGGAGCGAGCATCATTTTGTAACTGACTTTGATAATTGTTGGTTTGAATGTTCACACTTCCACTCAAACGTATGGTAGGATGCGCGCGGCTATCTTGACTATGACTCCATCCAATCGAAAAGGAAGGCGATACCACAGGTGCACCACGACTATCTTCATCTTTTAAACGGGCATAATTAAGGCGTAAATTTCCATTGTATTTATAACGTTTCCTATAATTGGTAGTCGCGTGTAAACCAAAAGTACCATTGAAGTAAATATCTGCCGTTAAACTCAAATCCATATAATCATTAATCGGTAGATAATATCCTATATTTCTTAATCCAAATCCATATCGCTCCGAGTATTCGTAATCTCTTGGAAATAATAAACCTTGACGACGATTTTCAGTAATAGGAAAAAAACCAAAAGGAAGCCAAAGTGGGGTAGGAATCCCCATGATTTCTAAATTAGATGGCCCTACAACGACCACATCATTAGGAACGAGTTTCTGTTTTTGACTCCGTATACCAAAGTGGGGTTCAGGATGATCGCAAGTGGTAAAAATAGCATTTTGACTATAGACAAAATCTTTGATCTCGGTAGAATCGGTTTCTCCTTGTCCGCTAAAAAATTTTGCTTTTGAGCCTAAAATATAAATATCATTGTATTGAGAAGTTACATCGTAAATGATCCCTTTTCGGGTCATAAAATTATAACGCATTTTATTAGAAGTAAACTCTTGATCGCCTTCTTTGAATTTGGGTAAACCAAACTTATTGCCCAAACTATCTTGTGTGAATTCTGCCAGAACCTCATTTTTTTCATAATCAAAAATAATATGATTGGCATTTAGACTAATCGTCGTGTAAGAAACAGAAGCATCTCCATACAACAGTATTTTCTTATTAATAATATCATAGATGATGGAGTCTTTAGCAGCATATTCGATAGGATCATCAAGCGCATCTTTTGAAACGGAAACATCAATTTTTGGAGATGGAATGCGATTGGAATCTACTTGTAAAGAATCATTTAAGGAAAGCTCGGTGGTATCTTTAGCAATAGATAAAGTATCTAAAGGAGTGCCTGTTTTTTGAGCAAAACTTGTATTTACCCCACTCATTAATAGGAGTAGAACGATTAATCGGGATAATATTTGTGAAAGAATACTCAAAAAATAAAGCTAATGTTAGTAAAGTAATGAAATGATTAATAATTTAGTGATAAGATATATTGTAATTATCTTTTTTAGAATCACACACACTATGAGAATTCGTTTGCTTACACTTTTAATGTGCTGTTTCAGCTTTAGTGGGTTGTATCTCCCGCCTTCCTATTCTACCTGTACTCATATGCAACAACTCAATACGTATACCGATTATACGCAACCATTTGGTGCAAAGATGGGCAAAATTATCAAAGAAAGTGGACAGCTCCCAAGGAATTATCAGATTAAAAAAGTGGTATTGGATCCGGGGCATGGTGGAAAAGATCGGGGTTGTAAGGGAGAAGGTACACAAGAAAAGGTAATTACTTTAAGTATTGCCAAAAAATTGGGTCGTTTAATCAAATCAGTTTATCCCAATGTAGAAGTCATTTATACACGTGATCGAGATGTTTTTGTAGAATTACATAAACGAGCAGAAATCGCCAATTCAAAAGAAGCTGATTTGTTTATCTCTATCCATTGTAATGCTTTAAGTGTTCCAGAAGTAAGAGGATCAGAAACCTATGTGATGGGTTTACATACGGCAGAAGAAAATTTAGATGTTGCCAAACGAGAAAATGCCTCGATTTTGATGGAAAATAATTATCAACAAGCTTATGGCGATTATGATCCTTATTCTTCGGAAGGGCATATTTTTCTCTCCATGTATCAAAATACTTATTTAGAACAAAGTATCCTTTTAGCGAATTCAATCGAACGACAAATTAAAAAAATAGGACGAAAAAGTAGAGGGGTCAAGCAAGCGGGCTTTGTCGTATTGCGCCAAACTGCCATGCCAAGTGTATTGGTAGAAACAGGCTATTTAACCAATGCAAATGATAATACTTATCTTTCTTCTACATCTGGTCAAGAACAGGTGGCGGCAGCCATTTTAAAGGCATTTACGGCCTATAAAAAAGAAATGGAAACCGAAGCTCCAGTTGTAGCAGTAAGCCAAAAGTCGATGTCATCTTATTCTTCTTCCACTACTTCCAGTATTTATTTTAGAGTGCAATTAGCATCGAGTGCGAGCCGCCTTAATACCGAATCATCTCCTTGGAATAAAATTGCCAATACCATCGAACTTAGCAAAGAAGACAATCTATACAAATACCTAACTCATTCGCTTACCACTTACAATGAAGCACAAGTATTGAAACAACAACTCCAGGCACAAGGCTTTCCTTCTGCATTTGTAGTAGCTTATGAAGGGGCGCATCGAATTCCAGTAAAAGAAGCAAAAGATCGACTTTCTCAAAACTAGGACTTCCCTTTTCTCGTTTTTAAGAATAGGTAATAGATAATTCTATCTAAAAAAAGATAGGGATTTCTTTAACCTCTATAAAAATAACTACATTTGTGTCTTCATTAACCTCATAAGTATATGTTCTCCTACGAAACTCGAATTGGTATTTTAACGGTAGTCTCTATTGTTATGTTAATCTGGGGCTATAAATTTATCAAAGGGAAAAATATTTTAAGTTCTTCTACCTTACTTTATGTTGAATACGATGATATAGATGGACTTTCTATTTCCGAACCTGTTAAATATCGAGGCTTTCAAATTGGTGTAGTAGGAGATATTACTCGTAATAATGAGAAAGATAATCTTCTTGTTACACTTGATGTAGCTAAGGATGAACCCATTCCTAAAAATGCAGTTGCCAATATCGTAACGACAGGCTTTATGGGAGGGCATGCTATAGAACTGACGTTTCCTAAACCTTGTACAGGAGGCGATTGTGCAAATAGTGGCGATTATATTGAAGGGCGTACGAAACGCATGTTGGCTTCAATGGTCGGTACACCAGATGAAGTAGGGGTTTATATTGATGAGTTTAAAAATAATATTGGAGATATTGTCGATACCCTTCAAAATAAATTAGGCGGGGAAGATGGTCAAGCGAGCCAGACAATGAATGACATTAACACCATTCTAAATAATCTCAAAAATACAACTTCTCGTTTGGATGCTATGATGGCACGATCAGGTGGAAAGATTGAAGGAATGCTTGCTAATATGGAATCCATTACTGCCAATTTAGAAGCCAGCAATGCCGATATTAAAAATATCATTAGCAATGCCAATGCCATGACGAATGATCTTAAAAATGCTAATTTAGGAACAACCGTCACGAAAGCTAACACGGCAATGGATGGTGCTACTGATGCGATTGCTAGTTTAAAAACGACATTAGCTTCAGCAGATGGAATGGTGCAAAAACTGAATGGCTTGATCGATCAAGTAAAAAGTGATGATAATACGCTCGGTATGTTAATGAACGATAAGGCGATTTATGATGATCTAGATGCTACCTTGAAGAATATGAACTTTTTACTCCAAGATTTACGCCTTCATCCAGAACGTTATCGTCGTATTCTTTCCAAGAAAAAAATGCCTTACGAAGCACCTGTGAATGATCCCGCTACTTCTGGCAATTAATCTTCCATGAAAAAAGCCATTCGTAATCAATACAGTGAATTAGGAGTAGAAGCGTACTATGAGCAGCATGGTGCTGATTACGAAAACCCTCATTTTGAGCAGATCAAAGCCCTATTACATCAAAATCAAGAAAAAATTGATTATACGCATGTACTTGATTTGTGCTGTGGTAGTGGAGAAGTAAGTGAAGTAGTACTAGAACTAGGAGCAAAACAAGTAACAGGACTCGATCCTTTTACGGGGATAGCGTTCAAACGACGAATTGGTCAAGAGGCACTTTCTTTGTCATTTCAAGATATTATTCGAGGTAAATTAGAAGGGCAATTTTCTTCCATCATCTGTAGTTTTGCTATGCATCTTTGCCCTGAAAAGCAATTGTATCCATTAGTCATGCAATTATTTCAGCATGCGTCTCAATTGGTCATCCTCACACCCCACAAACGCCCCGATTTAAGTGCCCTTGATGACGTGCATCTAGCCTTTGAAGATTTTGCCTTGACGGAACGGGGAAAAAAAGTGCGATTAATGAGTTATGTACCACGAATGCACGAATAAGCCACCCGAATGCTCAGCTTTTCGAATCTCCCAAAACCACGAATGGACGAATGGCTTTCCGCTAAAGCTCTTCTTTTCGAATTTATCATTTTCAAAATAAAAATTAGTGGTATCTTCGACTATTTAATTTAGATGAGAAAATGGCTATAATTTACAAAGAGGAATCCTATAAAGTTATAGGTATTTGTATGGAAATACATAACCAACTGGGAAATGGATTTTTAGAAATTGTCTATAAAGATGCACTAGAATATGAATTTCAACAGGCTAATATTCCATTTCAACGAGAACAAAAATATGAAGTGAACTATAAAGGAAAAATATTACCTCACCACTTCTATGCAGATTTTGTCGTTTATGATAAAATTATTCTCGAAGCGAAAGCAGTGTCTAGTTTAGTAGAGTGGCATGAAGCACAAACGCTCAATTATCTCAAAGTATCCAACTTAAAATTAGGCTTATTAGTCAATTTTGGTCAAGAATTACTCATTTATAAACGCTTGTTATTGTAAGTAATGATGATTCGAAAAGCCATGCTTTGCGGGAGGAAATTTGTGCATTCGTGGTACAAAAAAGGAGTTACCCCTTGAGATAACTCCTTCTACAAATCAACTAATCAAATTTTTTTTTTTAAAAGGCTTCGATATTTCCTGCACCACCAATGTATCGGTCTACATTGCTTGGATCGCCCTTGTAGCGTATATTCCCTGCGCCAAATATTTTTGCATTAATTTGTGTGTTCGTGTGTACTTCTGCATCACCTGCACCATATATTTCGACTTTTCCATTTTCAGCAACTAAATTTTTAGCGAAAAAATTTCCTGAACCATAGCAAGAATAACTTACAAAGTTTGTCGTTCCACTTAATTCGATATCTGCGGCTCCATTCAGCGAAGTTTCAACTGTTTTTGCAGTAATATTATCTAATCGAACATTTCCCGATCCTGTAATAGCAATAGATAATTTTTCAAAAATAAATGTGCTATCTGAGTAAATATCTACCGAACCATCTATGGCTATCGATTCAAAAGTGGGAAGACTTATTTGTAATAAAGGACGTCGCGTTGTTCGAAGATGATACGTATTATCATGTTCTATCCGTAATCCATCTTTATCTTGTACGACTTTAATATGCTCTAAAATGTTTTCTTCTGCGGTGATTTTTAAAGAAGGAGCACCTTTTATAAGCTCTACTTCAAAATTGTCACCGAATGATAGGTGCTGATAATCCGTTAAGGGGATTTCTTTATTATTCATGTTTTCGTTACCATTTATTATCTCCTTTTGAACCATAGTAGCCCGTAGTGTGACCATAAATGTAAGGACACAAAGTAGAATAAGACCAATAGTGCCGAAAAATATTTTATTACTAGTTTTCATTATTAATTAGATTGAAAAATGAATATAAAAAGTTGGTTTTGAAGGTTTAATACAGGATGTATTAAGCTTGCCCGTTTTTCTGTTCTTTATACAGTTTTTGCAATTCTTCAAAAGAAATTTCTAAAAGATCCATCATTTTGAAAAACTCAGGAAGATTCTGATTGATAAATTGTTGTTTCTTCATTTGTTTAATCTTTTTAAGGGCATCTTCTGCGATGAAATAACCAATGCCTCTTTTATTAAAAATAATATCTTGATCTTGGAGATAAGAGAAGGTACGCATCACGGTATTGGGATTCACTTGTATCGTGGAGGCCATTTCCCGTACCGACTGTATGCGCTCTCCTTGCCGTAATTTGGAGGCTAAAATTTCCTCGCAAATGTGATCGGCAATCTGCATATAAATGGTTTGACTTTTTCTAAATTCCATAATTACTTTTGTTTTAAATCACTGGGGTCAATTCATTTGGTTTTTAGAGAGAAAAGAAGATTATTGGAGATATAAATAGAAATTATTTGACGTTCTAAGTCAATAAGTCCTATATCCAAAATCCTAGACTTCTTTCTCTTTGAGTTTAAAATAAGCGACGACCCAAGTAAATAATGGGATAGCGAGCCACATTAAATATTCTAAAATAGTAGGCATTCTTTTACTCATAAAATCTTGAATCCAGGGTGCGGGTTCGCGCCCGTCATGTGGAGGATGAATTTCCCATCCATGAAAGAAATCATAAAAAATGACTCGAAAAAAGATAAAGACGATCAATCCAAATATAGCTCCTAAAACAGCGATGGAAGCGATGGTTTTCACGGCTGAAAAATTTCCAAAAACAACAGCTCCCAGCAAAAAGATACCTGATAAACTAATATACAATTTGATGAAAAATAGGATCATTGTATTTGATGGACTAAAATCAGGAAGCGTGCAACCCATCGTAGCCATGATGATTGGCTTTATTATCATAAAAAACAGTGCATAAAGTGCTACAAATACAATTGGGAAAAGAATGATGCTTTCAATCCATTTTGTGGTGAATTTTTCCAAATTGGAAGCTGGTAAGGTCAAGTAAAATTGACGTTCATGCTCCCGATTCAACTCATTAAAAAGGACACTAGTAAACATAAATCCAATGAAAAGAATCGCAAATCCGAAAAAATTGAGGTGAAAAGGATCACTAGGATCAGGATTAGGAGAACTATCTCCATTTAAAGTAGCTACAAAGACACATATGCCAAAAAATGCAGCTATGGAGCCTAAAATTTTGATGTAGTTCGTACTGATGTCAATCTTGAGTAATTGAAGCAGCCGAGCTGGATTAAGTAAAGTATTGGTATTCATAATATTTTTAATCTTCAGATGAATTAATGGAGTTTAGCTAGACCGTTTCATTATGGTTTACAGTAGCGAATAACTCTTGTATTTTTGCTTTATTTGCCACTACGGCATTGAACAAGGATTCCAATTCTACCTCTGTTTCTTCTCCATTGGTATTGGGAGTGACGACTTGATAACCACCCGGAATACGTTCGTGATAAAGCGCATTAGCGGGAATCTCTGTTCCAAAATGCATGTTGAAACTCAATTTTTGGGTGATGCTTTCCAATGTTTCTTTCAATAAGATTTTGCTATCTTCCAAAATGATGATGGGATCAATCATGTTAGCAATATCACGCACTTGATGGGTAGAAATGATGAAGGTACGTTCGTCGGTGATGGCACTCGCAATGATTTGGCGGAACAACCCTTTAGAAGGAATATCTAAGCCATTCGTCGGTTCATCCATCATGAGTAATTTACAATTGCTTGCCAAACCAAAACTCAAGATGACCTTTTTCTTTTGTCCGTGAGAAAGCTTACTCATTACCCAGTTCTCATCAATATCAAATTGCTGGATATAGCTAGAAAATTGCTCATCACTGAAATTAGCGTAAAAAGGCGCGTATAAATCTTTGTATTGGCGAATCTTTAAAGGCGGTACGTGGAGTTCTTCGGTCACAAAGTAGAGTTCGGAGAGGAATTGCGGGTGGCGATTCGCAGGGATATGTCCCATGACTTCGCATTCGCCAGATTTGGGGTGTAGTAAACCCGCTATAATCTTTAATAAAGTACTTTTTCCTGCACCATTTTTACCGAGCAAGCCATAAATATTGCCTTGTTCCATATTTAAATTTAAATCGGTAAACAAAGGCTTGCGCTTGCGATAGGTGAATGAAAGTTGGTTTAAGTTTATCATAATAAGTGTTACTGATTTAGTGTATTACTTAACTAGTACACTGCAAATGTATGACTTTTAATCTGAATAATGCAAGTGATTAGGGAAATAAAATTAAAATAAAACAGGATTTGGAGAAAGAGAATACGTAGTTTTAAGGGTTTAAAAATCTGATTATTAGTGTTTTATGGAAATGAAGCAGATTGTGATTTTTTTTGAAAAAATTTTATTGGTTCAAGGAAAAGCCTAGCATTTTATTTGAACAGTGTATGAAAGAAGGGGAGGTGTAGTAGGGAGGTAGTACACTTAATCCCTTTTTTAGGAGTGGATATTGTACTTATCTGTGATAGAAAAGGGATAATACCGATTTCATGAAAAAGGAGTTTACGACATTTTTTATGATGTCGGTAGAAAGTGCAAGAGCAAGTATCAAGTGCAAGCTCAAATTTTACAGTTTTGTCCTTTTAACTCAACTCATATCTAAAATCAGGATGTTCGGAAACAAAATAAGAAAGAGCAATTTCTTTTTTATCTTTTGGAATACGATTTAGATCAAATAACATTTTGGGGATTGTTAAACTACTCGTATCTACTTTGATCCATTCGTTTTCATAGACTTGAATTGATGTAAGTAGTACGAGTTTGTCATAATCTTCGTCTGGTGCAGGACGAAAAGGAAGTTGCTGACACAACTCAAAGCTTTGATGTGTTTTCCAATTGGGAGTTTTATGGATATAGGAACAGATGAATGTTTTATCAAAATCTAAAATGGTTTTTAATTTTTTATAGCGAAATTCAGTTTTTCGTTCTAAACTTAATTGAGTACTTGTATTCATTAAGGCTAGTTCTAATCGAATAGTACTCGGTATCACTAAAACATCTTCTTTTAGTTGTTTTACCAAATTCATCATAATGGGGACTTGTTGTTCTTTAACCAAAGCATTTTGCATCGTTTCACTTAGGAGTATGTCAATCTCTGAGGGATTTTGGAGTTTAAATTTTGTAGCATCCTCGCAATGGATGGCTTTGATATAAGCTTGTATTTTCAAATTTTTTATTACCTCTTTTAAATATGAAATGGTTTTCTCATTGACTTCTAATACCGAATTAAAAAAATCCTTTCGTATATAATTTATGATTTTTTCAAATCGGCATTATACGTTGAAGGTGTGATTTACGAAATCACTTATTCAATTGCGTATAATAAGATAAGTTGTAGCTCTTGAGGACTAAACTTGGTCAAAATCGGAAGACTAAGAGTGGCAAAAGGACCTGTTCCTGCATAGAAAAGCGTAATAGGTTTTGATTTTTTCAACTGAAGATCTTCGATTGCTTGATAAATGCCTCGAATAAATTGTCGTGTTCTAATAATATCATCAATACAACGGGCAGCAAAAGTGGTACTTAGCGCCATCCCATTTTCATGATGAATATCTTTTTTATTTTGTTCATTTTCTAAAACAAGTCCAGATAACTGGATTAACTCTTTACTATATTCGTTTAATTTGTCCTTTAAATCAAGAAAATGGATTTCTTCTTTTAGGATTTCATCCATGACTCCTTCTATAGTGATTATTTTTTTCATTTGGAGATTTTGAAAATTCACCAAACATACACATTACAAAAGAATTTTCTTCATTTCCAAAACAAAAAACCTCCCTCAAAACTTTTATATTCGTACCCAAACTAAAATTTAATAATCTAGTATGTATACAAGACGCGTTTTCCCCGTGCGAGGGATGTTAACTTGGACGAAGCGATACATTATTTTCTTCTTATTAATTTCGTTTATTCCAGTTTTTTTATTTGATATTTTAGAGTGGAAATGGTTGCACTTACCTTGGCTGCCTATTGGTTTATTGGGTACAGCGGTTGCCTTCATTGCAGGTTTTAAAAATAATGCTTCTTATGATCGAGTCTGGGAGGCACGAAAGATATGGGGAGGCATTGTCAATAGTTCGCGTTCATGGACAATTATGGTAAAAGATTTTATCACCAATATTCATACAGATTCACCTGTTTCAGATGATGAATTGAAAAGTATTCATCGAGAATTAGTGCATCGTCATGTAGCTTGGTTGACCGCTTTGCGTTATCAATTACGTCAGGTCAAGCCTTGGGAAGCTCATTTACGAGAACGTTCTGAAAATAAAAAATTTCGTGCTAGTCAATATGAAGTTTTAGAAGAAAAAATTCCATTGGAGGAAGCGATTGATCCTTATATTTCCGCAGCAGAAAAAGCAGAAATTTTTGCAAAAGGTAATCGAGCTTCTCAATTGTTGGGAATTCAATCTCGTCGTTTACGAGAACTTTTTCAACAAGGACTAATTGATAATTTCCGACATGTAGAAATGAAAAACATGTTGGTTGAATTTTATACCCTTGAAGGAAAAGCAGAGCGGATTAAAAACTTCCCTTATCCACGACAATTTGCATCGCTTAACTTTTATTTTGTCTGGATTTTTATTTTCCTCCTTCCTTTTGGTGTAATGGATGCCTTTGAAGTTATTGGACAATCTTTTATCCAAGATATGAAAGATCATGTACATGAAGCGGACTTTTTTCACATGATGGCAGATTTAATTGGGGCACATTTTGTATGGCTCTCTATTCCCTTCAGTGCGTTGATTTCATGGGTATTTTATGCCTTGGAACTGATCGGCGAAAGTACCGAGAATCCGTTCGAAGGAGGTGCTAACGATGTACCAATCACCAATATGAGTCGAGGCATAGAAATTGACATTCGCCAATTAATTGATGATACCGATATTCCTGCACCGTATCAATGGAAGAATGATATTGTGATGTAACTAATTCATCTTTCGACGAATACACTTTCTTCTTCGAGCAATGCCGCAACTAAAGAAGGTCAAAAAAAGTTATTAAGTTACAATTAGTTAATTGTTCTAATATTTCAAGAAAAGAAGTCCTACGTCCGCAAGTCCTAGGGCTTCTATCAAAAAAAACAACCATGCTCGACGTTCAGCAACTTACAAAGACTTACAATAGTGGTAGTAAAGCCTTAACCGTTTTAGACCAAGTCTCTTTTACCATCAATCCAGGTGAAACCTTCTCTATTGTGGGCCCATCAGGGAGTGGAAAAACAACTTTATTAGGTTTATGTGCAGGCTTGGATCGAGCGACAAGCGGTTCTGTAGTCTTAAATGGGGTACAACTCGATCATTTAAATGAAGATGAACGCGCGCAGGTTCGCAATGAACATGTAGGCTTTATTTTCCAAAATTTCCAATTGATTCCTACACTTACTGCACTAGAAAATGTAATGGTACCATTAGAATTACGAGGAGAACGTAATATCAAAAAAGCTTCGATGGAATTATTGGAGCGAGTGGGTTTGGCAGATCGACACGATCATTATCCTTCTCAATTGTCAGGTGGCGAACAACAGCGAATCTCTTTAGCGCGAGCCTTTTCCAATCGACCTAAAATTTTATTTGCTGATGAACCTACAGGGAATTTAGATGAAGAAACGGGTCAAAAAGTAGAAAAACTCATCTTTGATCTCAATAAAGAAGCAGGGACTACGCTTGTTTTAGTGACGCATGATATGGAATTGGCACATAAAACGCAACATATTATCCGACTAAAAGGTGGAAAATTGGTGAACTAGTTCATCTCTTAAATAAATATATGGCTAAAGAATTTGATACATCTTGTGAAGATAATTATGGCTTTTATGATTTGTTTTTTAAAGTGATGCCTTATTGGGGAGGACTACTTCTTTTGGTAACACTCTTCAACTTAAATTCATATAGCATAAAATTTAAACAAACGTATCTAAATTTACTGCTGGGAATTTTAGCTTTAGTATCTCCTTACATTAGGGGGAAAAAGATAAATCGAGTTTTAATTGAAGAAGACCTATTAAAAATAGATATTAGAAACCGAAGAAAGTATACGATCCCTCTAAATCAAATCACACAATTTTCATCCTCTTCAAAACTTCATCTGCATACCAAAAAGTACGGAACAGTAGAAATAGATAATACTCGGCATAAATTATCTACCCAAGATGTTAAAGTACTGAAATCCATCTTTCAAAAACATGGCGTCAAAGAAATTTAATGGCAAGAACTATATTTTTCTCTGTGTAAATCCAACAAATCTGCTCAATCCGTGTTCCAATTATCATCAACCAACTTTTCAAAACAAACAAAATGAAAAACTTTTACGTCCGCCTCGTTCTTTTCTTGATTTTAAATTTTGGAGCTTTAGCAATAGGAAGTGCCTTGATGGCAGAAGGCCCAATGGGGGAGTGGTACACGAATCTAAATAAAGCCCCTTGGACACCACCGGGCTGGGTATTTGGAGCAGCATGGACGACCATTATGATTTGCTTTTCCTTTTATATGGCCTACTGGACGGCACTAAAAAATGATACGACTACTTATATCTTATATGGCCTACAATTGATCCTAAATATTGGTTGGAATCCAGCCTTTTTTATGTTTCATCAAATGGGATTTGCACTTGTTGTTATTATTAGTCTCACCTTATTAATTGCTTATTTTCTTTTTTCCAATAATCGTTTACTAAAAACAAAATCGCTCTTGATTGTTCCTTATCTTTTATGGCTCGTCATTGCAACTACATTAAATGCTTATGCTTTGATGAATAATTAGAGAATTAAGTACTCCTTTATTATAATGAATAAAGAGTTATCCCTATGAAGAATGGCGGAGAAGTAGAAATGTATTTTGTGCAATCATAAAAAACCATTGGCTACATTACTGCTGCCAATGGTTATAACCATACTGTAATTCTATTCTTACTTGGGGTTTATTATGGGATTATAATTTGATCGTGAATTGGACAGAGGGTTTAATTAAAACTTATTTTTTTATCAATTTTGCTTCTAATTGTTGTAAGCGCTGCTCAAAAGAATTGGACTGCTCATCAAGTTCAGCTTGTAAGGTTTGGTTTTGTGATTGTAACTTCTCAATTTCCGCCTGTTGTGCTTTGATGCCTTCGACTAAGAGCGGTGTTAGTTTAGAATAGTCAACAGATTTATAGCCCTCTTTATTGGTAGAAACAATTTCAGGTAAGACGGCCTCAATTTCTTGAGCCATCACACCAAATTGAGTCGTTTGATCTTTTCCTTCTTTCCATTTGTAATAGTAGCCATTGATAGCGGCTATTTTATCCATCGGTTTTTCGACTTTTTGAATGTTAGTTTTCCAACGTGCATCTGAAAAGGTATCCCAAGCATTGGCAACTGCTTTTGTACCATCGCCACTTTCGCCTAATTGCAGAGCTTCATTTGGACCAAAAGTAGTAGCAATACTTAGCGTTCCATTGATTTGTACAATATTATTATCAAATTCTCCATAAATGAGCGGAGAGGGATCACTTGAATTTTCAATATATAATTTATTACTTCCTAATTCGGAATAACCTGCATAATAACCTAAAAAGACATTGCCAGACCCTACACTTATTCCGCCTGCATAAGTTCCAATCATTGTATTGCCCACACCATTAGCATTATCAAATGCAGAACTTCTTCCTACAAAAACATTTTCGTTTCCTGTATTATCATTACCACTTGCTCGACCAATAAAGACATTAGAATTACCTGAAGTGGAATTATAACCTGCTATATAGCCCAGCACAACATTAGAATTACCTCCAGCATTAAAGAAGTTGGCTCCAGTACCCAATCCTACATTAGAGTTGCCAGTATCATTGTAAAAGCCTGCATCATTTCCAAGAAATACATTATGCGTTCCAGAAGTATTTCGATTACCAGCCGTATTTCCAAAAAACACATTATTACCATTATTTTTGACATTGAACATCAAACGGCCATTATTCGATTTATATAAAGTGAGAAATTCGGTGCCTTCCACATCAAAACGGATGATATCATCATCAGATCCTTTTTCTACTTGGATTTGCGTATCGCTATCTCCATCATTTAGTGAACTTGGTGCTGCTGTCGTCGGTGTTGCCCAAGAAACAGTACCAGCGCCATTAGTTTGTAAGAATTGACCAGAAGTTCCATCTACAGTGGGTAGTTCCAGTTCATTAGTAGCATCTAGATCGCCATCTGCTGTTACATGTGCGTCGATATCATCTTCGGCTGCTTCGGCTATAATTAAGGCTACATCGGCAGTGACCTGAGCAACTTCTGAATTGAATTGCGCTTTATCATCAATCGTTTTCCAATTTGTGCCATTATAATAATAGAAACCAGCATCATTATCCGTTTGGAAAATCAAAAGTCCCGTAGCAGGATTACTGATAAGGTCGCGTGTAGCTTTATCCATTCTAGGGATAAGTACTCCTTTATCACTTGCTTGTACATCTAGAATTGCACTTGCATCTGGTGCTGCACCATCTTGGTTGATACTAGTAGGAAGTTCTGAATTATTATGTTGAGCGATTAGTTGTATGCTTGTCAACAAGGTAATTAAGCCAATTATAAGGTGTGTTTTTTTCATTTTGATCTAGTGTGTTTTGGTTATGGTTTAAATAATCCTCCAGCGACAGATTTTTGCCGCTAGAAGACTGATCAGGAATATTCCAATTCTAAATTATTCTTTAATAGGTTTTATTGATCAGGGCAACGTACTGAGAAAGTATTGGCTGGCACATCTAAAATAGCGCCTTCTTCTACCGTGAGGGTATAACAACTGGCTGGGATCATGCCTACTTCCACCGTGCTTCCTGCTGGAATAATTACCTCATTGCACTCATTTGGAATAGTACCCAAACTCCAGTTGGAGGCATTGTGCCAATCGGAATCTGTAGCAGTTAGTAACCAAGTATTAGTTGTGGTGATATAACAATTGGGACAAGATTGGCAATCGGTCAAAACTTCAGCAGCAGAGTTACAACCAGTGAGATTACTCTCGATTTCATGCGACTTATTGGGATCGTTTAAAAAATCACATACGGCTTTAATACCACAGTAGGAGAGTGCTTCTGCATAGTAGATACTCAAATAATCACCATCAATGACTTGAAGATTTTCTAAAGCAGAAATATCACTCATACCATAGTTTTCATAGATGTAAACATCGCTACCAATATATTCGAGACGCTCCAAGCCATCGAGTGAAACTAGATTATAATAACAATAATAAATTTCTAATAAGCCGCCTATTTTTTGGAGCGAGTTCAAGCCCTCCAAATTGACAAGAGGATCTATTTCTTCAATGTATAATGTACCACCAATGGAATCTAAATTATTTAGCCCCATCAGATTGCTTATATTTAAGACTTCTAAACCTAAAGTTCCTTGCACATAATTGAGTTTGCTTAGCGAGGCAAGGGAACTCAATCCTGTGCAATCTTCGATATATAACATTCCTCCAACAGTTCCCAAAGATTCACATCCCGTTGCCATATCAAGTTTATTACAGTTTTTGATATTAAAATCATTTTCAACCATCGTAATATTCGTAAATCCATCAAGATTCAATAGTTCTGGATTGTTTTCAATATGAATATCATAACAAGTATGGAGTTCTTCCAAACCAATAGTCGTGGTCAAAGAATCGTTTGTTTCGACATTGATAAAGCTGCCTATGGATTGGAGTTGGGTAAAGGGCATAAAATCTTTAATCCGTTTATTCTTACGAAAACGAAAAGATGAACCTATGGATATCAGATTATCCAATCCACCTAAATCAAGCAAATTATCATTGTTTTCAATAATTAATTTCTCTTGGATGATTTCAATACAACTAAGGGTACTGATGGAAGTAATATCAGAAGTGATATTGCTTTCAAAAGGATAACCAATGGTCAATTTACCAACGGTATTGGTACAACCCGAATTGGCAACAAAGGCATCTACTTCTGCTTGCGTTTTCAACCAAAAATCGGTAGCTCCTTGACAAGCTGAATAAATTTCTGTGGCAGAGGCACAGCCTGTTCCATTGTTTTGAATAGAAATAATTCCTTGTTCATTGACGATGGCATCACAGATCGCTTCTATAGAACAATTGCTAAGTGACAGATTATTTTGGATAAATACGTTTTCTCCGATTTTTGGTAAATTGATTAATGCACTGATATCATTGAGCTGACTATTGTTTCGGAGGTCAAAATGAACCAAGCTATCTATTCCCTCTAAACCATTCAAATTGAGTAATGAATGATTACTTTGAATGTTAAAGGAATTAATTTTAACGGATTCCATCCCTTGGAAGTTGACGATTTGAGGGATGCCAGCACAACTGAAGTACCCAATCCCTTCTAATTTATCCAAGCCTGCAAAACTTGACAATACATCATTGTAGCCTATTTGCAATCGGTCAATATACTCGACATTACTAAGTCCTGTAAAATCAACCAAATTCGGATTTCTTGCGATGATAACATAACCACCTGTTTTGAGACTATCCAAACCTGTAAGATCAGTAAATAGATTATCAGAAATGAAGGCAAACTCTATATGCCGTAGATAAATGAGGGAATCCAAGTTGGTAATGTCTGTTACGCTATTGCCATCTGTATTGCCAATACGTAAATCTCCTATTAGGGAATCACAATTGGGATAATTCATTGGAAAAGCATCTACTTCTGCTTGTGTATTTAATCGTATAGTAGAAGTAGGACACTGACTAAATGAATAGCTCCAGTGGAACAGCGTGATGAGTAAAAGACTTATGAGTTTAGAATACATGCTATGGTTATTTTCAATCTATGCCAAACAAAGACTGGTCTATGATGAATAAAATAGACTAAGGTAGTTTACTGAATCTACCTTAAAAATTACTGATGAGAAGTGTATGACAAAGGTGAAAAAAAGAAGCTTTCAATGCTTGCAGTATTGTTTTTTTGAATTACACTATTGTTCAAATATTTGTAAATCAATAGATTATGTCTATCCTTTGGTGATATAAAAATCGTTAAAGGATAGACACTTGACAATTTTATTTATTCTTCTTTTGCGGCTAATTGAGTTTGAACGTTTTGAAGTTCTTCAATTTCTGTAACTTGTTTTTAAGCGTATTAATTATTTCATTTTGTATCGCTATGTTTTGTTGTTAAGACTATACATTAGTCAGTAATAATGATTGTTTCTTAAGTAAGATGAAGAAAAAGTGTATACCTTAGTCTAGAGGATTGATGGTTAATACTTCTGAAGGAACATCAAATACGGCTCCTTCTTCCACCGTCAATGTATAACAATTAGCAGGTGCATTACTGATAAGGACGTCGCTTCCTGTAGGAATGATCACTTCATGACAAGTAGACGGGACAAGTTCTAGACTCCAATTGGCGGGGTTGTGCCAATCCGTATCGATGGCAGAATTGACGAGCCATGTATTAGCAATTGTGGCACAACAGCCCGAACAGGTTTGGCATTCTGCAAGAATTTCTTCTATTGAATTACAACCTGGTAAATTAAATCCAACATCATACGTTTTTGTTGGATCATTTAAAAAGTTACAGATCGGTTCGATACTACAGTTGGAAAGCGATTCACATTCATCAATTACAATATAATCGCCTTCTATGGCTTCTAAGTTACTTAATGCTGAAATATCATTTAAGGCATAATTTTCTTCTAGATATAATACATCACCAATGTATAATAAATTTTCTAAACCGTTGAAATTGATTAAATTATAATAGCAATAGTAGATTTCAAAAGAGGTGCCGATCCGTTTTAAAGCATTAAGACCTTGCATATTGACTAAAAACTCCAATTCCTCGATATAAAAATATCCACCAATAAACTCCAAATTATTCATTCCTGAGAAATTAGTGATTCCTATGTAATAAAAATAAAAATTGTCCCCAACGAATTTAAGCTCTCTCAAGGAAGCGAGTGAAGTAAGATTAGGACAATCGTATAAGATAAATTCTCCTCGTATAAATCGTAAGGACTCCAAACCTGTATCAAGATTAAGTAAGCCCATTTCATTGAGTTCTAAGGAAAGAATAATGGATTGTATATTGGTAAATCCATCAACATCTTCTAATTTGGGGTTGTTTTCCATAAAAATCCCATAAGCGAAAGAGATTCCTTCAAAACCAGTTGTTGAAACCAAAGAATCATTGTTGATAATTTGAAAATTTCCTCCAACTGAAGTGACTTGATCTAATGGCGTAAAGTTCTTGACTCTTTTATTTTCGTTAAAGCGAAAAGATTTTGCAATAGATTTTACATCATCTAAACCCGATAAGGAAGACAAAGAGTCATTGTTTTCAACTACCAAATGTCCCGTAATAAATTCAAGACAATCTAAGTTATCAATGGTTTTGATATTAGAGGTCACATTGGTTTGGAAGGGGAGACCAATAATTAGATTATCTACGGTATTGATACAGCCATTATTGGTTTTAAAATCGTCAATTTCTTCTTGCGTTGTTAGCCAATAATCGTCAGCTCCTAAACAATTATTAAACACTACAGGAGCAGATTCACATCCTGTTCCATTTCCAAAGATGGTGATATTACCCTGTGTTTCGACAATAGCATCACAAATCGCTTCTACTGAACAATTACTTAAGGCTGGATTATTAAAAATTTTGACATTATCATCAATTTGTAAGACATTGTTGAGCGCACTAATATCATTGAGTACATTATTATTATTAAGCGTTATACTGGTTAAACTGTCTACTCCTTCCAATCCACTGAGATTAAGGAGGGCAGGGGCATAACTAACTTGAATATTTTTAACTTTAGTAGATTCTAGTCCTTGAAAATTTACTAATTCTGGATTTTCACTAGAATCTAGGTTTTTTACAAACTCTAAACTTTCAAAACCATTGAAATTGGGTAAGATGTCATTATTGTTAACACTAAACGAGCGGATATGGCTCAAGGAATCTGCCCCTTCAAAACTGCTAATCATTGGATTACTCACCACGACAAACTGATCAGCTGTTTTTAAGCTGTCCAAGCCTGTTAAATTTTCTATTTGAGTACTTGCGATGAAAAAAAGCTGCGCATGACGAAGATAGGTCATGGAATCTAAATTGGTAATATCCGTTAAAGTTGTTTGTGATGGATCGCCAATAAATAAGTCTACAGTAATGGAATCACAATTGGGATACAGCGTTGGGAAATTATCCACTTCTGCTTGTGAACCAAGGATAATTTCAGCAGTTGGACATTGACTAAATAAATAAGTTGAATTTAATAGCAATAAGAGACAAAGACGGAAGACTTTAGAATACATGGTATGGTTATTTTAGGTTATTTGGTAGAATAAGCCTAGCCTATTGAATTACAAAATAGGCGTAATACCGACTTGATTAATTCATTTCGTATATATTAGAATGAATCAAGTACGGCATTATACTTTTAAGGTATACTTTCTACGAAAGCATTTATTCAATTTCGTATAAGTAGTTTGATACACTTACTGATGGGAATTGTACTACAAAGATGAATTAAAGACAAACATAATATTTGCAATATTGTTTTTTTGTTTTACACTATTGTTCACTAATGCAGAAAACAAATTTTCACCCAAAAAGTGAAGTCTAATTCGTTCTTATTTGACTGGGCGCAACACCAAATTCTTCGGTAAAATATCGAGAGAAGTGGGAAGAATGTTTAAAGCCGACTTCATAGGCAACTTGTGTGATAGGAAGCTCGGTGGTTTCTAAAATTTCTTTTGCTTTTTGAAGACGAATCATTCGTACGACTAAGGAGGTGGACTTTCCCGTGAGTGCTTTTATCTTATTGTGGACTTGCGTACGACTCATTAATAATGCTTTACACAATTGAGGAATACCAAAATTATCATTGTCAATATTTTTAATTACAATGTCTCGGACTTTTGTGATGAAATCATCTTCAATTGTTTTTTTAGCAACTTTTTTGCTGCTTTGAAAATTACTATAGCGTGCTTGTAATTTGCGGCGATTTTCTAAAAGATTGAATAAATTTAGACGTAATTCTTCCTTATTGAACGGTTTGGCAAGATAAACATCTGCTCCTTGAGACAAACCTTTTAATTTGGATTCAATGTCTGCTCTTCCTGTTAATAATACAATTGGAATATGACTGCTTCGTTCATCTGTTTTTAACGTTTGACAAACATCAAATCCATCTCGAAGGGGCATCATTACATCACTTACAATTAAATCAGGAATTCGTTCGAGTGCTTGATCAATGCCTTCTTGCCCATTTTGGGCAAAGAAGAGTTGATAGTCATTTTTTAAACAAGCTTTAAGATAATGTGCTACATCTGCATTGTCTTCAATGATTAATACAGAAGGCAAATCTGTTTGCTGAGGCACTATTTCTTCAGTAGAGGTAGCATTGTCTGTTGCAATAGGTGTTGAAGTGATAATAGAGTCACTATTCGTCTCAATTTCCTCATTGAAAGGAGCAAGATTAGAAATGGGGAGTTGTAAAGAAAAGGTTGTACCTTTTCCAACTTGGCTATCCACTTGGATGTTGCCATTCATTAATTTGGTAAATTCTTTAACAATGGTTAATCCTATACCCGTACCACTTTGGGATTGGATAGCTGAATCTAGATGGGTATCTACTTGATAATATTGATCAAAAATATAAGCTAATTTTTCTTCGGGGATACCTTTACCTGTATCACTTACTGTAATCTCAATTTGTTTAGCCGAAACTTGTTTTACACCAAGGCTGATTTGACCATTTTCAGGGGTGAATTTAATGGCATTGGATAGTAGATTAGTAATGATACGGCCTAACTTATCGGCATCATAATCCATAATGATTGCTTCATCTGGAGCTTGAAATTGAAGATTAATTTTTTTGGATTGTGCATAAGAATGAAAAGAATCTGTGAGATAACTCAAAAATCGAATAATATCGCCTTGATGTAGAAGCAGTGGCATTGCACCAGATTCGATTTTTCTTAAATCCAGCATTTGATTGACCAAATCTAATAATTGATTGGTATTGGATTTAATGATGTTTTTATTTTGATCATTCCCCTTCATCATATCCGTTAAGCCTGCAATCACAGTTAAAGGAGTACGAAATTCATGGGTGATGTTTGTATATAAATTAGTTTTTACTTTATCTAAGTCTTGTAGTTTTTCATTGGCAGCATCGAGTTTTATCTTTTCTACTTCAATAATTTTTTTCTGTTGACGGGTGACGACAAATCGATTATAAATCACGCCTCCCAATAATAAAGTCAATAACAAGCCTCCAAAGAGAAAATAGTTAATATTCCTTCGACGTTTATTTTCTGAAATTTGAATGGCTAATTGTGCTGCATTTTCTATGCTATCTTGTATGGTTTTAAAACGGTATTCTTCTCGATAGAGATTTTGGGTGTTTTCTTCATTTTGTAAACTATCCGTGATTGTTTTTACGATTTCGTAATTCTGTAATGCTTGATCGTAATTACCAACTTTTTTATACCCTTTATACAAGCAATCGCAAGCAGTTTGGCGGAGAGAAAAAGGCTCTATTCTTTCAGCTATTTGAAGGGCTTCTTTACAGAGGTTAATACCTTGTTGATACTTTTGTTGTGCGATATTAAATTCTCCAAATTGTGTAAGAAGGAAAAAAAGTCTGCGATTATTCTGTACTTGTCGAGCAGCATCTATACTTTTTGTATAATAAATTCTTGCTTTTGAGAATTCTTGTTTTTTAACGGCCCAATTGGCTAGGGCTTCATACGCCATACCAATCCCTAAAGTGTAATTATTGGATTGGCTAATGGATAATGCTTCGCTGGCTTTCTCAAAAGCTTTGTCTAATTCATTAATTAAGACATAATTATTACTAATATTGGTAAGATTGATAACCATATTGAGCGGAGAACTACCATCTCTTTGTCGAATGGCTAGACTTCGTTCATAATAGTTGAGCGCTTTTTCTGTTTCGCCTTGCTTTTCAAACAACAATCCAATATTATTAACTATGGCGGCTTCTGCATATTTTTTCTCTACATCTTGTTGAATATCTAAGCATTGATGATAATAATAAATGGCTTTTTTATAATCATTAAGGTTTGTATAAACATTGCCTATATCGTTTAATACAGCTATTGATTGTCGAATATTATGGAGCTCTTTAAATATTTGAAGGGCTTTAGTTGAATTTTCAATGGCTTTATCATATTGATCTTTGGCGATATATACTTTTCCTAATAAACTATGCGCTCTTCCTTTTTCATATAAAATATCTTTTTTTTCTGCCTCCCTCTGATGCATTTGTGCAAAATATAGTGCAGAATCAGGCTGCGAATCCAGATAACCATAATAGGCTACTCCATACAAGGCTTTGAAACGAAAGGTATCGAGACGGGTCTCATCATGCCAAACGGACCACAATGAATCAATGTTAACTTGTGCAATTCCCCAGATCGGTAAAAAAATAAGAAGTATACAACAACTAAGGTGCTTCAAAAGAACTAATTTAGTTAATGACGTAAGTAAAGTAGTTGGAAAAGAATCCTTTTCCAAAGTTGAATTACAGTAGGTTGGGTATACTTAAGACAGTTTTAGTAGAAAATGTCTTACCGAAAGATATTTCAAATATAAATGATAGTATAAGGTAAAGCAAATTCTTCTGCTTGGATTATTAAACGATTTATAAAAGGTAAAACAAAAAGCCCCCAATTCTGTCACAAAGAATTGGGGGCGAATAGAGAGGTTTAGTAATTAATGTTTTATAAGTCGTATACTTTCTTGAGTGTTGTTGCTTTCAATCTGCAAGAGGTAAACCCCATTGGGTAGATCATTTATATTCCATTGATAGTTATCTAAATTTTTGGTAACACACTCTTCAATTAATTGTCCTTGAATCGTATATAAACGAAGCGTCGTTTTGGCACTATTTGTTTGTGTACTGGAAATGATAAATTCTTCTTGTACAGGATTGGGAAATATCTTTATAGAAGAAGCAAAATTACTTAACTCATTGGTAGATGTACTGGTATTAAATAGCAATTCTATATCGCGGCGTTCCCCCATTTTATTATAGGCAATAGCCTCTGTATACCTAGAATTTATAGCTAGAATATCACTTAAATAAGTGTTTTCAAGTGCTGTAAAATTTAAACTAAATAAAACCTCATCTGCTGCAAGACCTTCTTCATAATAATTATTCCAAAGTGTTGTAATGATACCTTCATCTAAAAAGTGTGTACCAAAATTATCACTTCCCATAAAAGCTAAGTTTCCTGGAATGATTTCATTTAAATGTAGTTTAGTAGGGTCAAATTGAATACTCATTTGATACCCTAAAAAATTGCTTGCGTCTGCAAGTGTAAAATCTACGGTGAAATTTTCATCAGCAGAGAGCATTTGATCTTGTACCACAAATTGAAGTGGAGTATTGGATGAACGTTCGGAGGATTCACCCATAAAATTAGGAACTGCACTAGCATTCACATCACCATATTTAAAGGCATTAAAACCTCGCGTCATCGTAACTGTACCATCGGCTGCAATAGGAATAGTATCAGCTTTTGGATAGATTTCTCCTAGTGGAGAATCAGGATTCTCAAATTCATAATCAGACCGCACAAAACCCCAACTATCACCAGAGGGTAATTCCTGAATAACATACAATATCAGGGCTCGTAAAATCGCTAAATCTTGAATAGAAATACTATTATTTTGACTTACATCGGCTGCTAATTTCGCATAAGGATTATCTAGTTTTTTTATATTTAAAAGGTGTTGACCCATTAATACCATATCATAAGTACTAACACCATTGGCAAAATTACGGCTAGATTTAGGGCTTAATTCTATAAAGGAATAACCTTTTAATACACTGTTGAGTGGAAGATTATAACAATTGTTTGTGCCAATACTTTCTATAAATACAGGAGGAAATCCCGACAAGTTTAAATTATATTGGATGTCCTCCAATGGAAGATTCATTGCTAAATTGGGGTCACCCCATATTAAAGGACATATTAAATCATGGGCAATGTAAGGAATAGGATTTCCTATCGTGAGATTGGCTAAACAGATTTGTGTATTTCCTGCTTCATCTGTAATTTCTATGGCTAAAACATGACTACTTTCGGTGTTGTCAAGTGTGAGACTATTGGTATAAGTATGTGTGGGTAATAGAAAAGAACCGATTACTGCATTATTAGCTAGATAGCTACTATCTGTACAATTATCGCTAATAAGCTCGATAAAATCACTTGGGAATAACTCAATGGTTGCAACAGTTTCATCATATTCCAAGAACAAATCATTACAACTTATGGTAGGGGCTTCATTATCTTTAATTTCAAATAGATAATCACAAATGATACTATTTCCACAAGCATCTGTAGCTGTAAAATAAATACGATGTGTACCTAAAATATAAATATCACTGGCATCATTATCAAATTCGATTTGATCTATTCCACCATCATCATAAAAATCAATTTCATATTGGTAACTAATAGTAGGATCGGCACAACTTGGAGCTATAGCAATTTGATGCATACTGGCAAAACCTTCACAAGTACCTGCTTCGACGGGAAAACTCCTATTCCAACAACTTTCTTGGAAGAATATGGGTTGAGTACTACCTGTAACATTTAGCTGCACTCCCATTAATTCTAAATTTCCATTGTAGGCTTCTGTAGGAAATAGAACGGCGTCATTCGATTGATCGTATAAACCAATGGCTTCTAAAAGAGGGCCTGATTGTAGGGCAACAAAAGAAAATTCCATTAACGACTGAGTTTCAGAAAGATTATCTGCTATAGAAGTAATACTATTGGCAGAAACGAGGAGTAAACCATCTTCGACTAAGTTGCTAATTGGAAAAAATCCAATAGATTGATTTAAATTTATTTGTTCTATAAATTCAAGTGCAGTTGTATCATAGGATAAACCAAACTGGAATCCCAAAATATCTATATAATTAGGAGAATAAAAACTAACGTTTACGGTATCTCCAATTTCATATTCTCGTTCTGGGATTGTGAAATCAAGGGTGTTGGTGTTAATTGGACTATTTCCGCTTACATCGCCTGTTTTAAGGGCTGTATAATCATATGTATGAATATTATTATTGGTGGAGATGTTAATGCTAGTTGAATTGAGGTCATCTTGAAAAAAACGCCAACTTTCTTGACTAGGAAAATCGTCTATAATGTATAATTGCAATTGTCGAGATTGAACGACATCAAAAGTCGTGATTTTTCCATCGTTATTGACATCAGCCGCAAGTAATTGATAAAAATTTGTAAAGGTTTCTTCACCTAAAATATGTCGAGAGGTGGCAATCAAATCTTTTACAGTAATTCCTGCTCTTGGATCGTCCATATAGGTGATAGCAGGGATGTAGTTTCCATAACCCACACAATCAAACTGATAATTTCCTAATTCATCTGTATATGCCTCTAATGCAGAAATATTATTCAAGCTCATTACTGCATTCTCTAAAGGAATATTATTCCAAGTGCTAATATTACCCGTGAGTGGTGTTCCGTTGCAAGGAAGGCAGTTATTATTGTTGTCTTGAACAATGATGTAGGTGGTACAATAATCACTATTTCCTGCTTCGTCTTCTACCCATATTTCAACGATTTGTGTTCCTAAATCGGAGCAACAAATAATGATACTATCTTGTGGCGGTTCAGTGTCTCCTTCTCGTCTAATTTTCACACTATTTTCTACATATTCATTGGAAGAACAATCATCGAATGCCTCTTTTAGTAAATCTTTTGCAAAAATTTCTATACAATTGGGGGTTATATTTTCTATTGAAATTCCATTTAAGCAAACAGGAGTCGGATTAATGGTATCATTGGTACAATCTTGTGCCAATACATTTGTAGTTGTAATAAGAAGGGCAAAAAGGATATATTTATATAAAATGTTCATAATTCATTCATTGAAGGTATTCAAAAATGGGATTTATTGAGCGAGTAATTTACCATTGTATAAAAGCTGTTGTTGCTTCCTGATTTCAAAGAAATAAATACCTTTTGCCAAATTGGTGGTATACCATTCGAGCTGTCGTTCTTTGAAATTAGTTTGGTAAACGATTTGACCATTTATATCATAAATGAAAAGATGAAGATTTTGAATACCTATTTCTTCGGGCAGTTCAAAATTGGTCTTTGTGGTGAATGGATTTGGATATACATTTAATGGATCTTGAGTTATTATAGGATCAAGTGAAGTATACACACTTACAAAATCTCTTCCAATACGATGTATTGTTGTATTGGTAATAATCGGCTCATTGAAATCAAAATAAATAGCGGCGTTGTTTTCTATGCTTGTTCCGACTTGGTTATCAAAATTTTGTTGAATATTAAAACGTACAAATCCATGTGATTCGGCTTCATTGGTGGTGCTATCAGGGAGTAGAATATTGTCAAAATAAAAACTAACTACTTGATCTTCTATCGTATATCGCATGGGATGACTGTATGATTTTATACGTAAAGAAGATGCATTTAAATAAGATGTCAACGTATCACGTACTACGATATTGAAGGCAGTGTCCGTACCTGTATTTTGAAAACGAATAAGATAATCCAAAGGTGTTATTTCATCAATGTAATGCATATCACCATATCCTTTGGGAAAGCCTTGCTTATCATTAGGATCGTACGACCCTATATTTTCACGACAATCCAAATCTTGATAAGGAACATCTACTCCAGCAGGAAACTGAAGGACATAGCCTGTACTGATTTCTCCTAAATCGTTTGTACTACATCCTTCTATAGCTATGCTTCTTGTTCCTGGATAGGGATGATACTCTACTTGATCAGCTTCAAGTCGATAAGTAGAACCGTTGGCTGGTACCCGAACAGTTAGGGCTTTGCCCGCAGGCAGTTGAAATGCGGTCTCCGTACGCATAATTACATCATCCTCAATGATGACATACACGCTATTTTCGAGCATATCGCCAGTTCCATTGTTCCAAATGTAAAAGACTAATGAATCTTCTTGGCATTCTGCATCCAGTTCGATATTTGCGCCTGACCATAGTGGGGGAGGGGTTCCGCAAGGCTCATGCGGATAAATAATAGCTTCTGTACAATGTGTTTGCCCTAAAATGGTATTTTCACAATCTAAATAAGCACGTATTTTAAATGATTTACTTTCATAAGGAAGTACTGCTACATCAAATCGTAATAAATTACCGTCTATTTGAGTGGGAGTAATGGATGAAGATACATAGGTTAGATAGGGATCAAGTTCTACCTCAATATAGGCATTTTCAGAAGGTATTGTTCCTGTATTTTGATAGTTTATAGTGTAAAAATTATCAAAACATCGACGAAGAAAGGGCGTTTCTACATCTACTTCTAATTGAGCGCATGCTATAGTTGCAGTACTACCAAGATGCTGTGTAAAAATGGACTCCCCCACATCAACTGTAAAGCTATCTTCACACCCTTCCCAAAGTTCATTGGGTGGTATAAGTCGAAGTGTATGGATTCCTTGCGGAACATAAAATACATATCTACCATCAGTATTTGTACTATAAATTTGACCGCCGTCTAACTCAACTTGCCATCCCGAAAGCTGTAATTCTGTAGAATCATAGCTACAATTCATATTTTCATCAAAATAGACATGACCAACAATATAAGAGGTATTTATATTGATCCCATTTTGAATGTCGATGGGGATGATCTCAAAATCTTCATCTATCAATTCGATATGCGTTGGAAAGTTACTAAGTTGAACATCTGAAGGATTAGCAGATTGTACTTTAAAATTAATGGTAAGGAGAACCGTCGATTCATTATTTAAAACAATCGATTCAGCGGTAAGAGATGAATAATACAAGGCTAACATTCCTTCTTCGAGATCATTAACATATACATAGGGTAGTATTCCTATACTCTCGTTTGGAATGATCTCCGTATAAATAAGTTCTTCAGGATTCCAATTTAGGGATAATTGAAACCCAAGCAGGTTATTAATATTATCTACCGTTATAGTAGCAAAGGCTTCATTGTCGTTGTAAGTAGTGCTAACATTAATAGTAGCTTGTGCTTGCGAACTGATCGTACCAAATATAAGTAAATACGAACAACAGATTAATTTAAAGATAATGTCTTTCATGGGACGGGCGTTGGGTGTTTATAAAATAAAATCTATAAGGTGTAACCGTCTATTTTGCTTTAAAAAAGGTTTATTTCAATTGAAATCACTTTTTATGTTTACGATACTACAAATATGAAGGCTTTACATGGGCTATACAAAGACAAGTTTGAAGAATTGTAATCAATATTTGTTGTTTATATTGTTTTTTATGCTGATTTACAGTATATTATGAAAGTGTTTGTAGTCTAAATATAGATTTATAGTAATATGAAAAAGAGTCCCAATAGCCTGCTTTTTGATTTATTGTCCACTTTTTCTAATAAAGAATGGAATTCCTTTAGTCAATTTGTACAATCTCCCTTCTTCAATCAACAGGAAGACCTTGTTCACTTATTGGCATATTTGAGGGGATGTATACTTGATTTAAAACAGTTTCCAACTAAAAAAGGGATTGCTAAACATATTTTTAAGAATGTGGCTATTGAAGATGTGCGCATTCGGGTTTTGATGAGCCAATTGTATCAATTAGCAGAAGAATTTTTATGGTATGAAAAGAAAAAGAAGAATTCTTTAGAAAAGAAATATCAGTTGCTACAAATTTATTACAACCGTAAATTAGAACGTCATGCAATACGCACCCAACGCAAATTAGAAAAGCAAATGGAAGCAACTAGAATCCAAGATGCTTCCTATTTCCAAGCTTGTTATCAATTTCAAAATACTAGCTTACAACAAGCCACACAAGAAAAACGAACAACAGCACTAGAAGCACAGGAAGTTTCCGATAGTTTAGATACAGCCTTTATCGCTGAGAAATTACGGCAGACCTGTCTTATTCTTTCCCACCAAAATGTGTACAATACAACATATGATTTTGGTTTTTTACCTACATTGTTACTTTACATAGAGCAAAAAAAACTTTTACAAATACCTGCAATAGCTATTTATTACTACAGCTATTTTTTGATGACCCAACCTGACGACGATGCTAATTTTTTGAAACTAAAATCTACCATTTTAGCCGAAGGACATCGTTTTCCAGATGGAGAATTGCGTGATATTTACCTGATTACCATCAATTTTTGTATCCGAAAATATAATACAGGAAGTGATTTACATGGTATAGAACTATATGAACTGTATAAAGAAGGTTTAGAAAAAGGCTTTCTTTTTTCCAAAGGACAACTATCTCCTTTTACTTATCGAAACATTACTACTATGGCATTGATTGCCAAAGAATATGAATGGGCAATATATTTCTTAGAGCATTATAAACGATTTTTAGACAAAAAACATCGCCAAGATGCCTATGCATTTAATAAAGCGCGTTTACTCTATGAACAAAATGCCTTTGATGAAGCTTTAATCTTACTCCAAAAAGCTGATTATAAAGACCTATTGATGACGCTTTCTGCAAAAACTGTTCAACTCAAAATTTATTATGAATTAGCAGAAGATGAATTACTAGATGCACATATTGAAGCCATGCAAATTTATGTCAGGCGTAAGCGTATTATGAGCTACCACAAAGAGGCGTATAAGAATTTTCTTCGTTTTGCAAAGAAGATTTTAGAATTACCTTATTATGAAAAAGTAGCTCGTAAAAATATTGAGACTGCCATTCACGATACTTCCACACTTGCTGAACGTACGTGGTTACTCAAAATTTTGAAGGAATGAACTTTATAGTGGAGGTTTTCTCAGTGTTTTTCATATTTGATAATAAATTATGTAATATTTTTCATTTATTTAAAGTGTTTAAGTAGAATGGCATACATATTGATAAATATTAGCTTGTTTGTGATTGTGTTCTAAATATTAATTCACAATAATCACACAATTAATACATAGTGCACAATTAGTAAAGCTAGATACTATTAAATTAAATAACACTATTTAATACACTAAGCACTATGAATGTCAAAATTCTATTTACTCTATTTTGTATAGCTCTTTCTAATACTATAATAGCACAAACAGACCCTTGCTGTGATGAAAATACAGTCTCATCATTAACACAGCTTACCTTTGAAAATGTACCCACAGATGATCTTACACAAGGACAGGTCTATACTTTATCTACCATAGATCGAGGTTGTCTATCACCACTTCAAGCAACATTTAGCTTTGTAAGTACAGGTGGAGATATTCCTAGAGTAAACAGAGGGGGAACTTCTCAAGAAGTTCTTACAGTACAATACACTGCCACTGATGGAACTATACTAAGTGGTACTTCTGAAGTAACGTACACATTCAATAATGCTGTGGATGTAAGAATTCAATTTGGGAGTAATGATGCAGTAGAATCATTAACGTTTGTTACCCCATACGATTTTTATACAACACCAACAGGCTGCGGTGCTTTTGGTGATGGACATGTATTTACTACAAACGGACTGGGTCAGACCGTTTGGCATAATACAAATGATCAAACGTGTGCTCAAAATTCTTGCCCTAATGAAGATTGTCATGGAATATTTGAATGGAATGATGTTACATCTATTACCTTGGGATTAAGTGGTACTCGATTGGCACAAAATCAACAAATTTGGATTAGCGATTATATAGCAGGAACAGATGTTTGTGAAAACTCACCTCGTGAATGTTTGGATGGCATCGATAGTGACGGAGATGGACTAACGGATTGTGATGATCCACAATGTCAAGCCATTATGAAGTGTGACCCTTGTTGTGATGAAATTATTGTTACTGACCGTACGCAACTTACCTTTGGCAGCGTGCCTACAGGCAATATCAATCAAGGACAAAACTATGTATTATCGACAACGGATCGAGGTTGCGTTGATCCTTTAGTTACTAATTTTAGTTTTATTAGTACAGGTGGAGATATTCCTAGGCTATCATCAGGCGGAACATCTAATGAAGTTCTTGGTGTAAACTATACCGCTCTCGATGGGACAGTACTGAGTGGTACATCTCAAGTGACCTACACCTTTAGTGGAGCCGTAGATGTGGAAATTCAATTTCAGAGTAATGATGCAGTAGAATCTGTTACCTTTGTCACACCTTTTAGTGGTTATGATCCTCCTGTAGGATGTGGTATTTTGGGAGATGGTCATGTGTTTACGACGAATGGTTCTGGTCAAACCGTATGGCATAATACAAATAATGCTACTTGTAATAATGGTGGATGTGCAACACCAGATTGTAATGGGACATTTCAATGGGAAGGGGTCACTACGCTTGTTTTAGGTTTAAGTGGTACACGATTAGCACAAAGTCAGCAAATTTGGATTAGCAATTATGTACGAGGTTGGCAAAAAAATACCATGTGCTTACCCATATCGGTTACGAAAAATTAAAAGTAATCGTAAAATAACTAATGACTAATTATTGATAGTTGAGAAATAGGCGAGGTCATTCCATTCCACCTAGTTTCGCTTGATAGCTATATAAACCATCAGCTACCATGAGTTCTTGATGTTTCCCTTGTTCTTCGATTTGTCCTTCATCTAAAACATAGATACAATCCACATCTTTGATCGTTGACAAACGGTGGGCAATGATGATAGACGTACGTCCCACCATCAGTTTATCTAAGGCATCTTGAACGACTCGCTCTGACTCCGTATCCAATGCAGAAGTGGCTTCATCTAAAAGCAAAATACTAGGATCTTTTAATAAGGCGCGTGCAATGGCAATACGTTGGCGTTGACCGCCTGAAAGTTTTACACCGCGTTCTCCAATGATTGTTTCTAATCCATCTGGAAAAGATTGGATAAATTCCCAAGAATTGGATTGTTTAGCAGCTTCAATAACTTCCTCTTCTGTAGCATTTTCTCGTCCGTAAAGAATATTTTCTCGAATGGTACCACCAAATAAAATAACTTCTTGCGGAACAATAGATAAATTAGAGCGATAAGAAGAAATATTATAATCAAAAATTGATTTGCCATCTACCAAAATTTCTCCTCCGTCTATATCATAAAATCGAAGTAATAATTGCATGACCGTCGATTTACCCGCGCCACTAGTTCCAACTAAGGCAACCCGTTGTCCAGCTTTTATTTTGAGGTTTAAGCCTTTTAATACTTCTACATCCTTACGAGATGGGTAGGAAAATTGTACATTCTTAAATTCTACTTCGCCACTAAAACGCCCAACTTCCATTCCTTCTAAATCACTAATTTCCACTTCATTATCCATATTCAAAATCTCGCGAATTCGTTCTGTCGCCCCTACAGCCCCTACAAGTTCGGTATAGAAATTTCCAAGACCACCAATAGCTGCACCAATCGTCAAGGTATAACCAACAAAGGCCAGAATATCACCTGATAATAAATCACCATTTTGAAGCATTAAGGCAGCTTGCCAAATGATATAACAAATTGCTCCAAATAAAATCGTTACAATAAAGACAGAAAATATCGCTCGCCCTCGCGCAAATTTCATGGCAACAGCTACAATATCATCATTTGAGTTGCGGTATTTATTGACTTGAAACAACTCGTTTGTAAATGCCTTGATAACTTGAATAGTCTGCACCGACTCACTCAAAATAATATTAGAATCAGCAATGGCTTTTTGACGTTGTTTAGAAAGCTTCCGAATATATCGTCCAAAAAAGAAAGCTGCCACCACTACTACTGGAAAGGAGGATAGCATAATTAAAGTCAATTTTGGACTAGTAAAGAACAGCAAAACTATACTTCCGATCAAGATGACGACCTGTCGAGTGATTTCCGCTAAAACGATGGAGAAGGTGTTGTACAGTCGTTCTACATCCGCCGTTAAACGACTAATCAATTCTCCAGATTTGTTTTGCTCAAAAAAGGTAATGGGTAAACTGACAATTTTTTGATACAACGCTTTTCGAATATCAGCAGTACCGTTTTCACTAGCATGGGCAAACAAGGTAACTCGAAAATAAGAAACGAACCCTTGAATGATCAATATACCTATAATTATAACTCCAAATTGAGACAATGAAAAATCATAAGGTACTTCAGCCCCATCAGCAGAATTGACCATCCATTTGAAAAGGGTAAAAAAGGAAAGAAAAACAACACTAGAAATAAATAGCAAAAACATCCCTACAATCAAATACCATTTGTAGGGAGCAATATACTGGAATATCTTCATTGCTTCGAGAATATTTTCTCGACTCAATTTCGTTTTTTCTTCTTCTTGAATATTATTAGTAGAGCCTCTTGCCATGATGGATATATAATGCTATTGCTCAAATGGTTGTGATTATTCGACTAAAATTAGATCGAAGGTTACAAAGATAGGTTTATTTTAAGGCTAAGGTAAAGTAAGAGATGTCCTTTGTGTGTAAAAAAAGCCCCTTCACTTTGGAAGGGGCTTTGAGAAGGTCTTGACCTTCAATCATACTAACCCAATTTTGATATCTTAATATATTTTAAAGTCATTTTACCTAGTAAATTACTAGATAAATGAACTGTTCATTCATAAAATTTGGTGGATTATGCTCAAGGCATCCCAATGTGTATTTGGGATAATTTGTTGTAGGAATCTTACAAAAATTAACAATTTATTAATCTTGCAAAATCATAATCGAAACGTCTTAAAAGAATAATGTGCTGTCTGATAATTCATTTTTTTTCCTATTTTAACAAAAAAAAATGATGAAACGACTACCAATACTGCTATTTTGTACTGCTTTTTCTTTACAAATACTGGCACAAGATGCTCTAAATCAATATTTTGAGAAAAGTATCCAAAAGAATTATTCTTATTTAGAGAAAATCTATAAAAATTTACACCAACATCCAGAATTATCTTTCCAAGAAGAAAAAACTTCCCAAAAATTAGCTACTGAATTACGTACTTGGGGCTACGAAGTTACTGAAAAAATAGGAGGTTTTGGGATTGTCGGCGTACTCAAAAATGGAGAAGGCCCCACCGTACTTATTCGTGCTGATATGGATGCCTTGCCCATCAAAGAAGAAACGAATCTTGCTTATGCCAGCACTGTCAGTACCAACGATATTACAGGAGATCATGTCCCTGTAATGCATGCTTGTGGACATGATATGCATATGACGGTATGGTTAGGAACGGCACATGCTTTAGCAACGAACAAAAAAAACTGGTCGGGAACAGTAGTATTTATCGGACAACCAGCAGAAGAACGCTCAGGTGGAGCAAAAGCAATGCTTAAAGATGGCTTGTATGAGCAATTCCCTCAACCTGATTATGCCATTGCCTTACATGTTAGTGCAAATCTCCCCGCAGGTACCATTGGCTATTGTCCTGAATATGCTATGGCAAATGTTGATATGCTCAATATTACTATTTACGGCGAAGGAGGGCATGGCGCTTATCCACATACGACCATCGATCCAATTGTGGTTGCCGCGAAATTAATTTTAGATTTACAAACCATTGTTAGTCGAGAAGTTTCTCCACTTGATCCTGCGGTGGTTACCGTAGGTTCTATTCATGGTGGTGCAAAGGGAAATGTTATTCCGAATGAAGTGGAATTAAAATTAACCATGCGCTCTTATTCGGATGAAGTACGTGATTTATTAATCAAACGGATTGAAGAAAAGTGCATAGCAGCGGCAGAATCGGCAGATTTGCATAAAGAATTATATCCTAAAGTAGAATTACTTAATGAATTTACTCCTTCTCTTTATAATGATCCTTCTCTTACGGAACGAATGGCAAACGTATTTATACAAACGATCGGTGCGGAAAATGTAAAAGAAGTACCACCTGTGATGGCAGGCGAAGATTTTGGTCGTTATGGACGTACCGAAGAAGATGTCCCCATCATGCTTTATTGGTTAGGAGCGGTTGATCCTGTTAAAGTAGAAGAAGCTGCGCGAACAGAAATGCCTTTACCTTCTTTGCATTCTTCGAAATTTGCACCCTTACCAGAACCAACGATCAAAACAGGCGTTCGTTCGATGACAGCAGCCGTTTTACATTTATTGAAAGGGTAGTGATTTTTAAGGCACACGGAGTAAATTTATTCGTGCCCCACTACTAAATTATATTTTACCTTCAAATAAATGAGTAAATATATCAACTACCTCCGCTACAGCTAAATGAGGTTGTAAGGCTGTATCGGAAATTCCAGATACGACTCTAGAAATATCATGATCTACTTTGCCTGCTTGACTCCATGTGTGTTGAGCAGGCGCAGATAGATAGGCAGAGAAATTATGATGCCCTGAACCTGGGCGTTCTCCAATGACATGAATAATGCCTTTTGATGTTTGAGAAGTCGCTTCACCAAATAAAATTTCACCACACTGATAACCTGCGCGTACCCGACCATGCGTGATCAAAAGATGCTCTTTTGCTACGGTATAGCTTTTTTCGTTTAGTGCCTTTTGTAAAAGGTCTAAAAAAGGAAGCACATGCCCTTCATCCATAATTGCTTTAGCATTTAAACCATCTGAAATCAGTATTTGAACATCAGGAATGTTATTGCCCCAACTTTCGCGTACCTTTTCTAAAGCTTGTCGTGAATATGTATTGAGTTGTTCTCCAGAAGATGGATGATAGACATAATCTTTTCTGTCCTTAGATTGTGTTTGAATAGGAAAAATATTCGGAATTTGTTGGATAAATACAGGATTCAAACTGGTCCACAAACTAACTTTTGCATCTTCGTATAAATACCGAATTTCTTGATCTAAAGCAGGCGAAAGATCCCAATAATTTTCTCCATATCCTTCAGCAATGGGTACGCCACGCTCTCGAACTTCTTTAATAACCTGTCGTCCTTCTTCGTAAATAGCAGCTTTGGTTCGAGTATCGTTTTTTGCGCGTTTGTATTGATAATATACCCAAAGCGGATCGCCGAAATGCTCTGTTGGTTGCCCATTTTGATCAATGATTTGTAGTTTTTGAAAGAATGCCCACATCGCATCATTGACTTTATAGCCAAATTGCTCCCGTATTTTGACATGATTATTAAAAGCTGTGGTCAAATAACTGAGCATCGGATCATTCTTCGTTGGTAAAGCCATTAAATAAGCAGGATTGGCAGGCATGACTTGTTCAATACACCAGTCTAAATCATCTAAAGTAACATCCATGTGAAGGGTAGAACAAATATCAAGACCAATGGTCAATCCATGCAATTTTCCCATGACGGTATCTTCCAGACAACAGCGCACCAATTGTTCTTTTGTCTTAAATACTTCTGGACCAATAAATCCTGCTACATCATTTACATGTACCCAAGGGGCTTTTTCTGGTGGATGTCCTTGACTCAAGCTTTGTTTTAAAGCACGAATAAAGCCATACTTACGCGATTCATGAATGACCATATCAAAGCCTTCTCCATGTCCATTCGTAAAATCGGCTCCTTGCCCAGTTTCTGCATACAAACCATATCGTCCTGTTCTATTGGAAAGATGATCGTACATTTTATCAATCGTTACATCAAAAGTTTGATTGGCTTTTACAGTGCCCGCTAAACTTTGAAACCATATTCCTGTGGTGCCTACTTGTCCTTTTTCTACTTCTGCTTGTACATCAATATGCGATAAAACACAATTAGGAATGATGTCTTCCAAGCCAAAAGTAGTAATGATATCAAATAAAGCGCTTTCTATTCGAGCCACAGATGTTGTGGTGCTAGAAACGGGATTTGTTCCTAAAACTAAATCACCTACAGCATACGACCAACCACAAAACACTTGCATTCGGATGTCGTCAATATTATCGGTAGGGGAGTTGGGTTGTATTCTTGCACCCATATATCCTTTGCTTCCTATTTGACTTCCAGGGAGCGGATTAAAGATCTTTTGTCCAACTGCAATCAACTCTTGATTGCTCATTAATTTGACGACACATCCAATTACATCACTAGATAAGAGTGGCATAATTTTCTTGACCTCCGCTTCTTCTTGCGTTAAAATATAATTTTTGAGTGTTCCGATTGTCCAATCTTCAATCGTCTCATTATTTGAGGTTGTTGCTAAAATTAAATCATATAATTCATCTTGAAACAAAGGATGTTCATCTATTGCTCTAATAGTTGTATTACTTAAAAGTTGTCGTGCAAACTGTCGTTCAATATCATCTTTTGCAGCGACTTTTAAGGTAGCATCCCCTTCTTTGAAAGGATTTGCTGCTCCGATTAACTGTCGATAATGCGTTTGATTAAAACGACCATGCATTCGTTGAAGATATTGAAGGATGCCTTCGCCTTTTTCTTGTGGAATAGGATTGGGATTTGAGGTCATTTGTTCTTTTTTAGGTGTTAAGGATAAAGGATGGCAAGCATTAAGAACTAGGGCAGAAGCTGCTAAACTTGCGCGCTGAAGGAATCGTTTACGGTTCATTTTCTTCATAAAAGACAGTTTAACGATTAGATGAATAGTGTAGAACTTTTGTGAAAAACTTTCTGGGAAATGGATTATATCCTAATATATTAATTTTTGAGTAAATTAAGAGGAGCGGAGGTGAAGAAATAGAGCTTTTGTATAGTTTTATAGTGCTAAAAGCAAAAAATGTATCTATAGGAAAATCCAATGTATACTTTTAGATTTCTATACTATAGGAATTAAGAACAAAATAGTACCAAGTAGAAATACTGCGGTCAAGAGATGTACTTTGATATGATTGATGTTTATAAAAATAAATTGTTCAATGGTTCTACCTAACCAAAACAATGAACATCCTATCATAAATGCCTTTCCTAGGGTTGTTGTTACTAATTCTTCTGGAAAATAGAAACACATGAATGCGATAAAAAAGAATAAATAAATCAATCTCAAATTCATGATTTGCATAATGGCTTGATTAGCAAAAGACAACTTTTGTAAATCTTTTTGCCAAGCAAAGAGTTTCCAAAATAGTATATGGAAAATGGCTAATAGAACTGAAAAAAATCCGCAAGCGTAAACAATAGTAATCATGATTGTTAGAATTTAGTAGATATTATATTCTTCTGGAATGTCAACAGGATAAAAGCCTCCAGTAAAGGTGTATAAAATGAGGATGGATACAGCGAAAAAGAAAAGTAGAATCAACCAAAACTGAATACTCGCATTTATTTCACTGGTATAAATACTCATTTTTTCTCGGTGTATGCTTGCAAGATGCATCCCAAAAGCCAAAATGCCTAGAAAGTAATAGGGGATAAAGTAAAATAACATAGGTTTCTGAACCACTACGTTTGCCGCAAAATAAAAGTTCGTATCCAACTGATGATAAAGCCGTAATCCAATCGTCGCTGAAATGTGCTGAAGAATAAATAAACCCAAAACTAATCCCGAATACATTTTTAGTTGTTCAAGAACAGATTTGTATTTCTTTTTTCGGAGTCGAAGGAATAGCTGTATACCTGTGATGCTTTGAAAAACGAAAGCACTCACCAAAATAAATTCTACAATTGGTATTCTATAAACTTTCCGAAGGGCATCTAAAATGGATTGATGGGTAGAGATTCCAAATATTGCCATGCTGTGATTAAACAAATGGGCTATAACAAAAATGGCAACTAATATTCCTGTAATTCGATGTAAAGATTTCATACACCAAAGGTAGAAGGAGCAGTTTAGAAAAAGTTTGATCTAGATCAAGTTTTCAATCGCTTTGCCCGAATTCGACTGAGTGTTTCCAAACTGATGCCGAGGTAGGAGGCAATGTGTATTAAAGGAACTCGGAGTTCGATATTAGGTCTTTTCTGTAAAAGATTAATGTATTTCTGATGGGCAGTTTCAAATTGTAAAGACACAATACGTTCTTGTAAATGCAACATTGTTTGTGTAGTAGAGATGGTTCCAAGCCGTTCAAATGCGCGATATTTTTCGGATAAATAGGCAATAGACTCTTTTGAAATTTCTAGCAAAATAGAGGGCTCAATAGCTTCTATAAAATGTGGACTTGGTATTTCGTTGAAATAACTTTGTATGGCACAAATAAATTCATTTTCAAAAGCGAACCAATCCGTTATATCTTTTCCTTCTTTTAAATAATAAGCACGCATTGCACCTTGGCTCACAAAATACATTTTATTACTTATTTGATCTTGATGAACGATTATTTCTTTTTTGGCGACTTGTTTGAGGATAGCATTTGAATATAATTCTTCTTTACAAGCGCTAGGTAACTCATAAATGCTTGTGCTAAACGTTTCTATGATGGTACGTTTATTCATAAGCTATCTTGTACATGAAACGAGCATGATATTTATTAAACATAAATAACACATAAGGGTATGATTAAACTAATCGTAAGACGACTTGGAGTCGGCTCACGACAATAATTTAAACATATGAAAAATATTTAGTTTTTTACAAATTTAACCAATAGGTAAATTTAGCAATAATGGCTCGATTTTTTACTTTTAAATCAGTACTGTAATAATTGTCCGTATAGACCAAGAAAAAGTCAGAGACTGGAGCAAAACGCCATTGTAAACGCGCATTGATGTTGATATTATCAATTTGAGAATTGTATTGAATGAAGGTCGTTAAGAATAATTTCTTTGTAAAGGTAAGATCAATTCTCGGCCCAATTAAGAAGAGGGAAGTAGTCGCATAAGGATCAGGTAAATCAATATAATTATAGTTATAATTAAGGGCTATATTTCCATAAGGCTGAAAGCGATAATTAAACGAACCATTTATGCCATAGCGAAAACCATTAAAATATTGACCAATGGTGGGTTCTATTCTATAATTGAAAATTTTTCGACGATCTGAATTATACTCTAAACTTAGGTTAGAATAATTATAATCTGTTAAAGCAGGTAGCGCAGTAGCTTCCGTTCCTGTTGGATCAAAATCATCTAACAATAGGGTATATTGATTTCTTAGGCTTAGCCGTAAACGCCCACTATTGGATAAAGAAGCGCGCCAATACAGTTCAATATCGTGATCGGTACGCCCATTTTCAGGAGAAAAAAGCGCTTCATATTCTATACCTGGACCATGTTGATTGAGCCAACTGTTTTTAGGGTAAAAGAAAAGTCGAGCTTCTGGATTAATACGGAAATAGTCTTTTCGTGGTACGAAGCCTACTTGCGCATCAAATCCTTCTCCGACTAATTGATGATTCCATTCTACTGCATATTCGCGCTGGCGATAATTGAGCTCAAAACCATGTGCAAAATTCTCATTTTCTACTTGATCGGGGGTGATGGAATGATGATAAAATGCTTTGCCCGTCCATTTATTATCGGAAGAAGCCAAATTATAATCGATACCCATGACACGATTGTAAGGATCGTAATTTTCAGATTCGAAGGAGGTGAAATTCTCTTTATTCACAAAAATGAACCCCACATTGGAACGTGCAAACAATTGACGTTGTACAGCCGCAACTGTATAATTATAACTGGGTAAATCATTTTCGGCATCTTCTGCCGTTTGCATATTTAATAAGCCGATGCGCCAATTTTTACTAGGTTTACCACTCAATCTAGCCCCATATAAAATCGTATTTTGAATCGTTGCATCTGTCGTGGTATCTGTTGCAACTCCAATACGGCGAGAAAAGAAAGGATTAATTCGAGAAATACCAAAACCCGAAAATAAATCAGCATTTTCTAAGAAGAACTGACGTCGTTCGGGAAAGAAAATCTCAAAACGATCTAAATTAGTTACTTGACGATCTACCTCTACTTGTGAAAAATCAGGATTGACGGTTAGATCAAGATTAAGACTGGGCGTAACAGCAATTTTTGCATCGGCACCTACATCTCCAGTAAAAGAAGCACTTGGGTCGGCAGCTTCAAAATCTTGCACCATTCCACCCGCTAAATAAGGAATCACTGAAATATTCGGGCCACTTTTCGTTAAGGGTTCTTCCCAAATCATCTCTCCATTAAAAGCAAGATTAAAAATCCATTGTTCACGAGGAATACGCGACCAAACCGTATTTTCATTACTTTGCGTATCAAAACGATAAGCATTGAAGCCCCAGATTTTACTACCTGCTTTAAATCGAAGTGTTTTAAACGGAATGGCGAGTTCTCCAATCCAATAGCCTTCATAAATTTTAGCTTCTCCCTTCCATTTATTATCCCAAGAAGTCGTAAAACCACTTATTTCAGCGCCACCAGCGGAGATAATGCCTTCTCGAAGTACTCCTAAAGGATTAATACCAAAAAACGTAGCGTTGGTTCGATCATTAAAAGGATCAAACATGAGTGTAATATTGTCATTGCCACCTGCTCGATAATCCCGTTTTAGAGAAGGAGTTACTAAATTTTGACCAGCCATATAGCATTTTACACCCACATACAAATTATCCTCGTCATACATCATATAAATTTCAGTATGATAATTAGCAGGAATACTATCTGTGGGAAAATATTGTTGAAATTCTTTAGTAGGGGTACATGTTGACCAAGCAGATTCAGAAAGATCGCCGTCTAAAGTGATAGAGGTATTGATTTTTTTTACGGTAATGGAAGGAACATCAAAGGATTGTTGTCCTGAGGCATGCCAAGCAAGCAGAAGGGTTAGTACTAGTACAGAACAAATCCGTTGAATCATGCTGTGTTTCAGAGTATTAGCCTGCTATCAAGTTGATTGTTTGCAGTTTGTTTGTTGAATACCTATTAAACTTATTAAATAATTCAAGTTGCGGTTTATTCTCATGATACACAACTTGGGTTAAATATTATTTCTAGCAAATCTTTTGCCGTTTCTTTCATTTCTCCTTTTTAGGACGAAAAAAAGTTCTCAAAGATACTTTATTTGTTAAAATTATAATATTTAAAAATGGATAAAAAGAGATGATGGGAATAAAAGTTTAGAAATACGCTTCATGCTCGTAATGAAATTTTTTTAAGCAAAAAAAAAGAGTATACCCATTGGTATACTCTGTACATGAAAAACGTCTCCGTTTTTAACTAAAAACACACACTATTTTAATGACTATCGCATTTTCTTTATATGATTGAATATTCGTTGTACAACTTTGAGTTGTTCGACGATTTACATAAATTTTTTAAAAGTGGCTCCGATAATATGATTCAGGGTGACCAAGCATTTATCGGAGCACATCGGTTACAGGATTTGTTCTTACAGTTTGATTAAAAAAGCAAAACCTCCAATTGAAATAGTAATAAGTGAAAAACCTTTCCAATCTTCATTGACCTGTGGAGGTCTGCTTTTTTAGGTTCATAGTTGTTGTTTATGAGATAGCCTTCCCTTCTCGATCAAGGCATCTGAGGTATATGATCTTACATACTGTTTCTCTACTAAAGAGATCAGTAGTATGATTTAATTCTTTTCTTTTAACAATTAGGTATTAATCTGTGGGTGTACTTTTTTTCGCAGCAAGATTTTTCTCACATAGAAAATAAGCTTGATTTAGGTGTGTGTGGTAAAAATGAGTTTGTGAAGTGCTGAAGGTCTGCTTATTTGTAGGTTGGGTATAAAATGCCTACTATAAACGCCAACTTCTTCTTTTATAGTGTATAAGTTGTACACTTTTTTATTTTATAATGGTGTAGTTCTCTTTCTAATTTTGAGTTTACAAGATGCTTTCATCTGCAAAACTATAGTACCGATTGCCTGCTATAATGAGGTGATCTAGTACGGCTATATCGAGTAATTTTCCAGCTTCTTTGAGTTTCTTTGTGATGGCTCTATCCGCTTGACTGGGGCGTAAATTCCCCGAAGGATGATTATGACAAAGAATGATAGAAGAAGCTAAATGACTTAATGCCTTATTAAAAATTACTTTGGGATCAACTACGGTTCCTGCTATTCCTCCTGCACTGATTTGTTCCCTTGCAATAACTCGATTTGCTCGATTAAGTAACAGTATCCAGAATTCTTCATGGGGCAAATCTTCTACTTGCACCGCTAAGAGTTCATATGCGTCTTTACTACTAGTAATTTGTGGTCGTTCTTTTACGTCTGTAAGTCGTCGTCGTCGTCCAAGTTCTAAGGCAGCAGCGATACTAATGGCTTTGGCTTCGCCGATGCCTTTGTATTGCATTAAATCCGTTAAGGATGCGCGTCCCAATTGATTTAAATTATTATCTGCGCCTTTCAATACACGTTGTGCTAAACTGACAGCTGTTTCATTTCTTGAACCAGAACCCAATAAAATGGCAATTAGTTCCGCATCACTCAAACTCGATTTTCCTTTTAATAACAATTTTTCTCGTGGGCGATCTTCTTCAGCCCAAGCTTTTATCGTTAAGTTATTTTTGTTGTAAACTGTCATTTTTGCGTGCTTTCGATATAGAGACGCCAGAGGAATTGAAATTCCATATGGATTTCAAAAAAAAATTAAAAAAAGGCGTTTTTTAGGAATTTCTTAACGTTTTGGGAATGTTTTTAAGGGTTCTTTAAGCTAAATAGTAGAAAAAAAGGTAGGAAAAATTTTTGGTAAGAAGATAATTCCACCTACGAGAGAAGCTCCTATTGCTGTAATAAGAACTGCTCCAGCGGCAACATCTTTTGTTTTTCCTGCTAATTCATGATAATCTGGAGATACTAAATCGGTAAGGAATTCGAGGGCTGTATTAAATGCTTCTGCTGCCAAGACACTAGCAATAGCAAAAATACAAAGACACCATTCATAAGTTGTAATAGAATAATAAAAGCCTAAAGAGATAACAACAAAAGTAGCTACTAAATGAATCTTCGCATTGGGTTGGGAAGCAAAAAGGGTATAAATTCCTTTGAAGGCATATTTAAAACTTAAGAGCCGTTTTTTGAGCATTGGTAAAATTCTCATTAATCTGATAGCTGCCTTTTATTCCTAAATGATTAGAATAAGCATTACTAATTGTTGTGAAATCGACACATTTGAAATGATGGCTATGAAAAATATGATCGGTAGGATTATCAAAGAAAGGAAATCGTCTACTATCCTGTAAATCCATCATAGAACGCATATTTTGAATATAAGAAGACCATTGTACTTGATTGTATTCCCCTAAAGAAAAGACAGGCCCTTCTAGTTTTTCAATATATCGAGTAAGCGTATCAAAATGCCCTTCCGTAGTTTCAGCATCTATGTTGCTTAATTCAGGATAAATGTAAGAACTTATAAAATGCACTTGTCCTTTATCTCCTGTTATACTAACCGCTAAGTTAGGAATATCATTATAATAAAAGGTATCTACCTTATTGGTAGGTACTCGACTATAAACAGAAATTCCTAAGAAATCTTCTGGACGATAAATGGTATAATTAAAAGGATATTCTTCTTGTAAGGATTCTTTTATGATAGCACCCCAATCAGGTGTTACTTCCTGAAGTGATAAAATATCAGCTTTACTATTTTGAATACTTTTGACAGTGGAAGTTACATCTCCATTGGTAGCAGACATGTTAAAATGAGCAACATTTAAGGTTGGAGCACTAGTAGGGATAGGATGGATGATATCTGTATTAGAAGACTTTTTTAGGAAAAAACAAAGTACTGCACAACAAGCAAAACTTGTAAATACTAATTTGGGTTGACGTAATGCTAAAAATAATAATCCCATACCTAAATAGCCAAACATAATATGTACGGCATAGTTTGCTCCCCACTTTAAGTAAACATAATTTGGGGTAAACACACATAGGGCAACACCTAAAACAAGTAGTGTGCCTATAATTGCGTGAGTGGACTTAGTATTTAGTAAACGGATCATGATTATTAGCTCAGATATTTTATCAGATTAGCAATATAGCTTTGAAAAACTTGCTATTTTACGCTCTCTGTTATAAAACGATGATTTCTATAAAACGCTGACTGAAAATTAAATTCCCAATAATTATTCCAATCTACGTGCTACAACACATTCTTCTTTAAAATTTTGAATTACACCATCTGGTGAAAAGAGTTCCATCCAAATTATATAAATCCCTATTCTTGCACGACTTCCGTCATCTAGGTCGCCATCCCATTTTATGATTCCTTCTCTGCCCAATAGTTCATTTTGAACTAAAGTTTTGACCAAGCGACCACGAGCATCAAATATTCTTATATTTGACGTAAAACCAAGCCCTTCCGTTACATATTTGAGCAATAAAAAGTCATTAAAGCCATCTCCATCGGGGCTAAATGTAATTTCTTCTATAGTAAATACGGTGTTTTGACTCGTATTGGTTGGGGTAAATTGAGAATTTTTTGCCGTAGGTGTACCAAAACCTACCGTTGCAGCTGCAGAATGCCAATTAGATGGAGATTGACTATCTAAATCAGGACTTAATCGTTCTAATGCTACGCCATTTTCATCATCTAATAATGCATTATGATAGGATTCATTATAATTAAAAGCATCTAAAATCACTGGATCACCTCCAAAAGGAAGGTAAAGCGTTACATTTCCTGTATCATTATTAAAACTTGGTAAATTTTGTGGCACTAAAGCAGAAGGATTTTCTACAAAAAAACGAGTAGCAATATCTAAGGTATCACTTGTTAATACCACATAACTATCAGGATAAAATAAATAATTAGAAGCAATCACTTCTAAATCTTCTCCTGTTTGGTCAATATTTGCAATCACCAAGTTTTGTAGATCAATGACCTTGTCTGAGCGATTGTATAATTCGACATAATCAACGCCATTCGTCTCTGGATTGAATAAAATTTCATTAATAATAATATCTTTTGCTATAGGAAGTGAAGGTAAGGCAAAGGTGAAAATTTGAGCATTTGAAGAGATATTTCCAAGACAATCTGCAAGTCCATTTGCTTGTAAGGTGTATGAAATACCTTCTTGTAAGGCACTATTTAGTTCTAATACCACAGATTTGCCACTAGGTTCTATAAAAGCATCTCCAACAGCAATACCATTATCTAAACTATAATTACTTAAATCTTCAGCAGTACTTTCGTCTACTATTTCGCTAAAATCAACTTGCAGCATGAAGTCATTTATTGGGAATACAGATACAATAGTGGGCGGGGTATCATCTATGCTATTGACAAAAACAGAATTTATCATACTTGGAGTACCACCAGATAAACTTTCAGAGGCGCGCCAGTTTTCTCCTGCTGTACAAATATCAGAAGGATTAATTAATTCAAGCGTCCAACCGCCATCATCTTTTGCAGGATCTTGATACCAGTCGTCTGTATAATTAATCTCGTGTATAATATTGCCCATATCATCGGTCAACGTAATGACATCAGCTGTATTGGTTAAAGAAGGTAAATCGTTTAAGGCAAGTACGTCCCCAAAAACGGCAAATTCATTTGCAATTGCTGCTTCACATAATACTACATAACTGTTGGGTTGTAGTAAAAAACTAGGCAGACTTTCTGGCGAACCACCACTTGCAATGCCAAATCCTTCTAGATTAAATACTTTATTAGAACGATTGTATAATTCTACAAATTCGGCATTCGGCATGCCCAATTGGGGCGTAGGGTCAGCCATGAATTCATTGATTAAAATATCAAATGGATCTGCTATAGATAAATTGAAATAAGTGAAAGAGGAAGAAGCATTTGTTACGGTATTATTGCTTAAATCTGCAATGCCATTTATAGATAAGGTGTAATTCGTATTATTTTGTAGTTCATCATCTAAAATGAGATGGATCATATTAGCTTGACTAGCATCTAAAGTAGCCGTCGCAATAGAAATACCATTATCAATAGAAAATGCAACAGTCGTTACACTAACAGGAGCAATAGCCTCATTAAATAGTACATCTACTTCTAATGAAGAAATGGGTAATACACTTTCTATTTGAGGAGCAGTTGTATCCATAAAAAGTGGACCAATCTGAAAGTCATCGAAGAAGAATTTATCAATTCGCGTAGAAGTATATTTACAGACTATCCCAAAATAATCACCCATCGGATGGGTATTATCGGTAGCAGAAGTTTCTAAACTATAATTATTTCCACCGCTATAATCTGTTAATAATTGCCATTCTCCTGAAGCATTTCGTTCTACTTTTATTCCAACAAGAACAGGATCATTGCCCACTGCTCCTGCTTGTCCACTCAAGATCAAAGAAGAAGTAGAACCTGTTTGGCGATATAATTCTAGGGCATCATCACTTCCTGTGATACCTCCTATTTTTAGATAATAACCATTTAAACTCTCATCTAAATCAGAAGAATTAGAAGTCAAATAGACTTTGGCAAAATTACTGTTAGAGGGAGAAAAGTTGAGTTGTATTTTAAACTCCCAAGAAGCACTATCGGCGGGGGGTACATTAGTCCATAAAGTAGAAATGGTATTGGAAGTATCGGCATCAAATAGCTGTAATTCATTATTTCCGTTTATGATGAAATTTTCAGTATTACCTTGCCATGTAGGATTTGTAGAAAAATCGCCGTCAGAAAAATCATCTATAAATTGGGTTTGCCCTAGAAATGGTAAACAGCAAGCCAAGAAAAAGACGATCTTGGAAATCATTTTTGGATGCATAAATGTAATGGCTTGAAGGAATTAGTCCTTTGTTTTTTGTGTTTATACACGACGCGGGATAAAAAGTAATTTTAGGAAATCTATTTTATCCCGCATCGGTATATACCGACAAGGTTTAATTTAAATTTTATAATCACAAAATTAAACCTTGTCGTGTATATAATTTGATTTTAGACATCCAAAGATACGAAAATGAAAAACTTATAAAACTAGTAATTTTTTAATTCTGTGCTAATTGTACAAGATTAACATTTTGGTATAAAAAAGTATTACTTGAGGTTTAATAGGGCATTTGCTTGAAAATCAGGCATTAATATTGTAAATTGAATAGTACACTAAAGAAAACACACACATGCCTATCGTAAAAGAACCCTTAACAAAACTGTATTATTCTATTTCGGAAGTCGCAAAAATGTTTGATGTATCCAATTCTTTAATTCGATTTTGGGAAGCTGAATTTGATGAACTCAAACCTCATAAAACAGGAAAAGGAGATCGCCGTTTTACTAAAAAAAATATTGAACAGTTTGGACTTATCTATGAGTTGGTAAAAGAACGTGGTTTTACCCTAAAGGGAGCAAAAAAAGAATTAGCCGAGCGAAAAGAGGTGTATGCACGAAAACAAAATACGATCAGTACCTTGAAGAAAATCAAAGCCCGCCTCGAAGATTTAAAGGTAGAATTATAAGGAATGGAATTATAAAAATAAAAAACGGCTTGAGCAAGGCCCAAGCCGTTTATAATCGGTCTTATAGTTTAATCAAACTTATACGAAATTGAATAAGTGATTTCATAAATCACACCTTAAATGTATAATGCCGATTTGAAAAAATCATAAATTATATACAAAAGGATTTATTCAATGCGGTATTATTGCTTGATTGAAAATTCATAAAAGTCGGTGTTATCTGTAGCTTTTACTTGTACATCCGTCGTTAGCAATAAATAGTAATTACCATCGCGTTCTACTGCAAAAATATCACCTACTTGTACCATATCTGATTCTGCAACGGTAATACCTGTATCAAAAACAGAAGTAATTTCTTCTGCAGTAGTTACCCCACCATAAGAAAATCCTTCTGGAAGTGCAGAAAAGTCAGGGACTCTCAATGTAGCATTATTGGTAGCAGCAATACGTTGTATCCAGTTTACATCTGGAGTTTGATTGCTATCAATACCTTGGTCACGAATTTCAGCAGCAGCATCCATCGAACCAGTACCATCACCTGTATCTAAATCCAATCCACCCGTGCCTGAAGGACCACCTGCATTTAACAATACACCTATAATTTCAGATACTGGAGTACCTGCATTATACGTTTTATCCGCACTTACTGTTGTACCTGATCCGTCTGTTACTTCAAAAGTAAGCGTATGTGCACCATTGATTAAGGATACATAAATAGTACCCATAAAACCAGCTTGATCTTCAGCAGGAAAAGGTTGTGGGTTAGAATCAAATTGAACCGCAGTATCTTTATAGCGTAAACGAGATAGGTCAGAAATCAATGTACCATCTTCATATACTGCAATTGAAGCTAAGCCATTTGCTCCACCACCAGCTGTGATTGGGAAAGCAAATAAACCTGGACCAACGCCAGTTACTGCTCCATCGCCATTATCAAAGCTAATTGTTAGAGGTTCGCTTGCAACAGTAATGTTGATACTAGCAGAAGAAGTTATTGCATTAGCATCTGTAACTTCAAATTCATAGCCTAAAGTACCTTCAGCATGTGCAGTCAAGGTAATCGTCCAAGTAAATCCACCAACAGCATCACCTGTTACAACTTGAGGATTGTTTGGTACGTCAACAGTTTCGATAGAAACAATACGAGAAGGATCTATTTGAAACCCATCTTCATAAATGGTTAAGCTCGTTAAATCACCTTCACCAGCTAAAGCTTGTAAACGCACTGAAAAGGCTGCACCTGCATCAACAGTTGCATCTTCACTCAGTACATCAGTATCTGCTAATAGGCTAGTACTTGGACCAGTAGCACCGCCGCCGCCAGTACCGCCGCCACCCGTCTCATCTTCAAGACAAGAAGGCATTAAGAAAACGGCTAGGCCAATAAGACATAAGAATTTTAAAATTGATAAACTCTTCATGATGTTTTTTAATTTTTAGGTTAAATGGTTTTTCTAGTTTAAAAAAGAATTAAACGTTATTAAAAAAAATATTTTTTGAAAAAATTGTGGTTTTGATGAAATTTCAAAATGTTCGTTTCTTTTAAATCAAAGATTTCTTGAACTACCCCATTTTTTATACCACACAATTTGTCAAAGAATGTCAAAAATTAAGCCGACATTAAATTAAATGGATAGTATACCAACTAATTTGAATACGACTATTAAACGTAAAATTTAGACTTTTGCTGCGTGAAATGTCACTTAAAAAGTCTTAATTCTTGTTAAAGAAATCTAAAGAAATAGGTGCGTGAGATATTATTTCAAACGAAGATGTATTGAAAATAATTGCAATGCTTGAAGCTTGATGCCTGCAAAAGTAAGAAAAAAATAGGGAGTTGACAGAAAGTAAGAGAGTCTAATAATTACTTGGTTAAGCAAATAATGTATTAGCAAACTGTCAACTACCCTGATTAGCTTCTCTAAAATATTAAATAAATTGCTTCATTTTAGCTAAGATTATGTTAATTTGCTTATCTTAAAAGACTTTAACCTTTTTAGGTATATGAATAACTGAAATTGTTAATTAAAATCGTTTAAATATACTGATTGTTAATTTTTTATAAATTGTTAATTTAACAAAATAAAGTACCTTAACATACGTTAATTATCTTTACATTTAATGGCAAAACATCCAAAAAATAGAACGGATCGACAAATACGTAAAGGCGTGACACAAAAGCAATCCATTAATCCAAATGCTGCTCAACATTTTTTGCGCCATAAGCGAAAGCAACATCCTTTGTCCTATTATGTAGATGGCATTCTTGCTAGTGACCGAGTTATTCTTGGGCAAGCCATTACCTTAATTGAAAGTACAGCATTAGCCCATCAAGATTTAGCGCAACAAATTATAGAGGCTTGTTTACCTAATTCAGGACAATCCATTCGAATAGGTATTACAGGCACGCCTGGTGTAGGCAAAAGTACCTTTATTGAAGCCTTTGGAACGCAGCTTATTCAATCAGGTAAGCGTATTGCTGCATTAGCAGTAGACCCGACCAGTCAAGTAACGAAAGGAAGTATTCTTGGAGATAAAACGCGTATGGAAATGCTTTCTACGGATACTAATGCATTTATTCGTCCTTCTCCTGCGGGAGATTCATTGGGAGGAGTGGCTCGAAAGACGAGAGAAGCAATTATACTTTGTGAAGCAGCAGCTTATGATACCATTATTATTGAAACAGTTGGAGTGGGGCAGTCGGAGACGGCGGTGCATTCTATGGTAGATTTCTTCTTGTTGCTTTTGTTACCAGGGGCAGGAGATGAATTACAAGGTATAAAAAGAGGAATTGTTGAAATGGCAGATTTAGTAGTGGTTAATAAATCGGATGGGGATCGTCAAACTTTGGCACGCCAAACCAAAAGAGCTTATCAAAATGCCTTACATCTTTTTCCAACTAAAGAAAGTCAATGGTCACCTAAAGTAGTAACAGCTTCTGCTTTACAGAAAGAAGGTATTCAGGAAATTTGGGAGAAGATTCAAGATTTTTATACTCAGATGACTACCTCTAATTATTTCCAACAACATCGAGACGATCAAGCGATTTATTGGCTACATGAAAGTATTCGACAACAATTATCAGCTTCTTTTTATGGACAAGCTGCTATAAAAGAACAACTAATCAAAATGGAGCAAAAAATATTAGCCAAGCAATATTCACCTTTCAAAGCTGCTGACGAATTGCTTCAATTTTGGCGTAAGTCTTTCTAAGTATTTGTCAAAAAAAAACTTCCCTCTCTAAGTTTTTCCAATTAGTTCAAGAAAACTCATTATCCCCGACCTGTCGGTTTCCCTTTGGCGGGACAGGCAATCGTTTATCTTTTCACTATTTGAAGAAAATCGGGAAGTAATTATTTGACCGTTACTAAATGAACAAAAAAATTATTAGGCTAGACTTGGTAAATTGGTGTGATCTACCAAGTCCGCCAATTTGTTTTTCTAAGCAAAGGCTTCTACACCATTTACAGTAGTATATTTAAAACTTAATTTCTTATCTGGATAAATATATTTAAAAGCAGATTGCACCATCAAAGTCGCTTCATGATAGCCGCATAAAATCAGTTTTAATTTCCCTGGATAGGTATTAATATCACCGATGGCATAGATGCCTTCTACATTGGTGCTATAATCTAAGGTATTGACTTCAATTGCATTTTTATTAATGGTCAGTCCCCAATCGGCAATAGGCCCCAGTTTTGGAGATAAGCCAAATAAAGGCACAAAATGATCTGTAGATAAGACTTGTTCTCCTTCCGTTTTATGTTTGATAACAACATCGGATAATTTGCCATTTCCACGAAGGGCTACAGCTTGTGTATCTGTCATTAATTTAACTCGTCCAGTATGTGCTAAATCCATCACTTTTTCTACAGAATCCAATGCTCCTCTAAACGATTGACGACGATGAATTAAGGTTACATCTTCCGCTATATCAGCTAAATAAATCGTCCAATCCAATGCAGAATCTCCTCCACCTGCTAAAACGACGCGTTTATTCCGATAGAATTCTGGATCTTTTATGATGTATTCTACACCTTTATCTTCAAAACGAGCCAAGTTTTCTAAAGGCGGTTTACGTGGTTCAAAACAACCTAAGCCTCCTGCAATAGCAATTACAGGTGCATTGATTTTTGTACCTTTATTGGTCGTTAGAACAAAAGAATTGTCCTCTAAACGTTCAATTTGTTCTGCACGTTCTCCAAGTGTAAAACCGGGTTTAAAAGGAGCGATTTGTTCCAATTGATTTTTGATTAAATCACCCGCTAAAATGGAAGGAAAACCTGGAATATCATAAATAGGTTTCTTCGGATAAATTTCTGTCAACTGTCCCCCTGCTTGTGGCAAGGAATCTACTAAGTGACAACGCAATTTGAGTAATCCTGCTTCAAAAACAGTAAAGAGACCACACGGGCCTGCCCCAATAATGAGAATATCGGTTTGTATCATGGTAGTATAATTTATTTAGATTTTATAGATTCTTAGACTTTTAGACACTAGACTTTTAGATGAATAGACAAATAGACGTAGGACTTTTTCCATATTAGTTAGGAGTCTATGCTTTCGATAATGTCCCTAAATTCATGTGTTCGTTCATTTAGACTTTAGATGATTAGGAGGTTTTCTTTTTGTTGAAATAATTGGGATGAAGACCACATTCGGTTTTTTGAGTGCCTAGCCAACGTCCTTCTCTTCCTTTACCTTTGAGTGTACAATGCGAGCATCCAATGGAATCGTATCCCTGATCTTGAAGGGGGTGTTTAGGAAGTTGATAATAATCAAGATGGTAGAGAAATTCTCCTTCATTGATATCAATAAGGGGATGGAATTTTATAATATCGCCTTGTTTTTCAAATACCCTTAAATGGGATCGAAAGTCCGTTTGATACGCCATTAAACCAGAAATCCAAATATTGTGTCGTGCTACAATTGGCTCTAGTGGAGCGACTTTGTTAATCGTGCAACACATTTTGGGGTGTTCTGTCCACCATTCTTCTTCCGTTGTTAGTTTATTTTGAACAGGGTGGGGGAGGACTTCAATAATATCTAGATCAAATAATTGGCTTAGTTGTTCTTTATAACTTATGGTTTCTGGAAAATGATAACTCGTATTAATAAAATGAATGCGTTGTGAAGGACGAATTTGATGTAACAAATGCAGTAAGAAAACCGATTTTGTACCAAAAGAAGACGTCATTAATACTTCCTCTTCTGAGAAATAGGTGTACAATTTTTCAATACGTTCTTTAAACGAAAGTGGTGTAAAAATGGCATTCAGCTCTTCTATTGTTAAGGCTTCTTTTCGATCTTCCTTTTTTACGCTTATTATTTTACCAATATTTTTAGTCATTGTTCATTTATGCTTTTGTTACTTGGAGATGTTAGATCATTAGATTTTAGATTCTTAGACCAGACAACAAATAATTTTTTTTTCATGTCTATTCTACAATAACAATAATTTATTAATGTACTTCTTGTTCTTCTTCTACTAGTTTGGCTGTAATGTTATTTAAGGCTTTTACTTTTTGAGTGAAATTACCTGTTAAGCGATCTCGAATGATTCTCAAATTTTCTAAAAGATCATCTACATCATTGGGCAAAACTTCTTCCAAAACTTGTCGAAAACGCTTTGCAAAAGTGGGTGACTTTCCATTCGTAGAAATTGCTACTTTTAAATGTCCACGAGTTACAATCGAACCCAAATAAAAATCGCAAAGCGCAGGTGTATCTGCTACGTTGACTAATTTGCCTTTGGCTTTCGCTTCGTTTCGAACAGTGATATTTAATTCATGGATATTGGTAGCGGCAATCACCATATCATGACCATCAATATCTGATGGTTCAAATTCTTTTTTAATGATGGTAACTGAATGGTTAGGTTTTGAAATAAGTAGTTCTTCTATTTCTGATGATACCCAAGGGGCTACCATTGTAATGCGTGCGTCAGGACTACTTTTTAGTATAAAATGAAGTTTTTCATGCCCGACTTCTCCTGCTCCTACAATGAGCATGTTTAGTTGATGTAATTTTAAAAAAATTGGATATAAAGGGTTTGTTTTTGTTACCAAATCAGCCATTTCTGTTATGATTTTTTTAAAAATGTTAGTTTTTGATGAAATTTCTATTGAATGATTATTCAAAAATATGTTCATATATTCGTCTGATTGACAGTAGGTTATTTATCTTTTTTAGCAAGTATATTCTTAACCAAATTTAATTGAGGATGTAAATTAACCACCTCTCCAATCACAATAATACCTGGTGTACCTAAACCTGTCGCTTCTACTTTTGCAGCAATTGTACTTACTGTTCCAAGTAGTGTTTTTTCATTATCTCTTGTACCATTTTGAATTACCATCACAGGTGTATCTGCTTTACCTGCTGCTGTGAAATGTTCGGCGATTTCACGAATTTTACGCATACCCATCAAGATGACAGCAGTAGCTGAAGATTGCGCGGCAATAGCAATATCGCTTGATAATTTTCCAGATCGTGTGGTCGCTGTTAATACCCAAAAACTTTCATTTACTCCTCGACGAGTTAATGGGACATGTTGCATTTCAGGAACTGCAATACAACTAGAAATACCAGGAATAATTTGCGTGTCAATGACAAAAGCTTCTGCAAATTGTAGCTCTTCATGTCCACGCCCAAAAACAAAAGGATCACCGCCTTTTAAGCGAACCACATGCCCATGTGTATAGGCATATTGGACGAGCATCATATTGATCTCTTCTTGTGAAAAGCGATGATTATTCGCGCGTTTGCCCACATAAATTCGCTCCGCATTTTCAGGAGCATAGGCTAAAATCTCTGGATTCACTAAGGCATCATATAAAATGACATCCGCAGAACGGAGTGCCTTTACGGCTTTAATCGTTAATAAATCTGGATCGCCTGGACCAGCTCCGACGATGGATATTTTAGGTTGTATAGTTGTTGTATGAGTCATGTCTGTTTTATTTATAGATTTTTGAGTTAGGAAACTCAACGCCATCTTAGTTATGCTTTGTAATAATTACCGATCACTTCTTTATCATCGCCTCCTTTGAGTTGCGCTTCGCGTATTTGTATTACTTTTTTGAAAAAATCAGCGGCTTGTAAATGATAGCGTTTAGCAAATCCTTCGGTGGGTTCATTTTCATTAATTTGTAAGACCAAATTTGGAAAGTCTGTACTTAGTTCAATTAAATTTCCATTGACATAATGTGTTTGAAAATCATTGATAATGCCTTTGTGCGTATTACATTTTTTATCAGCACTTAGTAATAAAGCTTTTGCACCAATGACCATTGCAGCATACGATTGATAAATGCTATCAGCCCATGCTTTATTTTCAATAGCGAGATTGGATAGTTTCACTTTTTCTTTAGCATCATTGATAATAGTGCCCACCATATCCAATGCTACACCAGCACATTCTCCTACACCAATTTCTTGGACATATTCATGGTCTTGTCCCCAATCGAAATAATCAGAAGGACTTAATTTTTCAATATCTGCTAATGGTTTTAATAAATCATAGAAATAGCGTTTGCCTTGACGGTAGTAGTAATCATTGAAATATTCGCCTTCCTTTCCATTGGTTTCATAATCATTTAGAATAGAGCGTAAACCATCAGGAATCATTTTGGTCGGTAGTTTAATGACTTTTTCAGCGATAAAACCTTCTCCATTTGGTGCCACTCCTCCTCCCAAAACGACTTGCATCGCTGGAATAACTAAAGGACGTTTTTTAATCGAACTGCCATGAAAGCCAATTTGTGCTGCCATGTGTTGCCCACAAGCATTCATACAACCACTAATCTTGATTTTAATATTTGATTCATTAATAAGATGGGTATATTCTTCTCGTACCACTTCTTCTAAAATACCTGCCAAGCCCGTACTATTCGTCACGCCTAATGCACAAGTATCTGTACCTGGGCAAGCCGTCACATCTGCAAGAGTATCAAAACCTGGTTCTGCCAAACCTAATTCATCTAATACATTGAAAATATGAGCGAGTGTTTCTTTCCGAACGAATTTGAGAATCAAGCCTTGATTAACCGTAAGACGAATATCATCGGCCGCATATTCTTTGACTAATTGAGCTAATTTTCGAGCCGTTTCTGCTTGAATATCACCTAATGGTACTCGCACTTGAACGGCATACCATCCCTTTTGCTTTTGTTCATAGATATTGGTAGCTAACCAAAGGTCAAATTTAGATTGATTTCGAGCTTCTTTTGTTGGTGCTTCTTTAAATGGAGCAGGTTCAGGGACAGGAACTAGATTTCGATCAATGCTTACAGATTTGTTTTTGATGGCAATTCGTTCTTTTTCTACCAATTCCATGAATCCTTCTAAACCATATTTTTTCACCAAAAATTTCATTCGTGCTTTGAAGCGTTTTTCGCGTTCGCCATAGCGATCAAATACACGAATCGCAGCTTCCATAAAAGGAATGATTTGATCTTCTGCTATAAATTCATAAGCCGTTTGTGCCACCATGGATTGCGCTCCTAATCCACCCCCAATAACTAGTTTAAAGCCACGAATTTCTTCGCCTTTTTCTTTTTTTATTCTTGGGATAAAGCCAAAATCATGGAAATAAGTGAATGCTGAATCTTTGTCAGAAGAAGAGAAGGCAGGTTTAATTTTACGTCCCATATCTTGACAGATGGGATTGCGCAAGAAATATTCGTAAGTCGCATGTACATAAGGAGACACATCAAATAATTCATCTGGATCAATTCCTGCATTGGCGGAAGCTGTTAAATTACGCACGGTATTACCACAAGCTTCTCTTGCTGTTACACCTACTTCTGCTAGCTCTTTCCATACATAAGGCGAATCGGCTAATTTCACATAGTGCATCTGGATATTTTGTCGGGTAGTGATGTGAAGATTGCCATTGGTATATTTTTCAGATACATCTGCCAGACGGATAAGTTGCTCCGCGGTTAATTTCCCATAAGGGATTTTTGTACGAAACATGTGTACCCCAAATTGACGTTGCCCATAGACGCCACGCGTCAAGCGATAGTGCTTGAAACGTTCTTCATCTTCTTTTCCTGATTTAAAAGCGTTGATTCTTCTTTGTAATTCTAGGATGTCTTTGACATTGACATCAGCAACTTTACTTAAATCCAGATTGCGGCTCATGATGTTTATTTTTGATGAATTTTTTATTGATATTGTGAATTGACTAATCTTGAAAAATAAAAAAGCCCTCTTTAGAAGCAGTACTTCCAAGGAGGGCTTTAGGTATTTGAAAAATAGATACTATTAATCAGCTCCAATGGAAGATCGTGCTCTTGGACAACAACAGCAGCAACAACACATTATATGGATAGAATAGATTATCATGATTTTTTCAAATAAATATTGGCATAAAAAAGCCCCTCCGAGAAAATATTCTGGAGAGGCAAATGTTATATCTTAAAAATAATTTTTCTTCTTTCTCGCCAGAAATGAATCAAGTTAAACAACAACAGCAGCAACAACAACACATTTGAATGTATTGATTGGTATTGGATGTTATGGATAAATTGAATTTCATTTCTTCTAAAAAAATGTTTTTGTTTTAAAAACTCTTACAATATTAAGGATTAAATAATCATAAAGCAATACCCAAAAGTTTTACAAAATCCATAAAAAATAAGTATAATGTTTGGGAAGTGTGAAAATAATATCATGTAATGTTATTTTTATGTAGTAATTTTAGTTTTTATCAAATTATATTTTGACGAAGGGGGAAATAAATCTTCTTTATTTTCTCATGAAAATATGAAGATTTGAACATGTTTTCAAACATATTTTTTCATTTTAATGAAAATTTTATGTATTTTTCTTTAAAACGGGAAATATTCCTTGTTACATCCGATAATTAGTAGTACCTTTAGGGCGGTATTGAAGATGTATGTAATATTTTTACTATATTTTCTAATAATTGGTTAACCCCATTAATTAAGTTCAGCATACGTTATTTATTGTTTTTTCTTCTCTCTCAGATCTGAATTTTCAAAGCTAACAGCTTCACTTAATTCCTTTTAGTTTTAGTGATTTGTTGATAAGTTTACATCAAACATTTCACATTTTTTAATTTTTTATTTTTTTGTAATGAACATTTTTGTAGCAAAATTAAACTACGACACAACCAGTGAGGATTTACAGTTACTATTTGAACAATATGGTGCTGTGGATTCTGCAAAAGTAATTATGGATCGCGACACTGGCCGATCTAAAGGTTTTGGATTTGTAGAGATGCCAAATGAAGAAGAAGGAGATGCAGCAATCAAAGATCTCAATGAGACAGAATTAGATGGTCGTACCATTGTAGTGAAGAAAGCTCGACCAAAAGAAGATCGTGGCGGACGCGGTGGACGTGGCGGATACGGCGGCGGTGGTCGCGGTGGCTATGGCGGCGGTGGCGGCTATGGCGGCGGTGGATACGGTGGCGGACGCTATTAATTAAAATCGCCTTCTAAAAAAAATAGCCTGATGTATTCTGCATCAGGCTATTTTTTTGTTAGAAAAGTAGGTTTTACTATTCCGAGCCCACTTTTTTCATCATAATATACGCTTCTCCACTAGCATCTTGCTGATTGATTAGTTCATAATGACTTTCTCGCATTAATTGGACAAAGCGATCAAAAGGAATTTTTTCTCCTTCTTCATCTCGTATATCACTATTGGGAGTAATCATAACTTCATCTTCAACAGGCGAAGAGGGAGTCGAACTTGTAGTAGCTGTGCTAGCAATATCGCTATGTTGTGCTTTTAGGCTGCGTTCTATAGAAGTAATCAATTTATCCTCAATACGATGACTGACACCCTGATACACCTCATCAACAACTCCTAATCGGTTAATAATTAAATGAGTGGGGTATCCTAATACATTGAAACTCGTTGCAATTGGACGACTATCTGGAATGATTTGATAATTAAAGGAGCGTTTTGCTAAAAATGAATGTAATCGCTCGGCTTTATCAAGTGATGGAGCTAAAAAAACAACATCTGGATTGTCTTTGTAATATTCCACAACTTTATTTAATTGAGGCATTTCATCTACACAAGGTTTACAAGCTGCAAACCAAAATTTCATAACAACTACTCTTCCTTCCAAATCTTCTAAAGAATAAGGTGTTCCATCCAAACCAATGGCACTAAAAGTAGGAGGTTTTTGCCCTACTAATTCAGGCGTACTGGCAAAATTAGAGGGTTCAGAAAAAACTGTAACGGACTCTGAAAGAATAAATACTTCTTCTACATTACCATTTTCATCATACTTCGTGGGAGTTATTTTATAACCAGGCCCAGAAGTCATTTCTAAAAATTTATCAAAAGAAATAACATTACCATTTACATCTTTGAATATCGTTTCATTGGTAATATTCAATTGCTTCGATTGTGTAAATACTCCAAATGGTAATAAACAAATAAAAAAGAGTAGTAGGAAAAAACGCATATTAGTTTTTTTATTAAATATCTGCACTATAAGTGCTAAACGAAAATTGCTTGTATAATAATTTGTCGGTTCAAAATTGAATAAACAATTGACTAGAAGGAAATTGTGTTGAAAATTTGAGCTGACCTATAAAATATTATTATACCAATTTTTTTAGCTTACTACTTAGTTGTTTGATTTTTACCAGACCACTTCTTTTTCTAATGCTTCATAAATCACAGATTGTATTCGTGGACGGTAGTTTTCTGAGCTAAATTTAAAGTTTTTCATCCGAGGATAGGTACGATTTGACAATAAAATATAAATTAATTGCTCATCTGGGTCTACCCAAACACAGGTTCCCGTAAATCCTAGATGTCCAAAAGTGTTTCTTGATGCTAAAGGCGACATATTTTCACTGAGTGAAGTATCAAGTTGTTTCATATCAAAACCAATTCCGCGTCGCGTACAAGCACTACATCTATTCGTAAATTCTTGAATCGTACTAGCATTCAAATATTGTTTTCCTCCATAATACCCCCCATTCAAGATCATTTGCATCAAAATAGCTAGATCATTTGCATTGCTAAATAAACCTGCATGCCCACTCACGCCACCCCACATGGCAGCCCCCATATCATGCACATAGCCATGTACGGTTTGTCGTCGATAATAGGTGTCTTTTTCTGTGGGAGGAATACGACTCGTCGAAAATTTTCGCCACGGATTAAAAGTCATACTTTGTAAGCCCATGGGCTGATAAAATTGCTGACTCACATATTGATCCAAGGATAAACGAGATTGTGCTCTTACTGCATCTGCCACCAAATAAAATCCTAAATCACTGTATTTATAGTTTTTATTGGAACGCAATTCCGACTGATATATTTCCTCACGCATCGTTTGATCGTAGCCTGTTTTCAAAAATAACTTTTCCGTAACAGGTATACTAAAATCATCCGTTGCCGCACTTTTATAAAAACGAGATGAAGGGCGAGCTGATTTAGAAGAAGTACTGAGTGTATTTTCATAAAACTTAATCCAGCTTTTCAAGCCAGAATGATGAGTCATCATTTCATGTAGATTAAGATTGGCCTTATCTGTATTTTTTAAAGGGGAAATATAATTACTGAGTGGTTGATATATATTCAATTGATTGTTTTCTTGCAATTTCATTACTGCCATCGTTCCCGCCGCAATTTTGGTAATCGACGCCAAATCATAAATATCTGTCGCGGCTACAGGAATACGTTTATCATAGGTATGATAGCCATACGTTTTTTCAAAAACTATTTTTCCATCTTTTGCAATCAATACCACGCCTCCCGGTGTCGCTTTGGTGGAAATAGCTTCTCGCATTAAGGTATCAATCTTCAATAATTTATCAGAACGCATACCTACACTTTCTGGCGTGTCATACCCCATTCTAAAAAGTTGAAGTGTATTAACACCATCTTGATAGGCACTCTTTGCTGAAGCGGTTACAGGCAGTCGTCCACGAATACTAGAGACTCCAAAAAGGGCTTGTGCAGTAACTTGCTGGGTAATTTCTTCTTCCGTATAGGCGACTAATACCGTTCCAAGATCATCAAAGTATTTAATACTATAAGGAGTTCCGAATACGACTAAAATGACCTTTGTTTTTTTATTTAAAGCCTGAACAAAAGCCTTCATGCTTGCCGTAAAATTATAATCTCGGCTAGCATAAGTACTTACATCAAAAAGACTAACAATAACCAAATCATCTTTTTCTAGTTCTTTGAGTAATTGATTTTGTTGGCTCGTCGGAATTTCTTTTTTGGTTTGGAAATGCCGAATCTTAGCGTATTTATCAATTAAATGATGGAACGAATATTTTCCTTTTGCGCCAATCGAAACACAAGAAATAGATTTACCAGATACCTCTTGAATGGGTAATAAATTATCATTATTTCGTACTAAGGTGAGGGAATTTTCAATGAGATTTCGTTTAAGAATCTGCGCTTCGGGCGATTCTAATTCTTGACGTAGATTAATCGTAGAGATTGGTGTAAAATGAGTGATGCCAAGATCATATTTTGCCCGTAATACTTTTTTGACGCTTTCTTCAAATTGTAGTTTAGATAATCGTCCATCTTCAAGATAGGCTTTGATTTGTTGGAATGCAGCAGGAACATCTTGTGGCAAGAGTAAAACATCATTTCCAGCTACTAAGGCTTTCGCTTCCACTTCACCACTTTTATGATATTTCGTTACACCTTCCATTCCCAATCCATCCGTAAAGATCAAACCTTCAAAACCGATTTCATTTTTTAATAAATCAGTTACCGCATTTTGAGATAAGGTCGTTGGACGATTCGTCGTTGCATCTATCGTAGGTACATTTAAATGCGCCACCATCATACTTTGAATCCCATGTTGTGCTAAAATGCGAAAAGGTAGTAATTCAATGCTATCTAAACGATTTCGATCATGACTGATAATAGGTAAATCCAAATGAGAATCTACATCCGTATCTCCATGCCCAGGAAAATGTTTGGCACAAGCCATTACATTGCCATCTTGCATTCCCTTCATGTACATGTAACTCTTTGCTGCCACATTGTAACGATCTTCTCCAAAAGAACGAGTGTTAATCACAGGATTATTAGGATTATTATTCACATCCACCACAGGCGCAAAATTAACATGTACGCCTATACGCCTTAATTGACGTGCTACGTCTTTTCCCATATCATAAATGAGACGATTGTTCTGTATTGCGCCCAGCATCAGTTGTCGGGGATAACTAAATCCATCTTTTTTAAAGCGCATTCCCGTTCCCCATTCCGCATCCATAGAAATCATCAAGGGTAAATCAGCACTTAAAGCTTGGTAGCGATTGGTGAGTTGTACTTGTTTTTCGGGCGTACCTTGAAAAAAACAAAGTCCTCCGACATGATAGTTCTTGATGAGACCTTCTACTTTGGCAATATGCTCTGCGCCTTTATCAGAATGGGCACGAATCATCATCAATTGTCCAATTTGTTCATCTAAACTTAAGGTTTGGAAGGTACGTTCTGCCCATTGATCAGCAGCACTGGATTGTGCATAATGGATAAAGGGCGTGAAAAATAGAATTAGACTGCATAGGGATTTATAAATGTGCTTCATAAGCTCAAAATTACGGAAAGGTGATGATATTTTAGAAAGATGTGGTTTTTCTCTTTTATAGACGTGAAAAATACTACTTTGGATGTACCAAAATACTTTAAAATGAAAAATTTACTCGTTCTCAGTCTTTCTATTTTTTTATACTTCACTGCTTGTACACCTCAACAAAAACCCGCTGAGGAAACGACCTTTACTGTTGAAAAAACATCAAAACCAGATTCCTTAGTTTATCAAATGGATGAATTAGAACGAAAATGGAAGGGATGTAATGATGATCGTTGTGCTACTTATACAGCTACTTATATTCAATTAACGGATGCGCTTGAAGGAAGTGTTGCTGCAAAAATCAATCAAGCTATTATTAATGATCTTCGAGGAGAATCGCCTTCTATTTTGGAAGCTGCAGATGCCTATATTGCTGATTTTGATAAAGAAGTCCAACAAGAACCTGATGCACCTTATTTTCATAACTGGACTTATGAAATCTCCCAAGCTGTGCTTTCAAATGATGAAAAGATGTTTTCAATTGCCTCTAATACGTATGAATATGCTGGTGGGGCACATGGAAGTTATTATACCCATTATCTTAATTTCAACACTCAAACAGGAAAAAAAATGACCTTGGGTGATGTGTTGAAAACAGATGATAAAACCGTTTTGTATGAGCTTGGCGAACAACTGTTTAAATCAGAATACCTAAAAAATGGTGAATCTTATAAAGAAGTTGGCTATTCTTTTGGCGAGGAGGATCAATTTTATCTCCCAGATAATTATGTCTTTGAAAAAGAAGGTATTCGATTTTTATATAACATTTATGAAATCGCTCCTTATGTACTAGGTCAACAAGAGATTCTTTTTCCTTGGGAAAAAATAGAACATTTAAGAAAAAGGTGACTTTGCGAATTGCCCCAAATACGAATTGTAAAAGGTGTTAACTTTTATCACTCTGCCAACTTCATTCCTATTCCTATCCCAATTAAACAAACCACTATACTCAGTCCAATGTTGAGTAAGCCCAACATCGTTTGTCCATTTTGAAACAACTGGAAGGTCTCATTACTAAAGGTAGAAAAAGTACTAAAGCCTCCACAAAAGCCCGTCATGATCGCATATTTTTGGAAGGAAGAAACATCTCCTTTCTTCAATTGTATACCCACCAAATAACCCAAAACTAAACAAGCCAATACATTTGCTAATAAAGTAGCGAATGGAAAATTCAGTTGATACTTCAATAATAAATGTGCTATTCCATAACGACACATACTGCCGACTCCTCCTCCTAAAAACACCAATAAATAGGTCTGTAACATCTTGAATGCTTCGTTTGAAAATGAAAAAAAAGAATTTTCAAAACAAAATAAAGTTTTGTTTCCATCGTAAAGTATGAAATAATCTTATTTTATTTATCTTAGAGTGTGATAATTACACGAACTTGATTGGTGAAGTTTCCAAACTTCGCCAAAACGTATCAAGCGAGTTTCCAAACTCGCAATAACCAAACAAAACCCATTTTTAGATAAAATCACCTTAATATCACTACTTTCAACCTATACAATCTTCATTAATGAGAAAAACCAATTATTTAATTCTTTCTATTAGTATCTGTTTTTTATTTGCTTGTGGAACATCCAATCAAGAATCTTCTTCCAACTATGATCGAGCACAAAATCCTTGGGTTTTTCGTTCCGTATTGGATGAAACTCCTCGTATGATTACATTGGCATTAAACGATCAATTATGGACAGCTTATAGTACACAAAATTGTGCCTTATACAAAATATGGAAAGGCTTTGTCAATTTAGATGGTGCCGTTTATACCACCGCTCACGGGCCACAACCCAATTCCGTTGGCAATGCTTATTTTGTCAATCAATATGCTACGCCTTGGCAAATTCGTAAAAATGGAACAACATCTAGTGTTACCGCACAATATCGCGGGCATCGTTTTGAAAATGGACAAGCCGTTTTGATGTATGAATTACCACTAAATGGTAATAACAAAATTCTAGTTACAGAACGTCCTGAATATGTCGTAAAGGATAATGGTCTCAACGGTTTTGAACGTACTTTTACTACTGAAAATGTCCCTAATGGAGTTGAAGTACTCCTTCAAACAAATGTAAGTTCTGTCGTTTCTGAACAAAGTATCGAAACAGATGGATCATTTCAAGTCGCCAATTCTAAAAAACGAGAAAAAGGAAAAATATCAGCGGTTGATCTTGATGGTTCTTTGGTATTAAATTCAAATGGGACGACCAATTTCACGACTTGGTTAGTTGCCAAACCTTTGATTGAAAATGAAAATAAAATTCAAGGAGCAGAAGAAGAGGAAGAACGTCCTTTAGGTTTTCGATTGATTGCTCGAAATGATTGTAAATCTTGCCATAACACCTATAAAAAAACCATTGGTCCAGCTTATGTAGAAGTCGCGCAACGCTATCGCAATACACCTGAAAATGTAGCGATGCTAGTCGGTAAAGTAAAGAATGGAGGGAATGGCGTTTGGGGAGAAACCTTAATGAATGCGCATCCTGATGTTGCCGAATCTGACATCAAAGCAATGGTGGAATATGTGATGTCATTAGATGCAGAAGAAGAAGCGCAACTGGCAGCCATCGAAGCCAATACACCAGATAAAGAATTGGATTATATTGATGCTAGCGGTACAAAAAAGGACGACATCTTACCTGGAGCTTATTATCGTTTTTTCTCTTTTGGAAAATCCTTGAGTTCTTTAGCAGATTGTGATTTTACTGGAAAGCCTGTTGCGGAAGGTATAATTGCTACTATAGATGTCAATGATGAAGATTTAGCAGGAGCTGGGGATAATTTTGGTATAGAAGTTACAGGATATTTGAACATTCCAAAAGACAATAATTATGTTTTCCGTCTTATCTCAGATGATGGTTCAAAATTATTTATAGATGATAAAGTAATTATCGACCACGATGGTTTGCATGGAGCGGATGCGATGGATGGCGAAGTGGCGCTAAAAGAAGGTTTACATCCTTTTAAAATTGAATTTTTTCAAGGACTAGGTGGTAAAAGTTTACGTTTTTTATGGCGTTCATTTGATGGAGAAGCACGTTTCAGAATTGTTCCTTCTAATGTAATTACGCATCACAAAACTGATCAAATGCCAAGCTCAGGTGGTGGTGGGCCAACACTGGGTGGAGATAATAAAATTCCTGGAGATAAATTTGCGCTTCAAGATGTTCATCCAAGTTATGATATTGCGCAAGCGCGTCCTGCGGTCTTTACGCCAAAAGTAGGTGGTATGGACTTTCTTTCTGACGGAAGATTGGTCGTCAGTACTTGGGATCCTGCTGGAAGTATTTATATTTTGGATGGTGTGAATGGCGATGATCCTGAAAAAATCACCACTAAATTAATTGCATCCGGATTAGCAGAACCGCTTGGTGTAAAAGTGGTCAATGATATTATTTATATTCAGCAAAAACAAGAACTTACCCAACTACTCGACCATAATGGTGATGATATCATAGATGAATATCGCGTCATGAGTAATGATTGGGATGTATCTGCTAATTTCCATGAATTTGCATTTGGTTTGGTAGAAAAAGACGGCTGGTTATATGGAAATCTTGCTATCGGTGTAATGCCCGGTGGAGCGAGTGCTCCCAATCAACCAAAACAACGTGGAAGCACGTATCGTGTCAATATAGAAACTGGCGAAACGCAATACCTCACCTCAGGAATGCGTACACCAAATGGAATTGGAATTGGAGTAGATGGAGAAATTTTCGTAGCCGATAATCAAGGCGATTGGTTACCTGCTAGTAAAATTATGCATGTTCAAGAAGGCGCATGGTTTGGTTCTCGTGCCGTAGATTTTGATGGTACCGCCGATAAAACAGAAACGAAACCACTCGTCTGGTTACCACAAGATGAAATTGGAAATTCTCCTTCCACGCCTATGGCCATCAATGATGGACCGTACAAAGGGCAAATGATTCACGGCGAAGTGACTAATGGAGGAATCAAGCGCGTATTCGTTGAAAAAGTAAATGGCAACTATCAAGGTTGTTTATTCCGTTTTATTCAAGGTTTAGAAGCGGGTGTCAATCGAATCAAATGGGGACCAGATGGCGCATTGTATGTAGGAGGAATAGGTTCTAGTGGTAACTGGGGGCATTCTGGTAAATTGTGGTATGGTTTACAACGTTTGAAATACAATGAAAATCCTACTTTTGAAATGTTAGCCGTTCGTGCTAAATCAGATGGCGTAGAAATTGAATTTACGGAAGCGCTTCAAGAAGGCGATGGTTGGGATAAAGCAGCTTATGAGATTGAACAATGGCGTTACCAACCAACTGCCAATTATGGTGGCCCAAAAATAGATCAACAAAGACTTAATATTCTTTCCGTTAATGTTTCTGAAGATCGAAAAAAAGTATTTTTAGAATTAAGTGGCATGAAGCCCGATCATGTGGTCTATGTACATTTACTCGATCATTTCGTAAGTTCAAATGGAAATGGTCTTTGGAGTACTGAAGCTTGGTACACGATGAATGCGATCCCTTCAAATCTTAAAGGTGTAAAAACTACTGCTCTAAATTTCGCTTTAAATACCCTTACCAATGAAGAAAAAGCGAATGGATGGGAGTTACTATTTGATGGTAAAACAACGAATGGTTGGCACAATTACGGAAAAGAGACCATTGGTTCGAGTTGGAAAGTACAAGATGGCGCACTCATGTTAGATGTAGTCAAAAAAGATGATGGAGGTTGGCAAGCAGCAGATGGGGGTGATATTATTTGTGATAACGAATATGATAATTTTGAACTCCGTTTAGAATGGAAAATTCAAGCTTGTGGCAATAGTGGAATTATGTATCTCGTCGAAGAATCAAAAGATTATAGCTATCCTTGGATGACGGGTCCCGAAATGCAAGTCTTGGATAATACCTGCCATCCAGATGCCATGATAGAGAAACATCGAGCAGGAGATTTATATGATATTATCAAATGTTCTTACGAAACGGTGAAACCAGCTGGGCAATGGAATAAAATCCGTGTTATTGTCAATAATGGTCATTTAGAGCACTGGCTCAATGGACATAAAGTCGTTGAAACAGAACTTTGGACAGATGAATGGATCGAAACCCTAAAAGCTACAAAATGGAAAGATTTTGCCGATTTTGGCACAAAAAAGAAAGGAAAAATCTCCTTACAAGATCACGGCGATCGAGTGTGGTTTAGAAATATAAAAATTAAAGATTTGAATCCTAATTCATAAAAAAATTATCAAAACAAAACGAAAAATCAAACGAATTATGAGTGGAATTAATAAATCAAGATTGTTTAACGCCAGTTGCGTTGCGCTGATTGTTACGGCAATGACTTTTGCTATCCGCGCAGGAATTTTAGGTCAATTAGGCGTTGATTTCAATTTATCCGATACCGAATTGGGATGGGTGAATGCGATGGCATTTTTAGGTTTTCCCATTGCAACGATGATTGGTGGACCATTATACAACGCATTAGGTCCTCGTAAAATCATGTGGGTTGCCTTTGTTACGCATCTTTTAGGATTGATTCTGACCATTTTTGCAGGAGGATTTTGGGGCTTACTCATTTCTACCTTCTTTATTGGTTTTGCTAATGGATCAGTAGAAGCAGCCTGTAATCCGATGATCGCAAATATGTATGAGGATAATAAAACGACTATGCTCAACAAATTCCATGTATGGTTTCCTGGAGGTATTGTAATTGGAGCTTTAGCCTCTACTTTTATGACTAATATGGACATGGGTTGGCAAATGCAAATTGGTATTATGGTCATTCCTACCATCATTTATGGATGGATGATTTTGGGTCAAGAATTTCCAGAAGAGCCAGAATCAAGTACGATTGATTTCCAAAAATTATTTCCACCGATTTATCTCATCATCATGTTTTTGTTTGTGCTTATCGCAGCATCAGATTTGACGCTACAACGATGGTTTGCAGGAGATGTGGCATTGTATATTAAGTTAGGATTAATTGTCGTAGTAATTGGATTGATCTATCGTTATTTTGGTTGGTTATACACTTTGTTAGCATTATGTATGACCTTAACTGCTACATCAGAATTGGGAACTCAACAATGGGTAGAGCGTATTTTAGGAAACTCTGGCGCACATCCGATGCTGATTCTTGCTATGGTTACGGGTTTAATGGCAGTAGGACGTTATTTCGGAGGCCCATTAATTCACCGTTTCAAGCCTATTGGAGTTTTATTTGGATCAGCCATTATTGCTACGATTGGTATTGGAATGATGAGTATGGTAACTGGCCCTATGGTTTATGTAGCTGCGATTCTTTTTGCAATAGGAGTAATGTATTTCTGGCCAACGATGATTGGCGCAACAGCAGAATATACACCTGAAACTGGAGCGCTAGGACTATCCTTTATGGGAGGCGTAGGTATGTTTGCTACTTCACTTTGGCAACCTGTGATCGGTGGCTGGTTGGATTCCGAACGTGCAAAAGCATTGGCTAGTGGAATGGCAGAAGATGCTGCAGAATTAGCGGCTGGACAAGCGACTTTAGATAATATTGCCTTCTTCCCTGCTATCTTAATTCTGGCCTTTGGATTTTTATTTTTTTTCCAACGGCATAAATTAGGAAATAGTGGTGATAGCAGTCATTAATTTTTAACATAAAAAATTTAAGAGAGAGATGAATTGCATTTTGTCTCTCTCTTTTTGTAAAAACATATTTGGAAATGACAAATCTATTCTACCTATTTCTATTCCTTTTAATTTGTTCATCCTGTAAAAAATTTATAGATGATGAACCTATTATTGATACGCCAGTAGAGTACAATGACTTTTTGATTAATTTGGAAGCCATTTCAGATTTTGATACGATTATTGAAGTGAAACAAATGGGGGAATTACAAATCAATTATAATCTTGTAGATGAGCGTGTTGTTACCCGACATGAAGCTTATTTCCTGATTAACAATGATGAAAATTTAAAAGTATTCACTTTCGAACCTACTTCTTTTAATTCTACGGCTATATCAATAGTGTATGGTATAGATGATTTTACTTCTTTTATTGTTGAAAATGAAGATACTTATACGTCTTCTATTGGAGATGAATTTCATTTTTATCTTTTTGCAGAAGATGATACTAATAATATTAGTACCCGAAATTTTGTAGTACGGATTGTAGAATAGTATTTACATTAAAAAGAAAAAGCCCTTGATAACAACTTGTTAATCAAGGACTTTTCTATGGATTTTATCGGAGGTCGGTAGCGGATTCGAACCGCTGTACGAGGTTTTGCAGACCTCTGCCTAACCGCTCGGCCAACCGACCGCATTATTGGGATTGCAAATATAAGGTATTTTTACATACCATGCTCAAGTTTTTGAACAAATAATTATTTAGCATAGTTCCAATTCATATAAATACATAAATCATACCATAATTTATCGTAATATATGACCAAAAATCTTTTCAAAGTAAGTATCTTGCTAGGCTAAACTTTAACCAAGGATACTTTCGGGCAAAGAATACAAAATTGATCTTGCACTCGAAACTTAAATTTGAACGTTCACAATAACAAAATCATGCGAGAAGACTTCCTCCACTTCCTTTGGCGTTTCAAACGCTTTGAACTTACTCAATTAACTACTACGGAAAATGAAAGGATACATATTCTAAATTGGGGGAATCATAATACCGATGCTGGCCCTGATTTTAGTCATGCCAAGATTCAGATAGGGGATACGACTTGGGCAGGAAATGTGGAAATGCATCTTCAATCATCTGATTGGTACAAGCATCAGCACCAAACGGATAAGGCTTATGATACCGTTATTCTTCATGTTGTTTTAGAAGAAGATGAACCCATTTTTAGAAAAAATGGAGAACGCATTCCTTGTTTAGAACTAAAAGAACGTATTCCTAGCAAATTAAAAAACACTTATCTCAAAATTTGGAACAACACCCATTGGATCGCTTGCCAAAATCAATTTCATACGGTAAATGAACTAACACGACACAATTGGCTAGATCGTGTTTTGATCGAACGACTAGAACGAAAAACTAAATCTATTAAAGACCGACTTGCTTTCACGGCGAATGATTGGGAAGAAGTTTTTTATCAATTTTTAGCTCGAAATTTTGGCGTATCTGTCAATACAACACCTTTTGAATTATTGGCGCAATCACTGTCTCTTTCGATTTTACTCAAACATAAAGACCAACTCATTCAATTAGAGGCCTTACTCTTTGGACAAGCAGGATTACTGAATAGGAACTTTGAAGATGCTTATCCTCAACAATTAAAAAAAGAATATGAATTTCTCCAACAAAAATATTCCCTTGTTTCGTTAAATGAAGAAAGCTGGAAATTTTCACGAATGCGCCCTGCCAACTTTCCAAGCATTCGAATTGCTCAATTTGCTCGATTAATTCATCAAACACATCATTTATTTAGTAAAGCTTTAGCGATTCAATCTATAAAAGAAGTGGAGGCGATGTTGCAAGCTCAAATTACAGGCTACTGGGAAACTCATTATGTCTTTGATAAAGCATCCACAAAAAGAAAGAAAACTTTGGGTAAAAATATGATACGTCTGATTACGATCAATACTATTGTACCTTTCTTATTTTTATATGGAAAAGAGCATCAACAAGAATCTTTCAAAAAACAAGCATTACAGTTGCTGGAAGAATTGCCTGCCGAAAAGAATAGTATTATTTCAAAATGGCAAGAATTAGGTGTTTCCGTAGAAAATGCCTTTCAATCACAAGCCTTGTTGGAACAAAAAAAATACTATTGTGATCAAAAGAAATGTATGCAGTGTGGAATTGGAGCAGCTATTTTAAAATAATAAAGGGATCATCCTACAATAGAACAATCCCTTTAAAATATCATTTAAAAAAAGAAAATTAGCCTAATAAATTGCCTAATCCACCTAATTTATCTTTTACAGCATCCATTGCTTTGTCTTTGACCATGTCTATCATACTATCGCTACCGCCCAATAAGCCCATGATGCCATCTTGTGTTACTTCACCACTATCATTACTAGCACTGCCTTTGATTTTATCCATAATCATGGGTAAAGCAGCAGAAGAAACCATACCTGCCATTGATTCTGGCACACCTAATTTACTAACTAAGCTTCCTACAAAATTATTGGAAATAGAACTAAAAACACCATTGTTTGCCATATCTCCACCTCCTGAAAACATGCCCATAATACCCGAAATGTCACCACCAGAAACAGCTTCTGTTAAGCCACTAGTGATACTTTCTTTTGCTAATGGAAAGGCGGATTCTGCCTGATCTGCTCCTAAACCTGTCTTTTCAGTAATAGCACCGATAACTTGTCCTTTGGCAGCATCTAATAATTGATCTAACATAAAAGAATATATTTTTGATTTTGTAATAAGATAGAATTCAATAATAGGACGGTAGATTATAAAGTTGTCACGTTTTTTATTCTTAGGAATAAACTATTGGGGTTCGCTATTTTTTTCTTATACTTGAAAGATTGTGGACATATTTTCAAATATGGTTAAACGTATACTAAGTGTTTTTTGTTGGCTTATAGCTGTAAGTTTTACATTTTCTCAGACAGAAGATGTACAAATCAAAGTATACGGTTTTGAAGAAGGGCTTTCGCATCGAAATGTGTTTGCTATTCAACAAGATAGTGCAGGTTATCTTTGGATGGGTACGATTAATGGTTTAAATCGCTTTGACGGCATTCGTTTTCGACACTATCACAGCACATCAAAAGAATATCGTATTCCCAAAAATTATATTACAGATGTATTAGTAACACATGATAATGCCCTTTATCTGGCGAGTCCCAATATGTTGGTTCATTATGATCCGTATTCAGGTCAAAGTACAGAATATCCTTTTAATGAGGGGCAACAGATTCGTTCCGCAGAAGTAACGCCGCATCATCTTTTAGAAGATGAAAAGCAGCAACTTTGGATGGTGAATTATGCCTCGCATACGCGTTCGAGTACAGTAGAACGACTAGATTCTATAGGATCACAGCCTATTTTAGCATTGGCAGGAGAATATCAAGGTAGACCATTTGTTGCTGATAAAAAGGAGTTTTATTTAGCAGCTTATTATAATGAACTTTGGAAATTAGATCACGAAGGACGCATTATACAAAAAGAAAAAATTAATTCAAGAAACACTATTACACATTTACAAATACAAAAAAATAAATTGTGGATATTGACAGATAGGGGAGAAGTGTTTTACAAAATAGCAGATAAAATCGAAAAACATCCTGTCTCTCAAAAATTAGATGGGAACAACCTCAATGCTTTTTGGGTCGATCAAAATGAAAATATTTGGATAGGAGGCTATGCTAATCTATGGTTTTATGATGCTAAATTAGAACAACTTACTAATTATGATAATCCTATTCGTCAGCTTACCAAAAATACTGTTCATTATCGACAAATTTTCCAAGATCGTCAGGGTGTAATTTGGGTGGCTTCTGACTTTGGGGCTATAAAAATCGTACGTTCAGATCGTTTGTTTCAAAATTATTTATTTGGTGGAAACGAGCATTGCAATAATGGGTATTGTAGTATTCGAGGCATTACAGCAGATGAAGAACGAGATAAAGTTTATTTTGCCTATTACAATTCTATTCATACCCTTGATTTGGCAACGCAGGAAATCAATCCACTTTTTAAAAATAAACGATTTTATAATCTCCCCTTTGGATTAATGTATGATAACAATTATTTGTATACTGGAAATGGACTTAAAATAAATTTAGCAGAAGAAACAATAGATACATTATTTGAATCAACAGCCTCTGATAAAGGGGTCGTAACAAAAGATAAAAACGGCGTTTTATGGTTTGCTTATGAAAAACAAATCTATTGCTTTGATGAAAATTTACAAGCTAAAACAACGCCATTTCAAGATTTATTAAAAGATCGTTTACAATCCGATATTAACTACCTTCATCATGGATCGTATGATAATTATACATGGTTAGCCACTAATGCTCAAGGCTTATTTCGTTGGAATCCAAGTGATAGTACCCTTACCCATTTGCATACAAAGAATAGTAAAATCTCTGCTGATCGTATTTTAGCTATTTATGAAGATGAAGCCTTTTATCTATGGTTGGCGACGGCAAATGGATTGTGTCGATATCATATTCCTACAGGTGAATTTCAAACCTTTACCACTGCTGATGGTCTTTCTAATAATTTTATTAATGGAATACTTTCAGAAGGAGATTCTTGTATTTGGGTGAGTACAGATAATGGCTTATCTCGTTTGAGTAAAGCCAATTTACAATTTACTAATTATAACAAACAAGATGGTTTAACAGATAATGAATTCAATCGTATTTCTTTTTATCAAGCACCTGATGGACGAATGTATTTTGGAGGATTAAATGGAGTCAATAGTTTTTATCCTTCTGCCTCCTTCGGGCAACATGTAAAGAAAAATCAAGCTCCTATTTTGCTAACCTCTTTTTCGCGTTTTGATGGGAAGATAGATAGTTTGATTACTTATTCTAATTTTAAAGAGGTAGATTCTACCATCTATTTGAGTCCAAGAGATCATTTTTTTACCTTTGAATTTTCTTTAGCGGATTATGCTTCCCACCAGCAAAATAAGTATAGCTACATGCTAGAAGGATTTGAACCTGAATGGTCAAATAGTACAGAAAACAATACGGCGCGATATTACAATATTCCAGCAGGAAATTACACCTTTAAGGTACGCGCGGCAACGACAGAAGACAATTGGGGAGCTACCATTTTGCAAGTGCCGATTTATGTAGAACAAGCTTTTTACAAAAGTTGGGAGTTTTTATTGACTTGTATTTTGATTGGATTAGGATTGATTTATTTATTGTTTCAATTACGAATTTATCGAGAAAAACAAAATAGAATTCGATTAGAGAAAGAAGTCGCACAACGCACCCAAGAATTAGCTGCTGCCAAACAACAATCTGATGAATTATTACTCAATATTCTTCCACAAGAAACCGCAGAAGAACTCAAACAATATGGACGAGCAAAAGCCAAACGATTTGAAAATGTAACGGTTTTCTTTTCCGATTTTAAAGGTTTTACTAAAATAGCTGCCTTACTTGAACCAGAAGAACTTGTAGCAGAAATTGATTATTGTTTTCGAGAATTTGATCGTATAATTGAAGCAAACGGATTAGAAAAGATCAAAACAATTGGCGATGCCTACATGTGTGCAGGAGGGATTCCGAGTCCTACCGAACAACATGCCTCCAAAGTAGTACAAGCAGCTTTGGAAATACAAGAATTTATGCAGCAACTTGCTCAAGAAAAGAAAGCGAAAAACGAACCCTATTTTGAAACGCGAATAGGTATCCATACTGGAAGTATTGTAGCAGGAATTGTAGGGATCAAAAAATTCGCCTATGACATTTGGGGAGATACGGTCAATATCGCTGCCCGAATGGAAGATACAGGAGCCGTAGGTAAAGTAAACGTCTCTAGCGCTACTTATGAACTTATTAAATCAGAATTCAGTTGTATTCATCGTGGTAAAATAGAAGTAAAAAATAAAGGAATGATTGATATGTATTATGTAGAAGCTCAAAATAGAAGAGTATTAAATTAATTTTAGAGAATTAAGAAAAATACCATCATAATTTCCGCAATTCTATTGCAAATATTACACTAAAAAATTATCTTTGCAGCCGCTAAACACAAAATGGCGAGGTAGCTCAGCTGGTTAGAGCGCAGGATTCATAATCCTGAGGTCGAGAGTTCAAGTCTCTCTCTCGCTACAATATAAACTTAAAACCGTCTGATAATCAATGGTTTATCAGGCGGTTTTTCTTTGGTCGTCGTTTTAGTCGTCGTTTTTTTTTGAGCAAAATGCATTAATAGGGTGTGATAGCTGGTGATAGTGGATGAGTTTACAGAAGTAGTTGAAGATCGAATTGATCTATCAATTGGAGTAAAAAGGGATTTTCTTGCGTGAAGCGATTCAATAAAATCTGTTGTGGAGTGAGGGGTGAATTAGGAATATTGCTTGCCCTTTTTTGTTGATACACTGCTAAATAGTAATCTGCTAGATCATAGCCTTTTTCTTTTTCTTTTGAAGTGGCTAATTGTTCTAGTACATCTGATACTTCTGCATTTAGCCCTCTAATTTGTGACACCTTTTTTGACCAATTCTCATACATTCCCACATCTGGAAAAAAGAAAATTACACCTTTATTTTTTAGCATGGCAAGCGTTTCTGGATCACTCCATTTTGCAC
>JAHDES010000016.1 GCA_020628645.1 Saprospiraceae bacterium
AAAGCAAATACGACAAAAACATGATCGATCAATTAATTTGTGTACCCTTTTGAATCGAGATTAAATTATTGTAGTATGAAATATGATTGACGTATTTCATTTCCAATCTTTTTATGGGCATTATTCGCCATCTATTTCAATAATAAAAAACAACAGATATGAATCCTAGAATAAAAAAAGTAGTATTTGCGATAATTGTTATTTTCCTTAATTCGCTAATGGTAAAAGGGCAAAATTATCTAAATGAAACTTCTAAATGGTATGTTTTAGCAGGTGATGTTTGGGATAATTTTTACATGCAGTTGCGATATGATATTATAGGTGATACGCTCATAGATGGGCAATCCTATTATAAAGTGAGAGAACTTCAAGATCTACTTAGATTAGAGCCACATGGAACGGATACGTTGAGTTATGATCAAAATATTATCTCCATAAAATATTTACGAGAAGAATCAAAAAAGTTTTATAGATGGGAAGAGGCAGGAGAAAGTTTAATTATTGATTTTGATTTAGCCGTAGGAGATACCATACGAGACTATCCTGGTTTTCCAGATACTGTTTATTCAATTGACTCCATTCAGTTGCAAAACGGATATAGATACGTTTACCGTACTACTCATGGAAATTCGATTTATGAAGGCATTGGATCAAATGAAGGATTTTTATATAGTCCTATGGGAACAGTAGGGGAATACTATTCTATTTTACAGTGCTATACGCAAGATGGTGTAAACTACGAAATTTATACGGGTGAGCATTATGATGTGGTGGATGTAAAAGACTGTGATAATTATAGTACAACTACAGCAACAAAAGAAACTGCTCAAGTACCTTTAACTATTTACCCCAATCCTGTAAGTGATTTTATAAAGGTAGAAAGCCCAGAGATTGGAAACCTAAGCGTTGAAATTATGAATCTTTGGGGCACTCCATTAATTCGTCAAAAATTTGAAGCTCATCAAGAAATAAGATTAAATACTTCTTTTTTGACACAAGGATTGTATATTTTGGTGGTGCATCAATCTGATAGAACCTATTCTAAAAAGTTCATAAAATTATAGCCTTATAAATGGAAAAATAAGTTCATCTTTGTAACACATGAAGCAATCCATCGTCTTGTTTTTATTCGTTTTTTTTGCTCTAAATTTTGTACGAGCGCAAGTCAAGTACGAAAAAGAATATCGTTTACCAGCGGAACAAGTACCCCAGCTTGCGCTAGATGTTGTGAATGCCATAGATTTTGATCGTACGATTAAATGGTATAAAGAAGAAGGATTTGATAAAACATCTATTGAAGCAAAGACAAAGTTTCAGCAAAAGAAATATAGTATTGAGTTTGATAATACAGGTCAACTGGAAGACGTAGAAATAGAAATCAAGCAGCAAACATTGCCATCAAATGTCCAAAATGAAATTTCATCCTACCTGAAAGAACAGTTCCAAAAACATAAGATTTGTAAAATCCAAGTTCAATATTTGGGACAAACGACTGCCATAATCAATGCGATTAATCAACAAGAATTTAAGCTCGCCAACATTACTACAAATTATGAACTCGTAGTGAAAGTCAAGCAAAACAATATCTATCAAGAAATGGAATTTTTATTTGATGCTAAGGGGCAATTCCTTCAACAAGCGATTATTATAGATCAAAATACAGACAATCTTGAGTATTAGAAAATGGATCGGAATATTCTGTTGTTGGTTGTTTTTGGTGAATAACAATATAGCGCAAGAGCGTCTACAATTGGGCTTGCTACCAGTTTTGAATGTCAATAAAAAACTGAAAAAAGATTTCAAATTAAACATCAAACTAGAAAACCGACAAATCTTTTATCAAGATCAAGAGTGGAGCACTCCTTTTTATGATCGACTAGATTTTACGAATATCCTTTCTAAAAAAATTGGTTTAACGACTAAAATTGCAGGAGGTTATTTGATTCGTTTTCGAAATCAGGAAATCATTACTCGAACTATTCAACAATTTGCCTTGATTCAAAAATTTTCTACGCTCAAACTCGCTCATCGATTGGTGACTGATCAAACCTTTCAAAAAGAAAAAGCTGTAAAATATAGATTTCGATATCGCATATCTGCACAAATTCCTTTTAACGGGCAATCCATCGACCCACAAGAATTTTATTTCAAATTCAATCATGAATATCTCTATGCTTTACAGGATGCCAATCGTGATTTAGAAATTCGTATCGTACCCGTCTTGGGGTATAAATTTAAGGATACGAATAAACTAGAAATAGCCTTTGACAATCGCTTGGGTTCTTTTATTATGGATGCTTTGGAGACGAAATCTTGGTTTACAATCGCTTGGTATATTGTTTTATAAGAGACTTTATATTATAAAATTGTTAATTATTTCACAAAATCTCGTTTTTCTTTAAAAGTTCGGGCAACGAAACGTATTTTTAGGGAGTTATTAAAGTGAACATATCCAATTATGTAGGCGTAAATCCCTTTCCTGCATGAGTAAAAAGGCAAAAACGTTTGCCTATTCCATAAACATATTATAATCCATTGACATGAATTTACGAAAAATCAAATTGGCGTTAACCGTCGATTTATTAAACAAGTCAGGAGGAAATTCCTCTATTCAGTCCGTAAAAGAATTTATGATTGCTTTCAAAAATGAGGTAGGCAATTTTATTGGACAAACGATTATCAAACACTTGCAATTAAGTCAAGCTTTGGTACATCAAACGATTTCGATACAATACGAACATTTAACCCTTCATATCAACTTTGTAAATAATATTAGCACTTCATCACAGTATATTCAAGGATTTAGTGTTCGATAAAAATTAGACTAAAAATACGAACAAATACAATATCCCTAAAGGCAGGCGAATTAAACGTCTGCCTTTTTTCGTTAATCTATTCTCAAAGGTCAACACCGTTTTTAATTCTTTTCAACTTTAAAAGTACTCCCCCTGTAAACACTTCCCTTAAAAAAATCTATTTAAAATTGTCACAAATTCTAAGTTAAAGGATTTATGAAATAGACTATTGGATTATTTTAATACGGATAATTAATAGATTATGATAAGCAAAAAATGAGATTCTATGGAATAGGTGTATTTTCTGTTTGTTTGGGATGAGTCAAGGAGTTTGTATTTTTCTTAGCATACAGAAATACACCTTTCTTCAAGGAGATGGTTGATAATACAAATTATTATAAGTATACTACCACCATCTAAAAAGGCTGCCAAAACTAAAACTACGCATACGTTCATGAGAGCATTCTTGAAAAAAGATAGAAACTTAGGACTTGACGAGGCTCAATTCACATTTTTAGTGCAACAACTTCAGAAAGGAGATGAACAATTATTTGAACAAATCTTTTGTAGATTTTTTAAAAAAAATTTATCTCTTTTAAAACACAAATATCAAGCAGAACATGAAGAGGCTTATGATTGTGTCATGTGGGCTATGTTGCGTATGCGACAAATGCTCATTGAAGATAAAGTAGCTTATGGAAATATAGAAAATTATTTTTCTCGAATTGCGGTTACTAGATATATTAAGTTACAATCTCGAAAAAAAGAGATTTCTACAGAAAATATTCCAGAATCTATGATAGGAGAAGATACTTTCGTTGATGATGAAATGATCGAAATATTGAATAAAGCTTGGGAACAATTGGATGATAGTTGTAAAACTATTTTGAAGGCTTATTATTATGATAAGATAGAACTTAAAAAGCTTTCAGAAATTATTAATGATTCTTCGGCTGCAAATACTCGCAAAAAGAAAGAACGATGTTTAAAAAAATTACGAACCCTCTTTTTTAAAATGTATGGAACAATTGATGGATAATACCGATTTGAAAAAATCCTTTCGTATATAATTTATGATTTTTTCAAAACGGCATTATACGTTTAAGGTGTGATTTACAAAATCACTTAATCAATTTCGTATAATTAACTGTTTCAACAGATATTTAAACTTAGTAAATGCAATTGACCTTATACTTAGCGATGAATAAAAAAGATTACTTTAATAAAGAAAAAAAAGGGCAACTAACGGATGCCGAATGGGAAAATTTGGCTCAGGCACTTATTAATGCAAAATTTGATAAAGAACGTCAAAAAGCATTAGAAGAAACCTTAGCTAAAAAAGGCATTCACCGAAAACCGCCAAAAGAAAATAGAAGAAATATTTTTAGATTGGTGGCTGTAGCTGCTAGTTTGCTTTTACTCCTAAGTGTTGGATGGTTTTGGTTTTCTAATTCTTCTACTACTGTTCAACAATTAGCAGATCAACATCTTTCTACCCCTTTTGCACTTATAGAAGCGAATACTCGAGGCGAACAAAGTATCGAAAAACTTAGAGGAAAAGCCCTTGAAGCTTATCACCAACAAAATTACACACAAGCGATCGTTTATCTTCAGCAGATTACGACAGAACAAGCTGCAAAAGTGGATGATTTATTCCAAATGGGGCTTTGTCATATCTATAAAAATCCACCAGCCTATCAAAATGCAATCGTCTCTTTTGAACAAGCGCAGCTTTTAGATAAAAATGCCTTTCAGGATGAAATGAATTGGTATATGGCTTTATGTCATATTAAATTAGACCAAAAGAAACAAGCTAAAATCTTTCTTGAAGAAGTTATCAATAGCCCTAGTAGTAGACAACAAGAAGCAGCTAAAACACTTTTAAATCAATTTGAATAATTAAAAGTTACTTCTTTTTTAACATCATATAAAAAACTCCAAAGATTAATATTCCAATCCCTAAAATTGCCCACATAGATAAACTATTCTTTCCTGCAACAGATAAACTGTCAGGATTCCCAATTAATACAAAACCTGCCCAATAAATAGGTTTTGCATACGTGGCAGATACATTTTCCAAATAATCTAATTTCGCATTTTGTAAAGCACGATCCTTAGGTAATTCCTCCTGCAAGTTTTCATAAAAAGAAGTCATTAAAGTTGCTGTAGATTGATCCGCTACATTCCACAAACTCATCACAATACTTGGACTTCCTGCATATGAAAAAGCACGAGCCAAACTCATAGAACCTTCTCCACTTTTCCATACGCCCATTCCTGAATTGCAAGCACTTAACACCGTTAAATCTGCATTTAATTGCATGCCATAAATTTCATTTGCTGATACATACGGATTTTCATTCAAAGCCGTTTGAGAAAATAATAAACGAGATTGGAATGGATTTAAGGTATCAATAATACCGTGTGTTGCTAAATGCAACATGTTCAATTGTGGCGCAAATTGTAAAAAATTACTTCGTGTGGCATCTTCATTGAGCCAAGTTTGACCCCCTAAAAAAGAGCCTATTGATCGCACTTCATCATCTGCAAAGGGCAACCGACCATTATTCCGTAAAGCAATTAATCCAGTAGTATAATCATTATTAACAGGATTGGAAGAAACTATTTCACTGTATTCTGTTCCAAAGCCTCCCCAATTAGCCAGATCATTATTCGTGCTACGATCACTAAAACCCGAAGAAAAACGATAACTAATCGTTTTTTCCTTTAGTAAAAAGGGAACAGCCCGATCTGTCCATGATCCTTGATAAGCTTGTGTAAGAAAAACCTCAAAGGGTAATTGCGCTAAATCTTTATCAGGAATAATGTAAATATTTTCCACCTCAGTTTTTGAGGAGAGAGGAGTTTCTAAAAGCTGCTGATACAAATACCAAGCAGATGATAAATAAGTAGTAGATGCTTGAGCAGATGAATCTTGAACATACGCCCAATCACTTATAGTGCGTCTAAATTGATATAATGCTTGATCAAATTGTTGATCTCTAGTGCTAGTATTTACCCAAAAAGAATCAGTAGTAATCGAAAAAGTATAGATGATTTTTTCTCCTACGAAATATTCTAACAGTAATGATTGATCTGATAAATCAGCTTGTATTTCAGCTATTGGTTTTGTATTTCGATGCGCATATTTAGCCTGTGCGTATTGAGGATAATCCGTTTCAAAACGAACCTCTAATGCTTCTAATGCTCGTTTTGTCTTAAAGAGACTATCTTTTAGGAGGTTCAAATTAGTGAGATCAGACTCTTCTACTAATTGTTGTTCAAATTGAATGATAGATTGTGAATAATTATGTTCTTGTTCAAGAAGTTCTTTGGGTACTCCAGCAATATGTTTTAATTCTTTTTGATAAAGGGCTTCTGAAAAAATCATTGCTTTTGTTTGTGTAGATAAAGCAAAAGCACGCTCCAAATAAGAAGGATCTTTAGTAGTTTGAGCAAGCTGGTAGGCTAATTCAATGGCCCTTCCACTTATGGGAATATAGAATGCCACCATTTCATATTTTGAAGCAGCTTCACCATACAAAGTTTTTATTTTTTGAAGATAAGCAACTGCCAATTCAGCTAAAAAAAGTGCATTTTCTTGGTCGATGAAGTCTTGTGAATCTTTAAAACGAGTAGAATAAACCTCACTTTTTCTTTGCAGTGCTTCTAAAATCCAAAGGCTTGTATTCGTTAAACTAGCCAATTTGGGGTTATCTTCTGCTTTGATCGGATGAAATAAAGGAAGTAGTGCATTGAGGGTTTCATTACAAGCTTGAAGTGCTTTATCGTATTCCCTTTGTTCAAGAAATAAATCTCCTTTAAAAAGGTGAATCTTGGCATATTCAGGATGATTTTTTCCATAGCTATTTTTACCTTTTTGAAGTGCTTTGTCATAGGCATCTAAAGCTTTTGAATATTTTTTTTGAGTGAAATATACACGCCCTAGTTGGTGCAAGGCATCTGTTTTAGCATCATCTTCTTTTGATAAATCTAATGATTTTAGAGCAGCCTGTAATGCTTTTTCATTACTCATATTTGCTTCTAAGTATCCCTTTGAAAGCATGGCGTAGGCTTCGGAATTATTAGGATTTAATTCTGTAGCTTTAAGATAATAAGGAATAGATTTAGCCGCATCTATTGTACGCCAAGCATTGCCCAAATTGGAGGTGATTCTAGACATAAGTGCTTTGTCTTGTAAGCTTGTCGCGATAGTAAGTGCCTTTTCATTATACTTAATAGCGCGATAAATATCCCCTCTTTCCCAAAAAAGGGGAGCTATACTTCCATATAAACGCGTTAAAAGATCTTTGTTCTTTGCTTTTTCTAGAAGAGGAATAGCTGTCTCATAAAAGTTGATGGCTTCAGAATAATTACCTTGTTGATGATAAATATAGGCAATATTAGAGTATAGAACGGCTTTTGAATATAACGAAACAGATGAGTTGTCGGCTATAAATTCAATAGCTTCTTTATTTTTTTGAATAGTTAATTGATAATCTTCAGATTTACCGCTAGTAAAGGCATTATAAACAAGCTCTTTATGACTTTTTGACCAATTATCCCAGTCTTGTTGATCTTGAAAAAAGGAGATTGCTTTAAGGACATACGTATTGGAACTATCAATTTGATGTTCTGTTCTAAAACTATTCGTTTTCTCCAAATAATATAAACCTAGACTATCTGGATCAATGATATTTTGAGCGATTCCTGTATTTGATCGTAAGGGTAAAATAAAGAATAGCAATAAAAAATGGAAGAGAAAGCCTTTTGAAATTCTCATACTAAGCATGTGATTAAGTGGATGCTATAAAGATAGAAGGAATTATTTAAAAGGTGGTTTCTCTGTTTAAATAATCAAAAAGGAAATTGGTAAATTAAATTATGAAAAGTAAAGACGCTCTAAGTTTTAACCTAGAGCGCCATAGCGTGTTAAAATGTTTACTGTTTTATGATTTTTTGACGGTGTAGTTCATCTCCCTGCCGTACTTGAAGAATGTACATACCTGTAGGAAGATTATTTGTTGATAAAGTTTCCTGATAGGAAGTATGAGATGGATTTATTTGTTTGTTGAGCCACATTTTTCCTGTAATATCAATTAGTTGAATTTCGTTAGATTGGTTTTCTATAGCACCAGAAACATTCATTTCAATCGATTGATCAAAAAGCGTAGGATAACAATTTACCGTAAAGGATTGCTCTAAGTACTCTTGTGTAGCTGTATTACTTTTTACAGCTACAGGATCATCTGGATATTCTTTACATTTAATATCTCGAGTGCAATCATGGAGTATAGCATGGCTAACAGTAGGATCAAAATAGGTTGTTTGTGTATAACCACCTGGGCCACAACTAGTACATTCAAAAAGAACATGTCCTCCTGTAGTAAAATCGTGTTGAGAAGAGGCAACATTAAAGCAAGTCTTGGGATATATTGTAAATTCGAACCATCCTTTAGTGGCTTCTATATTTGGTAGTTGGGGATATTCAGCGCTCATGCCAGGCAAATGAATATTCGCAAATTTTACTTTTATGTTTCTTCCATCAAAAGAAGGAGAAACCCCAGTATGATAATGGCTATAATTGGTTTCTAGAAACTTGAAAGAATATGCATCTAAGACATTATTATCAATGGATATATTTACGATGACATTTTCTGCTACACCAGATCCGACATTCTGAAATTTTACAAAATAATGTAATGGTTCATATTCTGACTGTAGTTCGCAAAATTCTTTTCTAAAATTAATAGGGTAAACACCATTAGGATCTGTTGGGTATGGATTTGGTCTTAATGTTAATGCATCAGAATTAGATCCCATAATTGTCCTAAAAGTATATTGTGGTTCAACAGGTTCACCGGTAACCACAACATAAACATTTGCCTTACCCTCAAAGGAAGATTTAAAATTTACTTTTACGATATTCCCTATCAATTCGACGCTTTCACAAAATGTGCTATTGGTAGGAGTAAAAGTAGTATTTAAGTCACTAGATTCATCTTCAATAAATACAGTATGCGCCTGCATATCTGGAGGAAGTATAATATTTAAATCTCGCTCTTTTTTTTGTCGATCAAAGGCTACATTTAAAAAAAAGAAGGGAGTAGTAGGAGGAGTAAATTCAAATTCTTCCGCTAAAAAAAATGGAAAATCTGGGGTGAAAAAAAGATTCCAACTAGAAGTCATTTCTAGTACATCATTATCATTCAAAATAGTTGGATTAACACAACTGTTACACATAATGGCAGGTAAATCATATGCTCCTTTATACAAAATAGGACCATTTTTGCGTACAAGATATACATGTACCTTTCCCCCATTTTCAATATTATTGAATTGTCGGGTAAATGTAACAGTAGGTACGTTATCACTTAAATAAACAGAACTTGTCATATGTGTACCATCAGAAAATCTGAGATATACTAAATCTTGGAAATGAATTTCTTGAGAATTTAATTGGATTGTGTAGTAATTATTTGACTCTGCGTCTATTGCAATTAGATCTTGGGCATTGCTTTGTACTACAAAACCTCCCAAACATAAAGCGAAAAGCCATAAATGCTGCCAATTAGGAAATAAGATCAATTTTTTCATTGAACATTTTTTTTTAGTGATAATTAATAGATGTTTGTTAAGCTATGCTCTTAGACGGCAATGGGAATATCATCTCTTTTTGACTTTCTAGTATGTTTTTTAAGTATCGATACTTTTATATACTCACAAAGGTTTTGTCAGATTGGTGCCGTCAGAACTGAAGTTACCAATTACTGTCAAAACAAAATTCTACTTTCTTAGGTTAAGGGTTGAAAAGGATTAACTCTGTACTTTGTAGCGCCTAGAGAGAGCTTTACATAGACTAATCCTAAAAGACTTGTAATGTGACAAAAATTAACTATTTTTTTAAAGATTCAAGAAAAGCCCTAAGGCACGCGGAGAAAATAAATTTACTTTCCTCGAAATAGTAAAAATTACAAGTCATTGAAAATGCCTGTCCACCTTTGGTGGGACGTTAATTGAGCTAATTCGAGGAATTAAGAATGTAAATTTATTCGTGCCCCACTACGAAGGATGTGCTTTTTTTCGTTTGAAATACCAATAAAAAGGCAATCCTAAACCGACTACTACGAGTCCTCCCCACGCTTGCTGTGGTTTGTCCAATAAAACACCAACCACAAATGCTGATGAAATTAGCACAAAAATCAAGGGTATCATTGGGTATCCCCAAACTTTTACTAGTCGTTCTCGTTCTGGAAATTTTCGTCTAAATATAAAAATACTTACCCCCGCCATCGTCATAAATAAAATGTCCATGAAGGTGACATAAGTAATCAAATTCGTGAATGTTCGTAAAATGAAAATCAGAATAATAGCCCAAATTGCTTGCGTAAACATAGCTATAAAAGGAGTTTTCCAACGAGGATGTAATTTGGCAAATTGAGGAAAAAACACACCGTCTTTTGCCATCGCATAATAAATACGAGGTGCAGTTACTGTATAAATGCCTATTGTACCAAAAATAGAAATGGCAATTCCTATTGCAACTAGTTTTCCACCTATTGAGAAAACACTTCCAACTGCATCACCAGCTACTTTGTCCGAACTAGCTATGGCATCCAAAGGTAATAAAAGCATATACGCCAAATTGACCAATAAATAGACCACCATTACAACAATAACCCCTAAAATCATTGCACGTGGTACATTGCGTTTAGCATTGATCGTTTCTTCCGCTAAATAGGAGGCATGATGCCAACCGCCCATAGAAAATAGTACACCTACCAAACCTAAAATCATAGCCCCAATAATATTATCAGGCGTATTTGTTAAACTAAAATCAAGCACAACTTTTGAAGAATCATAAAAAAGAAAACCTACTCCTATAATAGCTAAAATAGCTAGCAACTTTAAACCCGTAAAAATATTAGCGAACCATTGCGTCATATCAATTCCTACAGCATTAATCCCTGTAAGAAAGAGGAGAGTAGCACTAGCGATAATAATTTTATGGGTCTCTGTAAGACTAAAGAAAAAACTCATATAGTCGGCAAATGCCATCGCCAAAGCTGCCAATGCCCCCGAAGTAATTACTAGTAGAATTGCCCAACCGTACAAGAAACCCCAAAAATCGCCAAAGGCTTCTTTTAAAAAGACATACACCCCACCAGCTTTAGGGAATAAACTGCCCAATTCTGCAAAAGTTAAGGCACCTGTCAGTGCAATGACACCGCCTAATAACCATACCAAAAGAACTAAAGTATGATTTCCTACAGCACTCACAATTTGACCAGGGGCAACAAAAATACCAGAGCCTATGCAGCTACCTACAGCAATCATCGTTAGTCCATAAAGTGTAAGTTTCTTACTGAGTTGGGTGGGTTGATTCATATTGTGTTTTTAAAGAAATTAAGATAAGCAATAAAATAAAGATCATCTAATTTATTATTCTGTTGAGTAGCTTTTATCTACTTTTGCACTATAGTTTATTTTAATAATTATTTAGTTAAAATGTATCGTACTCGTTTTTTCCGACTTTCTATTTTGATTTTCTTTATTGGTTTAATTGTTAGCTGTTCTAATGAAAGTTCAACTAATGTAACCAAAGTTGATGAAACAGGAAAAATTAAAAAGATTTATCAGCGATTACAAGGAAAAACGATGGGTACTACCTATTCTATTCAGTTAGAATTTGTAGAACAACATCAATTACAAAAAGAAATAGATGCCTTACTAATAGAGATCAATCAAGATGTTTCTACCTACGAAAAAAATTCTTTTATCAATCTAGTCAATGCTGCGCCATCTAACATACAACTTCAAGATTCAAAAAAATATCAATCGACTAATCCTCATTTTAAAGCGAATTATTTTAAAGCAAAAGATGTATATGAAAAGACCAATGGTTATTTTGATCCAACTGTTAATCCTTTGGTTAATTATTGGGGGTTTGGAGCAGCAGGACGACGTAAAATAGAGGAAGTGGACAAAGTCCAAATAGAAGGAATCCTTAAAAATATAGGGATGAATCAATTTTCAACCCAATACAATGAAGAAAAACGAAGTCTTGATCTTTTCAAAAGCAATCCCAAAGCACAACTTGATTTTAGTGCTTTAGCAAAAGGTTATGCTGTTGATGCGATTGCGAAATTGTTTGATAGTAGAAATATTCCAAATTATTTTATTGAAATAGGAGGCGAAACACAGGTAAAAGGAGTAAACTCAAAAGGGCAAGCATGGCGTATTGGTATAAATAACCCCCAAGAAGGTGCTGCTGTTACAGATATTCATACTGCTCTAAATCTTGTAGATGGCGGAGCAGTAGCAACCTCAGGAAATTATCGTAATTTTTATAAAGTAGGCGACGTAACCTATAGCCACACGATTAATCCCAAAACGGGTTTTCCTGAACGAAATAGATTATTGAGTGCTACCGTTTGGGCTAAAGATTGCATGACGGCTGATGCTTATGCCACAGCTTTTATGGCTATGGGGATTGATAAATCCCAAGAATTAGCCACTAAACTTGCTGAAGTAGAAGCTTATTTTATTTATAGCCAAGAAGATGGTATTGTGACTACTTCCTACACTAAAGGCATGCGCAACTATATTGTAAAGTAAATACTACTCATAAAAAGTCAATTTGTGAAATATTTACTACTTTCGTAGAATAATAGAACAAAGTCAACTAGCGTCCTATCCAATAACAACAATTAAAACCTTTACGGTCTGAAGACCTAAAGCAGATTTAGATTTGCTTAGTTATACCTATTTTTAAAAAAGTATAAGGGTTATAGACTTAACTTAAACAAAGAACTCTATGGAATTCAATTTGGATCGTGACCTCATTTTTTTTGATTTAGAAGCCACAGGACTCAATGTCGTTCGGGATCGAATCATTCAAATAGCAATGATTAAATATCCTAAAAAAGGTGGCGAACCAATTGAGTTTAATCAACTCATCAATCCAGGTATACCTATTTCCGTTGAGGCAATGAATGTCCACGGAATCACACCTAAAGATTTAGCGAATAAACCCACTTTTTTACAAGTCGCACAAACCCTTTGGGATTTTATTGGTAATGCGGATTTGGCAGGATACAACTCCAATCGCTTCGATGTGCCTCTTTTAATGGAAGAATTTGCTCGGGTAGGGATGGAGTTTGATGTTTCAAAGAGGCGTTTAGTTGATGTACAGCGTATCTTTTACAAAATGGAACCGCGTACATTGGGTGCGGCACTTCGATTTTATTGCGATAAAAAAATTGAAAATGCCCATGATGCCCTTGCAGATGTTCGTGCAACAATTGATGTACTGAAAGGTCAATTAAATCGTTATGAAGGTATAGATTTTATTGACAATGATGATAATGTAGTACCTGCGCCTGTGGTGAATGATATGAAAGCTTTACACGAGTTTACCAATGATTTACGAACATTAGATGCTACCCAGAAATTAAAATATGATGAAAACGGTGTAGTAGTGTTTAACTTTGGAAAACATACTGGAAAACCAGTAGCAGAAATTTTACATCGAGATAAGCAATATTACAACTGGATTTTAAATAAAGAATTTTCTTCACAAGTCAAACAAATTGTCAAACGTTTGTATCAAGAATATGAACGAAATAAATAAACGTCAAGCTTTTTCCACTAGATTTATAACTCAAGCACTGCTGTTATTGTGCATAAGTTGTCTTTTTTCCAATTGTTATCAAGCAAAAGAAGGTTGCTTGGATATAGCTGCTACTAATTTTGATGTAGAAGCAGATGAAAGTTGTTGCTTAGAAGAAACGTGTTGCTGTATTTTTCCTACTTTAAGCCTGTCTATTAGTCATAAATTAACTACAGATGATGTTGAAAATTTTCCATTATCTAGTCCAATTACTTTAGATAGCACCCATTTTTTCATCGTAGAAAATATGAGATTTTATCTGACAGATGTAAAATTGGTTAATGCAACAACAGCCATAGGTGTTACAGATACTATCGACTTACCTTTATACGATATAGAAAATGATATAATCAATACTGTCACACTAGAAGATAATTTTACGCTTGTAAAAAGAGATAATTTCAATTATTCCATTGGCGAATTTCGAGCACCGAACACCTATACCTCTCTTCAATTTAATATAGGTATTGCAGGTGATGCCAATCATGCAGTTGCCGATAGTATTATTAGCACGCATCCCTTATCCGTCAATGGTACGGATAGTTTGCAAATTGATCCAGTACAAGGTTATATTTTCAATCAAATCGAACTTTATAAAGATACCATTTCAGCAACACCTCTTTCTACCTATTCTATTACTGAATTAGTTCCAATAGAATTAGCATTTACATCACCATTAGTTATAGAGAATGGATTTAATGTCACATTAAATTTGAGAATCAACTACTTAGATTGGTTTAAAGGCATAAATTTTGCTGTGGATTCAGATGACGAAATTAAATCTAAATTGACTGAAAATACTTACCACGTTTTTGAGCTAGGTATTTAAGTTGATTATTCAAAGATCACTCCTATCCCTTACAGTCATTTTATGTCTCAGAACATATACCACTATGAGATTATATCATATATTATTGATAGCTTGTTTATTTTGCTTTCATACTGCATGTATAGAAGATGATAATCCTACTGTACAAGAAACGACAGATGTATTATTGAACTTCAAAGCAGTTTATGGAGAAGATCCTTTGATTATGGAATCTACCTATACCTATCCGGGAGATAGTGAGGTACAGTTTAAGCGCTTTCAATTTTATATTTCCAATATTAATCTATTAACAGAGCAAGACAATCAAAATAATACTGAAATATTAGAAGTTGATTTAATAGATTTTTCAGAATCAAATGTAGATCCTGTTCAAGCTTTAGAAGGAATAGATAAAACTGTAAAAAATGTTCCTTTAGGGGAATATACAGGCATCCGTTTTGGAATTGGAGTACCTGCCGATCTTAATCGAACGACTCCTATTGATTATGGTTCTGAACATCCTCTAGGTAACGCGGAAAATTATTTAATGCCTCTTGAAAGTTATGTTTTTTCTAAAATAGAAGGACAAGCAGATATTAATCAAGATGGGGCATTTAATCACAGTCTTATTTATCATAATAGTCGGGATCAATTTTATAAAACTGTTCAAATAGATAAACCCATCACAATTGAAGGAGACTTTATGAACATGGATGTGATCAATTTTAATATTGATCTGAGACAGCTCTTTATACGAGATGGGCTTGAATATTTAGATATCATCAATCAAAATATCATTTACGAAGATCCAGCTGTGATGCAATATTTTGTAGATAATTTAGATAAGGCCATTACAATTGAATAATAGCTGCAATTTGTTGTTTTAAATGAGGTAGTACATTGGTTTTAAACCAAGGATTTTTCTTTTGCCAAATATTGTTTCTTGGTGAAGGATGAGGCAAAGTGAAATAAGTAGGTAGATATTCCTCAAAATGGGATACCGTTTCCGTAAGATTTTTTTTGCGTTTTTTGCCTAAATAAGCTTTTTGTGCATATTGACCAATTAGAATGGTTAATTGAATATTGGGCAATTGCTCCAAAAGTTGCTGATGCCACAATGGCGCACATTCTTTTCGCGGAGGTAAATCGCCACTTTTTCCTGTACCGGGATAACAAAACCCCATAGGTATAATAGCAAAAATGGAAGGGTCGTAAAAGGTAACTCGATCTACACCTAGCCAGTTTCTCAAATTATCGCCACTTTTATCATTCCAACCAATTCCTGTTTCATGCACCACACGCCCAGGGGCTTGTCCCACAATCATTATTTTACTAGTCGAAGTTGCTTCTAAAACAGGACGACAACCTGCTTCAAGGTGAGGTTCACATACACGACACTGGCGTATTTCTTGTAAGAGTTGGGGTAGTGTAATCAACTGAAATCAATTTCGGTATTATCTCCAATATTCAAGCTTTGACTCAATCCTTTTATAGCAGCGTCATTGCCTACGATAGATTCTGTGAGTACTACTTCTCCAATAGAGGCATAATTCCCAATAATCGAATCTTTGATAATGCTATAATCTATTTGGACATTATCGCCAATCGTTACATGTGGGCCCACAATAGAATTGCGAATCACACAATCTTTTCCAATACTAACAGGATTGATGATGATCGTATTATCATATAAGGGCAAGTTGGCAGAAGCATATCCCTCTTTGTCTAACATCATTTTGTTAGTTTCGAGTAAGATTTCTTTTTTTCCACAATCAAACCAATTATTTACAGGTACAGTCGTGAAACGTACTCCACTTTCAATCATACGCATCAAGCCATCCGTTAATTGAAATTCACCCAGTGTTCGAATATCGTTGTTAATATTATAATCAATGGCATCAATTAATGCTTGAACTTTAGTCACTTTATACAAGCCCACCATTGCCATATTCGATTTGGGTATGCGCGGCTTTTCGACCACGCGGGTCACATAATGCTGTTGATCATCATATTCAACTACACCAAATTCACGAGGATCTCCTACACGCTTAACCGCTAAACAAGAGGTAGGCTCATTAAGCATGGTTTTTAGGTCTAAATCGAAAATGGTATCTCCTAATACAATGAAAATCTCATTAGCATCTTTCATGGCTGCGCGAGCAGTCCAGACAGCATGTCCAAGACCTTTTCGCTCCGTTTGTTGTACAAATGTTTTACCAATATTAGGATAGGTTTCTTCTATGAATAGCTGAATTTTCTCTCCTAGATAGCCGATGATAAAGATAAAATCATTTACCCCAACTTCTACCAATTGTTCTATAATAAATGAAATAATAGGTTTGCCTGCCACTGGAATCAGTGGCTTAGGTTGTGTATAGGTAAGCGGGCGAAGATTAGTACCTGCACCAGCTACAGGAATGACTGCTTTCATGAACAGCTAGGTTTTGATTCGTTAGACTTCTTATAATTTATACCAGTTTACGAAGTCTATTTGATTTGGTTCAAGGACTATAGGCATCATTTGGAGAAATAATTTATAAAGAGTAAATATACTTTTATTTCACTGGCTCTACAACTGTCTTGCACCAAAAATAAAATATTATGAATCTATAAAGTTATGTATCAAAAGATATCAATATTTGTTATTGGCTGCATTATCATTTTACTTTTCGTACAATGTGATCCAAATGGTACGAGCCAACGGATCATGCCCATGCGCCAATTAAAACCAATTGATACTGCTAGTATATCTAAAGATAGTTTGAAAATACCAGCTCCCAAAAATGTGATGATTGGAAAACCACACACCAAAAAGTAAAAAAGAACCATCTATAAAAGAAAACAACAGAAAAGTAGAAAGCTATTGAAAACATAGCTACAACAAAAGGAAGGCCTTCCTATTCATTTCGTCGACATCCACTACCTATTTTTTAAAAGCAGCTACTATCCTTTGCTAAGGATAGCCAGTTATTCTATTCTTTAAACTTAAAAACGATGGAAAATGATACGAGAAGATATTTCTAGACTACGAAAAAATCGAATTACTCACTTCAAAATTGGCTTAATTTGTTCGCTCAGTTTTGTGATTTTTGCTTTTAATTATACGGTAGAACCTTATTCAGATGAGCTAGTAATAGAAGAAGTCGCAAAAGAAATTATAGAGATTCAAACGATTCGTACCCCACGTGAAAAAAAGCCCCTCCCACCACCACCCAAATTAGAAATCAACGATCTAATTATTGAAGATGAAAGCCCAGAATTTATAGAAGATCCTGAGCCTGAGCCTATTCCTGAGGAAGTTCCTGTTGAAATCGTAAAAGAGCCTATTGTAAAAACTAAAGCACCAAAACCAAAACCTAAGCCCGTACTAAAACCTATTAAAGAAGAAGAACCTATTGTAGATGATATTCCTTTTCGCATCGTAGAAGATATGCCTGAATTTGGTAATTGTGGTGTAAGTAAAGACAAAAAAGAACGTCGTATGAATTCCGATCGTAACGTTTTAAAATTCATCAATAGCAAAATTAAATATCCTCGTATTGCACTCGAAAATGGAATTGAAGGAACTGTCTTTGTGAAATTTGTAATTGATCGAGCAGGTCAAGTTACCGATTTAGAAATTGTCCGTACCCCTCAAGGCGGAAAAATGTTGGGCGAAGAAGTCCTTCGTGTAATGCGCATGATGCCCAATTGGAAAGCAGGAAAGCAGCGCTTTAAACCAGTAAAGGTACAGTACACGATTCCTGTAAAATTTAATCCGATTTAGCTTTAAAAAGAATAAAACTTGGTAGTTTTTCGACGAATGAAAAGGGTGTCCTTCACAAGAAGTGGCATCCTTTTCTTATTTTCGCTTTTGGGTAAGCATCAGAACAAAATGATTGGAGAAGTTTCTAACTTCTCCATGACATATTTAGCAAGTTTCCTAACTTGCATAAAAAACATTATTTCCTCTTGAAATATTAAAAGAATATGCAAGAATCATCTCGTTTTATTTTAATCGGTGCTGGTATTATGAGTGCTACTCTTGGAGTACTCCTCAAAAAATTAATTCCACATGCACAAATCAGTATTTTTGAACGACTCGATAAAGTAGGGGCTGAAAGTTCCGATGCTTGGAATAATGCTGGTACAGGACATTCCGCCTTCTGCGAATTGAATTATACCCCTTTGAAAGAAAATGGGGAAGTGGATATTTCAAAAGCACTAAAAATTAGTGAATCCTTTGAAATCTCTAAACAGTTTTGGGCGCACCTTCAAGAAAATGGAAAAATTGAAACGGATAGTCCTTTTATCAATGATATAGATCACCTCAGTTTTGTATGGGGAGAGGATAATAAAGCCTTTCTACAAAAAAGATTTCAAGCTTTGACCCAATACGCCATGTTTGAGGATATGAGTTATTCCGAATCCTTTGAGGAAATTGCACAATGGATTCCCTTAATGATGGATGGTCGAGACAAAAATGAAATTATCTCTGCCACTCGAATGGAAATTGGTACAGATGTCAATTTCGGCGCTATTACTCGTTCCTTGATTCAATACCTTCAAACACTCAATGGTGTAGAACTATTCCTTGGTCACCAAGTAGAAGATTTAACTGAGATTGACAATGGATGGCTCGTAGAAGTCACCGATTTAGAAAAAGAACAAGAAAAAACACTCGCTTGTGATTTTGTATTTATTGGTGCAGGAGGTGGTGCGATACCTCTATTAGAAAAATCAAATATTCCCGAAGGACGAGGTTATGGAGGATTCCCTGTGAGTGGGCAATTTTTAAAGTGTAACAATCCAGAAGTCATTGTACAGCATGAAGCCAAAGTGTATGGCAAAGCAGCGCATGGTTCACCGCCAATGTCTGTCCCACATTTAGATACGCGAATGTTGGATGGTACACGTTCTTTATTGTTTGGCCCTTATGCAGGTTTTTCGACTAAATTTTTGAAAAATGGTTCTTATTTTGACTTGCCTTTTTCGATAGAAATGCACAACGTGTGGCCTATGCTTTCGGCAGGGGTACACAATTTACACCTCACCAAATATTTGATTGAACAGGTCATGCAATCTCCCGAAGATCGCTTTAATTTTCTTCAGCTATTTTATCCAAACGCCAAATTTAAAGATTGGGAACTCATCACAGCAGGTCAGCGCGTACAGATTATCAAAAAAGAAGCTGATGGAAGTGGTGTCCTTAAATTTGGTACCGAAATCGTGAGTAATGAATCCAAAACCCTAGCAGCTTTATTGGGCGCATCTCCTGGGGCATCTACTTCGGTGAGTATCATGCTCAATGTACTGGAAATTTGTTTTCCCGATCAAATGAAAAGCCCCAAATGGCAGCAACTGCTCAAAGAAATGATTCCTTCTTATGGCGAATCTTTGATCGAAAATGCAAACCTATGCCGCAAAACGAGAGCAAGGACTACTAAGGTGCTGAAATTGGAGTAAATTATTCTTGATGCAGGTTAAAAAATATTTTTTAATCAATAAAACAATCCATATTAAGTAGGTTTACCTAATTATTTGGTCAATAACTGCTTTTAAAATTCACCAAAAAATTCCCGCCTGCCGTCGTTAAAATTTATGAAGTCGGGCAGGGTGCGTAACCTCCTTTTAGTCAGTTGCTTACAGTTTTTATGATGAATGCAGTTATTCGACAAGTTTTAATCCCGCACTTTAGTCGGGGCAAATAAGTTAGTCTATTTATTTGTGTGCAATTTGTTTTTAACTGTATCTTTAAGGTGATTAGTTTAGTCGTATGAAGTAATATTAATCAATATTGTTTTCATACTTTAAATACATAGTCTCCTCCATGAAACATATCTACAGTATATTATTTTTTCTCTTTGTAGGAATCCTCCATGCCCAAGAAATTTCCGTCCCTCCTTCCCAATGTTCAACGCCTGATCTACCCATGCCAGCCGCAGATGCGCGTGCGTATATCAATGCGATGGAGCAAGATCGAGCAGCTTATAGAATAAATGGTAACAGTATAGTGATCCCTACAGTAATTCACAACATTCATTATCGGATGTCGGGTTATTTATCGGATGAAGTGATTTTACGAGCTTTTGAACAAGTGAATGACGGACTTGCCAATCGGGGAGATTTTTATGATCCTTTAGGGGTAGATACAGGGATACGACTCTGCTTAGCAAAGATCGATCCGAATGGAAATGCAAGTACGGGTATTTTACATACGGAAAATGAATGGGCTTTGCATGAGGATAATCTTAGGGATTCCATTAATTTGTTTAATGATAGTACTTTACAATGGATGCCAGACCAGTATTTCAATGTCTATTTATCAGAAGCAAATCTAGGCGTAGGCACTTTTCCTTGGAATGAATATGTTAGCAATTTTAATGGAATACAAGTTCACTCCGCTAATATTGGTAGAAAGGCAGGAATTATAACATGGCTTCATGAAATTGGGCATTATTTAGGGCTTTATCATACATTTGGAATGTCTAATGTGACATGCTCAAACTCGAATTGTTTGGTGAAAAATGATCGAGTTTGTGATACTAGACCAGACAAGTTAATGTATTCCCCCTGTTTACCGTACAACTCCTGTTTTTCAGATGCTTGGGAAGCCGATTCCAATAGTATTCTTACTACTGATGAAGTGGATATGGTCGAAAATTATATGGATGGCTCACCTTGTCGTACTCGTTTTACCCAAGGACAAGTTGATCGGATGCATTGGGCCTTGGCAACGTATCGGGAAGAACTGACCCAAAACACAGCAGATCGATGTCGAGATTGTAGGTCGATTTCGGTAAATTTTAAGCGTAGTACGCCCTCTACTACCATAGGGCAATCGATTAATTTCTTTAACCTTAGCCCTCAAGTCAATCGTTTTCAGTGGTGGGTCAATGATAGTTTAGTTTCCACAGAAAGTAGTTATACCTTATCTCCAACTGAAGCTGGTTTATATCGTATACGATTAGCTGTACAAGATAGCTTAGATGAATGCGCGGTCTGGTGGACAAGGGAAAAATCGGTGGTCTTTCGTTGTGGGGTAGAAGATGTATTCTTTCATCAAGCTGATTATTATGAGGCAGATAGTTGTTATGTACTTTCAGTAGATGGCGTAGCGCATCTAAAATGGCAATGGCAAGGAGAGAATGTAAGTGGTACTAAATTCGATCTGTGTACAGAAGAAGTAGGGGTTTATCCACTCATTATTAGCGATGAGACTGCTGCTTGTCCTTATCAGGATACTTTTTGGATTAATGTACTTCCTAAGACTAAAAAAGTACGCTCCTATGAACGACAACGCATTCTTTTTTACCCAGACTCTACCTATTTTACCTATGTGATGCGCAATGTACATAAACGCCCCAATCAGTTTATCTATAGTGGGAGAACAACTTATTCTTTTTTTAGTGAAGGACGTGATCCTGAGCAATGCAATTTTATTCGTTATTGGCAACCGATGGGCAATGTACTAGAAGAATTAACACTATTAGAAGCAGCAGATAGCTTACGCAAAATTGAGCTTCTTGATATACAAGAAGATGAAGCAGGCAATATTTATTTTTTAGCTGCGCAGACATACCGAAGAAAAAATTATGAATGGTCTTATGGGGTAAAATACATTATCGGTAAACTAAATCCACTACATCAAGTTTGTTGGGCAAAATATTTTATCTGGGACGATTATTCTGCCTCTACTTTACGATTGGATAAACGCTCAACCAAATTTATCAGTCCTATCTTGGATGATGAAACTTTTTTTATGGTCATCCAGAATACATTTTATCAGCTCAATACAAAAGGGGAACTATTAAAATCTAAATTTTTACGCGTTCCACCTTATGAAGTCTATGCCGATCATTCATTAGTGAACTATGGTAATTTTGAGTGGCGAAATGATCGTATTTGGTTTATTGCATCAGGCGGAAGAATCTATTTTGAAGACTATGAACCTTATACAGATAATGCTTATAGCGCAAACAGAACAGTAATCACACTTTGTCAAATGGATACCTCCTTAATGAGTACACAATCCATCTCTTTTGGTGGAGTAAAATATGAAGATCGATATACTTATAAAGGACCGTATTCTAGTCATATTAAAATGAGTTATCACCCTTCTGGAAATTTTATAATCACTTGGCGGTCAAGATGGGTCGTTATGCAAACAGACGATGATAATAATGATATTATTAATGTCGCCATGATTAGCCCATCATCGGAGATACTCTGGCTAAAAGCAATAGAAGATGGTCGCCCTGGTAATAAATGGTTACATCCAACTTTGCGATGCCTGAATAATGGCGATATTCTATTGAACACGGAACTTTTTGATGATGAAAAGAAGACAGCTATGGGGCTATATCGTATTTCTGCGGCTGGTGAAATATTAGATACACAAATCTATCCGCCTGAAAAAGATATTAGTGTATCGGGAGGACAAGTAGGTCGAGAGCAAGGTATTCTAGCAGAAGATGGTATTCTGCATCAAAGAGAGTGGAGAATAGATAACTACATGCACCGCCTACCCATCAATGGAGCGTATGCCTGCGATACGGTAGCGATGCCTACTGTTTTACATAGCAATACACTAGATCGAGTGGAAGATGCTGTAGAATATGTCATTGATCCCATTCAAACACGCCTAGAGGAAATGGTCTTAGCAGTAGAAAAACGTCGTTTGTTTGATTTTGAAACGACCATCTGTGAGCATACAATTGAGATTGATGATTATGCGATTAGTATTCAGGATACCAGCTATTTTTGTCCTGATAGTATACAAGTTGACGTGATGATTTGTCGGAAAGGAATAGCAGAAACAGATACAGTGCAAGTTGCTCTTTTCCCTGATCATCCGATAGAAATGGCAACTACTCCGCTACATACGCAAGCTGTTCCTTTTGCAATCGGTCAATCTTGTCAAACAATTCCCATCCCTATTTCACAATCTGGGGAACATCATATTTTAGTTAATGCCAGAACAGATTATCCAACGCCTTATACCTTATTGCCTACCTTTTTTGATGGGCATATCAAACCCGAATTTGATTATCGAAACAATCATGTAGTCATCAAAGGAGAATGTTTATCTACTGCTACAACAGCTATAAATTCTCCTCAACCCAAAGTCCGTATTTTTCCCAATCCTAGTCAAGACCAGCTAAATATTCAAGTAGAGCATGGGCAATTAAAGCAAGTGATATTATTTAATATGCTAGGACAATTATTTGAATCAAAAGAAGTCTATTCTTCACAAGACATTTTGAAGGTTGGCAATTATCCATCAGGTATTTACCTACTCCATATCCAATTAGCCAATGAACAATGGTATTTGGAAAAAGTAGTAGTGGAATAATTTATTCCTGAAATTCTATTTGTACCACATCATCTATTTTTAAACCCAGCATGCTTGCGGCTTTGCCCATATTGATGGCGATTTCTAAATCACCTACCGAATTGAAAAGACAGAGGGTTTCGCCTACAGCTACATCACTATAATAGTTGCTTAGTGTAGTGATAGGTTGATCTCGTTTAAAATATAGACGAAAATTTCTTCCTTGTCCCACTTGTTCAAAAAGGCTTTCTTTGATATTGATAATGATATTTTCATATTGGTCAATGTGAATGACTGCTCCTTTAATATAAGAAGGCCCTAAAACAGGCTGAAAATTAATACGCTCCGTGATACCATCGACAGGAGAACCAATTTCATCAAAAGGAAGATTTTGGCTAATGTGCGCTACCGCCCGTGCAAAAGCTTGTTCCATAGGAAAGGTGCTTTCATCTTCATAAGATAGGGTATAAATTTGTTGTGGGAGTTCATCAAATAATAAGGATAAAATGCCATTATCAGGTGCAATAAAATAATGTTCTCTATGTTTTAAAATTAAAAAAACAGGATGCGACTGATAAAAATTATTAACACTCAAGATATGAATGCTTCCAGCAGGGAAACTCTTGTAGGCATTTTTAATAATATAAGCCGCTTGAACTATATCGTAATTTTTGATGTTGTGGGTGATGTCAATGATATTTAATTGAGGATTAGCACACAATAATGCTCCTTTTATGGAACCTACATAATAATCATATTCGCCAAAATCGGTGGTTAAGCTTACTATTGCCATTGAGGTTATATTTCAAAAATGAAGAACATGTATTTTTTCAAGCTGCAAAATGTAAAATTTTAAACACAAAAAATAAAACTTTAAATGCTATTTAATTTATTCCCCTTATTTAACCATTATAAGTTGCCATAACTTAGTTTATTTTTATAGGAATCTTTATTTTTGTTGTTCCGTTGTATAAATGCACTTAGACCTTGTTTAAATTTCTATCAACTGAAAACCAATATTTTAAGAGCCTATCGTCAAAAAATCTTACTTATTTAGCTCGCTAAACGCGTAAATTTTTTCTTAGCAATAAGATCAAACTATTGATTTTCAAAATAAAATAAATTTTAAATAGGGTCTTAATCAAAATAATTTTAGTTTAAAATCAAATCATATTGAGCGAAATCATTTTAACAATAGCTGGAATTGATCCTGTAGCCCTTTATGGGGAAAATAACGTCAAATTAAACCTGTTACGCTCCGCCTTTCCAGAAATACGTATCACGTCTAGAGGCGATCAACTCAAATTAGTTGGAGAAAAGAAATTTACTCAAAAGGCAAAAAGCATGTTTGAGAAGATGGTTCGTGTACTACGCGAGCAAGAAGAATTGAGCGTACAAACCGTTGAAGATTTACTAAATGGCGGTAATCCTGAAGAAACACGCCTCGGCAATGGCCATGGAAATAACACCTTAGTCCACGGGCCAGGAGGTAAAGTCATTAAAGCAAAAACACGTAATCAAAAGAAACTCATTGAAGCCTCAGAAACGAATGATATTGTTTTTGCTATTGGTCCTGCGGGTACAGGTAAGACCTATACAGCGGTGGCACTAGCGGTACGAGCCTTGAAAAATCGCTTGGTCAAAAAGATTATTATGACTCGCCCTGCAGTGGAAGCAGGAGAGAATTTAGGATTTTTACCAGGTGATTTGAAAGATAAAGTCGATCCTTATCTTCGCCCATTATATGATGCCTTGAATGATATGTTGCCTTCGGATAAGTTGCAGCATTTTATGCAGACGCGTGTCATTGAAGTTGCTCCTATTGCCTTTATGCGTGGACGAACTTTGGATAATGCTTTCGTGATTATGGATGAGGCGCAGAATTCAACGCCTATGCAGTTGAAAATGTTTTTAACACGTTTGGGTCCCTCTGCCAAGGCAATTATTACAGGTGATTTATCGCAAATTGATTTACCCCATAGTGTAAAATCAGGATTGCGTCATGGTATCAATGTGATGAGAGATATTGATGGTATTGCTATTGTGCAACTAACGGCAGATGATGTAGTACGTCACCGATTGGTGAAAGAAATAATTCTAGCCTATGAGCGTGATTCAGAGATACGTAAAGCAAGGCGAGAGGCAGAAAGACAAGCAGCAGAAAAGAAAGAACTCGAAGAACGTAAAAAACAAACAGAAGAAGAATAGGCTATACATCACTAGTGAGTATGTTATGAAATATTGCCGTGTTAATCAAAAGAAGACTTAAAGTCGGCTTTACGAAAAATAAAAAAAGCACCCAGTTCAGGTATCTTTTTACCTGTCTGGATGCACTAAAGTTATAGATCACCCTATCTCAAATTTTCTTAAATTAATTTTCTTTCTAGATACAGAGGTGAAATAGACATTGCCATTTTCCTCCGTATCCGTTTTTTAAAGTTGGGTTTTTCGACTGTTCCGACTTGGGTTAAGTTCTGGATATTAGGTATAGTTCGGTTATAAAATTGTCGGTAGTAATAGGAGGCTTCGGGTATAACGTTAATTTTATCTTCTAAAGGTTTCTAATTTATCTATTCTAAAAGGCTAATTGGTATTGTTGATTTTTCTAGTTTTTGTTGGCACTCTTTATTAAAATCTGTTTGACTTTATTTAATGCCTCAATACGAATGTAAAATTAGCCTAAACCACAATGCTGTGAATTCGATTTTTCGGATTCGGTTGGATTTGGGGGGAATTCGACCTATTTTTGGGTTTTTTGTAATTTTTAAAGGATTTTGGTACACTTCTAGAAGGAAAAGGGTAGAAAAAGAGGATATAAACAATATTAAACCAACTCAATGATCTATAAAATCAGTAAACCGAATCGACAAGTACAAGGAGAAATTACCTTAGATGGCTCAAAGAGTTTGAGTAATCGCGCCTTATTGATTCAAGCCTTATGTAATGATGAAGTAACTATTGGAAACCTATCTACCTCCAAAGATACCGTCACGATGCAAACTCTAATTGCAAATGTGGCAGACGGGGCAACGCTTGATGCAGGTGCAGCAGGGACTTGTTTTCGGTTTATGACGGCTTATTTATCAACGCAAGGGGGAACTCAGATATTGACAGGGACAGAACGGATGAAACAGCGCCCCATCGGAATCTTAGTAGATGCGCTAAAAAAACTGGGAGCTTCCATCGAATATCTCGAAAATAAGGGCTATCCGCCGCTGAAAATTCATTCCCCTACATCTTTTGGTGAAAACAATCAATTATCCATCAGTGCAGATACCAGTAGTCAGTATATCTCTGCTTTGTTGATGTTAGCACCTACTTTACCCAATGGACTGGAACTTACCCTAGATGGAAAAATTGTATCGCGTTCGTATATCGAAATGACGCTTCGCTTAATGGAACATTTCGGGGTATCTCATCAGTGGGACGGACAAACAATTAAAATTAAACCACAAGCTTATAAAGCCAATGATTATACGATAGAAGCCGATTGGTCGGCAGCCTCTTATTATTATGCGATTGCAGCTTTCGCTGAGGAAAATCTCAATCTTCGCTTGAATGGAATTTTTGAAGATAGTGTACAAGGAGATGCAGTGATTGCAGAAATGGGGCAGCGATTTGGCTTAAAAACGGTATTCAAAGATGGGTTTGTTTATCTAAAAAAGAGTGGCGAATTATTAGCACCTATGTTTGAAAAAGATTTTTTATTGTGTCCAGATATTGCACAAACAGTAGCTGTGATTTGTGCAGGATTAGGTATTCAAGGCTTATATTCTGGTTTAGAAACCTTAAAAATTAAAGAAACAGATCGAGTAGCTGCCTTACAAACCGAATTAGGAAAATTACAAGTATTTCTCTCGGAATTACCTGCTCGTTTTTCTAAAAAATCGGATGTTACGTATTATATGCAAGAAGGGCGTAGCTTACTCAACGAACCCACCTTCCCTACTTATGAGGATCATCGAATGGCGATGGCATTTGCACCCTTAGCGATGTATAGTCCAATTTATATTGAAGATCCAATGGTCGTAGTAAAATCTTATCCACAATTTTGGGAAGATTTGAAAATATTAGGATTTGAGGTGGAGGAGGTGAGTAATAACTAATTTCCCTTTATCATTTGTTGAATAGACTTCCCCTCCCAAATCCATAGTACAATAAGATAAGCTAGTAATAAAGCTGTATTTACTAATAGTAATATAAAGAAGGAATGGTCAAACATAGGGCGTAGCCATTCACTTACGCCATAAACTCCTAGCGCGAGTATAATATACACCAACATTTTTCCAATAGGATATGGAATTGGATAATAACGTCTTCCGACCCAATAACTCGCCATTGCCATAAAAGCAAAACAAGCCAGTTGTGACCAAGCCGCGGCTAAATAACCTATTTTAGGAATTAAAATAAAATTAATACCCAAGACAACAATCGACCCTAAACCTGCAATGATTCCTCCAATCCATGTTTTATCGGTGATTTTGTACCAAATGGAAAAATTATAAAATAAACCCTGAAATAAATACGCCAATAACACAATGGGTACAATAACTAATCCTTCATGATATGGCTCATCAATTATATGTTTAGCAATGTCCAAATAAAGTAAAATACCTAAAAATGCGACACAACCTACAATGGTGAATAATTGAGCAACTTGGGCATAAATCAGGCGAGATTCCTGTTCTTTGGCTTGTTTAAAAAAGAAAGGTTCAGCTGCATAATTGAATGCGGTAATAAACAATTGCATCAAGACTGCTATTTTGATACAAGCATTAAAAATACCAGATGTTCTTGCTCGCTCTACTTCGTCTCCTACTGCTAAAATACCTATCAAAATACGATCTGAAAAATTATTAATCCAGCCCGCTACACCTACACCAATCAAAGGCAAGGCATACCAAAACATCTTTTTAAATAATGCGGTATCAAATTGCCATTTAATTTTTGCTAACCCTGGAAGTAATAACACAAACATGACACTACTCCCGCCAATATTTGCCCAAAGGGCATAAGTTAATTTATCTTCTTCATGATAAAAATCATTAGCCCAAGCCATTCCGCTTTCTGCAAAAAAAGGTAAGCCTTTAAATAAGAAAAAAAGTAAGGCAATCATCACGCCTACATTGATGATTTTTATAGCAGCAAACCGATAGGGTCGATTCTCTAAACGTAATCGTGCAAAGGGAATGATGGTCAATAAATCAAGTAATACAATGATAGCAATTAGTTTGATATAGGGGGAATTGCTTACTGTTACTACAAAATTTTGAGCCAACCAATCTGAAAATAGAGTTAAGCTGGATATTCCTATGAACGCACTTCCTATTAATGCAATACAGGCCGTTGAAAATACACGATTGAGCTGTCCTTCCTCACTTCCAAATCGGAAAAAGGTAGTTTCCATTCGTAGTGATAAAAATAAAAGCATAAAAGCACTAATGGCATACAGTATTCCATAAACGCCATAAAGATCTTCTGATAATTCACGCGTCAAAAAAGGAGTTAATACGATAAAATTTAGGAATCGAGGAAGAACACTTCCCATTCCATAGATTACGGTTTCTCCAGCAAGTTTTTTAATGATGGACATTTAATCTTTTAAACTTCTTATCTGTTAAAACGGAAACAATCTGCGATATTAGCGAAATATAGTCGAAATTAGGGTGTAATCAGGTGCTTTTTGTATCTTTATGACTGTTTAAATTTATATCAAAATAACTTCTACAAAAATAGTTCTATGTCTTTTGAAATAGAGGGAAGATTGCACAAAAAATTCGACACGGAAAGTAAAACAGATACCTTCCAAGCGCGTGAATTTGTTATTGAAACAGCAAATGGTTCTTATTCTCAATTTATAAAATTCCAATTAGTACAAGATCGCTGTGCTATCGTTGATAATTTTAACGAAGGCGATACCATAAAAGTACATTTCGATCTTCGCGGTCGAGAATGGAATGGCAAATATTTCACGAATCTCAACGCTTGGCGTGTAGAAGGAGCAGGGGCAGCTCCAGCAGCAAGTCCTGCTGAAAATGCAGGAGATTTTCCAAGTATTGCGGATGCTCCAAGCACGGATGAAGTAGCTGGGGATGATCTGCCGTTTTAAGTCTTCATAAGTTTATACTTTAGCGTGACATCTTTTCGTTAAAAAAGATGAATTTTAATGCTAAAATTATGCGACTATTTATATTCCATATTCTCATTATTATTGCTAATGGACTATTCGCGCAAGAAATTGTAGGGATTTCTGCAAATTATGATAATAGTTTTGAAGAGTGGATTATTTTCACAGCAGATGAAGAGGTAGAAGGTATCTTGGAGCAACGATGGGCTATGAACAATGATTGGAGTCAATGGGATTATGAAATTGATGATAATCGTGGATCAATTACCCTTCGTTGGAAAAATGATCCATCACAATGGGAAGTACGAGGCTACGAAAGCACTGTAAGTTGCCAAACGAAATGGAAAGGCGATTTTACGGAGTGGCGCATCACCGATAATAATAAAACCCTTACGCTTCGTCCAAGATGGTCTAATGATTTTAATGAGTGGGGAATTCGGGAGCAATCGTACGGTAATTTTCAGATTTATACCAATTGGAAAAATGATCCTCGTGATTGGACCATTGTTGATGAACTCGACGAAGATGTGAGTATTGATTTGAAAATGGCATTAATCTTCATCGCTGTTTTCCATAGCTTACCTAAATAAACACTTCAAACTAAAAAGAAAGAATATAGCCTTTCTAAATGTTGGCAATGTTTTTGGAAGATTCCAATATGAATTACTTACAGATTAAAATATGATTTATATCAGGAAATAGTTTATTTATCATAAATTTTACTGTTTTCAACATGATAGTATAAATCAGTCTTTCTTTTTTAGCCAGAAAAAATTTAATTTTGCAGCATATTTACTTGCTAGCTTTATATTTTTGAGAAGGTAATTTGAAAAGAGGTATTTGTATGAAGAGCTAAAAGTATGCTTTAACAAACATCTTAAAAGAAAACTCATGGCAGAGAATAAAGAAAAAACCAGATATTCTGATGCTGAATTAGAAGAATTCAACGCTTTAATTGTAGAGAATCTAACAAAAGCAAAAGCGCAGTTGGATTATTATATGGTTCAATTAACGGATCAGCAAAATACAGATGCGAAAATTAAGGGTTTAGATGATGGGATTGGAACAGCAGAAAAAGAACGCTTAACGACCATGGCTGCACGCCAAAGAAAGCACATTCAGCATCTTGAAAATGCACTCTTACGTATAAAGAATAAAGTGTATGGCGTATGTCGAGTATCAGGAAAATTGATTTCTAAAGAACGACTTCGTGCTGTACCACATGCTACATTGAGTATCGCTGCTAAACAAAAAAAGGTTTAAAACCATTTTATAGTTTAATTAAATGGAAATAGTGATTAATCTTTGTATAGGCTAATCACTATTTTTCGTTATAGGTTGGGCGTAGATCAATTAATATTATACATTTACACCAATTTTTGAGTAAAAAAGAACGCTTTGAGTAAAGGATTTAAAGTAACATTAGTCATTTTATTTGTTTTGATCGTCGATCAAGTGCTAAAGATATGGGTAAAAACATCGATGACATACGGGGAGGAAATCATGTTGATAGGAGATTGGGCGCGCCTACATTTCGTAGAGAATAATGGAATGGCATTTGGTATTACCCTTGGCGGAGATTATGGGAAATTGGCACTAAGTGTTTTTAGGATTATAGCAGTAGGAGGTTTGATTTATTACATACGTATCTTGGATAAAGCAGGAGCGAGCTTGGGTTTATTGTGTAGTTTTGGCTTGATTTTAGCGGGGGCGATAGGCAATATCATTGATAGCGCCTTTTATGGTTTGATCTTTTCGGAAAGTCCCTATCATGGAGGCTATGCAACTTTATTTCCAGAAGGCGGTGGTTATGCAGGATTTTTATACGGACGAGTGGTTGATATGCTTTATTTTCCAATGTTTTCAGGACATTTTCCTGATTGGTTTCCATTCTGGAGTGGAGAATATTTTTTATTTTTTCGACCTGTTTTTAATATAGCTGATGTGGCGATCACAACTGGAGTATTAAGTATTATTTTATTTCATCGTTCCTTTTTTAAAGAAGAACCACAGTTAACACCACGAGATGCGCATGAACACATAATGGCGCAAGCCCAAGCCAATACTGCTGAAACTGCTCCTCCTAGTGAGCAAGTACATACTTCTCCATCAGAAGATTTACCCATCAAAGAACAAGAAAGATAATTTTTTGTACATTAGTAGTGGGGCACGAATAAATTTACATTCTCAATTCCTTGAATTAGCTTAATTAACGTCATTTTCAATGACTTATAATTTTTACTATTTCAAGGAAAGTAAATTTATTTTCTCCGCGTGCCTTAGTTCTTACTTGACAAAACAATGTGGGAAAGTCAATAACTTAACCATCTTGTTTAATTTTAATTACTGATGTACGCCCAACACTTATGTTTCTTGATTTAATTATTGTTCTTATCTATTTTATTGCAGTCTTTTTAGTTGCCATTTCTGGTAGACAAGGAAAAGACATTACCAAAGAAGAATACTTTTTGAGTTCTCGTAATTTAAAATGGTATTCGATTTCCATTTCTACGATTGCTACCAATATACAAGGCTATCAATTTTTAGGGATGATGGGCTCGGCTTATCTTTATGGATTAGCACAAGCGCAATTGGAAATCAATGCAGTTCAAGGACTTTGGATGGCTGCTTTTATTTTTGTACCACTGTATCTGAAAGATAAAATTATTACGGTTACCCAGTTTATCAAAAAACGTTTGGGTACTACTGTGGGCGTCGCTTATTCTGTGGCTAATTTGACCTTACTTTCAACCATGGGAATTGGGGCGGCACTCTTTTGGGCAGCCTATGCAGCGGATATGGTATTTGGCGATTATTTAGCGTTTTTAAGTGAAGATCGTTTGACTCGAACGTGTATGTTGGTCGCATTTTTGGGTGTTTTTTCTGCAATCTATACTTATTTTGGAGGATTGGCAGCCGTAGTGAAAACGGATATTATTCAATTTTCGATATTAATTGCAGGGGGTATTGCTATTTTATTTGTCGCGGTACAACAATTAGGCGGATGGAGTGAATTATATGGCGAACGAACGGAACATTTAATGCACCTGCATTTACCATCGGATCATCCTAAATTACCGTGGCAATTTATCTTTGGATTGTTTCTATTAAATATTAATTATTGGTGTGCCAATCAAAGTGTCATACAACGATCTTTGGCGGCGCGTAGTTTGAAAGATGCACAAGTGGGTTTATTAGTCGGTGGCGTGATGAAGTATTTTATGGCGGTGATTATCATCATTCCAGGAATTGCATTAGCAGGCATTTTACATGACCAACCCTTAGCTGATCCAGATCAAACCTTTCCTTATTTAGTCAGTAATTTTTTACCAACGGGGGTACGAGGATTAATTCTGTGTGCTTTATTTGCTTCTTTAATGAGTACCGTTGATTCTCTGTTTAATTCATTAGCAACGCTATGGTCAATTGATATTTATAAAGAATACATCAAAAAAGATGCAAACGATCAAGAAATCGTACAGGCAGGACGAAATTCTATTTTAGTCATTTTATTGACGGGGGTTACGACGGCTTGTTTATTATTATACGCCAAATATGGAGATGAGCAAGTAGCATTTACGCATACGCTTAATGAGATACGTTATTATGTGAATTGTGGTATTGTGGTTGTGATTTGTGCGGCGGCATTCCTACTTCGTCCAAATCCAAAACTGACCTTGATTGCCTTTTTTATGACGGTTCCCTTGTATGTTTTTATCCAAACACAATTTCCTGATGTCAATTATTTTGTTCGGGCGATGTTTGTAATTTTAGGAGCATTCTTATTAATTGCTATTCCTACGATACTAAAAAATGGCATTCGACCAATTCGAGAGTATGTCCAATATGCTGATGGGACAGTACGTTCTTATGGATATGGATTATTACTTTCGTTAGTGATTTTACATGTGGTGTTTAGTTAGGGGAGGGGCTTACGTGCGAGACTTAGCTTTGTTGATACATAGATTTGTTTTGAGCATATCTCTTAACACTTACACCTTGATTTTTGTGGGTATGTTTTTTAAATTAGGGCAATACAACATTTTGAGAAGAATCAGCATCTATAAGAATACGGATCAAGTTAATATATTGCCTTCTATGCGTCGAGTTTTAATTACCAGTTTATTTTTATTGTTTGGTCTCCAAGCATTTTGTCAACATGGGAGATGGACGGGCTTTATCACCCAAGATGGAATTGAGTATCCTATAGATATTGTAATCGAAAAAGATGGAAAAGATTTGACGGGGGTAACAAGTGTAATGATTGCGGATTCTATTTATGGAGGAAAATTTTATGGCAAATTGTATAAAGATCGCTCCATGACACTTTGGGATCATACCCCTATTCCTGAGATATATCCTAAAGAACTACCACTCACTATGCGACGTCGTTATCAAATGGTTTATCGTAGAAGCATTAGTGGCGATACTATCAAAGGCCACTGGCAACAAGTACGCAAAACAGAAGGCAGCAAATACAAATTAGGACGAATTGAACTTCGACGTATGAAACAAACCAAAAAAGCGTAGTATCTTTGTCATAACCCCTGTCAAAGAATTGATTTTTTATGCGCTTTATCCTATTATTATCCGTTTTATTGACCTACGCGTTTACGTTTACCACCTATCGAACGACTGATTATCCACAAGATTATTTTCGATCGCCAGTCGATCATACGATTTATTTATCAGGTACTTTTGGGGAGTTACGTCCTAATCATTTTCATGCAGGCATTGATATTAAATCTCGAAATGGTAAAGTAGGACAGCCTCTTTTTGCAGTAGCAGATGGTTATGTCTCGCGTATCAAAGTTCAATCTGGCAGCTATGGAAATGTACTCTATTTCAATCATCCAAGAGGATACACAACGGTTTATGCGCATTTGCATGAGTTTCCAAAAGAAATTTCCGATTATATCAAACAAAAACAATATGAGCAACAAACTTTTGAAATAGAACTCTTTCCCAATCCAGATCAATTTTTCTACAAAAAAGGAGAAGTAGTTGGAAAATTAGGAACAACAGGACGATCCTTTGGGCCACATCTCCATTTTGAAATACGGGATACACAAACAGAAAAACCCATCAATCCACAATTATTTGGCTTTCCCATAAAAGATAATATCCCTCCCAAATTACACCAGCTAAAAGTTTATTACCTAAATAAAAAACAAGAAACCATTGGCACTAAAACTTATGATGTCTATAAATCAGGCAATCGCTATCGAATCAAAGGTGATACTTTAGCACTCGGTGCATGGCGAATTGGTATGGCAATCAAAGCCTATGATCATATGGAAGGAGCACACAATTGGAATGGGGTTTATCAAATAGATATGCTCAATGATGATTCCCTTTGGTACAATACGACGATGGAAACCTTCTCTTTTGATGAAACACGTTACATAAATGCACATTTAGATTATGAAGAACAGGTGAGCCAAAAAAGTTATTTTAATCGTTGTTTCAAATTACCAGGAAATGATTTATCCGTTTATAATGTACAAGTTGATGAAGGAATTATTCCATTGTCTAAGCACAAAAAGAACAAAATTAGTTTTGAAGTGAGTGATACGGACGGCAATACATCACGCTTAGAGTTTTGGGTGAAACGAGGGGATGTTAAAGCGCCTGAGTCCGGTACATACAATTATGTTTTACCATACAATGAAGAAAATATCATTAAAAATAGTGCCGTAGAAATTTATTTTCCAAAAGGAGCTTTGTATGAAGATTTATATTTGCAGTATCAATCTTCCGCCGATCCATCGAGTGGGGTGTATTCTTCTGTTCATCACTTACATAATTTTAAAACACCTGTACATACCTACTATGATTTATCAATTCGTCCTATTGGTTTGCCTGATAGTTTACGGTCCAAAGCATTTATAGGTTATTGTGATAAAAAAGATAATGTAATTAATTGTGGTGGAGAGTGGAACAATGGCTGGCTCAAAGCTAAGGTGCGTGATCTAGGAGATTTTTCTATTTTGATTGATGAAATTGCGCCTAAAATTGCCCCTGTTTCGTTTAAAAGTAATATGCGAGGCTACAATCGAATGAGTTTTAAAATAACGGATAATTTACCCACAGCTAGAAATGTAAAGGGACTTCAATTTGATGCTACGATAGATGGAAAATGGGTGTTAATGAATTACGATGCTAAAAATGATTTATTGACCCATCGTTTTGAAGATGATTTGGAAAGTGGAGAACATGAGTTTCGATTGAGTTTACGCGATCAACAGGGCAATGAAACTATTTTTGAGCGAACTTTTCTTCGATAAAATTCGGTTTCGATTTCAGACGTAAATTATAAAACAAAACGATTCATTTTAAGTTTGTTTAATAATTTGCGGATTATTTGAAATCAGAACGCAATTTTTTAAGTAGTATTAAACTATATCCTACTTCTTCCGTACAAATTAGGGCATATAAATAAAGCATTCATTATGACCTTACAAGAGTTTTTTAATCTTCTTTCGGATAATCCATTTTTTGTATTAGCCTACTTTATTTTAATTCCTGTAGCCGCCTTGATTGCAGGAGTATTAGGAAAAGGCGAAGGGCATCTATCTCCTTGGACTTATTTTTATGCTGTTTTGATTTATCTAGTCTGTGTACCAGGGATTTTCTCCATTACGCTTAATGCTTATCTTTTTTTATTTGAGAATCGACCTGTTTTAAGTACAAATATTTATACGCAAATCTTACCCATCATTTCAATGGTGGTGACACTTTTCTTAATCCGAAAAAATACCATACTAGATTATATTCCAGGTTTTGATAAATTATCAGGCTTGTTGATGTTAATTTTTGTGGTGTTGAGTTTAATGTGGGTATTAGACAAGACGCGCATCTTTGTAGTGGCATTTACGCACATGCCATTCTATTTGGTTATCTTGATTTTTGTTGGACTTTTAGTTGTCTTTCGATTTGGAATGTCGAGATTTACGAAGTCGTGATATTCCCATTCGCGCAGATTTCGAAAAATAAAGCTTAGGTGATTTTTTGTGCCTTTTGTGGTTCAAAAAGTAATTTCTCTAAATAGTGTTCTTTTATCCCAAACTCCTTTTTGATCGCTGCTATTTCTGCTAAAGCCGTTGACTTTTTCTTGCCTTTAGTCGCTATAATCATCACATTTTTAGGGGTATGTTCAGTAGAGATAAATTCAAAGACTTGGGTTTTATAGCCGTGTGCTTCCAGCAATAAAGCACGAATACCATCTGTCAGTAGTTCCGCTTGTCGTTCTAATAAAATACCATGTCGAAGTATGGATTGCATTTCGGTAGTACATTGCATGGATTTACGCACTTGTTTATGGCAACAAGGCGCAACGATAATGGCATTAGCATCTGCTTTGATGCCTTTGGCAATGGCAATATCAGTGGCAATATCGCAAGCATGAAGGGCGATTAAAAAGTCAATCTTATCCGACTGATAAGTTGTAATATCTTGAGCCAAAAATTGAAGCTGTTCATACTTACAATCTTGAGCCAGCTGATTACAGAAATCCACTAGATTTTCTCGTAATTCAATACCTGTGATAGAAATATCTAATTTCAACTGATGTTTTAAATAATCATATAAGGCAAAAGTGAGATAGCCTTTACCTGAGCCCATATCGACGATTTGAGGAGAAGTAGGAAGCTTCGTCTGTTGTAAAATAGAACTGATGATTTCGATATATTTATTGATCTGGCGAAACTTCTTTTGTCCAGATTGAAGTACTTTTCCTGTTTGATTCGTGATGCCTAATGCTTTGAGATATGGATTGTTTTCTGCGAGAATGAGCCGTTTTTTTTGCTTATCATGAGTAATAGATGGTGCTTCATTTTTTTGGTTTTGAATAAGTAATCGTGCTTTTCGCTTTTTATTCAATTGAAGGCTGATCTTTTGTTCACTAGTGAGTAAATCAACATTTAAAAAGGAATTACCAATCCACTCTTGCAAAAGAAGTAGCAGTTCTTCTAAGGCATAATTTTTAACTTCATCTTTTGTCGTAAAACGATAAGTACAAGAGATTTTGGTTTGCCCTTTTATCTCAATTCGTCGCCCATAAATATTTTTTAAGTCTTTGTTTGAACCAACAGGCTTACTACAAGTTAATTTAACAAATTGCTTTGCTTTGAAACTTGTTTGTAATAACTGTAAAAATTGTTCTGTAGGCGAGTTATTATTCATTTAAACGTATTAAACTCATAAGATTTAGTGTAAAAATACTATTTTTAGCATTCCAAACCCAGCAAACTTACACTAGCTTGAAACTCAAGTATAGTTCTTAGATAAAACAATACAAAATGAAAAAAATCACCCTCCTTTTCCTCTTTATTAGTGGATTTTTATTCACCTATGCCCAAGAAACCTTTCCTACCAATGGTGTAAAAGATAGTCGAGATGATTGGTATGCTTTTACCAACGCCACCATTTATACGGATTACAATAAAAAAATAGAAAATGCCACCTTGATTATCAAAAAAGGTAAAATTGAGGCAGTAGGACAAGGCGTACGTATTCCAAAAGGGGCAGTAGAAATTGATCTTGCAGGAAAGTATATTTATCCTTCCTTTATAGAATTGCAATCTAATTATGGAATGCCAGAAGATAAAAAAGGAGAAGGAGGAAATCCTTGGTCAGGCAATCAGCAAATGGTATCTAAAAAAGATGGAGCGTATAGTTGGAACCAAGCCTTAAAAACAGAATTTAATGCCCATACTGCTTTTAGTACCAATGAAAAAGCGGCAAAGGAATTACGTAAAGCGGGTTTTGGAACAGTATTATCTCACCAAATGGATGGTATTTCAAGAGGAACATCTTGCTTGGTGACGCTGGGCAATCAACAAGAACATAAAGAATTAATCCAATCCAATGTTGGGCATCATTTCTCTTTCCGTAAAGGAACTTCTACCCAATCATATCCAGGGTCTTTGATGGGATGTATTGCACTCATTCGCCAAACCTATTTAGATGGATTATGGTACGAAAATCATGGTTATAAAGAAGAGAAAAATTTATCGCTTGAAGCATGGAACAAAGTACAAAACTTACCGCAGTTTTTTGAAATTGGTAATAAACAAGAAGCCCTTCGTGCTGCTAAAATTGCAAAAGAATACAACAAAACCTACATCCTTTATGGTACAGGAGATGAATACCAACGCCTAGATGATATAAAAGCTACAGGATCTCCCTTGGTGATTCCCGTTCAATTTCCAAAAGCTTATGATGTAGAAGATCCTTTCGAAGCGATGCAAATTGATTTAGCGGATTTAAAACATTGGGAATTAGCTCCAACTAATTTAGCACATTTAACGAATGCAGGGATTGAAGTGGCTATTACTACAAATAAACTCAAAGCAAAAGATGCTTTACTTGTTAATATTCGAAAAGCCATCAAAAATGGATTATCCAAAGAAAATGCTTTAAAAGCATTGACCTATACCCCCGCAAAATTAGCCAATGCTAGCAATGTAGTAGGTAGCCTTTCTACGGGTAAATTAGCAAATTTCTTAATCACTTCAGGCGATCTTTTTGAAGATAAAACTGCAATTCATCATAATTGGGTACAAGGAAAACCCTTCGTTTTGAAAGCTTTAGAAGAAGTCGATTTAAGTGGTAATTATGATTTGAAAGTGGGAGATGATACCTATAAACTCAAAGTAGAAAAGACTAAAATGTCTATCGTTGTGAATGATTCTACTACAACGAAAGTTAATCACTCCTACAAAAATGGCTTAATGAGTATCTCATTTAAACCAGAAGGTGCAAAACGTATGCTTCGTTTATCAGGCTCAAAAGGGGCGAATAAATGGTCAGGAAAAGGACAAACAGGAAATGGTTCTTGGGTCAATTGGGTAGCGACACCTTCCACTTCAACAGATAATACAGAAGAAAAAACGGATAAAAAAGAAGAATCAAAAAAGGACAAAAAAGCAGTAGCTGAAATGGGAGCGATAACCTATCCATTCCTGCCTTATGGTTGGAAAGAAGCCCCAAAAACGGAAAAAGTACTCTTCAAAAATGCGACTGTTTGGACGAATGAGGCAGAAGGAATTGTAGAAGGTATGGATGTCCTAATTGATAATGGAAAAATTATTCAAGTCGGAAAAGATTTAAGTGATCGTTCGGCGACTACAGTTGATGCTACAGGCAAACATTTAACGAGTGGCATTATAGATGAACATTCGCATATTGCGATTTCGAGAGGAGTAAATGAATGTACGCAAGCGAGTACCGCAGAAGTGCGCATTGGTGATGTCATTGATTCCGATGATATTGATATTTATCGTCAATTAGGCGGTGGTGTAACTATTTCTCAATTATTACATGGTTCTTGTAATCCTATTGGTGGACAATCGGCTTTGATTAAATTGCGCTGGGGCTATGCACCTGAAGCGATGAAATTTGGAAGTGCGCCTGGGTTTATCAAATTTGCCTTAGGGGAGAATGTAAAGAAATCAAGATCATCTTCTAATAATCGTTTCCCCGATACGCGGATGGGGGTAGAGCAAGTGTATGTCGACCATTTTACACGGGCAAAAGATTATAAAAAACGCCAACAATCAGGAGATCGTACCCTTCGAAGAGATTTAGAAATGGAGACGCTGGTAGAAATTTTAGATAGCAAACGCTTTATTACTTGCCATTCTTATGTACAATCCGAAATCAATATGTTGATGCATGTAGCGGATGATATGGGCTTTAAAGTAAATACTTTTACGCATATTTTGGAAGGTTATAAAGTAGCTGATAAAATGAAAGCACACGGCGCAGCAGGTTCTTCTTTTTCAGATTGGTGGGCGTACAAATATGAGGTAATTGATGCGATTCCTCAAAATGGAGAAATCATGCACGATCAAGGCGTGACCGTTGCTTTCAATTCAGATGATGCCGAAATGGCGCGTCGCCTTAATCAAGAAGCCGCTAAAGCAGTGATGTACGGCAATGTAAGTGAAGAAGATGCGTGGAAATTTGTTACGCTCAATCCTGCTAAAATTTTGCACATTGATGATCGTGTAGGAAGTATCAAAGTAGGAAAAGATGCAGATTTAGTGCTTTGGTCAGAACATCCAATGTCGGTTTATGCCAAAGCAGATATGACCTACATTGATGGAATTAAATTCTTCGACCGAGAACTCGACAAGCAATTACAAGTAGAAATTCGAGAAGAACGCGCTCGTCTCATCCAAAAAATGCTCGCTGAAAAACAAAATGGCGGAGCAACTCAAAAAGCTAAAGGTCGATGGAAACACCACTATCATTGTGATGATGACCATGATGAGATGTATTGATAATTTCATTTATTAAAGTATATTGTTAATTTTTTCGCGTCTTCTTTGTTAAAACTCAACAACACCTTGTTTGGTATTATAAAAAATCATAATTTAGCTTTTGTACAAATCTTGTTTGAGTATATGAGTAACGCTTAAATCTTGGAAAGTGTACGCCAAACAAAAAAGTAATTACTTTCCTTGTAACAAGTATAAACTCAGTCATTACTAAAACAACAAAAGGGATATCCCCAATCTTTCTTGTAAAAGAAAGAATTCATCTCAAAACTAAAGCATTATGAAAAGATTCCAAATGAGTCTCCCTACAGTACAGTACAAACTTACTTGTCTCTTGATGATTTTTTCTTCCTTTCTACTCGCGCAAAAAATTGAATTAGATCAAACGATTGATCGCCCTACTGGTATTACGGAAGAACGCTCTCAATTCCTAGACGAATTACTAAATGATCCAGATACAGAGGTATTGCATTATTTTGATACAAAAGAATTACTGGGACACCTCCTCTCTGATAAAGAAGTGACTTCCATCGATTTATCTATTGATGAAGCCAATCTACCTATTGAAGTAATGTTAAATCAAACAGATAATTTGGGTGGACAATTTTGGTATGGTCGAAGTAGAGACGAAAAAAACCTTTTAGGACTTTATACTCATCCTGAAAATCCTTATTTAGCTGGCTTTATACAATCTTCAAGAGGAAACTATGAAATTCATGCGGTTTCAAAGGGCGTTTCTGCATTAAGAAGAGTAACACCTCGCCTTAGTGGCGAAATCTGTGGAATTAAAGACCCCGATCCAGAGCCACCTACCCCTCCCATTGATGAACAATTTGAACTATGCGATCATGATGCAGACTGTACTGCCGAGGTAGATGTTTTAGTCTTTATTCCTCAAGACGTTTTACCTAATCTTATAGCACAAGGATTAAGTCATTTTGAACGTTGGTTTTACATTATGGCAGGTTTGAATACTTTTCCTGCTGCTTTAGCCAATACTGGTATAGATGGAATTACTATTAATTGGCATTTTGAGAGTATTGATTTTGAATATCCTACTGACCTTGATGCAGAAGAAGTAATAAAAGCGTTTGTTAATCAGGTAGGTAGTTATAGAACTAGTGTAGGAGCAGATTTAGCTATCATGCTTTCTGCAACTAACTTAGATGGGTTTATAGCTGGAATAGTTAATGGTTTAGGCCCTTTTGTAGGGAATGCATTTGCAATAATACACATAGAAGAGATGTTTGCTCCGCGGTGGACTTTTGCCCATGAAATGGGGCATTTGTTTGGTGGACGACATAATAGAACTTACATAGGTAATTGCACTTTTAGTTGTGATTTAGATGCAGATGATGAGCATCCTTGTAGTCATGGTGTACGTTTTGGATTTGGGGAGATTGATCGAACTACAATGGCTGTTATGGGAGGAGATAATGCTCTTCCTTCGTCCGAGCGTATGCTCCAATTTTCAGATGTAGATGGTATTGGTGATGATATTAACTCCAATGGTACTACTATAGAAATTATGGGCTGCATTGTAGCCAATTATATGACCCCACAACCAATGAGTGTAGAACTCAATCCTGTACAATATCCCATTTGTATTGACGATGGTCAATTTTCTGTTGTAGCGACAGTTTTTGAAGCAAGTATTGTGCTACCTGGACATCCCCCCTATACTTATGAGTGGTCGGTCTCCCAAGGCACAATTACGCCAAATGGAGATGGGAGTAGTGCTACTGTTCAATTTAATTGTGCTGTAGCATGTACCATAAGTGTAACGTGTACTGTAACCTCTGATGATGGAGAGGTAGTTACAACTTCCATTGATGTTTCGATAGAAGAAGGTGTATGCTCTGGAGGAGGGGGAGGGCAAAACTTAGTATCAAATGATAACAAACAAGTGGTTTTAGGAAAACATAAGATGCTCAATAAGGAGAACACAATTATTTCTATTTCACCCAATCCTGTGAGTACTCTTTTGTACCTAGATATACCATTAGACGCATCGTTTAATTACACCATTTACGATTTAAGTGGTAGGATACAGTTAGAACAATTGGAAGCTGATAGAACTAATACTATTGACGTCAGTACACTAAACAAAGGTATCCACTTTATTAAAGTATCTACCTCTACAGAAGATACCATTCTTCGATTTATAAAACAATAATCTTATGCGACATCTACTTATAGCAAGTGGTATAAGCTTGCTTTGTATACTCATTGCTTGTCACCCTTATCAAGATGAAACGATCCTCTGGGAGACGGGCACACAAACCTATGGTTGGGTGGAAGGTAGTATTAATGGATTGGGATTTGACGCTAGTGCTTATTGGCGACCTTATCTTGGTGATAGTAGTAGGTATTATATTGTATTAACTACTCATACTTTAGCAGGCGGATTAAGCGAATCATTTAGAATTTTAGGACTAGAATGGGAAAAAGGAAAAGGGCGTTACAGAATAGAGGACGGCGATACGGATGATGATATTGTTACTGCAAGATATAGTTTATACGAAGAGGATGGGCATGTTGCCCTTGGTCGTTATTATCTTGATCCCCAAAAGAATAGTTGGGTACGTATTACTCATGCAGATAAAGAAGCAGGTATTGTAGAGGGGAAGTTTGAGTTGCATTTCGAAAACCGAGATGCACTAGAGGGCTTACCCGATAAAGTATCCATCAAAAATGGGCGTTTTGAGGTGGAAGAGTATCAGTAGTATCTTAAATAAGATGATTCATCTAAGATAAAAATAATCTTAGAGGAATCTATTTTTATAAAACATTAATGCTTATGCGATATCTACTTATAGCAAGTGGTATAAGCTTGCTTTGTTTACTTATTGCTTGTAATCCTTATAAGGATGAAACGATCCTCTGGGAGACTGGCACACAAACCTATGGTTGGGTGGAGGGTAGTATTAATGGATTGGGATTTGACGCTAGTGCTTATTGGCGACCTTATCTTGGTGATAGTAGTAGGTATTATATTGTATTAACTACTCATACTTTAGCAGGCGGATTAAGCGAATCATTCAGAATTTTAGGACTAGAATGGAATAAAGGAAAAGGTCGTTATACTGTTGTAGAAGGTGATACGGATGACGGAATTATCATAGCGAAGTATAGTTTATATGAAGAAGACGGTCATGTTCCTATAGGTCATTATCATCTTGATCCCAAGAAAAATAGCTGGGTACGAATTACACATGCTGATAAAGAGGCAGGTATTGTAGAGGGGAAGTTTGAGTTGCATTTCGAAAACCGAGATGCGCTAGAGGGCTTACCCGATAAAGTATCCATCAAAAATGGGCGTTTTGAGGTGGAAGAGTATCAGTAGTAAGTTTTCTATTTTTTTAAAAGCAGTCCGAATAGCTTAACAAACTATTCGGACTGTTCTATTTCACACCAACTCCATCGCTTCCTTAATCTGCTCTGCGTGTGCTTTCGTTTTTACTTTTGTAAATACCTTCTCAATCATACCATTTTCATCAATAATAAAAGTGGTACGATATACGCCTTCGTATTCTCGACCCATAAATTTTTTGAGTCCCCAACAGCCATAAGCTTTAATGGTTTCCAATTCTGTATCAGCAAGTAATGGAAAAGGGAAATCAAATTTTTTGATAAAATTTTGATGCTTTTTAGCACTATCGGGACTTACGCCTAATAATTCAAATCCTGCTTTTTTAAGATCAGCATAATTATCACGTAAATTACAAGCAGCAGCTGTACAACCAGGAGTGTTATCCTTTGGGTAAAAAAATAGAATTAACTTTTTTCCTGCATAATCTGCTAAACTGATGGCTTCATTGTGTTCATTCACGCCTGAAAATGCAGGGGCTTTTTCTCCTTCTTTTAAAAATGTCATAAGGTCGTTGTATTTTTGTATTTCAATTTTTTGATAGTATGGAAACTTAAAGTATTTCCTTTTGTGTTTCTTATATGTCTTTTGTGGTTAAACCAATATCAATAAAATACTAGAATCATCCTTTTTGTTGACCTAAATCAACTTTCTTTTTGAAAAAAACGCGAAAATATATTTCTAAACTAGATGCGCTCAAGAAATTACAACGCTATTGTGCCTATCAAGATCGTTGTCATAAAGAGGTACGGACGAAACTGTTGGATTTGGGAATTTATGGCGATGATTTAGAAGAAATTATTGCAGAACTCATTGCTGAAAATTTCCTCAACGAACTCCGTTTTGCTAAATCCTATGCTCGCGGAAAATTTAGAATGAAACGCTGGGGGAAAAATCGAATCAAACAAGAACTGAAATTGCGAAAACTCTCCGCTTACTGTATCAAAAAAGCCTTATTGGAAATTGAAGAAGAAGATTATTTATCTACTATTAATGATCTGATCGAAAAAAAGATCAAAGATTATAAAGAACCCAATGAATACAAACTCAAAAACAAAATAGCACTCTACCTTATTAATAAAGGCTATGAATCATCTATTGCTTGGCAACAAATTCGTTTACGATTTCCTGCTAAATAATGTAGTTTTCATTCACATTGTGATCCGACTCCAAGTCGTCTTACGATTATTTGAATTATTTATGTTCTAAAACATTAAGACTCGCCCTCCAAATCTAAAGCTGCACGATTCTCATACAGCACATCAATAATAAATTGGATATGCTCTCCAAAATCAACCTCTAATAATTCCACTCCTTTCAGTACTTCATCACGTTCAACGCCTGCTGCAAATTTCGGATTTTTAAATTTCTTTTTCACCGATTTTACTTTTAAACCCTCCATCCGTTGTGGACGAATCAAGGCACAGGCCACAATAAAACCTGTCAATTCATCACATGCCAATAATGCCTTGTCCAATCGAGAAATATAAGGTACACCCCATTTGGTATAATGTGCTGAAATAGCATGAGCGAGTTCCTTTTCTCCTTCTTCTTCTAACATTTTCACGATGATGTTTGGATGTTCTTCGGGATACTTTTCATAATCCGCGTCATGCAATAACCCTGCAATAGCCCATTGATTCTCGTCTTCTCCATATTTTTTTGCATATGCCTCCATGACCATACTAACACTCCTACAATGTCGTTGAAGACTAGTATTTTCAATCATTTCTACGAAAATTTGTTCTGCTTTTGCTCGCTCCATTTGTTCAATATTGAATTATTATCTTATATTTTCAATCTATTCTGAAAGAATTAAAGCTAATCTAAACTTTTTTTTCAAAAAGCTGTTGAAAATGATGCGGTAAAGTAGCGGAGGACGAATTTTAGCACAAAAATTATTCAGTGGCAGTATACTCTATAAAAGATTTGGAAAAGCTTACGGGCATCAAAGCGCATACCATTCGGATATGGGAACAGCGCTATGATATCTTGCATCCGCAACGTACGCAAACCAATATTCGCTATTATCAAGATAATGACCTCAAGCTGCTGCTCAATATCGCTCTGCTCAATAAAAACGGCATCAAGATTTCTAAGATTGCTAAAATGACAGTCAATGAAATTGCAGAAAAAGTAGCAGCAATTTCAGAAATTAATTTTGAATACGGTACTCAACTCGATGCACTCACTATTTCGATGATTGAAATGGATGAGTATAAATTCGATCGTATTATTCGCACGAATATCCAACAATTGGGTTTTGAACGGACGATGCTAGAGGTGATACATCCTTTCTTAGATAAATTGAGTTTACTTTGGCTGACGGGATCCATCAATCCTGTACAGGAAAACTTTATGAGTAACCTTATTCGGCAAAAGATTATTGTTGCTATAGATAATGAACCTATCGTTTCTGGATCGGATGCACCTAAGTTCCTTTTGTATTTGCCTGAAGGCGAAACCCAAGAATTGAGTTTGCTTTTAATGCACTATCTCGTTAAATCTAGACGAAATAATGTTATTTATCTTGGTCAAAATATTACCTTGGAGGATTTACAAGATGCTTATCATATCCAAAAGCCCGATTATATTTATACGATGATTACAGAATCTTACGCCAAACAACCCGTTCAGCGGTATGTGGATCGTATATCCAAGCTTTTTCCTGATGTGAACGTTTTATTGTCAGGTTATCAGGTCATCGTTCAAAATGTAACACCTGCCCCCAATACTTCCATATTACGAAGTCTTGCAGAAACTATAGATTTTTTAAATACCCTTCAAAGTGACAATCGTTAGATTGATTCTCCACTTTTTTTCTTATTTTTCCTTTTTAATTATGTTTAGGTTTAATTCCCCGATGCTTGCATCGAATGAAAAAAGGAATTGCCATTTAAATGATACTCCGTATGCTTGCATCGGGGTAGTTCATTAGTTGATTTGGAAAGCTTTGTTAAAAAGCAATTTGTATAAACGAAGTTTATCCATTTCATCATTGTTCTATATCAAAGAATTAGATTAGATTAAAACAGATGGAAAACCAATTTAATAGACGGAAATTTCTCCAAACTTCCGCACTAGCAGGGGCTAGTGCTGCACTTCCTAATATCGCTTCAGCTACATCACCAAAATCAAAAACCCCCTTTCGTTCTACCATAAATATAGGTGTCATTGGAACAGGCTTACGGGGACAAAATCATATCAATCTTATTTTAAAAAGAACAGATTGTCAACTGATCGCTATCTGTGATATTGATGATGAAATGCTTCGCCGCACTAAAAAAATGATTACCGAAGCAGGTGCTAAAATGCCTAAAATTTATAAAGCAGGAGAAAAAGACTACCTGAATTTGGTACAAGATGAATCGGTTGATGCTATTATTATCGCTACTCCATGGAGGTGGCATACAGAGATGGCAGTAGCGGCGATGCAAGCAGGTAAATATGTAGGTATGGAAGTCTGTGGCGGTTTTTCTATGGATGAATGTTGGCAACTCGTAAACACCCATGAAGCAACTGGCACGCCCTTATTTTTCCTTGAAAATGTCTGCTATCGACGCGATGTAATGGCGATTTTAAATATGGTTCGAAAAGGACTATTTGGTGAACTGATCCATTTAGAAGGAGGTTACCAACATGATCTTCGAGGCGTGAAATTTAATGATGGGATAACGCCCTACAATTCAGGAGCAGAATTTGGTGAAAAAGGTTTTAGTGAAGCACGCTGGCGTACACGGCATTCCATTCATCGAAATGGTGATTTATATCCAACACATGGCATTGGCCCAGTAGCGCAGTATTGTAATATCAATCGAGGAAATCGATTTTTGTATTTGACCTCTATGGCATCTAAAGCGAGAGGATTACACAATTATATCGTCGATCATGAGAAAGGCGGAGCCGATCATCCCAATGCAAAAATTGAGTTTCAATTAGGGGATAAAGTTACTACTTTGATTAAATGTTCCAATGGTGAAACCATCAGTTTACATCATGATACTAATTTGCCACGTCCTTATTCTTTAGGATTTAGAGTGCAAGGTACAAAAGGAATTTGGATGGCAGTGAATAAATCGCTTCATCTTGAAGGTACAAGTCCTGCTCACCGCTGGGAAGATGCTCAAACCTACTTAGATCAATACGATCATGCGTATTGGAAAGCAGGAGCAAATAAAGCTACAGGAGCAGGACATGGCGGGATGGACTACTTTTTGATGGATGATTTTATAAATTGTGCTAAAGAAAAGGTAGCACCACCATTTGATGTATATGATGCAGCGACATGGTTGGCAATTACGCCCCTTTCAGAACAATCTATTGCGATGGGAGGTCAACCTATGCCTTTCCCAGATTTTACAAGAGGGCGATGGATGCACCGAAAAAATACATTTGCTTTGTAAATTTCAGAAGCTGTTTGAATTTAATTTTTTGAATAAAAAAGAAATTCACATTAACGTATTAAATTCAAATAGTTTCTTAGACCAATTGAACCCTTATTATGCGAAAACTAAGACGATTATTATTCCGTTTATTGCTATTTGCTCTGATTATTATTATTGGTATAATGATTATCAGAACCCTGAATTTTTCATCCAAACAAATTCAAGATATTGAAGCGATAAAATTATTTCCCTTAGAGAAAAAGAGTATCGAACATTTGGCGCAAGCCATTCAAATTCCTACTATTTCCAATAATATAGATAGCTCGGCTTATCGCAATTTTGATACGTTATTACAGCGAACTTACCTACAAGTTCATCAAGAATTGGAACGTACTGTAATCAATGAATTTTCATATATCTATAAATGGGCAGGAACGAATCCAAGACTCGAACCCATATTACTCATGGGCCATTCTGATGTTGTTCCTGTAGAAGAAGCTAGTCGTGATCGTTGGGATGCTGATCCCTTTGGTGGTCAAATTGATGAAAATCTTTTATATGGACGAGGTACATTGGATGATAAAATTAATATCATTGGTATTTTAGAAGCTTGTGAAAAAATGCTTCAAGAAGGATTTGCACCTACACGAGATATCTATTTTGCGTTTGGACATGATGAAGAAGTATTGGGTAAGTATGGGGCAAAAGCTATTGTTCAATATTTCAAAGATAATAATTTGCGCTTTGAATATGTCTTAGATGAAGGACAAATGGTACTCAATAAAGCGATGGGAGGATTGGAACAACCCTTAGCCATGATTGGGATCAGTGAAAAAGGCTATGCTACTTTAACCTTGACTGCCCAGCTCGAAGATGGTGGGCATTCTTCGATGCCTCCTCCAGAAACAGCAGTAAGTACACTCACAAAAGCAATTAACACCTTAGTAGAGCATCCATTTCCAATGAAAGTAGATGGTGCTACTGCTGCACTTTTTGAGCATGTAGGTCCTGAAATGACCATTTTTAATAAAACACTTTTCGCCAATTTATGGTTGACCAAAGGTTTGATCAAAAGTCAATTATCAAAAGATCCTGCCGCGAGTGCGATTATGCGTACTACAACAGCCCCAACAATGTTAAGAGGAGGCGTTAAAGAAAATGTTTTGCCCACACGTGCTTCTGCAAAAATAAATTTTAGAATCATTCCAGGGGAAACAGTAGAAAGTGTAAAAGCCTATGTAGAAGATGTCATAAATGACAAACGTATTATTGTGCAAATAGATGATCCAGAAAATTCAACTGATCCTGCTCCTTTATCCAGTACCGATAGTTTTGGTTTTCGTGTTTTGCAACGAACGATTAAAGAAATATTTCCAGAAGCAGTAGTTGCTCCATCTTTAGTAATAGCAGCAACAGACAGTCGATATTATGTGGATGTGTCTGATAATATTTATCGTTTTCAACCCCTTCAATTGGATCGTTCTGATTTGAAACGTTTTCATGGAATTAATGAAGCTATTAGTTTAGATAATTATCAAAAAGCAATCAATTTCTATTATCAATTGATAAAAAATAGCAGTAAATAGAATTTACTCCACAATGTCAGGTGTTCTACAAACCATACACTTTTAATGTTTTCTTTATATTCATCTATATCATGTAAGTAAATATTGTCGTTACTTTGAAGAAGATATATTTGGTGAATGAAAAGCATTATGCTACAGCGTATAAACATACTTTTTATCCTACTTTTAGGATATTATTACACTCTTGCGCAACTTCCCGATGGAACAATTGCTCCTGACTTTACTTTGACAGATATCAATGGAAATACTCATCAATTAAGCGATTATCTCGATGAAGGCAAAACGGTTATTTTAGAAATAGGCGCTACTTGGTGTGAACCTTGTTGGGTGTATACGCAGCAAGCTGCATTAAATGAAGTTTATTATTTGATTGGAGAAGAAGGCTTAGGCGAAACAGTGATTCTATTTATAGAAACAGAAGCCCAAAATTCCACAGATCAATTAATGGGGCAGTTAGGATCAACGGGGACATTTATTGGAGATTTTACTTTTGGGAATTGGATAGAAGCTATTGACTATCCAATCATTGATAATGTTTCTTCTATTAATGATGCTTATAATATTCAATATTATCCAACCATTTATAAAATTTGTCCTACAGATAGAAGTACATATTTAATGAATCAACACCTTACAGATGGTTTGTTAAATGAAGTATTAACTGCAGATTGTGCTGTTCCAAAAGTAGAGAATGACTTGGCTATTTTGAGATATACAGGAACCTCCGAAATTTGCCAAAATGATGCTATTTATTTGCCCATTGAAATAATTAATTTGGGGGGGAATAGCATTGAAAATCCTATGATATCCATTGCAGATGAAAATGGAACACTGTTAACAGAAGAAGTACAAGATGTATTAACTCCATTTGAACGAAGACATCTTAATTTGGGCCCTATTTTGACTAATGAACTTGATTTTTTGATAGAATTGACTGGTATAGAAGACGATCAACTAGATAATAATCATACACTTGAAACACTTAGCTTTGCGAATCAATCATTTTCGTCTAATGTCTTTGTTGAAATACTAACAGACGAGTATGGACATGAAACGTACTGGCAAATACAAGATTACAATGGTCAGATTTATGCTTCAGGAGGTAACGAAGCAGTAGGAATTGAGGCTGGAGGTTTTCCTTATATCAATAATCCAGATGGGGAGGGAGCTTATGCTTCTAATCAAATGTATTCGAGTGTGGTACAACTACCCACAGAAGGATGCTATGAATTTATCATTGTAGATGACTATGGCGATGGGGTATGCTGTACGTTAGGTAATGGGCATTATAAAATCTATGATGAACAAGGATGGGTATTACTAGAAGGAGGCAATTTTACCTCGAAAGAAATTCGACCTTTTTCTGTAGAGTTTGCAGCTACATCAACTAAAAAAATACCATTTTACGCTATTGAAATATATCCCAATCCAGCACAGAATACGATTAAAATTCAACGACCACATCAATTGGAAACTATCCATGAGATAACAATTTTTGATGCTAAGGGAGATATGCAATTACAAATTAATCCGACTTTTATAAACAATTTTCAAACAATAGATATTGATATAAAGCATCTTCCTAGTGGAATTTATTTTTGTAAAATAAATACTAAAAATCAACATAGTCAAAGTTTAAAATTTAGTATAATTCGATAGCTATACAATGTCATCAGCTTTGCAAAACTGTATTTTAATTTATTTTCCTCAAGCAATTATCTTTTTATGAATACTTCTAAAGTATTTCTTTCGCTTCTTTTCTTGTAGTTTTATTATCTTTAGTTTCTTTTTTAATAAGTTTATAGAACATTGATTTTAATTACGCTTTAATTGTATCAAAAAAATGGATTATTTCTCTATTTGGCGAAAATTAATCTCTCCTTGTTTGCTACGATTATAAAAAATTTTTTCACGTATGAAGAAACTATTACTTTCAACTTTTGCGATTTGTCTTACTTCCTTAGTTGTAATAGGACAAACCTATTTTTCTGAAGATTTTGAAGCTGGTTTTCCAGCTGACTGGTCAATGGACGGTGGATGGGTGTATTCAGATGCTGCTGATTTCGGTAGTGCTTACTTTGCTCCAGATGAACATACTCAATTCATTGGCGTAAATGATGATGCTCTTGGAAATGGTGTTGTATCTGATGGTCGTGTAGTAACTAGCGATATTGATCTTACAGAAGCTACAGGAACGATATTATTAGAAATGGAATCTTATTTTGGAAATGGTGATTATCAAGGACTTGATGAGAGAGCTACGGTATATGCATCAACAGATGGTGGTATGAATTGGGAATTAGTAGGTGATTTAGAAGATCAAGCTGGATTCGAATGGAGAAAAGTTACGGTATTCCTTGATAATTATGCAGGTCAAGTGATTCAATTAGCATTTGACTATACAGATGGCGATCAGTGGAATTATGGCTGGGCCATTGATGATATTACTATTGGTGCACCAACTATCGTTCGTGATGCTAGTATTGCTTTAGGAGCAGGATCTTTTATTAACGGTGGACTTATTGGTGTAGATGCTGAAGTCGCTGGTGTTATTGCAAATGCAGCGATTGAAGAAATTACATCTATAGATGTAAACTGGAGTGATGGGACGAATACCTATACACAATCAATGACAGATATTTCTATTCCTTTTAATAGTAGTATGCCATTTACACATCCAGATGTATTTACTATCGTAGATGGAGAATCGGAAATTGATGTGTGGGTATCTAATGTAAATGGAATGGGCGATGATGATGATACCACAAATGATGCTAGTTCGTTAAGTATCTCAGGAGTTACACCAAATCCTAATAAAGCAGTTGTAGTAGAAGAAGCTACTGGTACATGGTGTCCTTGGTGTCCACGCGGAGAAGTATTCCTTCAAGGAATGTCTGATCGTTATGGAAAGCATTTTATTGGTATCGCTGTTCACAATCAAGACCCAATGGTAAATGCAGATTATGATGGAGCACTTACATCGTTTCCTGGTTTCACAGGATTTCCTTCCGTTATTCATCAAAGAACAGAAGTGTTAGATCCTTCTGAAATAGAGATGCCATCAGTAGAGGATATGTTAGATAACCCACCAGCTATTTTAACTGTGGGAGTTGCTTATGATGAATCAACACGTGACCTTGATGTATCTGTAGATATTAATTTCATGATGGATGTAAGTGGAGAACACCGATTAGCTGTTATCTTGACAGAAGATGGCGTCACAGGTACAGGAGCAGAATGGGGACAAGCTAATAATTATTCTGGAGGTGGATTTGGTCCTATGGGTGGATATGAAAATTTACCAAGTACTGTACCAGCAGAGGACATGGTTTATAATCATGTTGGTCGTGAATTAATTGGTGGATATGATGGTGTAATGGGTAGTGTACCTGAAACAGCAGTGGCAGGTGATCGCCACCCTTATTTCTTTGAAACGGTAACTGTAGATGCAGGTTATAATACTAATAATATGCATGTGATTGCACTATTATTAGATGATGATGGAGAGGTTGTCAATGCTGTTTCTTCTACTATGGAAGAAGCAATTGCGCAAGGCTTAGCATTTCCAGTTTCAGCAGAAGATGTATATCGTAATGATTTAGCAGATGTATTCCCTAATCCTGCTTCTGAAAAAGTAAATATAGAATTAGCATTAGCAACTTCTTCAGATGTTTACGTTGAAGTTTACAATGCAGTTGGTCAGCGTGTAGCAGCAAATGATTATGGTAAAATGTCTGGAAATAATATTATTCCTTTTGATGTAGCTAATTTTGCTAGTGGTATGTATACCATCCATATAAAATTAGATGAATCATTGATTACTAAGAAAATTTCTGTTCAACGATAAAATGAAATAATCAGTATTTGTTGATTACTGAAATTTTCAGGGCATAATCTTTTTTAAAGGTTATGCCCTTTTTTATTATAGGAATAGCCTTAACCTTTGAGCAAGTTTTACGTTATTTCAATAGCAACACAATATTTATTTTACGAAGAGTACAATTTAAAAAAAACTTTCGATAAACTATAAATTCGTGTTTTGACTTAATACTTTTGTAGCATATTTCTAATCAATATTAAGACCTAATTTAAATGAAAAAAACATTCTTAAAAAAACTAGGACTAAAGAAGAAAAATGATGGAACTTCTACTGGTTTAAAATCCACTTCTAGCTCTGGTGAATATATTGATTCCTATTCTCCTGTTGATGGTAGCTTTATCGGAAGCGTAAGTGTTACCTCTAAAAAAGAATATGAACAAGTCATTAAAACAGCACAAAAAGCCTTTGTTAATTGGCGTACCTTACCTGCACCCAAACGCGGTGAGATAGTTCGCTTATACGGAGAAGAATTACGGAAATACAAAGAACCACTCGGACAACTCGTTTCCTATGAGATGGGGAAAAGCCTTCAAGAAGGTTTAGGCGAAGTTCAAGAGATGATTGATATTTGCGATTTTGCCGTAGGACTTTCTCGTCAGTTGTATGGTTTGTCCATGCACTCGGAGCGACCAAGCCATCGCATGTATGAACAATGGCATCCATTAGGAATTGTAGGAATCATTTCTGCTTTCAACTTTCCAGTTGCAGTTTGGTCATGGAATTCAATGCTGGCGTTAGTATGTGGTGATGTTTGTGTTTGGAAACCATCTGAGAAAACACCACTTTGTGCAGTCGCTTGTCAAAATATTCTCCATAAAGTGCTAAAAGATAATGATGTGCCAGAAGGTATTAGTTGTATCGTTACTGGAGATTATAAAGTTGGTGAGTATATTTCTACAGATACGCGTGTACCTTTAGTGTCCGCTACAGGAAGCACAAGAATGGGTAAAATAGTAGCAGCTACAGTGGCAGGTCGTTTAGGAAGAAGTCTTTTAGAATTAGGTGGAAACAATGCCATTATTGTTACGCCAAATTCTGATATGAATTTAGTTTTAACAGGAGCTGTTTTTGGAGCTGTAGGTACGGCAGGACAGCGTTGCACTACGACTCGTCGTCTTATTGTACATGAAGATGTTTATGATAAGGTGAAGAAGAATTTAGTAAGTGCATATAAACAGTTACGTATTGGAGATCCTTTAGATAGTAACAATCATGTTGGTCCATTAATAGATCAAGATGCTGTCAATATGTACTTAGCTTCGATTGAAGCTGCTAAAAAAGAAGGTGCGAATTTTGTAGTAGATGGCGGGGTATTAGAAGGGAAAGGATACAAAAGTGGTTGCTATGTCAAGCCTTGTATTGCCGAGGTGGAAAATCATTTCAAGATTGTACAACATGAGACTTTCGCGCCTATTCTTTATATCATGAAATATAAGAAGTTGAGCGAAGCCATTGCCATGCAAAATGATGTTCCTCAAGGACTCTCCTCTGCTATTATGACCGATAGTTTGAAAGAAGCAGAATTATTCCTTTCTACGGCAGGTTCCGATTGTGGTATTGCCAATGTGAATATAGGAACTAGTGGGGCAGAAATTGGTGGTGCATTCGGTGGTGAAAAAGAAACAGGTGGAGGACGTGAATCGGGTTCTGATTCTTGGAAAGCATACATGCGCCGCCAAACAAATACCATCAATTATAGTAAAGAATTGCCACTAGCTCAAGGTATTAAATTTGATTTTTAATTAATGTAATGCTATTTCTAGATTAAACATTCTTTATTTTAGTGAAATATTAAATGAACTGCAATGAGAAATCTCCTCTCATTGTAGTTTTTTATTTATAAAAGTCAAGAGCTAAAAGTGCTTTTTTGTCTGAAATTATGTAAAAAATCATGTTTAGACACGGTTTTTTGATATCAGACAAAAAAAAATCATTTTTTTTAAAAAAAATTCCAATTATTGATAAAATGTAAAATTTCGCTTATCTCAAATCTCCCTTATTTTATTCTGCATTAATACTGCTTTCCAAACAATATTTTATTCTGATATTTAATATACTGATTAGTAGATTGTTCTGTCATTTGCATATTCGCAAAACATTAGCATAATTGAAAGAAAATCTATAAATTTGTAATAGATATTGTAATTAGTACAATAACTAATAGCTCAAAAAAGATTTACTTTTAAAATATAATTTGGTTTTATTTGGTTAGGGCTGAGGTGGTGTAATTAACACTACCTCTTTTTTATTTTACCACCCATAGTTCTTCAGTATGCCCAACAACCTCATTAGTATTCTTCTTCCCGTTTATAATGCTGCTCCCTTTTTGAATGCTTGTTTAGATTCTGTTCTTACACAAACAGAAACCAATTGGGAATTGATTGCAATCAATGATTTTTCTGAAGATGAGAGTAAACAAATCCTTGAACAATACGCCCAAAAAGATCAACGTATTCAAGTAGTTCAAAATACTGAAAAAGGCATCATTCCTGCCTTACGTTTAGCACTAGAAAAAAGTAAAGGAACATTAATTACCCGAATGGATGCGGATGACCTTATGCAGCCTCAAAAATTAGCACAACTCAAAAAGATACTGTTAAATCAAGATGATTGTCAAATTAGTACGGGGCTTGTGCAATATTTTTCAGAAGAGCAATTAGGACAAGGCTATCAAAACTATGCGAATTGGTTAAATGAATTACTCCAATCCGAAAATCCATATACGGATATTTATAAAGAATGTATTCTTCCTTCTCCTTGTTGGATGATGCGAAAAAAACATTTAGCTGCATGTGGTGGTTTTGATAATGATATTTACCCAGAAGATTATGATTTGTGTTTTCGATTTTATAAAAAGAACTATAAAGTAGCCGTTTGTCCAGAAGTATTGCATCTATGGCGCGATCATCCCACGCGAAGTTCTCGTACACAAAAACACTATTCCAATCAACGATTTTTTGATTTAAAATTGGATTATTTTTTTCAACTCGATTATTATTTTAGTCGTCCTATTGTAATATGGGGAGCAGGAAAAAAAGGAAAGCAACTAGCTCAAAAACTACGAGATCGAGGAAAAGAATTTCTCTGGGTGTGTAATAATCCAAAGAAAGTTGGTAAAGAAATATTAGATGTTAAACTTATGGATTATCGAAGATTACCCACCATTTGGCAGCCTCAAATTCTAATTACAGTCGCAGCACCTGATGGACAAGAAGAAATACAAGCTTTTCTCGATCAACATCAATATGAACGGAATTATCATTACTTTTACTTTGTGTAATTGGGTAAGACCTAAATGCTACTTGAACTATAATTTCGACTATGGCAAAATTTAATGATTCACGGAAAAAGCCCAGTCAAAGAGGAAGTCGCTCTATGTCGTCTAACAAAAGAACAACTTCTTCTGAGATTTCAGAACCTATGCGTCTTAACAAATATGTGGCGCATTGCGGGATTTGTGCGCGTCGTAAAGCCGATGAATTTATTAAAGATGGGCAAGTAAAAGTAAATGAAACCATCATTTTAGAACCGGGGCATAAAGTGCTTCCCAAAGATAAGGTCTATTTCAAAGGCGAATTAATTCAGCCTGTTCAAAATATGGTCTATATTTTGCTCAATAAACCTCGAAACTGTATTTCCACAGTAAGCGATGAGCGGGGGCGAAGAACCGTTATTGATATTGTAGGCAGAAAAGTGAAGGAGCGTATTTTTCCTGTAGGACGATTGGATCGCGAAACAACGGGCTTAATTCTATTAACGAATGATGGAACTTTAGCAAAAAGGTTATCTCATCCGAGCCACAAAGTCCAGAAAGTATACCGAGTCGTTTTAGATAAAAAAGTAGAAAAAAATCATTTGGAACAAATTCGTAATGGCTTGACTTTAGAAGACGGTTTCGCAGAAGTAGATTTTGTGACCTATGTTGAAAATCGAGGCGGTAAAGAAATCAATATTGAATTGCACATTGGTAAAAATCGAATCGTTCGCCGCATTTTTGAGTATTTTGGATATGTCGTAGAGAAATTGGATCGTATTTATTATGCAGGCTTAACCAAAAAAGATGTACCACGAGGATGGTTTCGAGAATTAACAGAACGAGAGATCATTATGCTGAAACATTTTACCAATTGATCGTTTTAACAAATGTCCGCTAGACTTTAATAAAAACTTAAAATTAGCTTCATTGTACTTTTTTTAGATGATAAAACGTCTAATAGGAAAATCTAAGCTATAATCACCCATAAAAAATTAGATTATGCGAATACAACATCTTTTAATGACAGCTCTTCTAGCAATAGTATTACTGGCTTCGGGTTGTAAAGGAAAAAAAGGATTGGGGTTAAATTTATTTCCCCTAAGTGATGATATAAAACTGGGTAAACAAGTTAGTCAACAAATTGAAAGTGACCCACAACAATTTCCAATATTGAAAGAACAAGGCAATGAAAAAGTCTATCAATACATTCGTGGTATAACCCGTAAAATCTTAAACTCAGGAAACGTCAAACATAAAGATAATTTCGTTTGGCAAGTAAAAATTATTGATGATCCAAAGACCCTCAATGCATTCTGTACACCGGGCGGATACATATACGTTTATACAGGTTTGATTAAATATCTTGATTCGGAGGATCAACTTGCTGGTGTGATGGGACATGAAATTGCACATGCTGACCTTCGCCATTCTACTCGTCAAATGACTAAAATGTTTGGCTTACAAACACTGATTGCAGTGGTTACGGGAAAATCAGAACCTGGTATGTTGGAGCAAGTAGCAATGGGCTTAGTGAATCTTAAATTTAGTCGTAGCCACGAAACAGAGTCTGACAATCATTCTGTACTTTATTTATGTGGTACAGGCTATAATGCAGCAGGAGCGGCTGGTTTCTTTGAAAAAATTGAAAGCGAAGGTAGTTCTCGACCACCTCAGTTTTTGAGTACACACCCCAATCCAGACAATCGAGTGAGTAATATTTATGAAAGAGAGAAAGAATTAGGTTGTTCAGGAAAACAACTGAATCGTTCTAAATATGAAGAAATCAAGCGATTATTACGATAATACCTTTATCTAAAAACGAATAAAGACTACGCAGCATTTACAATACGGATAAATTCCATGGTAAGATTATCCGTTTGCATTTGCGCCCGAAAATCCTTCATCGTACTGCTGTGAAGGATTTTTCCTTTATGGATGATTGCTAAATCATCACATAATAAATCGACTTCACTCATAATATGAGAAGAGAAAATAACCGTTTTTCCTTCTTCTTTACAATTGCGAATTAAATTGATAATATTCTCCGCCGTGATAACATCTAAACCAGAAGTAGGTTCATCAAAAACAACCACTTGAGGATCATGTATCATCGTACGAACGATAGAAACCTTCTGCTTCATTCCTGTAGAAAGTTGACCGATGCGTTTCTTCGCAAAGTCATTCATATCTAACAAATTGAAAAGCCGTTCTTTTCGCTGTTTAAATGTAGAAGCATCGACTTTGTATAAATCAGCAAAATATTTGACCAATTCATTAGGTGTTAAACGATCATAAAGCCCCGTACTTCCTGTAAGGAAGCCAATCGACTGTCGTACGCCTTGTTCGTTTTTCATTACGTCATGACCAGCTACTTCTATGGTGCCACTTGAGGGTTTCAAAATAGTGGCGATCATACGAAGCGTGGTTGTTTTTCCAGCTCCATTGGGTCCAAGAAGGGAGAAAATTCGTCCAGGCTGACAAGTAAAATTAATAGTATCTACTGCACGAATACTACTTGCATCCGTTGCCATTTCTTTTCGTTGCTGACGTGAAAGCTTAAATTCCTTCGTTAAATTACGTACTTCTATCATTGGTCGTTCGGTATGAATTATTTATGAAGCTGTAATTTAGTAAGATTTTTAAAAATGCTCGGACTTAATCGACAGATACTTACTTTAATTCGAGTTATAACGAATATAAGCCAAGATCGCTTCAATCTCTTCATCCGTCAAACTTGGAAAAGCGGTCATTTCGTCTCCATTATTTTCTTTAAAAACTTCTACTGCTCTAGGATGTCCTTCATCTACCATTAATAAAGAATTACGTACCCAACGATATAAGTCTTCTCGTGGATAGGCTTCCCATCGTTCTTCTACACCTTTTAAAGCAGGCCCTGTCAAATCATCTTTCATATTTTTATTATGGCAAGAAGCACAGTTGTTTTTAAAAAGAGTTTTACCACCAAGTGTGAACGCATCTATTTCAAGTTTTTCATTTATCTCATCTTCTTCTGTTTTTTCAATACAACGATGGTATTTAAGTAAGGTATTGGGTTTGGTATAATGTTTATAAGCGGAAAAAGTCATCGCAAACATCAGAATAACACATAACTTTAAGAATTTCATTTTATAGCGTTTTTGGTTAGAAAATATACTTTCAAATTACGTCACAATCCTTTTCTTAACAATATCCCTTAAACAAAATAATTAAGTAGAATTATTCTAAATAAAAAAGCTTACTTACTTTCCGTTTCCATAGAAATAATTTCTCCAAAAAGTGATAAATTCGTGTTCTATTTAAATCTAGCCAAAATATGAACAACCAGCCATTAATTGAGTGCGTCCCAAATTTTAGTGAAGGGCGCGATATGAGCATTGTCAAACAAATCACGGATGCTATCGAAAGCGTAGAAGGCATCAAATTATTAGATGTCGATCCAGGGAAAGCAACCAATCGAACGGTAGTTACCTTTGTTGGTACGCCAGATTTGGTGATTCAAGCTGCCTTTCTAGCCATTAAAAAAGCAAGTGAAGTAATTGATATGAGTAAACATCAAGGCGAACATCCACGAATGGGAGCTACTGATGTGTGTCCACTTATTCCGATTGCCAATATTAGTATGGAAGAAGTGGCTAAATATGCGCATAAACTGGGAGAAATGGTCGGTCAAGAATTAGATATTCCTATCTACATGTATGAATCTGCTGCTACGCGCCCAGAACGAAAAAACCTTGCTACGGTACGTGCAGGGGAGTATGAAGGCTTACCAGAAAAATTAAAACAAGCAGCTTGGAAACCTGATTATGGAACGGCTCAATTTAATCCACAAGCAGGAGCAACGGCTATTGGCGCACGCGATTTTTTAATTGCTTATAATGTAAATCTCAATACTACTTCTGTTCGAAGAGCGAATTCTGTTGCTTTCGATATTCGTGAAAAAGGACGAATCAAACGAGAAGGCGGCATCATAAATGGAAAAATTATCACGGATGAAAATGGAGAACCTTTACGCGAAGCAGGTGCATGTAAATCCGTAAAAGCAATTGGTTGGTTCATCGAAGAATATGGCGTCGCTCAAATTTCCATGAATTTGACGAATATAAAAGATACACCCCTTCATATTGCATTTGCAGAAACAGAAAAAAGTGCCATTCGACGCGGCTTACGCGTGACAGGCTCTGAATTAGTAGGCTTAGTTCCTTTACAAGTGATGTTGGATGCAGGGCAATACTTCCTCAAAAAACAACGTCGTTCAGTAGGAGTTTCTGAAGCGGAGTTGATTAAGATAGCTATTAAATCATTGGGTTTAGATGAATTAGGATCATTTGATCCACAGAAAAAAATTATTGAATACCAACTAAAAGATGCCACTAGTACTCCTCTTTTGAATACTAATTTACAAGATTTCGCTGATGAGACGGCATCAGAAAGTCCAGCACCAGGAGGTGGTTCTATCTCTGCTTATGTGGGCGCACTAGGTATCTCTTTAGCTACAATGGTCGCCAATCTTTCGGCGCATCGACGGGTTTGGGATGCGCGTTGGGAAGAATTCTCCACTTGGGCAGAAAAAGGACAAGAACTTAAAGATGCCTTACTACGCTTAGTGGATGAAGATACCCATTCGTTCAATGCCATTCTAGAAGCCATTCGTTTACCTAAAGGGACAGAAGGGGAAAAAAAAGCACGCCATGCAGCTATTCAAGCAGCTACGAAATATGCAATTGAAGTTCCATTTCGGGTGATGGAAATTTCTTTGCAATCTTTTGATATTATCAAAGCAATGGCAGAAAAAGGCAATCCAAATTCTGTAACGGATGCTGGGGTAGGGGCTTTATGTGCGCGAGCTGCGATTCATGGTGCATTTTTAAATGTAAAAATTAATGCTGGAGATTTAGAAGACAAAAAGTTTGTAAAAGATACGCTTGCAAAAGGAGAAAAAATGATTCAACTAGCCGATACTTTGGAAAAAGAAGTGATGGATATGGTAAATGGCAAGTTGTAAACTTCTTTTGTTTTTAGCTGGTCAAATGTTCTAGAAAATCTTTTATTATAGCCTTAAAAGAAGAACTTGTATTCATAGAAAAATAAGTGTTCTTTTTTAGTTGATCTAATTCTTGAATCGCTTCCTCGATATTTAAATGATCTTGTTCTTGGTAAATAAATTGTCCACTTTTTTGGAGATGTTTAGCTAAATATTCCTGCTCCGTTTGACCGGGCGTAGGGATCAAAATCGCCTTTTTTTGTAAGGCTACTAAATCCATCAAACTAGAATAACCTGATCGACAAATAACATATCTGCTTTCTAAAATAGCTTGATTTAGATTTTCACTAGTTAAAAAACTGATTTGTTTAACGGAATTGGATAATTGTTTTTCTTCATGTTTTTCTGTTTGTCCACTAATTAAAAGGATCTTATAATCTAGGGGTAAAAGTTGTTGAATCAATTTTTCTTCTAGAAAAGTACGTTGTGGTTCAGGGCCTGAAAGGACGATGATAATATCGTATTTGAGCGAAATCTCTTTTCGTTTCATACGAGAAAGAATACCTAAATAGTCTACTTTTTTCTTTATAGCAGTAGCTGAAGATAGGGTTCCTGCCAAACGAGGCGATTCCTCTACATCTGGAATCCAACACGCATCAAATTGACGAATAAAACGATGATTGAAGGAGTTAACTATTTTTTCTAGGAATGGAATTGGCGTTTTAATATTGATTTGATGGGTAATAAAAATAGATGGAATAGTTGCATTATAACAACCAAAGCGATTATCCGAAATAATGGCATCTATCTTCAATTCTTTGATTAGTTGCTTTATCAGTTTCTTTTCTTGATTAATGGCACGTATGATTTTGGGCAATTGCCAGGCTATATTCCAGACCATATTTTTACTCCGATAAGAGACATTATAGGCTGGTAATTTGATGGTTTGTAATTGTGGAAATTCTTTTTGTAATAACTGAAGCGCACGTCCATCTGAGGCTAGAATCACTTCTACACCTTGCTTTAGTAATTCCTGAATGAGCGGAATGGAGCGACTTGCATGACCAAGTCCCCAGTTGAGAATACAAAATAAAATACGTGGAGCGTGTTTCAAGACTAACTTCTAGTTAAAGAATTCGTACAAGATAATGAAATACCTTATTTTTATACGAAATTGATTAAGTGATTTCGTAAATCACACCTTCAACATATAATGCCGAATTGAAAAAATCCCGCCAGAGTCGGGCAGGCATAAATTATATATGAAACTATTTTTTCAAATCGGTATTAGGTGCTATAAATCTGTTCTTTATGAAACGTAAACATATTTTTGCTCTATTTGCAGCTTTCGTTATTCTATGTGGATTATCTTCTTGTAAAGCAGGAGATTGTAATTGCCCTAAATTTTCAATGGAAGTATTAAAAAATGGCTAAGACCAAATTTGATCCTAGCCATTCCCTCCGAAGTATAATTTTCTAAATCTGTTTGCTTGTTAATTTAGGCGTATTTCATCGTCATTGGAGTCAAAGAAGGTATATTGCGATAGATGATAATCATTATCTGAAAATACCTTGATCCATTTATAATGCTTCATATACCAGCGCATCTGTGAGTTGGGCAATCCTTTTTTCAAATACGCTTCAATATAAGGATGTACATGAAGTTTGAGTTTTGAGTTAGGACGAGATTGTAAAATAAACTCTAAATCTCGCTCAATTTCATCAGTCAATAATATGGTTGGATTGACTTTTCCAGTACCTGTACAAGTCGGGCAAATCTCAGCCGTATTAATCTTCACTTCTGGTCGGACACGCTGCCGCGTAATTTGCATTAAGCCAAACTTACTCAAAGGTAAAATGGTATGTTGCGCTCGATCTTTGCGCATATGATCACGCATTGCTTTAAGTAGTTCTTTACGATGATCCGAGACACGCATATCAATAAAATCAATAATAATGATTCCTCCAATATCTCGTAAACGCAATTGACGTGCAATTTCTTCTGCCGATTCCAAATTGACTGCTAAAACTGCTTCTGCTTGATCGCCACTTGTCATCTTATGTCCACTATTGACATCAATCACATGCATGGCTTCGGTAGATTCAATAACGAGATAAGCTCCACTTCCCATCGTTGCAGTTTTCCCAAAAGAAGACTTAATCTGACGGGTTACACCAAACACATCAAAAATGGGTTTTTTAGAACGATGATGATTAACAATTTTTACTTGCTCTGGGGCAATGGAAGCCATAAAGGTTTTCACATTTTCATAGAGCTCTTTATCATTGACGACTATTTTATTAAATGAATCCGTCAATAAATCACGTAAAATACTAGAAGCTTTATCGAGTTCGCTTAATAATTTTAATGGAGGCGTATTATTAATCAGTTGGCTATAAATCTGCTGCCATTTATTCATCATCATACTTAGTTCTTCGTGAAGATCTGCCACTTTTTTTCCTTCAGCAGCGGTACGTACAATGAGTCCAAAATTTTTAGGCCGAATACTTTCTACCAGTAAGCGTAGTCGATTACGTTCTTCAGCATTCCCGATTTTTTTAGATACAGCAATCGTATTTTGAAAAGGAGTCAATACTAAATAACGCCCAGGAATAGTTAATTCACAGCTCAAGCGAGGCCCTTTGGTAGAAATAGGTTCTTTTAATACTTGTACTAAAATAGGCTGACGTTTGGATAAAACTTGGTCGATTTTACCAGTTTTGATAATGTCAGGTTCAAATGTAAAGGATTCTAAACGATGCGTTTTGAGCTTACCATCAATGGATTCTTGTGTGAATTTGAGCAGCGTACGTAACTTAGGCCCTAAGTCAGTATAATGCAAAAAGGCATCCTTCTTATGCCCTATATCGACGAAAGCTGCATTGAGCCCAGGCATAAGCTTTTTTATTCTCCCTAGAAAAATATCTCCTACTGTGAAATTGGTATTGGTCTTCTGATAATGTAACTCAACGAGTTTTGAATCTTCTAAAAGTGCAATCTCGACTTCAGTAGGAGTGGAATTTATTATGAGTTCTTTTTCCACAATCTCTTTTCCTTTTTTGGAAGGGTTTGGAGCAACGGACAAGTGGGAAGAAAGGTCAGTAATTTGGTGATGTTTGGTATTCAACTTTATAGTTGTACTAACTAAAGTTTAAAACTAAAAGATGGATCACTAATTTGAATCATTGACATTCGTACTAAGTTCAACCTAAAAATCATCACAGATGAATATTTTGTATAGTAGAAAAAGTACTTGACTTATACTATTAAAATCAAATAGCTAGAAACTATAAAATAGTTTGAACTACTTTTATGAAATGGTATTACTTCCCAATTAGTATAAATGCAGATAAACAAGCTCTGACAAAAACAGAACTTGTTTATCTTGACATAGGAGGTCAATCTATTGATACTTGTCCTTTACAGTATCAATAGCGGAAGATATTATCTATTCTTCTTCTTATGTCTATTTTTACGAAGTCGTTTTTTTCTTTTGTGCGTCGCTATTTTATGACGCTTACGCTTTTTTCCACAAGGCATAATTAAAAATTTCTTTTATTTTAAAAATATAATATTTTGAACAAGCTATTAGTATATAGTATAGCACTAAAGCTGTTGTAATTGTTCACATTTTTTTTGATAAATCGACGCATCGGCTGTTTTTCCTGATTTATTCAGCGCATTTGCTAATAAACAATTCGCTCTTTTATGCTCAGGTACTAAATTTACAGCACGTGTCAAACGCTCTATGGCTTTATCAAATTGTCCTGTTTGAATACCAAAACGTCCTAAACTTACAAGGACGGGTACATCATCAGGATTAGCTTTATTCATTTCAATCAGCATCAAAATTCCCTTCATTGGATTATCCTGTGGAGGAAATTCTGCATAAACCGTAGCTAAATTTACTTTATGTGCACTATTAGAAGGATTAAGAGATAATGCATTTTCAAAAGCACTAATGGCTCTTGATTTACAAAAATCTTTTAATTTATCTTCTTGTGCTTGGCGCGCACCAATTAAATAAGTAGTACCTGTGATCGACCAAGCTTCTTCTTCCTCATTTTGCTTTGCTACCTGCTCGGCATAAAATCCAGCAATATCTGCTCGACCATAGTCATACCATTTACCCGATAAATCCTTTAATAAAGGAATGCGGAGAGAGTCCTCCGTAATCTCTTGGATTTGGGACTCTAAAGCAAGAATATAAGAAGATTGCTGCGCACTTAACTTGGGCTTTGCCTCCATCAACATTGTATTGATGTCAGTACTTTCAATAACTAGACTTCGATTTTTTTCTACTTCTTTTTGAGAAGGAGGTTTAGTACTCGTTCCAAAATACATTCCTAAGAAAAGGAAAGCTGCAACTGCTAGAACGATCGTTTGAAGTTTGGTCATTGGTAGCTTCTACTTTAATCAATTTTTTCTTCATCAGGCAAAGAAGAAACATTTTCTTTTACCTGCTCAACGAAGATTTTAGCTGGTTTAAAAGCTGGGATATAGTGTTCTGGGATTTCAATTGCTACATTCTTTTTAATGTGGCGACCGATTTTTTTAGCTCTTTTTTTGATAACAAAGCTACCAAAACCGCGAATATATACGTTTTCTCCTTCTGCAAGAGAATTCTTTACTTCTTTAAAGAACGTTTCCAATGAAACCAATACATCGACTTTAGGAACTCCCGTCTTCTCTGATATTGCTGCGACTAAATCAGCTTTTCTCATTATTACTATTTGGTTTATAATAAGTTATAAATTGAAATACGCTTCGTTAAAAGCGTGGCAAATTTCGGAATTTTATTGATTAAATGAAAGTAATTTTTCATTTAATTTCAACTTTTTATCCTTTATACTCAATACATTATATCTATTTGTAATTTCTATTTGTACAAAAATAGCATAAATACGGGTGAAACTAAGGCAAAACTGCTCCTTTGGATGCTTGCCATAAGTCGTACCAATCCGTTCGATCCATCTGAATCGCTAATGCACCGACCGCATCTCTAATCCGTTCAATTTTACTGGTGCCTAAGACGGGTTGTATTCCTGCTGGATGACGCAATAACCATGCAAGCAATAATTGGTCGAGTTGACAATTGTATTTTTCTTGTAAAGGGCGGGCAACTTGTAAAATTTGATTTAAACGTGGATCTTCTCCAGTTTGAAATAAAGCTCCTCCGCCCAAGGGGGACCAAGCCATTGGGGGAACGCCTTGTCTTAAGCATTGATCTATTGTACCATCTTCAAATGGATTAAGTGCTAAAATAGAAGCTTCTATTTGATTGGTGCAAAGGGGAATTTCTTCATTTAATAACTCAAATTGTGAAGGTGTAAAATTGGATACGCCAAAACTTCGTACTTTTCCGGCTTCATATAAATGGAAAATCACTTCTGCCACCTCATTCGGATCCATCAAATGATCGGGCCGATGAATCAATAAGACATCAATATAATCGGTAGCTAATTCTTTTAGTGAATTTTCTACAGACCATTTAATGTGTTCAGGGCTTGAATCGTACGATTTGATTTTATGATCGGGGCGATTGGCACATACGCGGCGTATTCCACATTTAGTTATTAATTGTAGTTTAGTACGAAGCGAAGAATTATTTTTTAATACTTTTCCAAAATCTGCTTCTGTGGTATAATCGCCATAAATATCTGCATGATCAAAAGTGGTTAAACCAAATTCAATGCTTTCTTCAATGAATTCTTGTAGTTGTTGACTATTCATTTGCGCTCCCCACAAGCCTAAGCGCATCGTACCAACAATAAGGGGAGATAAGTTTGTTTCTTCTAAATTTGTCATGATTATTTTCTTTGGCATAAAGGTAGAGAGCTATAAGGATAAATTTAGTTTATACTGCCAATTTTTATACTATCAATCAAATATTATTTGAAGAGCAGACAATTTTTAGTACTTTCAACAAACAAAACAAGACGACCCATTTCAATGGACTTTAACCGACTTTTTGATTTACTTCCTTATCAGGCAGCCCATTATGCACAGCCTAAAGCATTTGCTGAGCGTGATGGTAATACATGGCAATATTATAGTACCACAGATGGCTTGGAAATGGTGGAGCAAATGAGTGTAGGCTTATTGAACTTAGGAGTACAAGTTGGAGATAAAGTTGGAATATTCACCCAGCATGGAAGTCCGCCATGGAATTTCGTGGATTTTGCAGTGCAGCAAATAGGAGGAGTGGTCATACCTATACATGCTACTTCTTCTCCAGAAGCGATTCTACACATCATAGAAGAAACGCAATTAAAAATTTGTTTTGTACAAAATGAACAATTTGCGGAGCGTATCCAAGAAGCCATCAAATCTAAAGAAGTCCATATTTATACATTTGAATTATCTTCTAAATACCCCCATTGGAAAAGCATTTTTAAAAAAAGCACATCAAACTATCTTGAAGAAATAAACCATCGTAAAGCTCAAATTACAGAAGATACACTTGCGACCATTATTTATACTTCAGGAACAACCGCCGAGCCCAAAGGGGTGATGTTATCGCACAAAAATATTATAAGTAATATCAAGGCGATTATTTCTTTAGTACCTATTAATTATCATAAACGAACCTTTAGTTTTCTTCCATTGAGCCATATTTTCGAACGGATGGTGACCTACACGTATATGGTAGTGGGGGCATCGGTGTATTATATTGATAAAATGGAAAATATAGTGCCTTGTATTCGTTCTGCAAAGCCACATTATTTTACGAGTGTTCCTCGTTTTTTGGAAAAAGTATATGATACCATTTTAGAACGTGGTGGAGAACAAGCAGGTTGGAAACGACGCTTATTATTGTGGGCAATTCGGGTAGGAGAGGGCTATGAAAAAAAGCGACTTCGAAATTGGAATTATTGGTTAAAGCATCGCTTGGCAGATTTGATTGTATTTCGGAGATGGCGTTATGCCTTGGGCGGACATGTAGAAGGCGTGGTAGTAGGAGCGGCAGCGATGCAGGCGCGATTGGGGCAGCTTTTTTCAGCAGCAGGGATTGAAGTGCGCGAGGGCTATGGTTTGACGGAGACCTCTCCAGTAGTATCTTTTAATCGCTTTGAACCGGGAGGTTGTCGTTTTGGTACGGTAGGAATTCCTATTCCAGGGGTAGAGGTGAATATTTTAAATCCAGATGAACGAGGCGAAGGAGAAATTCGGGTAAAAGGCCCGAATGTAATGCTAGGCTATTTTCAAAAAGAAGCATTAACGCAAAAGGTCATTAGTCCAGAAGGTTGGTTTCATACAGGAGATGTGGGGTGTATGGTACATAAAAAGTTTCTACAAATTACAGATCGGAAAAAAGATATTTTTAAAACGAGTCATGGAAAATATGTAGCACCTCAGGAGTTAGAAAATTTATTGAAAGACTCAGAATTTATCGAACAATGCCTCATTATTGGTTTTCAACGTCCTTTTGTAGCAGCGCTGATTATTCCTAATATGACGATGCTGCACATTTGGTGTGATGAAAATAAGGTGCATTGGACATCTCCACAATTTATGGTCATTAATCCTAAAGTAATTCAACATTTTGAGAAACAGCTAGCAATGATTAATGAAAATCTCCCTTCTCATAAACAGATTAGAAAATTTCTTCTCCTCCATAAAGAATGGACCTTAGAAACGGGCGAGTTAACAGCAACTTATAAGCCTTTGAGAGCCGCTATTTTAGAAAACAATAAAAAAGAAATTAATAAAATGTATACATGAGACAGCAATGGTAATGTAAGCTTGTAATTTATGCTGAATTCAGTTTTTCATAGAACATACCTTTCAAACAAAATCAAATGAATCTAAATTTATCTTTACGAATTCTTTGTTTATCGCCTTTTTAAAGCTAAAAATCCTTTTATCTTTCAAATAAATTTAACTATATTTATCAAGAGTAAATACTTGAGTATGAAAAGTGTAGTTGGTAAAGATTATTAACCATTAACAACGGTCAAATAATTAATTCCCGACCCGCCTGAATGATCTTCAGATCGGGCAGGTTTTCTTCAAATAGTGAAGAAATAAAAAAAGGGAATTGAATTTTTGACGAATACTAAAACGAATGCCTTATGATGAATCAAAAAGTACACGAGATTATGAATCCCACTCCTGTTGTTACCAATCCAACTAAAAATTTGAGGGAACTATCACACGAGATGCTTGATTCAGGCATACAGCAGCTACCAGTTGTTGATAATGGTAATTTAGTAGGTATTCTCACTACCTATGATATGTGGAAGCAATATGAAAATAGAACGACAGTGGAAGGACTTACGGTAGGTGATGTGATGAATACACGGATTGTTAAGATTAGACCCAATGATAAGATCGGTACAGCTGCAGAGCTTTTTGCTGATGGAAGATTTAAAACCATTCCTGTTGTTTCTGAATCTGGAGAATTGAAAGGTACGATTACAGCCTTTGATATTATCAAAAAAGTATTTAATTCAGAATATAGTACCGCTATTTTATATCAAGAGAAGTTTAACGGGTAAAATATTCTGTATCACAAATATGGAATGGGGGCAAAAATATGGAAAATTGGAATGTACCAATTATAGCCCCCTTTAATACGCCACTTCTACATTAAAACCAATACTAAATGGAGGGATTTTCGCCCATACGTCTTGACTTGTGGCGCGAACAATAATGGGTTTGCCAAATAAAGCAAAGGAAAAATCAAGTCCATCTTCTCCATAATCTTCTATCCATTCCAGCGATACAAAGAAATCTTCCTCTACAATAATATCATATGGACGTAAGTCAACACTCATAATCCCTTGCTCAATATCCGTTTCTACAAATATGTTTTCTCGAATGATGATCTTATCAGGTTTACCATTTTTAACGGAATAAAAATTGAGGCGAAATTTAATTTTCCCATAATCATTTTTAGTGATAGAAGCATTGAAGGTTTTTAAGTAGGTCGGTTTATTTCGTTTTGTTCGTATAATGATCCCGATTTCGTTGCCCAATTCGTCAATTTGGTAACCTCCTGTCATAAAAGTCGAAGTGGTTTTATTTCCCAAAATTTTGGTTTTGGTAAATTCCGAACTTTCTACAATAACTTCTTTTATGATACTTGCTTCAGCGTCCATTGGCAGTACTGCGGTTTCGCTTAATTGTTTAGCTAAATCCTCTACTTTAAATTCTAAAGCTTTATACCCAATCATGGATAGGCGAATAATTTCTTGACTCAAAGAATCCGCTACTGTTAATTTAAATTGACCTTCACTATTTGAGACAGTTCCTACGCCTTTTCCAACCACCCCAATATTGACATAAGCTAAGGCTTCTTGGGTGTTGGAATCAATTAGTTTGCCTGATAAATTAAATTGTGAAAATGCTATTGACCAAGAAAAAGAAAATGCAAGTAGAAGAATATATCGCATAATTAGAAAAGTTTATATTATAAAGAGACAACTAACTAGAAGAAAGGTTTGATTGACTAATCTATTCGCCAAGGCGGATTCAGACGATTCTCCCCTGCATAATATAGGATGAGCTGATTGCCCTCGGGATCTTTTAATCGCGCCTCCCGCCAAAGCCAGCTCTTATCATTCGGCAATTCGTCAAATAATAGTCCTTTGTTCAGTAATTCTTCCACATACATATCCAAATCTTTACATTCAAAATACACCCAAACCCCATCTCCTTTGGGTAATGCTTCTACTTGATGAATAGAAAAACTAGCCTTTCCATCAGGACAAACAAAACGCGCATAACGCGCATGCGAATGGACAATTAATTGTAGTCCTAGTTTCTTATAAAAAGAAATAGACTTGGAAACATCTAAAGACGGAACGGTGATTTGGTTGAGGTTCATAAAAAATAGTTAATGGTTATGTCCAATCCACCTCAAAAAATCAGGGAAAATCTCTCCCCAAGTTTGAGTCGTATGCGTACCATCTTCGACTTCTACATAATGAATTTGAGAAGATGGAATTCCTTTTTGTTCCAATGCTTTTATAAGATCAAGCGTATCATCAATCGCATCAATGACACCATTATTATTCCGATCATCTTCTTCATCTTTCGTACCTGTTTGCAACCAAAAACGGAGATGTTGACGGGGAGAAATTTTATCATTTTCCACCATCGTATGTACGATTCGATCCGCATCAGGATCTTCTGCTCGAAAGGCTTTTGATCGCCACCAAAATGAACCCGAAAAAACCCCCACTTTTCCAAAAAAATCGGGGTGTTGCCACGCCAAATCGAAAGCCGATAATCCACCTAAGGAGAAGCCCGCAATAGTATGATCTTGTGGGGTAGTAGAAATGCTAAAATTAGTATGAATAAAGGGGAGTAATTCCTTAGTAATAAATTTAGCATAAGCAGTTGATTGTTGTCCACGATTGGCATAATCCAACTGTTTCGATGTACCATATTCTTGTAGGCGATCACCTGCATGAATCGCAACCGCTAAAAGTGGTTTTTCTTTGTAATATTCTTTTAAATGTTGCTCCAATTGAATAGCCTCCATATCTTGTCCATCGTTTAAAATAAGTAAGGATAAACCTTCATTATTTCTTTGTAGACTCGAACTCGGATAATAGCAATCTACTTCCACTTCACGCCCTAAGTGAACAGAATGGAATACTTTTTTCAGCTTTTTTACCGAATAATCTATTTTTTTAGGCTTTTTTCTAAAAAAATTACCAAATTTTATTTTGAAAGCTTGTTTTATTTTTAGCACCTCTTAAAAAATAATTAATTGTTAAAGCAACTATTTTCAAAATTCTATTTTCTGAAACCTCTTTCTTTCCTTATCGTACGTAAAATAGCTGATTTGTAAAAAACTGATTATCAAATAGTTTGGCTTGATTTTTACAAAATTCTGCTATAATTTTGCACTCGATTTTCAACACCTATAATTTCTAATACTCAAAACAATAGCCATCTTGAAAGAACAATATGTAAAATGGTATTCACCAAAGTTAGGCAAAGATATGGAAATGCTTGTATTTGGTGACCGTGGTTATCCACTTGTTATTTTCCCTTCTACAATGGGACGTTATCACGAAAGTAAAGATTTTAAATTAATTGAATCTGTACGCTGGTTTGTCGAACAAGGATTGGTGCAAATTTATTGCCCCGATAGTATTGATAAATTGAGTTGGTACAATCGTTCTGTTCACCCTTCAGTAAAGGTCTACAATCATACCTGCTACGATCAAATGGTACAGCACGAAATCGTAGAAAAAATCCGTTGGAATACAGGTGTTGGAAAAGTAGCTGTTGCTGGGGCAAGTTTTGGTGGTTTTCATGCAACAAATTTTGCTTTTCGTCACCCTGAGTTAGTGAGCCACTTATTTAACATGAGTGCTGCTTTTGATATCAAATCGTTCATGGATGGACATTATGATGAGAATGTTTATTTCAACAATCCTGTAGATTATCTCCCTGGTTTAAATCATCCAGAATTGTACAATATGAAAATCATTTTGGGCACATCGGAATGGGATATTTGTAAAGAACCTAACTTCAATATGTCTAACATTCTCCGTTCAAAAGGTGTTGATCATTGGCTTGATTTAAGAGGCTGGAAAAAACACGATTGGCCACTTTGGCGCGAGATGTTCCCGCATTATGTTTCAACTATCTGGAATTAATACTCATAAAAACTAATTGCCAACAGGCACAGTAAACAATTATCAATAGACAATAATCAATCAAACGGAAATGAAAAAAATTGGAATCCTCTTTGGACAAGAAAATACCTTCCCTCAAGCATTTGTTAATCGTATTAATGAAAAGAATGTAAAAGGCATTCAAGCAGAATTCGTTACCGTAGACGAAGTTATGCAAGCTACACCTACTGAATATGCCGTAATCGTAGACCGTATTTCTCAGGATGTACCTTTCTATCGTGCCTATTTGAAAAATGCAGCAATGTGTGGAACGGCTGTCATCAATAATCCATTTTGGTGGAGTGCTGATGAAAAGTTTTTCAATAACTGTCTCGCAGAAAAAATAGGCGTGCCTGTTCCAAAAACAGTTTTACTACCTTCTAAAGAAATGCCTATTGACACGAATCACAATTCGTTCCGCAATCTTAAATTTCCAATGGATTGGGAAAAGATTTATAACTACTTAGGCGGATTTCCATTCTACATGAAGCCTTATGCGGGCGGTGGTTGGAAAAGCGTATACAAAGTAAATAATCCAGAAGAATTATTTGCGGCTTACGATGAGACGGGGCATTTAGTGATGATGTTACAAGAAGAGATCGTATTTGATAGCTATTTCCGTTGTTACTGCATTGGTGGAAAAGAGGTTCGTATTATGCATTATGAGCCACGTAATCCACATCACCTACGTTACCAAGCGAATTTCGACGTACCTAAATCTTTATTAAACAAAATGGAGAAATACGTTTTGGACTTATGTAAAGGCTTAGGTTATGATTTCAATACAGTAGAATTTGCAGTACGAGATGGCATTCCTTATGCCATCGATTTCTGTAATCCTGCTCCAGATGCAGATGTGAATTCTGTAGGTCAAGAAAACTTTGATTGGGTAGTAGAAGCATCTGCAAATTATGCCATCGAACGTGCAAAAGCACAAAAAGATGGACAAGATAATTTGACTTGGGGGACGTATATCCAAAATGCCTCCAATAAAAAGAAAACGCCAGCTCGCGCAAAAAGTACCACTAAAGCAAAAGCAACTACTCGTAAAAAAGCGGTAACGGCTTAGTTTTTGTAATTGGATAAAAACTGTCTAAAAGATAATGATCGGAGAAGTTTCCCAACTTCTCCGAAACATATCTAGCGAGTTTCCAAACTCGCAAAATGACTTACGTTATTTTTGATCAGAATAATTTAATTTCCAATTCAACTAATAATTAAACTACACCTTCAGAATGCAACAGTTAAAACTAGCGATATTAGATTTGTATGGGGGAGAGCCCAACATGGGCATGGCAGCGATTCAAGATATCGTTCGCATTTATGAAGATCAATTTGAGTGGAAGGTCTTCGATGTACGTGGAAAAGCCGAATTACCTGATTTATCTTATGATATTTTTATCTCTACAGGTGGACCAGGGAGTCCTTTAGATGGAGATGGGCATTGGGATCGCTTATATTTTGAATGGCTAGAAAAGGTTTGGAATTGGAATACAAAAGATAAAGAAACTAAAAAACATGTTTTCTTTATTTGTCATTCTTTTCAGATGGCGTGTCATCATTTTCAAATAGGAGAAGTCAATCAACGAAAATCGCGTTCATATGGAACATTTCCTGTACATAAAACCGATACAGGAAAAAAAGAACCCTTTTTTCAAACACTCGACAATCCATTTTACGTAGCAGATTTTCGATATTGGCAAGTGGTACAGCCTGATATGGATCGGATGGAAGAGCTAGGAGCAGAATTATTACTTTTAGAAAAATTCCGTCCACATGTACCACTGGAACGAGCGATGATGGCAGTGCGCTTTTCCAATGAGATTTTTGGGACACAGTTTCATCCAGAAGCGTATCCAAAAGGATTATTAGAAGCCTTTTCAAAAGAAGATCGAAAACAAGATATTATTACCAACCACAGTGAGGAGAAATATGTGCAGATGATGGACGACATTCGCGATCCTCAAAAGGTGTTAAAAACATACAATACCATTTTACCGACTTTTCTAGAACACGCAATTGAATCATTAACGACTGTTTTGACGTAGCAATTTTTAGCTGTAAAAATTAAATTTAAAACATTCAAAACCAAGCCCCTTATGGTTTCCTCCGTCCGCCAACAATACAACGCAGCCTTTACACAAGAGCGTTACCAAGCTTTTCTTAAAAGTATTACACAAGCGTACAACTATACCCCTCCTTTCCGTATCGCAGAAACTCCTGTTTTTATTAACAAACAACTGAAAGGACGATTATTTGATGCTTGTGAAGAAATCATGGACACGATCTGCCGTCCAGATTTTAAAGATATTTCTAAAGGTGCTATTTTACCCGATCAAATTGTTCCAAACGAAGATGAACATACCGTTTTCCTTCAGATGGATTTTGGTATTTGTAAAGATGAAAAAGGTGATTTGATTCCTCAATTAATCGAGGTACAAGGATTTCCTTCATTGTATTTTTTCCAAGATTTATTAGCAACAAGCTATTATAAGCATTTTGATATTCCTTCCAACTATTCTCATCTATTTGGAGGCTTAGATTCCAATGGCTATATCCAATCTTTACGAGATGTGATTGTAGGAGACAGCGTGGCAGAAAATGTTATTTTACTGGAAGTAGAGCCTGAAAAACAAGCCACTCGAATTGATTTCATAGGTGCTGAACATACCATTGGTGTTAAAACTAAATGCGTTTCTGAACTTAAAAAAGAAGGAAAAGACGTTTATTATATCAATGAAAATGGAAAAAAAGTTGGCGTAGAAAAAATCGTGAATCGCGTTATTTTTGATGAACTCATCAAGCGCGATGATTTAAAACGTGATTTCTTTTTTACGCAAGAAGCAGATGTGAAATGGATTGGTCATCCGCATTGGTTTTTCCGTATTAGTAAACATACTTTACCACATTTAAAGAGTCAGTACAATCCCGTTTCTTACTTTTTAAATGAGTTGGATCGTATTCCAGATGATTTAGAGAATTATGTGTTAAAACCATTGTATTCTTTTGCTGGAACAGGTGTAATTATTAATCTCAATCGTTACGATATTGAGAGTATCAAAGATCCAGAAAATTATATTTTACAAAAGAAAGTATCTTATGCACCAGTTGTAGAAACCCCTAACCAGCCCGCAAAGTGTGAGATTAGAATGTTGATGCTTTGGAAAGAAGGTGAAGCACGCCCCGTTATTGTAAATAATCTAGCACGCTTGAGTAAAGGTGAAATGATTGGCGTTCGATATAATAAAAATAAAGACTGGGTCGGCGCAAGTGTCGGACTCTTTGAAAACTAAAATTACTTTACGGTGGTACGGCTTTATCGGTAAACGGCACTTTTTTACGGAAAGATCGCCTACCGTTTACCAAATAACCGTCTACCCAAAAACATATAATAAAAAACCATGTCTCAACCAACCACTTTTCTTTGTCTAACCTGCGATTTTAAAGGAGAATCATTTTTACGTGCGCTTCATGCAGCAGGAAATCGTATTTATCTCGTTACTTCTACGGAACATCAACAAGATGCTTGGCCATTTGAGGTCTTGGAAGATGTATTTTATTTGGATAAAAATGCCAATGGGCATTGGAATGCAGATCATTTGATTGGAGGTGTTGCACACATGATGCGTGGAATCAAGATTGATCGCGTAGTTGCCTTAGATGATTTTGATGTGGAAAAAGCAGCCTTGGTACGTGAGACTTTCCGTATCCCTGGCATGGGGCAAACAACGGTTCGTCATTTCCGTGATAAATTAGCGATGCGGATGAAAGCAGCAGAAGCAGGTATTCCTGTTCCCGCTTTTTGTGGCTTATTTAATGATGAAACCATCAATGAATTTGCAGATACGGTTGCGGCCCCTTGGATTGTCAAACCTCGCTCAGAAGCTTCTGCTACAGGATTAAAAAAAGTACATTCTAAAGAAGAATTATGGCAAGTGATTCATAGTTTAGGTGATCATCGACATGAGTATTTAGTGGAGCAATTTAAACCAGGTGCGGTTTATCATGCCGATGCACTTACGGTAGATGGCAAAGTGAAATTTTGTCGTGTTTCTAAATATATGAATACGCCTTTTGAAGTAGCGCATGGTGGAGGCATTTTCCGAACGCATACGATTGATTTCAATGCGAAAGAAACTAAAGCCCTCGAAAAAATGAATGCCCAAATTATGAAGGCATTTGGCTTACAATTTAGTGCAACGCATACCGAATTTATCCAAGCAGAAGAAGATGGGCAGTTTTATTTCTTAGAAACGGCATCACGAGTAGGAGGGGCGCATATTGCCGAAATGGTAGAGGCTGCTTCGGGCATTTCACTTTGGGAAGAATGGGCAAAAATTGAATCCGCTTCAGCAAATAATGAATCCTACAAACTGCCAAAAATTAAAAAAGAACATGCTGGTATTGTGGTTTCTTTAAGTCGCTTTGAGCACCCAGACACCAGTTCATTCCAAGATCAAGAAATCGTTTGGCGAATGAATAAACAACATCATATTGGTTTAATTGTACAAAACAAAAAGACCAATCGAATTGTAGAATTGTTAGATCAATATGCGCTTCGCATTCGAGATGAATTTCATGCCAGTGCGCCTGCAAAAGAGGTGGTACATTAAGGAGATTTGTTCAAATAGTTGAACATTCTCAATTAGCTTAAAATAAAAAATAAGATTAATAGTCAGTATTTTTACAAATCGTAAGTTGCTGACTATTAGTTTTTTATGACTTACATGAAAGTTTTTTCATGTAATTTTTTTTAAAAAAGGCTTGAAGTGTTCAATATTATTAAATACCTTTGAGCCGTAATGACAAATGTACCTACATATAATTTTTCTTCACTCAACTTGGTAGCACGCCGCGCTATCCGTACATTCCGTCGTCGCCCCTAGGGCGTAATTTCACACATATAACCTTCACCAAGGGTAGTACTACCCACTTCTATTTTCCCCAGCGGAATAGATGTCTCTATTATCAGTTTTCGATGGTATAATTTATCCTTCTAAAGATGCTAGTTTAATTTTTTTTGAAAGGAAGAATTGTACCTCAGCAAGACTGTCTTCTTTCAATATTATTTTAAGACTAATGGATATTCAAATTCATATCGCTAATGATACCCATACACATTTTGCCAAAAGCATTTGTGAGCTGATAGAAGTATCTGCAAAAATTAGAGGAACAGGTATTGCAAAACGAGAAACAAAATATATTGAGCAAAAAATAAATACGGGTCATGCAGTTATTGCATTAGATGGAGATCAATTAGTGGGTTTCTGTTATATCGAAGTTTGGAGTCATGAAAAATATGTTGCCAATTCAGGTTTGATCGTACATCCTGATTATCGAAAATTAGGTTTGGCCCGAGCCATTAAAGCAGAAGCCTTCGCACTTGCTCGAAACAAATATCCTCAGGCGAAAGTCTTTGGTATTACGACGAGTTCAGCCGTTATGAAAATCAATTCTGACTTGGGTTATCGACCAGTTACTTTTTCTGAACTCACCCAAGATGAAGCCTTTTGGAAAGGTTGCCAAACCTGCCCTAATTATGATATTCTAGAACGAAATCAAAGAAAAATGTGCCTTTGTACAGGCATGCTTGCTCCTTCAAAAGAAGAAGAATTGAATTATCCATTAACCAGCAAACATAATTATGAAAAATCAAAATAATTCGCTCGTACTCGCTTATAGTGGAGGGCTAGACACCTCTTACTGTATCAAATATTTAAGTCTAGAAGGTTGGAATGTTCATGCCGTTTCTATTAATACAGGTGGATTTGATAAAGAAGAAATCCATAAAATGGAACAGCAAGCCTATACCCTAGGAGCTACTTCTTTTCAATGTATTGATGCCGTCGAATCATATTATGAAAAATATATCCGCTTTTTGATTTATGGCAATGTGTTACGAAATAATACCTATCCTTTATGTGTATCGGCTGAACGAATGTTTCAAGCAGTTGAAATCGCAAAAGTGGCGCAACAATTAAATGTAAATGCAATTGCTCATGGAAGTACAGGGGCTGGGAATGACCAAGTTCGTTTTGATTTGGCATTTAATGTTTTATGTCCTGAAATAAAAATTATCACGCCTATTCGAGATCAACAACTAAGTCGACAAGAAGAAGTAGATTTTTTAAAGCATCATGGTTTTGAATGGACGACCCAAAAAGCTAAATATTCCATCAACAAAGGCATTTGGGGAACAAGTGTAGGTGGCGCTGAAACCCTTACTTCTCATCAATATTTACCTGAAGAAGCCTGGCCCACTCCAATAGACAAAACAGAGGAAACGAAGGTTCGTCTTCATTTTTTAAAAGGAGAATTAGTGGGGGTCAACGAGCAAGTATTCGATCATCCTTTATCGGCAATTCAATATCTACAATCCATCGCTGCGCCTTACGGTATTGGGCGAGATATTCATGTAGGAGATACCATTATTGGCATCAAAGGGCGAGTCGGATTTGAGGCGGCGGCTCCTCTAATTATTTTAAAAGCGCATCATCTTTTAGAGAAACATATTCTTGGGAAATGGCAAGCATACTGGAAAGAACAACTCGCTAATTGGTATGGAATGATGCTTCATGAAGGACAATATCTTGATCCTGTCATGCGAAATATTGAGGGCTTCTTAGAAAATACGCAACAGCAAATTACGGGTGAAGTATTTGTTAAACTCTATCCTCATCGCTTTGAATTGCAAGGTATCCATTCTGATTTTGATAAAATGCAACAGCAAAAAGGACAATATGGAGAAATGAACGAGGGATGGACGGGCGAAGATGTAAAAGGTTTTACTAAAATTTTAGCGAACCATTTTTCAAGCCCTGTAAAAGAGTTAGTATCATGATAAAAGTAGGTATCGTCGGAGGGGCGGGATATACAGCTGGTGAGTTGTTACGATTATTAATTCGTCATCCACAAATACAAATTGATTTTGTACAAAGCAATAGTCAAGCGGGTAAACAGGTGTCTTCCATACATTCAGATTTGGTTGGTGATCTTGAACAGCTTTTTGTTAAAAATATTCCTTCCGAAGTAGATGTTCTTTTTTTATGTTCTGGACATGGGAAATCTAGGTCCTTTTTAATAGATCGTAATTTTCCAAAAACCACTAAAATCATTGATCTCAGTCGAGATTTTAGATTACTTCCACAAGCAGAAGGCTTCGTTTATGGTTTACCAGAATTAAACCGAGAACAGATTTCACAAAGTACCAAAATTGCTAATCCTGGTTGTTTTGCTACGGCGATTCAATTGGCATTATTACCCTTGGCAAAAGAAGGTGTATTAAAGGAGGAAATCCATATTCATGCACTAACAGGAAGTACGGGAGCAGGGCAAAATCCGACACCGACCACTCATTTTAGTTGGCGAAATAATAATGTATCCATTTATAAAGCGTTTACACACCAGCATCTCGATGAGATTCATCAAAGTTTGCATCAGCTACAAAATAATTTTAAACAAAACATCAATTTCCTACCCATTCGTGGAAATTTCTCCAGAGGAATTTTTGCCAGTTTATACATGACAACCGATTTAAGTTTGGAAGCCATCCAAACGTACTACACAAACTATTATGATACACACCCATTTGTCCACATTATACCTGATAACCCCCATTTAAAGCAAGTGGTCAATACCAATAAATGCATCTTACACTTAGAACAACACGAGAATAAAATTTTAATCATCAGCACAATTGACAACCTCATCAAAGGAGCATCTGGACAAGCGATTCAAAACATGAATTTGATGTTTGGTCTTTCTGAAACAATGGGATTGCAATTGAAAGCATGTGCTTTTTAAACCAAAAAATGTTTAATGAAACCATTTGATGTATATCCCTTAATGGATGTTACGATTCAACGTAGCCTTGGTAGTTATGTCTGGGATGAAAAAGGTAAACAATATTTAGATTTTTATGGAGGGCATGCGGTCATCTCTATTGGACATGCGCATCCTCATTTTATAGAACGTATTCAAGACCAATTAAAGAAAACAATCTTTTATTCCAATTTTGTGCAAAATGAACTGCGAGAAGCCGTCGCTGAAAAATTAGGTCAGTTATCAGCTTATCCTTCTTATTCCTTATTCATGGTAAATTCTGGTGCAGAAGCAATGGAAAATGCACTTAAATTAGCCTCTTTTAAAAATAAGCGGACGAAGGTAATTGCTTTTGAACGATCATTTCATGGGCGAACGTCTTCTGCAGTTCATATCACCGATAATCCCAACATTTCTGCACCAATCAATAAAGGATTTGAACGGCTTATTTTGCCTTGGAATTCCTCGGATGCTCTTGAACAAGAATTGCGAAAAGGAGATGTTTGTGCCGTAGTTGTTGAAGGTGTACAAGGTATTGGTGGCATTCATGTACCCGATCCTGATTTTTTAAAGACTGCCGAAAATTTGTGTAAACAAGAAGGGACTATTCTTATCCTCGATGAAATTCAATCAGGTTATGGACGAACGGGAAAATTCTTTGCCCATCAATTTACGGATATAAAACCCGATCTAATCACCATTGCTAAAGGCATGGGAAATGGTTTTCCTGTAGGTGGGGTATTGATAGCTCCTGATTTTGAAGCAAAATATGGTCTGTTAGGAACTACTTTTGGTGGAACGCATTTGGCTTGTGCAGCGAGTTTGGCGGTATTAGAAGTCATTGAACAAGAACAGCTACTCAAAAATGCTCAATTACGAGGTGAACAAATGATTGAAGCCTTTCAACAATTTCCAGAAATAGAAACCATTCGAGGTATGGGCTGTATGATTGGAATTGATTTACCTTTTCCTGTCAAAGCATTTCGAAAAGAATTGATTCAAGAATATGGTGTGTTTACAGGTTCATCAAGTCAGGCGAATACCTTACGTATTTTACCTTCTTTAGCTGTAAGTTCGGCTGAAGTAGAGCAATTTATAGCTGCTTTTGGTGCATGTTTATCCAATTTTAAATCTAAACCCATCTATGAGACATTTTCTATCTAGTGACGCTATTACTGATTTATCTACGATCTTAAATAATATTAAAAACATAAAAGAAAATCCATTTGGAAATTCATCTTTAGGGAAAAATAAGACAATGGTTTTGCTATTCTTCAATCCAAGTTTACGGACAAGATTGAGTACTCAAAAAGCGGCTTTAAATCTGGGAATGCATGTCATACCTATGAATGTTGCACAAGGATGGAAAATTGAATTTGAAGATGGTACCATCATGAATTTGGATAAAGCAGAACACATCAAAGAAGCTGCAGCAGTCATCAGTCAGTATGCAGATGTAATTGGTATTCGAACCTTTCCTAGTTTGATAAATAAAGAACAAGATTATCAAGAAATGATTTTGAGTCAATTTGTAAAATATGCTAGCGTACCTATTGTCAATATGGAGTCGGCGACAGTTCATCCTTTACAATCTTTAACCGATCTCTTTACTATTGAAGAATACAAGAAAAAAACGCGTCCAAAAGTAGTCTTAACATGGGCACCGCACCCGCGAGCTTTGCCCCAAGCGGTTGCCAATTCCTTTACCGAATGGATACAGAAAATGGATTATGAATTCGTCATTACACACCCGAAAGGATATGAATTAGCGCCCCATTTCACAAAAGATTGTACCATCGAATACGATCAACATAAAGCATTTGAAAATGCCGATTTTATTTATGCGAAAAATTGGTCGAGTTATTCCGATTATGGAAAAATACTCCCGACTTCAACGAATTGGATGATTACAAAAGAAAAAATGGCATTGACCAATGAAGCGTACTTCATGCACTGTCTCCCCGTACGCCGAAATGTAGTCGTAGAAGATGCCGTCTTAGACAGTCCTAATTCAATTGTCATTCCACAAGCTGGAAATCGTACGCATGCTGCACAAGCTGTATTAACTCAAATTTTAAATAAATGAAAGCATTACATATCATAAAAATAGGTGGAAAATTATTGGATAATCCTGTTCAATTAAAAGAACTCCTTTCCACTTTTGCACAACTCAACGTACCGAAAATTCTAGTGCATGGTGGTGGAAAAAAAGCTTCTTCACTTTGCCAAAAATTAGGAATTACGCCACAAATGAAAGCGGGTCGACGCATTACAGATGAAGCGACTTTGGAGGTAGTCACGATGGTCTATGCGGGTTTGATTAATAAACAAGTAGTGAGTCAATTGCAAGCTTTTCAATGCAATGCTGTGGGATGTACAGGTGCGGATGGGAATCTGATTCTTGCTAAAAAACGAGCTGCTGTTCCAATAGATTATGGTTTTGCAGGAGATATTGAAAGTGTCAACACAGAACAATTAGTTCAATTTTTAGAAGGTGGTATCACACCTGTTTTTTGTGCTATTACCCATGATGGAAATGGACAATTATTAAATACCAATGCAGATACCATTGCCACTAGTTTGGCGATTGCCCTTTCTAAACATTATGAGGTTAATTTAAAATTTTGCTTTGAAAAAGAAGGAGTTTTAGCTGATCCAACGAATGATTTGTCTGTCCTTACCAATTTATCGCAAGAAGAGTATTTCCTTGAACGAAAAAAAGGCAGTATATCAGATGGTATGATCCCCAAATTAGACAATGCTTTTTCTGCTAAAAAAGCTAAGGTTCATAACGTTAAAATCTGTGGAAGTACAGGAATTACAACCTCAAAAGGAACAGAAATATGTCTATAAAAACCGCTTTAATTTCAGATGCTATTGCATTATTGAAAAAATTGATTTCGACGCCTTCTTTTAGTCGAGAAGAAGAGCATACGGCGACCTTGATTCAAGCTTTTTTCAAGCAAAAAGGAATTCCTTTGCATCAACATCACAATAACCTTTTTGCTTTTTCAAAATTTCAAAAAGAAGGAATGCCTACCTTTTTACTTAATTCCCATCATGATACGGTAAAACCTGTAAATGGCTGGCAACGAAATCCTTTTGATCCAATAATTAAAGGCGATCAATTATTTGGTTTAGGCAGTAATGATGCTGGAGCTTCTTTGGTCGCCTTAATGGCTGTTTTTATTCATTTTTATGAGTACAAAGCACTTCCTTTTAATCTTGTTTTTTTAGCATCAGCAGAAGAAGAAATTTCTGGTAAAAATGGCGTAGAAGCGGTATTGCCCAAACTAGGAAAAATAGATGTTGCTATCGTAGGAGAACCGACTCAAATGCAAATGGCAATTGCAGAGAAAGGGCTATTAGTTATAGACGGTGTAGTAAAAGGGAAAGCGGGTCATGCCGCCCGAAATGAAGGCGAAAATGCCATTTATAAAGCATTACAAGACATTCAGTTTCTACAAAATGTAGTCTTTGATAAAAGCTCTCCATTACTAGGAAAGGTAAATATTGCTATTACTCAAATCAATGCAGGAACACAGCACAATGTCGTGCCTGATGAATGCCATTTTGTCGTGGATATTCGTACCACGGAGCAATACACCAATCAAGAAGTTTTTCAGTTTTTACAAAAAAATACGCGTTCTGAATTGAAAGCGCGATCTTTTCGATTGAATTCTTCTGGTATTCCGTTGGCGCATCCTTTGGTACAAACGGGAAAGGCGATGGGCTTGTCCACTTATGGATCGGCTACTTTATCGGATCAAGCTTTGATGTCTTTTCCAAGTTTGAAAATGGGACCAGGTAATTCGAATCGTTCGCATACGGCGGATGAGTATATTTATCTAAAAGAAATAAAAGAAGGGATACATATTTATCATCAACTTATTGAAAAATTGATTCCTATCTATCAAAATAAATTAGCAGTAAAAGGGATTAATTGAACTAATCGTGGGACGATTTTGAATCGGCCACACGATAAGAAATTAAAAATTTAACACATGAAACTCTGGGAGAAACAAACTAAAATAAATCAGTTGATCGAAGCCTTTACGATTGGCAATGATTCTGATTTTGATCTACAATTGGCGAAGTTTGATGTACAAGGGACACTTGCCCACATCAAAATGCTTCAAAAAATTGGCTTATTAACAGCATCCGAATTGTCTGCCTTAGAAATCGCTTTAGACCATATCTTACAACTCATTGAAAAGGGCGAATTTCAGATTGAAAACGGTATAGAAGATGTGCATTCACAAGTAGAATTAATGCTGACTAGAGAACTAGGTGATATAGGAAAAAAGGTGCATGCAGGACGTTCTAGAAACGATCAAGTTTTGGTGGATTTACGTTTGTTCTTTCGATCTGAAATGAAGGAAATTGCACATTTAGTACATGCTTTATTTGAGACTTTAATTGCAAAAAGTGAAGAGTATAAAAATGTCTTAATGCCAGGTTATACCCATACCCAAGTAGCTATGGTTTCTTCTTTTGGCTTATGGTTTGGTGCGTATGCGGAGTCCTTGATTGATGATTTGAGATTACTACTTTCCGTTTATCAAATTAATAATCAAAATCCGTTAGGTTCGGCTGCAGGTTATGGAAGTTCTTTTCCTTTAGATCGAAAAATGACGACTAAATTATTGGATTTTGAAGAACTCGCGTACAATTCTATTTATGCTCAAATGGGGCGTGGTAAAACGGAGCAATTTTTAAGTTTTGCAATCGCTGGGCTTGGAGCTATATTAGGAAAAATAGCTTCAGATGTCGTACTTTTTTCCAATGAAAATTTTCGCTTTCTTCAATTACCAGATGAATTTACAACAGGTAGTAGTATCATGCCACACAAAAAAAATCCAGATGTATTTGAATTGATACGAGGGCATTCTAATCTATTTCAATCACTTCCTACACAAGTAAGTTTGCTTAATTCGAATTTGATAAGTGGTTATCATCGTGATTATCAATTATTGAAAGAAGTACTTTTTCCAGCATTAGAACAACTCAAAAAATGCCTTCATTTATCTATTGAATGTTTTAAAAATATAATGGTGCATCAAGAAATACTAAAGGACGATAAATACAATTATCTTTTTACGGTAGAAAAAGTAAATACTTTGGTGATGGAAGGTGTTCCTTTTCGAACAGCTTATCAAGATGTTGGAGCAGAAGTGGAGGCTGGTACTTTTTCTTATAAAGGAGAGCTACAGCATACGCATGAAGGAAGCATTGGCAATCTTTGTTTAAAGGAAATACAATCAAAAATGCAAGTTGTTTATGCACAGTTTACAGCAAATAATGCGGTTGATTAGCTATAATATTTATTTAAAAATTGCCGTAAAAAATTAAGGGCTTGTACACTGGTAAATTGAATATTTCGAAGACGGTCTTTCCCTAGTGAAAGTAGGCGAGTTTCAATGTGTTGGTCATTTCCAACAGCCATCCAAATTGTACCCACAGGTTTTTCTTCCGTGCCTCCTGTGGGGCCAGCGATTCCAGAAATGGAAATAGACACATCCGTTTGAAGGAGCTGATTAGCACCACTTACCATCGCACGAACCGTTTGTTCACTGACAGCTCCATGTTCTTCTAAGATCTCTTTTGGTACATTTAATTGCTTTTCTTTGATGGCATTCGAATAAGCAACGACTCCTCCTTGAAAATACCTTGACGAACCAGAAATAGAAGTAATTAAATGGGCTAAATAACCACCTGTACAACTTTCTGCTAAACCCAGCATTAATCCTTTTTCTTGCAACATCCTACCAATGACCGATTCAATCGTTTCTGTTCCATAACCAAATACCAAATCAGGAATGATGGATACCATTTTTTCTTGGTAAGCATTAAGTTGTTCGTTTAAATAGGTTTCATCCTCATGCATACCCGTAAGACGAAGTCGCACCCGACCGAGATTGGGTAAAAAAGCTAGTTTGATGAAATCAGGGAGTTCTTCAGCTACTGAATTTATTTTTTTAGCAATTCTAGATTCTCCTTCTCCAATCGTTAAAATAGTACGATGCGCGATGGGTAGAGCGATAAAGCGTTCTTTTAAACGAGGGATTACTTCGTGCTCCATCAGATATTTCATCTCATAGGGTACACCGGGCATGGAGATAATGACTTTTCCTTCTTTTTCAAACCACATTCCGGGGGCAGTCCCCATTTTATTTTTCAACAGTAGTGCATTAGCAGGCATGTAACATTGGTCATGATGCGCTTGCGTCATTGATCGTCCCCATTTATCAAAAAATCGTTTGATCCGATCATAAGTTCCTTGATGAAAAACCATATCCACCCCAAAATAATCGGCAATGGCTTTTTTTGTGATATCATCTTTAGTGGGGCCAAGTCCTCCAGTCATCAATACCACATCTGCTTGCTGTAAGGCATTATCCAACCCATTTACAATAGAAGTATGTGTATCTGATAAGCTACTGATCTCTATAATTTGTCCACCATTGGCATTCAATTGTTGCCCCATCCAAGCAGAATTAGTGTCCACAATTTGCCCGATTAATATTTCATCTCCGATGGTAAGAATTTGGATTTTCATTTATTTGAAGTTTTAATATGTAAGGCTTTTGCCCGCCAATTCCGTTTTTCTATTGCTCTAACCGTTGGATAATCTTTTAAGGTTTTTAGATATTTAGCTAATAGCAATAATTCTGTATCTGTAGAATCACCTAAAAATTCTTTAGGATAAATTGCATTGCCATAATTATCCATAGATTTATGCGGGGTATCATCTACTATTAATATTCGATCTAAGGTGTAGCCTTTTCGTTTGAGTTTTTTTAGAGGTTTGATATAATTGTAGTGATTGTTAAAATCACTATCATAATACCCATATTCATCAATTTGCACTATTCTTCTGTATGTGCATTGACTTCTTCCCCAAACAAACGCTAAAGGTACAATAGGTCTTATAAATTTATCAACTAAAGTGTTAACATAATCATCTGAAGCAGAAGACCAGATTGCAAGTATGAAATCATCGTTTACTGCTTTTAAAAAATCCATCAAATGTGGACGCAAATAGATATGATAATCAAAAAAATGACTATCAGCAGGTCGATTTAATTTTTTTTGACTTGCGTGCAAAAGTGTTTCATCTAGGTCTAAAATTAAAAGCGTTTTAGCTATATTCTTGTATTGCATAATTCTGTAGATAAGTCCATTAATTTTTCTAAAAACCAATTATACTCATCAAAAGGTTCAAACAAATCTAAAAATAATAGGTTCGATCATTTTCGCTATTTTACAAAAGTATGCTAATTTTATGGAATCATTCAACGAACCCGATTTTAAGATCAATGGCAAATACTAATTCCATTCTTCGCCCGCATGCAGAATCTGTCTATGCAGATGAATTAGCCCATTTAAAAAAAGTGGATGAATATGCTCGTCCTACCAACTGGGCCATGTCGCCTAGAGCAGTTTTAACTTATTTATTAGGGGGTAAATTAGAAGATGGGACGGAAATAGAGCCTAAATATTTTGGAAATCGACGATTGATTGAAGTCGCTGTAGCTACTTTGGCAACGGATCGAGCTTTGTTATTGGTGGGTATTCCCGGAACGGCAAAGACTTGGGTGTCGGAGCATCTGAGCGCAGCTATTTCTGGGGATTCTACACTTTTGGTACAAGGTACAGCAGGAATGAATGAAGATGCCTTGCGTTATGGTTGGAATTATGCTCGTTTAATTGCAGAAGGGCCATCAGAGCAAGCACTCGTCCCTAGCCCATTAATGGTAGCGATGCAAAAAGGACAGATTGCACGTATTGAAGAATTGACACGTATTCCATCAGACGTGCAAGATACCTTGATTACGGTTTTATCAGAAAAAACATTGCCTGTTCCAGAACTCAATCAAGAAGTACAAGCCCAACGAGGATTTAATCTCATTGCTACCGCTAATGATCGTGATAAAGGGGTGAATGAATTATCTAGTGCATTGAGACGACGTTTCAATACGGTTGTTCTTCCGCTGCCTGCTACTTTTGAAGAAGAAGTGACAATTGTACAAACACGAGTAGAAAAAATAGGCAAGTCGCTGGAATTACCTGACTTACCCACCCCCCTTGAAGAAATCAAACGCTTAGTACAGATTTTTAGAGAATTACGCTCTGGACGAACGGAAGATGGACGTACTAAACTCAAATCTCCTTCTAGTACATTAAGTACTGCGGAGGCTATTTCTGTCGTTAATAGTGGGCAGGCATTGTCGGCACATTTTGGAGATGGCAATTTAAATGCTCGCGATATGGCAGCAGGAATTACAGGGGCAATTGTCAAAGACCCCATCCAAGATCAAATTATCTGGAAAGAATACTTAGAAACGGTTGTAAAATCTCGTAAAGAATGGAAAGATTTGTATTCTGCTTGTAAAGAATTTTTAACGCATTAATTTATGCCTCAGTTATTATTATTTATTGCAGGTTTAGCTAGTTTAATCCTATTTTATCTTCTTATTGCTTTTATTGCGAAAAAGACAAAATATAGTTTTATACGCCTTTCCTTTTTTGCTATTTTGATTTTTGGTAGTATTGGTTATTGGGGGACTTTATTTATTCATCCAATTGGAGGAATTAGTGTGGCAGGTTTGGTGGGCTTATTTGATACTTTTTTCTCTCGTAAGATTGCACGTCAGTTGGATGTAGATTTGAGTGATTTAGAAGAAGAGGCAGTGGCTTTATTAATGGAAAATGACCTACCTTGGCACTTTGTCGTATTGTCTATTAGTTTTGCGATGTTTGTGGCTTGGTTGGGAAGTTTAATAGCGGGATTTTAGTTAACCTAATGCTTTTAATAAAGGTTCTTTTTTACGAGCAGATACTTCTAATTTTTCACCATCACTTAAAATAATGTAGCCTTGTTTCCCTTTTATAAATTTACGTACATAATTGAGGTTGATAAGATGAGATTTATGGATTCTAAAAAAACCTTTCCCTTCTAAGAGACTTTCATAATGCTTTAGTGTTTTTGTTAAAATGAGAAAGCTACCATCATTAAAATGAACATAGGTGTAATTTCCTTCGGCTGCGCATCGTACAATTTGGTCAAAACGCACAAAGGTGAATCCATCTAAAGTAGTCAAGGCAATTTTTGTAGCATTAAACTGTTCGATGACATTATCCATATTAATGTAATCAAGGGTGTCATCTACTTCAACAATTGCATTTATTCGACCTCTTGCTTTTTCATAGGCACGAATTAATGCATCAATATCTATGGGTTTCAGTAAGTATTGAACAGCAGAAGCTTGAAAGGCTTGAAGGGCATATTGCTCATAAGCAGTAGTGAAAATTACTTCAAAAGGAGCACCATGCTCATAAGATTCTAAGAGGACAAAACCATTTTCTTCTGGCATTTTTATATCTAAAAACACTAAATCAGGATTGGAATCTTCAATCAGTACTTTAGCTTCTTGTACAGATGCAGCTGTACCCACTACATTTAATCCAGTACAGTATTCTTCACACAATGCCAATAATGTTCGGCGACTTCGTCCTTCGTCATCTACTATTATCGCTTTCATTTTTTTAATTATTGTCGTGAGCCAACTTCAAGTGGTCTTACGATTAGTTTAATCATTATTTTGTGTAGAATAGGTGCATTAGATACACTTATCCCCAAAAATGCAAGGCATTTTCTATCTTCTGATCCACTTGGTTTATTCTTTTTTTAAACCATATTTATCTAATAAATAGATCAAAGAAGTCATAGCTGCTGCTCCTAATTCTAATTCACGTTTGTTGATCGCATCAATATTATCAATAGCTGTATGATGATAATCAAAATACCGTTGTGAGTCTGGACGAAGTCCAAATAAAAGACCTCGTTGACTTTTTAAAGGAGAAATGTCTGCACCAGATCCTCCTTTGGATAAAATCAAGCCATAAGGTTCTAATAGTGGTGACCAAGTAGTGACTTGTTTGAAATAATTATTGAATAAATCAGCTTCTGCATCTGCTGAAAATCCTCTAGGGCTAAAGCCCCCCGCATCTGACTCTATAGCGGCCATATGAAATTCGCCTTTTTCATTTGATATTTTTGCATATTCCAAGGCGCCACCCAATCCATTTTCTTCATTCATAAATAAAACACAACGGATGGTACGTTTGGGCTGATAATTCAGTTGTTGAAGTAAAAAAAGAACATCCATTGATTGTACACAACCTGCGCCGTCATCATGTGCGCCTGATCCTACATCCCAAGAATCTAAGTGTCCACCCACTAAAATAATTTCATCAGGATAGGTACTGCCTTTGATTTCTGCAATTACATTATAAGAAGGTTTTGGACTCATCATCTGACTAGTGGATCGTAAATATAAACTAACTTCTTCTTGCTTTAATAATTGGCTCAATAAGTTAGAGGCATTGGTACTAATGGCAATTGCAGGAATGGGAGTCGCATCTTCTTCATACACACTCACACCTGTATGAGGGATATCATCTTGTCTGGTAGTCATAGAGCGAATAATAGCTGCCACTGCGCCGTATTTTGAAGCTCGACTTGCTCCATACACGCGCTGGTCAACCGCACCACCATAAGCATTAAAGGTACGTATTTGAGTAGGATTCATAGGACGATTGAAAAAGACAATTTTTCCTGCTAGTTTGGCTCTTCCTAAGGTTTCTAATTCATTTAAGGATTGTACTTCAATTACTTTTGCCGTTAATCCATTTTCACCTGTACCTATGGAATTACCCAAAGCTAGGGCTGGCAAATCAATAGAGCCTCTACTGGAATTTACAATACGAACTTGTTCTTTTTCTCCTCTTACCCAATGCGGCACTTCACAAGGCTGTAGCCAAACGTTATCCAATCCAATGGTATCCAGCATTTGACGGGTATATTCTACCGCTGCTGAAGCTTGCGGAGAACCAGCTAATCGTCCGCCAATACTCGTTGTGAGATGTTCTAGCCAAACATAAGAACGACTGTCTGTAAGGGCTTGGTCATAAATGGAACGTATAAAAAAGGCATCCTCATCTTGTGGCTTATCTTGTGCATTGAGATAAATTATACTGGAGAAAAGTAAGAAAAAAGGAAGACAAAATTTTATAAATGTAGAACTGATGTATTGCATACTGAGCTGAATAAGTTGAATGAATAGGATCAAAATTACAATAAGTGTAGCACATTTTTAAAAAAGGCGTCGTGATCTCTCTTTTAAATGACAAAACCTCTTGCGATTTTTTCACAAGAGGTTTTGTTTAGTGTAACGATGCTTTTGTTTGATTAAGCTTGGTGCATTAGTTCATATCCAAAAAAAGCAATGAATACTAATAAAACAGATAAGATAATCATGGGATAGATTTTAATATTAATAATAGTGTTCTCTTAAAAAACGGCTATAAGAATAGGATTGTTGCACGTAAATTTTAAATTTTTAAGATTAAATAATTGCTTTATAGTGATTTAAATATATTAGATATTTTTATTTATTAAATAGGTTATGTTTACTAAGCTTTGGAGTGCTTCTTGTCAATAAGAATAGAATAAAGTGTATTGTATAACAAATTAGTTGATTTGCCCGTTTCAATAAAGTGCCAAAGGGAATCTTATTCTATTGGCATTGTACTTTTTGTTCCACACAATTTGTCTACGAACGATACTTTTTTATAGTACAATAAACATTCAATACTAGTAAAAAAAGTATAACTTTGTATACGCTCATGAACATTGGCATATCCATTCCATGCCTTATTAAAATAGACCTAGGTGAAAAAATTGCTCTTTTTAATACTCATTTCCTTTGGAATATCTACCATTTCTAATGCTCAAAAAGGTTGGGAAGCAGGTGGCTGGCTTGGGGTATCCCATTATTTTGGAGATTTAAATACCAATTATCGAATCTCCGATTTGGGGCCTGCATTGGGAGCATTTGGACGGTACAATTTTAATAATCGTGTTGCCCTTCGTTTAGGGGCTACTTATGCACGGGTTGCTGCTGATGATAAAGATTCAGACAATTCATTTGAGCAAGCTCGAAACCTTCATTTCCGATCTAATATTTTTGATCTTAATTCTCAATTTGAATTCAATTTCTTGCCTTATAATCATGGAAGTCGAGATGAGTTTTTTACACCTTATCTTTTTGCGGGCTTCAATGTCTATAATTTCAATCCTCAAGCTTTATTCAATGATGAGTGGATTGACCTTCAACCACTTGGTACAGAGGGGCAATTTCGAGGCGAAGAATATTATTCTACCCAAGGAGGAATTGCTTATGGTGGTGGATTCAAAATATCCTTGTCTTATGAATGGGCAATTGAATTTGAGCTGAGTGCCCGTCATCTTTTCAATGATTTTTTGGATGATGTGAGTGGCGTATATCCTGATTTCGATGATTTGGAAAGCTTGCGTGGCGAAACTTCTGTTTTACTTTCTGATCGTTCGGTAGAACTCGTACCTGATGAATTAGAAAGTCCAATCGGTGAGGCTGGTCGTCAAAGAGGAAATAGCAATGATAATGATCGCTATGCTACCTTTGGTGTAAGTGTGGTGTATTATTTTGGGGGGATTGTTTGTCCGTATTAGTAACGGTCAAATAATTAATTCCCGATTTTCTTCAATTAGTAATACTAATGAAGTTTTTCAAGCTAATTGGAGAAATTTAAAAAGGGAATTTAATTTTTGACGAATACTTAAAGGATTATTTTAACTCTTCTATTCTTTTTTTATAGTTATACTTTGGTGTTTGTTGATATAGCTTTTGGTAAGCTTGAAATGCTTTCTGTTTTTCGGAAGCATTAAAAAGGGACGCTAAATATAGATAATCTACTTTTTCTTCCTCAGTAATTGCTTGAAGTGTTTTGTATAAAGAGGTAGCTGTAGGCTTATCATTTTGAGCTAACGCCCATTGTATTTTTAGAAAACATAATTGAAAATGATCCAAAGGAAGCTGTTTTTCTAACTCTTGCAGTAGTTCTTTTGCTTTTAGAAATTCCTTTTGATGAATTAAAACCCTTATCTTTTCCAAGAAGCAGCTTTGTAAGAGCGCTTGATTTTTAATGGCTTGACTTACTTCAATAGAACGATCATAAAATTCAATAGATTTAGCATAATCATTTAAATAAAAATAAACATTTCCAAGTGTATTGGTTGCTTTGGCGATCCCTTTTTGGTAATTCAAGCCTTCACAAAGATCCAATTGTTGTCCTAAATGATTAATGGCATCGTCAAAATCTCCTTTTATCGCATATAAATCTCCCAATAAACCATGTGCAATAGAAATACCTTGTTTATCGCCCATCTCCAAACATAATTCCATATCTAATTGGAAATTATCCATTGCTTTTTCAAAATTGCCCTGTTGTTGATACACACTCCCGATACAACCAATAGCAATAGAAGTGAGGAGTTTATTACCCAACTCACGACTTAAAGCCAAGCCTTTTTCATAACTGCTTAAAGCAGATTTGTAATCTCCTTTTTCAAAATAGACAATGCCCATATTGGTATACAAAGTTGCCATACTTTGTTTGTCGCCTTTTGTGATACTAATAGATAATTGTTCGGCTTGACAAAAAATGCCTTCTTCGTAGTTGCCTTGATTCATATGGGTGAGACCAAGATTGGACACAATTTGAGCAGTAGCCGTATTATATTCTAGCGAACGACTCAATGCAATACTTTTAGAGAAGTATTCTTTTGCTTCATCATATCGTCCTTGACGAAAGTAGAGGTTTCCTAAATTTCCATAGGTTTTGGCAATGCCTAATTTATCATCTATATTTTCGAACGTTTGTACGGCTGTTTCCAAATGGTGGCGCGCATCCTTATAATTTCCTTTTAACATTAATAATTTCCCCAGCGCATCATTGGCACGTGCTTCAAGTAAATCATCATGGCTAAACATCGCTTGTTCGAGTGCAATGGTATAGGTGGTTTCACAATTTTCCCAATCACCAACTAATTCTAACACACTTCCTTTTTTGAGGGAAAGACGAATTCGATTTTCTTTAGAAAGGGCACTTTCAGGAAGATTTAATAATTTATCATAGAATCGAATAGCTTGTTGATTTTGGAAATTGCGACGCGCATAATCGGCTGCTTTTCTGGTATAAAAAATCGCTTTTTTCCAACTTTCGGCTTGTTCGTAATGAAACGATAAATCAAAATAACGTTCTGAAATATCGTCTTTATAAATATGCTCAATGGCTTCTGCAATCTGCCGATGTAGCTCGCGCAAGCGCACCCGCAATTGCATATCATAAACAGCTTCTCGCAATAAAGAGTGTTTAAAAATATAACGCAACTCATTCATCGCTCGCCAAATCTGCCCTTGTTCAGCCGTCTTTATTTGTTCTTGTAAAACAGTCGTATGATTACCATTTTTTTGAATGAAGGCTTCTTGTACTTTCATCACCTCCGACAAAACAGGTACTTCAAATTCACGTCCAATAACGGCTGCAGCTTTAACGGTTTCTTTTACTAAGTTTGAAAGACGATCCACTCTTGCCATCAAAATAGCGTTGATGGAGTTAGAAAGTTTGACATTTTTATCTTTGATGTGCCAAATTGCTTTCTTTTGTTTTAATAAATCACTTTCTACAAAGTATTCGATAATTTGCTCCGCATAAAAAGGATTGCCATTGGTAGTTCGAATTAATAATTTGTGAAATTCTTTGCTGATTTTACCTTCCAATTGGTGTTCGGCAAAGGCTCGTATACCTTCTGCGGGGAGAATATTTAAATCTAATTCTAATTGTGAAATATTAAATTTTTCAATGTCTTCTTCTGGAATAAGTTTAGGTTTTGAACCATCATCAAAATAACGCGATGTTATTAACAATAAGATGGGATACTGCTGCGTCAAACGAAGAAAATCTTGTAAAAAAACTTTAGAGCTATCATCAAACCAATGGGCATCTTCTAACTCAATCACCAAAGGCTGTGCTATTGAAATGGCGATGAGCAGATTGGAAATGGCTTGCAGGGTATTTTGGTAGCGTCCTTTTGCATCGAGCTGTTCCCAAAGACTTTCCTTGGTGGTGGGTAAAGCAATGAGGGCCGCCAAAATGGATTTGGTACGCTTCAGTTCTTCAATAATACTATTCGCTTCTTGATGCTGTATTTGTGCAGTATGTTGAATAAGTTGTCGGAAACTTTTTTCAAAAGCATCAACATTGGCTAGTTTACTATTTTCAGAAGATTGTTGGAAATAATTTTTAAGGAAATAAATAAACGGATTAAATGGTTTTCGCAAAATTTGATCGGCTTGACAATTCGCCCATCGTATTGCAACTGGATTAATCGTATTAGACGAAGATTGCTCATTTAAAACTTGCATAAATTCGTAAGTCAAACGACTTTTACCAATACCTGCTTCTCCATAAATATAAATAATACCTGCCGAACGATTTTCCCACAGGGGACGAGCAAATTGTGTCAATTCTTTCAATTCGTTTTCACGACCAACCATTTTTCCACTAAAAACATTGGAATCTGTTGCATTTCGACCAATCAATTTATAGGTGGGAATCAGACCTTGTATACCCTTATAGTGAATATCTCCTTTCTTTTGAAATCGAAATTGTCTGTTTTTTTGAATGCTTTCGTCTACCAAAATTTCTCCCCAATCCGAATAGGTCATCAAACGTGCAGCAAGATTGACTCGATTTCCGACAACTGCATATTGTACACGTTCTTCACCACCCAAAATGCCAGTAAAAGCAGTTCCGTCTGTGATACCCGCTTTAAACTGAATCGTATGTTCTTTTCTCAAGGTATAAGATTCTTCTTCTACGGCTGCGATAAATTCTAAGGAACGTTCAATATTATTTTCAAAAGAAACAGGTGCACCAAAAAAAGCTACAATTACATTTCCTTTATCGCCAAAATCTATCTCTTTGAAATAACCAGAAAAGGTTTGAATTTGCTCCAAAATAATAGAAGTGAAAGCATCAAGTTGTGGGTGAGCGTCTATTTTAGAAAAAGCTAAAAAGACTGCAATAACGGGACGAAACTCACCTGCTTGATTGAAATTGAGTATGGGTTTGGGGATAAAACGTTCTACTGTTTTGCGATGGAGTTGTCGATTGGAAGGAGAGGCAGTGGGTAAAGCAATTGGATGATCTTGTTTCAAGCCTTGTAGCAAATAGAAGTCTTGATTTCGTAATTTTCGAGCTTTTACTTTTTTATTGTTTAATTTTTGCTTAAATGACAGATCAAAGATGATTTGTAGATCTTTAGCCGCCATCTGACAAGCTGCGCATTGCTGTATAGCTTCTCCTTTAAAATAAAAGGAATTGTGATGGTTGCCGACTATTCCCCAATCTACTTTTCCTACAGAAAGACCAATTTTCACCCCAATTTGAAATGATCCAAACAGTGTTTTTTGTAAGCCTTCTTGTTCAAAATAGGTTTGAATTTCAAGTGCTGTTTTTAAAAGAACATCTATAGAAACAATATTATTTTTTAATGGAAAAATAGCAGTGAAAGCATCTCCTGCATAATAAGGAATAAAGCCTCCTCGCTCATAGACCATTTTTACGATAGGTGTAAAAATATTATTGACCGTCATGGATAGTTGTTCTGCCCCTTCATTACCTGCTTGCATCAAACGTTCGGTCAATGAAGTAAAACCAGAGAGATCAACAAAAAGCGTAAATGCCTCAAGTTGCCCTTGAAAGTTACCTTCTTCAAATTGTTCTTGTATGAAATAAGGAATTAGTGGTCGCACAATATCAGAATCGTCTAATCATAAATTTAAAATAAAAGCGAAAAATACAAATTATAGTTCATCCAAATCTTATTTTAGTACGTATAATTTATATCTAACGATTTAAAACACAAAAGCAAATTAAACCGAATAGAAGGATGCAACTAATAGATATTTTTTTTTGTCATTAGAATATCATTCTCTATCACTATTATTGAAAGTAAAACCTTCTTTCTTTATAATAGAAAAGAGATCACCCATAAGAAAAAAAGATGAATCGAGCATTAACGATCCTTGTAGTAATGCTTGTGGCAGTTGGTTTCAACTATGCCCAAGAACAATCTAATACCTTACCACAAAAGCGAACCACCGCTTTACGTATTGCTACTAATATAAAACTGGATGGCAAGCTAGATGAAGCTATTTGGCAAGAAGCTGTTGTAGCTACTAATTTCATTGAAAATGATCCTGCTCCTGGAGAAACTCCTTCTCAAGCCTCAGAAGTACGTGTTTTATACGATAATCAAGCCATTTATATTGGCGCAACGCTCTATGATGCTCATCCTGATAGTATTTTGCAAGAATTATCAGAGCGTGATAATATGGGCAATACCGATTGGTTTGGGGTGATAATTGATGCCTATCAAGATGGTCAAAATGGACTCGGATTTTTTGTAACACCTGCTGGTGTTCAATTGGATACTAAATATTCTGCATTAGGTGGAGGAAATAATGGCCCGGGCATTATTTTTAGTGGGGATCGAAATTGGGACGCAGTTTGGGGAAGTGAAGCTAGAATTACGGCAGATGGATGGGTAATAGAAATGAAAATTCCTTATATGGCATTGCGTTTTCCTGATAAGCAGATGCAAGAATGGAATATCAATTTTGGTCGACAAGTTCGTCGAAATCGAGAGCAATCCTTTTGGAATCCTGTCGATCCACAAGAACAAGGCTTTGTCCGTCAATCGGGTACAATGACAGGGATACGAGATATCAAAGCACCGATTCGATTATCAGCAACCCCTTTTATTGCTGTGTATGCAGAAAATTATCGAGATAAAACAAGTAATCCATCAAGTACTTGGGGGCGTTCTTTTAATGGAGGAATGGACATTAAATATGGAATCAATGATGCCCTCACCTTAGATATGACCTTAATTCCTGATTTTGGGGAATCTATTTCTGATAATCAGGTTTTAAATCTATCTCCTTTTGAAGTACGTTTTGACGAAAATCGCCAATTCTTTACCGAAGGAACAGAACTCTTTAATAAAGGAGGATTATTCTATTCGCGTAGGGTAGGGGGGACACCGATGCATTATTGGGCGGTAGAAGGCGGAGATTTATTAGAAGAGGGCGAAGAAATTATTAGTAATCCACAAACCACACAATTAATCAATGCGACAAAAGTTTCAGGTCGTCTAGAAAATGGTTTAGGAATTGGGTTTTTTAATGCGGTGGCAGGTCAAACGAGTGCTTTAGTGAAAAGCCCAGAAGGCGCTGAGCGCGAAATTCAAACGAGTCCATTAACGAATTATAATGTCTTTGTTTTAGATCAAAATCTAAAAAATAATTCCTTTATCACTTTAGTTAATACCAATGTACTTCGTGCAGGAGCAGATTATGATGCGAATACCACAGGAACGATTTTTAATTTAAAAAATAAGAAAAACTCCTATGGCATTTTTGGCAGTGGCGCCGTAAGCCAAAAATATTATCCAGATCGTGCCGATTTGGGTTATCGTTATGGAATTGGTTTTGGAAAGATCAGTGGCAGATTTAATTTTGAAGTGTATACCAATATGGAGAGCTATGATTATGATCCAAATGATTTAGGCTTTTTACGTAGCCCAAATGAACGAAATATTGGCTTCAATTTTAATTATAATGTCTACGAACCCTTCTGGAAGGATCGATTTAATGCTGGTGGTTTTGGTTTTTGGACGGGGTATTCGCGCTTACATAAACCTGATGTATTTACTGATTATGGCTTGAATGCCTGGGCGTGGGCGCGAACAAAGAATTTCACCAACTTTAATGTTTGGACCTATGGTGAACCCTTTCAAACCTACGATTATTTTGAGCCACGAACAGCCGATTTTAGTCGTTACTTTGCCTATCCTCGAAGTTTCAATATAGGAGCATGGATTTCTTCGGATTATCGAAAGAAATTTGCTTTAGATATTAATGGAAATTTTCGACCTTTTGAAGCGGACGGGCGTTATCGCTTAAATTTTGGTCTGGCACCACGCTATCGCTTTAGTAATAAATTTTCAGTGCGTTTGAGTACAGATATCTACAATTGGAAAAATGATGCAGGTTTTGTGGATAATTGGGGCGATGACATTATTTTTGGAGTTCGTGATGTATTTACTGTAGAGAACTTTATCAATGCCAATTATACATTTAATAACAAAATGTCCTTGAATTTCCGCTTACGCCATTATTGGTCAAGAGCAGAATATGATTCTTTCCATTTATTACAAGAAGATGGTCATCTTGGTACTACCGATTATAATTCATTTAATGATAATAGTTTTAATGCGTTTACCATAGATTGTATTTATCGCTGGCGATTTGCACCAGGGAGTGATATTTTTATCATTTGGAAAAACGGAATTTTTGGGTACGACAACTTAGAAGAATCTATCATTTATAACTACAACGATAGTGTCAATCGTCTTTGGGATACCCCTCAAAGTAATAGTCTTTCCATCAAAGTAATTTACTTTTTAGATTATTTAGCCGTGACAGGAGGAAATAAAAATGCAGATAAACTAGATGCTGGCGATGATCGTGATGGCTGGCGTATGCGAGGTGGAAGAAGAAGGTAGTTTTGTATTAATGGCACAAAAGATCAATTTCTCAATGGTGTGGAAACCACTCGTTTTCCATTTCACTATGAGATCAATTGGGTTTTTAATCCTGATCTTTCAGAAAAAAGTCAAGTATATAAAACTATGCAATCCATCTGGAATGTACATCAAGCTGTTATTAGTGGGCATTTGGAGTCATCCAAAATAGAAGTATTGACTAATTTAATTTTTGACACCTTTGAAATTTATAGAAAAGAATGCCTCAATGCCATAAAAGGAAAACCCATAACTCCCACTACATCAAAAATCATACAACAGTATTATGATAATGCAGACCAAGAAGTAAAAAAATGGCTGAAAGCATGTAGAAATGGTAAGGATGAATATCAACTAAGACTTTATAATGAATACATAGCCGAACAATTAGGCATTAATAATATGGAGTTATTCATCAAAGAAGAAGAATAGTATTTTATAGTGAAAACAATGATAGCATAAACATTTTTGCTGTCCTACTGTTAAAAAATTACACTTCATAGTCCAAAACAGATAAAAGGTCAATCTTTCCAAATAAGAATTGGACTTATCATTGCTTAAACTCGGGTTTTAAGCTATCACCTTAATTTCAAATAATATAAAACATTTTAATTATGACAACAAAAGTTACCACACTTATCTTTCTATTTTTATCTACTCTTTCTATTAATATCTTATTGGCACAAGAAACCATTGTAGCCCCCAATTCATTGCGTCAATCTTTAGTTACGGATGGTTTCAATAGTGTATCTGAGGCAGAACTTCTAAAAAGAGAAGCCTTATATGAAAAGGCGTATCGTGAATATTGCAATTCATCGAACGAAGAAAAAGATCTCTTAACCGTTTATCAATTGCCTATTGTCTTCCATATTATAAATCAAGAAAATGGAACTGAAATCACCAATGAAGAAGCCGTATACAAGACATTGGCAGATGTAAATGCAGCCTTTTCGAATGTAGGATATTACAACTCAGACACTGGTGTTGATGTGAGAATACAATTTTGCTTGGCAGCGCAAAGTCCTACAGGTATTACATCAAATGGGATTACCAAATCGTATTCCTCTTTAAGTGTCATCAACGAAGGTAATTCTCTTGATTTACCTAATCTTATAAGCTGGAATACGACGGAATATATTAATGTATGGATTGTTAGAAGTATCAATAGTATTATTGTTGGGGTTAATCCATTAGCATACTCTACTTTTCCTACAGATCATGGTAAACCTAAGGATGGGGTTGTGATTGAAAGTAAATTTTTTGGCGATTCTGCTGTTAAATCCGCGCTTTTGGTTCATGAGTTGGGGCGTTATTTGGGATTGTACGATATATTTTATAGAGGGTGCGATAATGGAAATTGTTTACAAAATGGAGATCGTGTTTGTGATACGCCTCCTGTTAAAGGATACACAAATGACGCTTGTGATGAACCATTCAATTCCTGTTTAACTGATGTCAATCTTGATGATGAGAATAACCCATTTAAGAATGACCAAAATGATTTACAGAACAATTTTATGGATTATGGTGATCTAGATTGCTATAATTCATTTACGGAAGGACAAAAAACAAGAATGCGATATACAGCAGCGTTTATAAGAAGTAGTTTATTCCAAACGAGTTGTACGGAGGTCGATCCTTCCACATCAGTAGTAGATATAGCCGAGCAAGTGTTTAGCATATATCCGAATCCTGCTACTCAGCAACTCAATTATGAAAATGGAGTACGTCCTTTAAAGTTATATAATGCAATAGGGCAATTGGTTTATGAAACGACTGCTGTTAGTGGTTCGATAGATGTATCTAATTTCCCCAATGGTATTTATTATCTTACTGATTTTAAACGTACGGAAAAGGTGGTGATTAATAATTGATTTTGATCAGGAAATTCAAAAAATATCGCTAAAATGGCTAGAGGAAGGAGGATTTTCACCTAGCCATTTTTTTAGTTAAGCCTAAAAAAACTGTAAAAATATTTTGTTACAACAATAAGATGTACGTATATTAGTGGCATACTATAAAGCTGAAATTAAAACAAACAGTCTTTCAAACAGTCTTTCAAACAGTCTTTCAAACAGTCTTTCAAACAG
>JAHDES010000017.1 GCA_020628645.1 Saprospiraceae bacterium
GTGATAACTTTTGCACTTTTGGCAATATTGCCGCTTAATCCTTCACGGACTATTGAAAGATTATTAAGGGTTATTTTTATTTTTGGAAATCACTAAATTTTTTCAACTATGGCAGATGATATTCTTGACGATTTAGATGAATTTGAAGGTTTTGATCTAGATGCAGAAGTAATTCGTGTCAAACTATTTTACAATTCTGCCAAAGCTAATATTTATGCTGCACGCTTGCGAGAAGAAGGTATTAAAACATTTTTGTCCAGTAGCAATATGAATGCTGTAATTCCTTCTAATTTTTCCCAAATTGGTTTGCACATTAAAAAAGAAGACGAAGAACAAGCCCTTATAATCATTCAAGAAATGGATGTACAATATGAAAGTGATAATCCTTCTTTTTCTATAAAAGAAGCATCTTCTGAAGATGCCTTGATAGAACAACAACTCATCCATGAGCGAAAACAAGCCAATGATCCTTTTTTTGTATTGATTATTGCTGTTTTAGCTGTTATTATAATTATTGCCTTGTTTAGGAATGTCCTTTTTTAAGATGCTCTAACGCTTCCGTTCGTTTAGTCGTTGTCGTAACCAATTGGGAATTATAATCGCTCCTACAAAAAGATACAAATAGTAGGTCATTAATCGCCAGATAATCGCAATAACTGAAGAGACCGTTTCATCCGTAACATAATCAGTCAAGAATCCATTAAAAAGTATTTCTGCAAATCCTACTCCCCCTGGCGTTGGACTAATTGCCATGACAACATACATCGTTTCCAAACGCGCATACAAGGCAAATTGACTCCAAAAATCCGTTTTTGTTGTAGCAATCAATCCAATAATCAAACAGTTGACCAACAGAAAACGACAAGACCAGGCTGTAGCTGTTGCTAAAAATCCACCGATATGATACGTCCAATGTTTGGACTTCATTTCTTTAGATGCGATGATAAAATCTTTACCCAACTGATCGGCTTTTTCTTGAAATCTTTGAAAAGGCCAAAATTTAGTCACCCATCTTAAAAAATAACCAACTCCTTGAGGTTTTATAAATAAGCCATAAAAAAATAAGCTTCCATAACATGCCATCAAGACATAAGCTCCTAAAAAAGTATACCCCCAACCATCTAAGTCATTAAGCTGCTGCATATCGGGGCGAATCATATTGGTGCCAAAAAAGAAAAATAAAATAGGAAGTGTTCCGATAAAAAATATGGTATCCAAAACGGCTGTAAATAACACAATTGCCGTTACCTTTGCACTCGCCAATTTTTCCTGTGCTAATACAAACAATGCTACTGCCGAGCCTCCTACACTAGTAGGGGAGACTGCTGAACTAAATTCCCAAATAAAAATTAATTCGATACATTTTCGCCAAGAAAAAAAGCCCTCTGATAAAATACGTAAACGTATAGCATATGCCAAATGACGAATAATCAATAAAATAGTTGCTATACTTACCCAAAACCAGGTATTGCTTGTCCAAGAAATTTGTTGAAATTCTTCCCAATTAAAATGAGTAAGAAAAAGATAGATCACCACACCTGCCCCTATCAAGATAGGCAATATAATGCGCGATACCTTGATAGATTGTAGGGCTTCCTGTTCTTCTGATCCATTATTTTTAGTAGAGGGTGTTGTCATATTCTTGGAATATTACCACAATCTAATTCATTTTCCATTATTTTAGGTACATTTAAGAATTCTTATATAAAAAAGTAATCTATGCCACATATTGTTTTTGAGGAAAAGAAAATCCATTTTCATACAAAAGGAGAAGGGCAAGCTATTGTTTTCCTTCATGGATTTTGTGAAGATCGGAGCATGTGGACGGATTTTACAGATGATTTCCTAACAGATTATCAATTAATCTTTATTGATTTGCCTGGTTTTGGGGATTCTGAGGTAATCGAAAATTGTTCCATTAAAAAAATGGCATCTATTATTTATGCTGTTATAGAATCGCTCAAAATCGAAGCATTTTTCTTAGTTGGGCATTCGATGGGCGGCTATGTGAGTTTGGCATTTGCAGAAGAATATTCTTCTACTTTAAGAGGCTTAATTTTATTTCATTCACATCCTTTTGAAGATGCCAAAGAAAAACGTCAGAATCGTCAAAAAGGAATTGATTTTGTGAATCGAATGGGAACAACGCTCTACATTAAACAATTAATTCCTGCTTTATTTACCCCATCTTTTGCAAGAAGCAATACCATTATTTTAGAAAAATTGACCTATAATGCTATTCAATACCCTACCGCAGGAATCACAAATGCGCTGGCGGCTATGCGTGATCGCCCCGACCGTTCAAATGTTTTAAAAACGATTTCCTGTCCTGTTCAATTTATCATTGGAAAAGAGGATCAAGCTGTAACATTTGCACAAAGCTTGGATCAAACTTTTTTGCCCAAAATTGCAAATATTCAAATTTTAGAAAAAGTAGGACACATGGGAATGTTTGAAGCCACCCCAAAAACACAACGAATGTTAAAAGATTTCGTACAGTTCTGTGAAAATGTAACTCAATAAAATGACGCCTTTACTAACCATACTAGCTGTACTACCTGGTTTGTTGATTGCCTTTTTTATTTATCGAATGGATAAATTTGAAAAGGAATCGCCTCTTCATCTCGGTCTTTGCTTTTTGGGTGGAATGTTAATGACAGTACCCGCAATTTATCTCGAAAAATGGGGAGGAATCTTGGGGTGGGAATATTCCGCGCATATCGGTTTGATCTTTATGTATGCTTTGTTGATAGTTGGAGTTAGTGAAGAATTGGTAAAATATGTTCTGCTAGTGATCTATCCTTATCCACGCAAATTCTTCAATGAACCTTTCGATGGAATTATTTACGCGGTGATGATCGGTATGGGATTTGCCACCTTAGAAAATTTGCTTTATGCAGGACGATTACAAAGTTTGGATACCACCATCATTAGAGCATTTACGGCGGTACCTGCTCATGCTATTTTTGCGATTATTAGTGGTTATTATGTAGGCTTATCAAAATTCCATCCAGAGAAAAAATGGGCTTATTTATTTATAGGATTAGGCTGGGCTATTTTATTACATGGATTATATGATTTCTTTTTAATTCAGCCTTTGATTGATTTTGTACGATCTTTTTCGCTATTATTACTTTTATTTACAGGTTACTGGGCGTGGTTGCTAATTCAGCGATTACAAGCAGCTTCTCCTTTTTCTGAAAAGGAAAATTCTTCTTCTGAAATAGTCATAAATACTCCAGAAATTATCAATACTCCTTCTGCTGAAGTAATTGATGATTCAGATTCAATAGATGATGAAGATGACTTCTTGGATGAAATTTTTGAGGAAATGGATCAAGAATAAGCCTGTTGATGCTATTAAATGACCATTTAATAGCTGATATTAGATTATTTTGTTGTTGTAGTACAATCAGAATTGAAAAATTTTATTATTATTGTATAGTCAAACATACGAACTACCATCCTTTCTCAGAATATTCCATAAAAAAACGCCTGTCCTAAAAAAGGACAGACGCATCAAAACAAAACGAAAAACCAACTTTAAACAAGTTTCTTTTATATAGTAAACAACTATTTTTTCTTCTGAAAAGTTGCAGAAAACATGTTAATAATTTCTTATTTGTGTATTATTTCTGCATCTACATCTTTATAACGTTTTCTACCTTAAATTAGTTTCTAAAACTAGAAAACTTCTTCATCTATCTACAAGTTTTCTAAAATCGTGCCATTTAAATGACATTTCTACATTAACCCGCTGTTTTTAGACGAACAGGAATGGTTAAAGTTTCTCCTTTTCGATTAACTTTTACCATTATTGTTTCTCCTACTTTGGCACTTCCCACTACTTCTTGCAATTCTGGAGCATTGCGAATAGACTTATCATCTACTTTTACAATTACATCATCTGGTAATAAACCTGCAAATTCAGCAGAACCTCCTGTTTCTATCTCTGCAATTACCACGCCTTGTGAGATATCTAATTGATGTGTTTCCACAAACTCATTATCCAAATCATAAATAGAAATTCCTAAATAGGCCCGTTGAAAACTTCCATAGTCAATAATATCATCCGTTATTTTTTTCATAAGGTTTACAGGTATAGCAAAAGAATAGCCTGCATAATAACCCGTTGGTGTTTTTATCGCTGTATTTATTCCTAATAAACGACCATTTGCATCAATCAAAGCCCCACCAGAATTTCCAGGATTCACCACTGCATCTGTTTGAATAAATGATTCAATACCTTGCCCTTCTTCTATGATATTTAATTGTCGTCCTTTCGCACTAATTATACCAGCAGTTACTGTAGAATTTAATTCTAATGGATTACCAATTGCCATTACCCATTCCCCTACTCGTGCTGCTTCAGAATCTGCATTTTCTAAAACAGGCAAATTATATGCTTCTATTTTTATAACTGCTAAATCAGCTTTAGGATACGTACCAACTACTTCTGCTCGAAATGTACGATTATCAAAAAGCGTCACTTCTACCTCATCTGCAAATCCTACCACATGATTATTAGTTACAATGTAACCATCATCAGAAATAATAACCCCCGATCCAGTACCTTCTTTAGGTTGTTGATGAAAAGGAGAAAAGAAATCCATACCAAAAAAGTCAGAAAAAGGATCACGCTGACGTTGACTTTGGCGACGTTGTTGTGCTAAATCTACACTTTCTGATGCTTTAATGTGTACTACTGCGGGCGTAGCCAATTCTGCTGCCTTCACAAAATCAAAAGGCACAGCTGTTGCTGTTGCTGGTATGTTTATAGGGTGATTGATTTGTTTAGCTAAAGAAGAAATTTCAGCTGTATTATTTGATTGGAGATATGTAGTTCCTGCAAGTGTGATTAGTCCTCCTATCATTCCTGCAAATATAAGTGTGAGTACTTGCTTCATTTTTAAATATTATTTAGCGTTATCAATAAACTGGCTTGTTATTTGACATAAAAATAACGACTTCCAAAATAGCATGTTTTTACTCAAAAATATTTTAACAGGAAATTAACTATCTATCCCCTAAACAAACCAAAAAACATAAAAGCATGCACAACATTTGTACTTGACATTGAAAAGCTCTATAAGATGATGTATCTTAGCAGCGAATAGAACCCGACTGGAATTATGAAGAATCTTCTCTTGACAGAAGACAAGGCGATAGAATTTTTAGCACCTGAATCAGACTTAGAGAAGCGATTTTTACAAGATGATGCTTTTCTCAAAGGTTTGTTTTGGGGCAAACCTCGCTTTGGGCATCCTGAGGGAAAAGTCATTCTTCATATTAGAGAAGTACTAGATAATGTAGATAAACTCCAGCTTTCTGAAAAAGATCGTTATTATCTGCGCATCGCTACCTTTGTTCATGATACCTTTAAATATAAAGAAGATCGCAGCACTCCGCGCGATTGGTCAAAACATCATAGTATTCTGGCGCGCCAATTTTTAGAACAATATACTTCAGATGCTTTATTACTCAATTTGGTTGAACTTCATGATGAAGCCTACTACATCTGGCAATTGTTTCAACTAAAACGTAATCCTTCTCAAGGACAAAAACGCTTAGATCTTCTGCGTGAAAAAATGAATGGTGGTATGCAATTGTACTATTTGTTCTTTAAGTGTGATACCTCTACAGGCGATAAAACGCTTGCTCCATTAAAGTGGTTTGAAAATACCATCTCAGGAATAGAACTAGTCCAACTTTAATCCTTACTCACGACTATTTATTTTTTCAAATCGGTATTCTTATCTTCGTATAAAAAATACCCTCATGTTGTATAAACAAGTACAAGAAGCATTGGATATTATTCGTATGAAAACGGATTTTCAACCTAAACACGGAATTATTTTAGGAACAGGTCTTGGCGGATTAACGAATCAAATCAAAATAGTTAAACAAATTGCTTATCATGAAATTCCACATTTTCCTCTTTCCACTGTTCAAAGTCATAGTAGTAAATTAATTTTTGGTTATTTAGGGGAACAAGCGGTCGTAGCGATGGCTGGGCGATTTCATTATTATGAAGGCTATAGTATGAAGCAGGTGACTTTTCCTGTACGCGTATTGAAAATGCTAGGAATAGAACGGATTATTATTTCTAATGTATCGGGTAGTTTAAATGTAGCTATTAATGCAGGTGAATTGGTATTAGTTCGGGATCATATTAATTTACAACCAGATAATCCCTTGCGTGGAATCAATGATGATCGTTTTGGCCCTCGCTTTCCAGATATGTTGCATACTTATGATCGTAGCATGATTGAAAAAGCAAAATCAATTGCTCAAAAAGCAGATTATACTATTCATGAAGGGGTTTATGTTGGGTTACAAGGGCCAAATTTGGAAACGCCTGCCGAATATGAATATTTACATCGTATTGGAGGAGATTTAGTTGGTATGTCTACGGTGCCAGAGGTGATTGTAGCACGGCATATGGGTCTTCCTGTTTTCGTTATTTCTGTGGTATCGAATAAATGCTATCCTATTGCTGAAATTAAGGAAACCAAAGTAGAAGATGTCATTGCGCTTGCCCGACAAGCAGAGCCTCGTATGAGTCATATTGTAAAAGAATTACTCCATTCTGTATAAATATTTCACTATGGAGCTTTGGTCAGCCATTTCAAAAATCGCACTGCTAGGAACAAATAGAACACAACTTTCAAAAAACTTAAAAGAACAATTAGCGAAGTATCCTATAGATAATTTTTCTGATGATACGAATACAATTCTTACTGCCGCAGCTATTTTAACACCATTGCGAAAAGCGGGCTTTCCATTAAAAAAAGCGATACAAGAAAAAGAACTACCAATACAAAAAAAAGAAAATTACTGCTCCGAACATTCCATACGTCATTTGCAAGCTATTCTAAGATTGGCTTATGATCAAAGTTTAGTAGAATTTCTTAAGCATGCGCAGCAACAGCAAAAAATACTTCCTCCCGAAATACTTCCTTTTTTATTTGATGAATGTATAAAAAATAAAACGCTTTGGAATATAATTCGCCCTATAATAGGTAGCAGAGGAAATTGGTTAATTCGACAAAATGAGGCTTGGGAAAGCTTAATCATTGAAGCAAAACCAGAAGATTGGGTAATTTATTCCAAAACGCAACAGTTAGGAATGCTTCATTTTTTGAGGGCTACTGATCCTTCTTTAGGATTAACGATTTTAAAAGATAACTGGGAAAGCATTCCGATTAAAAATCGACCTGCTTATCTAAAGCAATTAGAACAACACCTTTCTTTAGCTGATGAAGAATTTCTAGAAAAATGCTTAGATAATAAACGAAAAGAAGCACGAATGGTCGCACAAGAATTACTTCGTTCGTTAGAAGATTCTGCTTTTGAAAAACGTATGGAAACTCGTTTTCAAAATTGGGTGCAATTTAAAAAAAGTGAAAAATCAAAATTCGTCTTCTTAAAAAAAGATGCGCTATATGATTCTGACAAACGAGATGGTTTTCTTCCTCTGATGAAATGGCGCAAACAACAAGGTCAAATAGGACAATTATATTATTTGATGAGTTGTCTTTCTCCAAAACAACTAGAAAAAATCCTTGACCTATCTCCCCATGAAATTATACAAGTGATGACTCGTTCAGATAATGCAGTAGTTTTTATTCAAGCTGCTATTGATAGTACGGCTCGTTTTGGAAATGAGAAATGGGCAAGCAAACTTTTTGAATTTTGGCAAGCGAATCAATTTAAAGCAAGATGGAAAGATTTAGATGTTAAAAAATTAATTCATCAATGTTCCAATAATGTATTTAATAAGATAGCCATCCAATGTTTTCATAACAACCCCAATTTATTAGATGAAAGCAATTTAACACTTCAATTGTTAAAAAATGAAAAGCAAGCTTGGTCTGTAGATTTGGGTTTATTATTTATTAAAAAATGGGCAGAATGGATTCAATCACATAAAGCAGGCTATTGGGAAGCCGCTCAATATAAATTTTTACTTAAAAATATGGCCTATCGAGCGCATCCAGATACCTATTTAAAGATTCGGAACATACTACCACCTTCAGCTGTACAATGGACAGGTTGGGAAGAAGATTACACTCGCTTATTGAAAATACTACGCTTTAGAAATGATATGATTAGAGAATTGAAAAGGAAATGAGCTAAAATAAAAAAAGTGAGTATAAGACCAGTCCTACCCCCCAATGGAACTGATCCTACTCACTCGCTAAGATCGCATTTGATCTTATTATCTTACAATGATTATGTTCTATTATCTTGGGAGGAAAAAAATAACTCGTGAGCTTGGAACCGATCCTACCCCCCAATTGAATCGGCTCCACTCACTCGCTTAGAGTTACAAAAGCAACCCTAGTTCTTCTATCAAACTCAGATTAATCAACTTTAAATAGCTGAAAATAAATTACATTATGAAAGCTTAAACACTTACAAATAATGCATAAATAATAAGGGAGGGGAAAATATAATGAGATGCAAAAATGCTCTTTGTACATTCAATTAATGTAGTGCAACTAATGTGCCATTTTTTTAATTGAAGTATATTTTTTTTCAAAAAATTAAGGGTTATAATTTATTGAAAAAATCCGCTCTCTATGAATCTTATATCAATATCTTTTCAATTAAAATTTAAAACATTTTTTAAAATTCTTATCATCGAAAGACGATATACCTAATTGCAGGAATAATGCCAGAAAAAGCCAATTCCGCTTTTTCAAAAACACATTCTGTGACAGCAATAAAGGAATATATGATAAACTATTTTATTATGCGTTCCATACATTGATGTCATATTTTATAAGGTTTTGACTGTCGTTTTGTCAGTAGAATTGACGTGGCACACCATTTGACTTTCTCCAATGTGGAACGTTAACCAATAAAATATACCAGAAATATGCAAAAAGGACAGATTTCCGTACAAACGGAGAATATTTTTCCCATCATCAAACAATTTCTTTACTCTGATCAAGAAATTTTCCTCAGAGAGTTAGTTTCTAATGCGGTAGATGCCACTTCTAAATTGAAAACCCTTGCAGCGAAAGGGGAAGTAAAGGAAGAACTAGGCGATCTTAAAATTGAAATCATTCTTGATGCCGATAATAAAACACTAACCATACGTGATAAGGGGATTGGAATGAGTGAAGAAGAGGTTATGAAATACCTCAATCAAGTAGCTTTTTCTAGTGCACAAGAGTTTTTGGATAAGTACAAAGACGAAAGTAGCATCATCGGTCACTTCGGTCTTGGTTTCTATTCGGCTTTTATGGTAGCCGACAAAGTAGATGTCATCACAAAATCTTACAGAAAAGAAGAAGGTGGTGTGACATGGACTTGCGAAGGAGACCCTAATTATTCTTTAGAAAAAAATGAAAAAAACAATAGAGGTACAGATATCGTCTTACATATTAGTGAAGATAGTAACGAATATTTAGAAGAGAATCGCATTCAATCCCTATTAGATAAGTATTGTAAATTTCTTCCAATTGAGATAAAATTTGGTACAAAAACCGAAAAAATATTTGATGGAGAAGGTGAAGAGAAAGAAGAAAAAGAAATTGAAGTAGATAATATCATCAATAATCCTCACCCCATCTGGAAGAAAACGCCTAATTCTTTGACTGATGAAGATTATAAAAATTTCTACAACGAATTATATCCTTATAGCACGCCTCCGATGTTTTGGATACATCTAAATATTGATTATCCATTTAATCTAACAGGTATTCTTTATTTTCCAAAGATTGGGAATAACATAGAGGTTCAGAAAAATAAAATTCAACTTTATTCCAATCAGGTTTATGTAACGGATGATGTAAAAGAGATTGTACCTGAGTTTTTGACCTTATTACATGGAGTGATTGATTCGCCAGATATTCCATTAAATGTTTCTCGTTCTTACTTACAAAGTGATCGCAATGTGAAAAAAATCACAGGTTACATCACAAAGAAAGTAGCGGATAAATTAAATGAGCTATTCAAAAAAGATCGAGAAGCTTATCAAGAAAAATGGGGTGACTTAAATGTATTTGTAAAATACGGGATGCTTTCAGAAGATAAATTCTACGACAAAGCAACGAATTTTGCACTTTTACAAAATACAGCCGACGAGTATTTCACGATTGAAGAGTACAAAGAAAAAGTAAAAGCCACTCAAACGGATAAATACGACAAAATCGTTTTACTCTACTCTAATAATCCAGTAGAACATGATAGCTATATTAACTCTGCTACAAATGCTGGATATGATGTCTTAAAATTAGATAATATCATAGATAATCATTTTGTACAGACTTTAGAAAGCAAACTAGGGGATGTTACATTCGTACGAGTAGATTCAGATACAGTGGATAATTTGGTGCAAAAAGATGAAACCAAAGAATCCGTACTCAATGAAAAAGAGCAAGAGAAAATCCTTGAACTTTTCAAAGCAACTGTTACAGAAACAGGCGCATCTGTAGATATGAAAGCCTTATCTCCTAATGATATGCCTGTAGTCATCACACGTCCTGAGTTTATGCGCCGTATGAAGGAGATGCAAGCTCTACAAGGAATGGGCATGGAAGGCTTCCCTGATAGCTACAATGTAGTGGTGAACTCCAACCATCCCTTAGTGGCAGAGAAATTACTCAAAATGCGTTCAGCGGAGAAGAAAACAGAGTTTACCAATTATCTCTATAATCTAGCGCGTTTGAATCAAGGAATGCTCAAAGGAAAAGAGTTAACGACCTTTATTAATACGAGTTTGGACTTTTTGAAGTAGGATTTTTCTTACTACAAAAGGAACAAAAGTCCACATAAGCGAACAGCCTTCTAAGAAAATTTCCTAGAAGGCTGTTTTATATTATAATACCGATTTGAAAAAATCTTTTCGTATATAATTTTCGATTTTTTCAAGTTGGCATTACACTTTTAAGGTGTGATTTACGAAATCACTTATTCAATTTCGTATAAAGATGTTCTAATAGAAGTTTTCGTCCTACATCTTTAAGCAGAGCAGTCAAAAAGTCCTACATCTAAGTATACTATTTATCATCTCCAAAAAAAGCGATAATTTTATCAGCGAGTTCGTGTCCGATATTGGCTTGTGCTTCTTTGGTAGAAGCTCCAATATGAGGCGTTATAGAAATACGATCATGATTTAAAAGATCAGCTCGAGGCGTTGGTTCGTTTTCAAAAACATCCAATCCTGCACCCGCTACTTTACCACTTTCAATAGCTGCTAAAAGCGCATCTTCTCCAATGGTACCACCGCGAGCAGTATTCACCACGATCACTCCATCCTTCATTTTAGCAAACTCTTCTGCACCGATTAATGGTTTTCCGCCTGCAAAAGGAACATGTAATGAAATGTAATCACTCTTTGCAAGCATTTCATCCCACTCTACTGTTTCTATACGAACAGATAAGCGAACATCATCACTTTTATATAAATTGATGCCAATTTCTGTTTCATCAATGACTAAATCAACAGGCATCACATTCATTCCTAAAGCCAATCCGATACGAGCCGTTTCTTGTCCAATACGTCCAAACCCAATCACACCCAATGTTTTTCCACGTAATTGAACCCCTTTAGAATAGGATTTTTTTAGTTTTTTAAATTCGGTACCTCCTTTTGTTGGCATTTCTCGATTTGCTAAATGCAATGAACGAGAAAGTGCGAAGATGTGTGCAAATGCTAATTCTGCTACGGACTGTGAAGATGCCGCGGGTGTGTTAATCACAGTAATGCCTTTCTCTCGTGCGTAAGCTACATCTATATTATCCAAGCCCACACCACCTCGGCAGATGATTTTTAGATTAGGACAAAGATCAATTAATTCTTTACGAACTTTTGTAGCGGAACGTACACAGATGACATCATATTCAGGCAATACATTCGGTAAATCATCTTGTGCTACTTTTTCTGTATCTACTTGATAACCTGCTTCTTCGAGTAACAATTTACCATCAGGATGAATACCATCATTAATAAGTATCTTAACCATTTTGAAATCAAATTTTTGGGTGTGAGTTTGAAAAACACAAATTTAAGGTCTTTTTCTACAGGAATTCCACTAATAGAATGGAAAAATTTATTAAAAGTTTAGCGAAAAAACCTTGCCACAAAACCTGTTTCCAATCGATTAGATATATAATTCTGAACTAAATTGAATTGCCAAATTATGCTTTACAACTTATCTGTTTTTCCATTTAAAATTTTATATTAACCACAGGAAAACACCATTCAAAACGGATAATAAAATTGCTAAAATCAATGCCCATCCAAAGGTGTCAATCTTAATGCCATCCATCAGACGATCGGTAATGCGCAAAATAAAGGCATCTACAATAAATGCAAAGAAACCTAAACTCAACCAATTAAGTGGTGCGGTGATGAAATCCAAAAGAATACCAAGCGTAGAATTAAGTAAAGCAATTACTGCCGCCACAATCAAAGCTGTTACAAAACTTCTGATTTGAACTCCTTTCAAAAAATGAGCGGCTACCATAAGTGCGAGCGCGTTGAGTAAGGTGCGCATCCAAAAACCTCCTGTACTGGCTTGCGCTCCTAATTCGCTTAAAACAGCATTTACAGAATCTAGTAAAATCATAGTAGTTTGTTTTGATGAAGTACTAATACCGTTTTAAAAAAATCCTTTCGTATATAACTTTTGATTTTTTCAAAGCGGCATTACACGTTTAATGTGTGATTTTATGAAATCACTTATTCAATTGCGTGTAAGATAAGTATTTATGCCAAAGAAAAAGAGGCATCCAAAATAAATGAACACCTCTTTTTCTTTAATCTTTAATAGTAGTATTAGCTATGACCTTACCCTACTTCTTCCTCTTGCTTAACTAAATCAATGCCCAATTCTTCTAATTGTTCTTGATGAATGACGGAAGGCGCATCAATCATCATATCTCGCCCTTGATTATTTTTAGGAAAGGCAATATAATCTCGAATCGTCGATTGTCCGTTCATCACAGCACACAAGCGATCAAATCCAAATGCAATACCACCATGTGGAGGGGCACCATATTCAAAAGCACCCAATAAGAAACCAAATTGATCTTCTGCTTCCTCTGCTGTAAAGCCTAATAACTTAAAGTTTTTAGATTGTAATTCTCGATCGTGAATACGTATTGAACCACCACCAATCTCAGAACCATTAATCACTAAATCGTAAGCATCTGCCTTCAAACTTTTCATGGTTTCATGATCGCCATTGAGCATGCGTTCGACGTCTTCTTTTTTCGGAGAAGTGAAGGGGTGATGCATCGCATGGAAACGCTCCGAATCTTCATCCCATTCCAACAATGGAAAATCTACGACCCAAAGTGGTTTAAAATCACCTTTTTTCATCAAGCCCATTCTGCGACCCATTTCAAGGCGTAATTCATTGAGTTGTTTGCGTGTTTTCTCCGTTTCTCCTGATAAAATGAGGAGCATATCACCTGCCTTTGCACCAAATGCTTTCGCCCATTCTGCCAGTTGCTCATCATTAAAGAATTTACCTACCGATGATTTGAATGTACCATCTGCATTTACTTTTACATAAACAAGTCCTTTTGCCCCAATTTGTGGACGTTGCATCCACTCCGTTAGTTTCTTGATATCTTTATTAGAATATGCTTCTGCTTGTCCTTCTGCACAAATACCAACAACTAATTCAGCATTATCAAAAACTACAAAGCCTTTATTTTGTGCTAATTCATTCAATTCCACAAATTCCATCCCAAAACGTAAATCAGGTTTATCCGAACCATAGCGGCGCATAGCCTCATCATATTGCATACGTGGAAAATCGGGTAATTCTACTCCTAAAGTTTGCTTGAACAAATGTTTGGTTAATCCTTCAAACGTATTCAAAATTTCTTCTTGCGTTACAAATGCCATCTCGCAGTCAATCTGTGTAAACTCAGGCTGGCGATCCGCACGTAAATCTTCATCTCGGAAACACTTCACAATCTGGAAATAACGATCCATTCCTGCCACCATCAAAATTTGTTTGAAGGTTTGAGGTGATTGTGGAAGGGCATAAAACTGACCTTGATTCATACGACTAGGTACGACAAAATCACGTGCTCCTTCTGGTGTACTTTTGATTAAAACAGGCGTTTCTACTTCTACAAAACCTTGTCCAGATAAATGTTTACGTACTTCAATAGCGAGATTAGAACGAAACATCAAACTCTCTTTTACAGGATTACGACGAATATCCAAATAACGATATTTCATCCGTAAATCATCTCCTCCATCCGATTCATCTTCAATCGTGAAAGGTGGTGTTTTAGAAGCATTTAAAATTGCCATTTCACTCACTTCTATTTCTATATCTCCTGTAGCACGATTTGGATTTTTATTCGAACGTTCGCGTACTTTTCCAGTAATTTTAATAACAAATTCTCGCCCTAATTTTCGCGCACGAGCACACAAATCCGCATCATCTTCCATATTAAAAACTAATTGGGTGATGCCATACCGATCGCGAAGATCAATAAAAGTCATTCCACCAAAATCACGACTAATTTGTACCCAACCTGAGAGGGTTACTTCTTGTCCAATGTGTTCCATACGGAGTTCTCCGCAATTGTGCGTACGATACATAACATTATTTTGTAATCAAAAAAATAGGATTGTCGAGCGAACTCAACAAGTATAGTATAAAAATAGACTGCAAAAATACAGTTTTAATTTATTTATAGGGTATAACTATCGAAAGCCATAAATAATTTCAACTTACGGATAATTTTTTGGAAGTTGCATCTGTTAAATAATTCAATCTTTCAGTTATTTTTGTCCGCGACCAAACTTACTAACATGATTTCCATTCGATTAATCCGTGTTCTTATTTTATTTTGCCTTTGGAATTCGATGGCTTGTACACCTTCATCTAAGGCGCAAAAAACGCCTATTCCTCAAGAAGCCACAACTTACCTATTCCCATACGATTTAGAAAAGCCTGATGTTACTTTTGAGCTACCGAATTCGCTACAAGAAATTTCTGGAATTACTCCTACTCCTGATGGAAAACAGATCGTCGCGATACAAGATGAAAATGGTATCTTGTTTTTCATTAACAAAGCAACTGGAAAAGTTGAAAAAGAAATACCTTGGTATAAAGATGGCGATTACGAAGATGTCCTTTGTCTAGATCAACAAATTTATGTTATTAAAAGTAAAGGAACGCTCTATGAATTGAATCCAACGCCTGCTGATACTTTTCAAATGATAAAGCATAAAACGCATCTTAAAAAAGAGCAAGATGTTGAAGGACTGTGTTATGATGAAAAAAATAATCGCTTATTGTTAACCTGCAAAGGCTATTTAGGAGAAGGAGAAGAATTTCAAGATAAAAAAGGCGTATATGCTTTTGATTTAAAAACGAAACAATTGTCGGAAACGCCTGTTTTTAGTATAAGATTAGCACAATTAAAACGTTTTTTAAATGATAAAAAAATGACCGAGCAGATTGAGGAGTTGAATAAAATATTGGAAGATAATGAACATAAATTAACAATTGCTCCTTCTGCTATTGGTATTCATCCCATTCACGATCATTTTTATTTGTTGTCTAGTGTGGGAAAAGTTTTGGTGGTGATAGATCGAGCAGGAGAGTTAGTACATATTCAAAAACTTAAAAAAAGTAATCATCGACAACCTGAAGGCATCTTTTTTGAAGCAGATGGAACACTTTTTATCTCCAATGAAGGAAAAAAAGATACTGCACCTAATATTCAGCGTTTTCGTATGAACTAAATAATTTATTTCTTTTGTGCCTTATATGGTTCAAATAAAATATATTTGTCTAACAATTTGAAAAAACTAGCATTTTAAAACCTAGATATGAGTATTGTAGAAATGAAAGTACCCGTTATCGGGGAATCTGTTACCGAAGTTACCCTTTCTCAATGGCTAAAAGGAGATGGCGAGTTCATCAATATGGATGAACCCATCTGTGAATTTGAGTCGGATAAAGCCACTTTAGAATTTCCAGCAGAAGCTTCTGGAAAATTAATCTATGTTGCTGCCGAAGGTGATGATCTTGAAATTGGAGCTTTGGTCGCAAAAATAGATACTAGCGTTACCGCAGGTGCAGATGCGCCTAAAGAATCGCCAGCTCCTAAAGCAGAAGCCAAAGTTGAAACAGCTGCATCAAGTCCTACACCTGCTACTGCTTCTTATGCAAGTGGACATCCTTCTCCAGCAGCCGATAAAATACTCAAAGAAAATGGTGTTGCTGCCGCTGATGTAAAAGGAACAGGAAAAGATGGTCGGATCACCAAAGCCGATGCGCAGCAAGCGGTCGCAAATAAAGCGAGCACACCCGCACCTACACCTGAAAAGAAAGCCGTTCATACTGCCCCTGCTCCTGCCAATTCTGCAAGCTTCAGTCGAGGAACAAGTCGGAAGAAGATGAGCCGTATGCGTCGCACGATTGCTAAACGATTGGTTTCTGCGAAGAATAACACCGCGATGTTGACCACTTTCAATGAGGTGGATTTGACCAACATCATGGCAATGCGTAAAAAATATCAAGAACGATTCGTAGAAAAGAATGGTATCAAATTGGGCTTTATGTCGCTGTTCGCAAAAGCTTGTGCAAAAGTACTAATGGAAATGCCTGATGTGAATGCACAGATTGATACCGATACTAATGAAATCATTTACCATGATTATGCAGATATTTCTATAGCGATTTCTACACCAAATGGCTTAGTCGTTCCTCCTGTACATAATGTAGAATCTTTGAGTTTTGCAGATGTAGAACATAAAATCAAAGAATTAGCTGGAAAAGCGCGTGGTGGTACCTTGACATTGGATGAAATGACAGGCGGTACGTTTACAATTACCAATGGTGGTATTTTTGGTTCTATGATGAGTACGCCGATCTTAAATGAACCACAATCGGCGATTTTAGGAATGCATACCATTCAACAACGTCCAATGGCAGTGGATGGCGAAGTAAAAATTCGTCCGATGATGTACTTGGCTCTATCTTATGACCATCGTATCATTGATGGAAGTACTTCTGTTACCTTCTTAGTAAAAGTGAAAAAATTATTAGAAGATCCAACAAGTTTGTTATTGGATTTATAAAAATAAAATAATAATTGGGTGATTGGTGAAGTTTCCCAACTTCACCAAAAGCTATCCATCGGGTTTCCCAACCCGAACAGCATAATGGTCGATGGAAATGATTCATCGACCATTTGTTTTTGATAAAATAATATGATCCATATCTCCAACGAACAACTATTACAACATCTTCCTTTTTCTTCACTAATTCCTGCTTTGAAAAAAGCTTTTTGTTCGGATATTACCACGCCCATCCGTCATCACCACGATTATAAAAATCCAAAAGAAAGCATTGATTCTACGCTTTTACTAATGCCATCTTGGGAAGTAGGAAAATATCTTGGGGTGAAACTAGTGAATGTCTCACCAAATAATTTTAAGTACCAATTACCATCTATACAAGGAATTTATTTATTGTTTGATGCCCATAAAGGAATTCCTTTAGCGATGATGGATGCCAAACTATTAACCAATCTCCGCACAGCCGCTGCCTCAGCTTTAGCCTCTCAATTTTTATCCAATGAAAATGCATCTTCTTTATTAATGATTGGAACAGGAGCTTTAGCTCCTTATCTTATTGAAGCCCATGCGAGTGTTCGTCCAATTAAAAAAGTATATATCTGGGGGCGGAATCCTCAAAAGGCGGAAAAATTAGCCTCCAAACTTTCTACTGAAAAATATAATCTAGAAGTAATTACTGATCTAAATCAATATTTAGGAAAAGCAGCTATCGTCTCTTGTGCTACTTTGAGTAAGACGCCTTTGGTTTCAGGAAAATATTTACGGGAAGGACAACACATTGATTTAGTGGGTTCTTTCAAACCTGATATGCGAGAAGCAGATGATGCCGTTCTTCAAAAAGCACACATTTTTGTAGATAATATTGAGGGTGCTACTAAAGAAACAGGTGATTTGGTGATTCCATTAGCAAAAGGCATCATTTCAAAAGAGGATTTTCAAGCTGATTTATTTCAACTTTGTCAAAAAGAAAAACAAGGTCGTTTATCTTCCAATGAAATTACTGTTTTTAAATCGGTCGGACATGCCTTGGAAGATTTGGCGGCCGCAAAATTAGTGTATGAGGAAGTGGTAGAGAAAATCTAATTCATATCCTGTATATTTAACGCTCTAAAACTATACCTTATGCCGCTCAATATCGAAATCAAAGCCCGCTGCGCTCATCCAAATCAAGTAAAATCTATTTTACAAGCTAAAAATGCTGATTTCAAAGGATTCGATCACCAAATCGACACCTATTTTAAGGTGAATCACGGACGGCTCAAATTACGAGAGGGCAGCATTGAAAACAATCTCATTCATTATAATCGTCCCAATCAAGAAGGGCCGAAACGATCTGAAGTCATTTTGTATCAATCAAATCCAGATTCTACATTGAAATCATTACTCACAGCTGCCAATGGTATTTTAACAGTTGTGGATAAACAACGAGCCATTTATTTTATTGATAATGTGAAATTTCATGTGGATGAAGTGCAAGATTTAGGGAGTTTTGTAGAAATAGAAGCCATTGATACCGATGGAAGTATCTCTGAAGCCAGCTTACAAGAACAATGTGAATTTTATATGCAATTACTCCATATCCAAAAAGAAGATTTGCTTGATGTTTCTTACAGTGATCTATTAATGGAAAAAAATCAGCGAAAAAATAAGATTGGTGAAGTTTCCTAACTTCGCCGAAACATATACAGCAAGTTTCCTAAATGCAAATCCAATATTTTACTTTATGCCACGTATCATTTATCCATCCAAACTTTTACTTTTTGGGGAACATATTGTCCTTAAAGGAGGGCAAGCTTTGGCATTGCCGCTAAGTGATTTTGGTGGAAGTTGGCAATATGGTGGTGATGCCATGGATTTGGAAGATTGGAAAAATTATTTAGAAGATTTAGCACAAAAAAAGGAATTATTAGCACCGATTAATGTCCAACATTTTCAGCGAACCTTAGCTATGGGACTGTATTTTGACTCCAATATTCCTACTGGTTATGGTTTGGGCAGTTCAGGAGCATTGTGTGCGGGCTTGATGAATGTGTTTAAACAAGAGAATATAGAGATCACAAATGATTTGAATAGTTTGAAACAGCAATTGGCACAGTTAGAAAGTTTTTTCCATGGGAAAAGCTCAGGTATTGATCCTTTAGTTTCTTATTTAAATCAGCCTTTACTGATTACACAATCAAATATTCAAAAGGTAGAACAACCTAGTTCTACAGATGATTATCAACTTTTTCTCTTGGATACGGGTATCGCTCGGCAGACGGCTCCTTGGGTGAATTTATTTCTAAAAAAATGTAAGACTTCTTCTTATTTGAGCGCAATAAAAAAAGAATTATTACCCACAAACGAAGCTGCGGTAGATGCTTATTTAAATGGTAAAAATGATATTCTCCTTGAAAAATGGAAAGCGATCAGTGCATTTCAACTCAACTATTTTGAAGAATTTATTCCTCGTCCTTTTCGTTCTATTTGGAAAGCAGGTTTACAATCTGGAATTTATGCTTTTAAACTATGTGGAGCTGGCGGGGGCGGTTTTTTACTAGGTATGACCACTGATTTTGAAGCCACAGAACGACTTTTAATTGATTATTCCGTTCGGAAAGTATTATGATAGTACAACTATTTATTTGGGGATTTTTTTCATTTTGGTTGGATATCGAACCACCTCAATATAATTGTATTTATACAACTGAAACAATCGAAATAGATGGGGAATTAAAAGAAGAAATCTGGCAAACTGCTCATTATCTTTCACCATTGCAAGATATTAAATCGCATAAAAAGCCAAGTCCTTATCATAACACCCCAATTCAATTAGCATGGAATGATACGCACCTTTTTTTAGCGGCTACCATTGAAGATTATCATATTTATGCCACTTATTTAGAAGATGAATCTCCACTGTATCAAGAAGATGTTTTTGAACTCTTTTTTGATCCCGATGGCGATGGAAAAGATTATTTTGAGTTAGAAATTAATCCCCTCGGTACGATTTGGGATTTGCAACTTACTGCTGGCTATCGGCATGGCGGAAAAGCCAAAAGTGAATGGACTTGCGAAGCGATGGAAAAAGCAATTTGTATAAATGGAAGTATTAATCAATCTACCGACACCGATCAATCTTGGGTACTCGAACTTGCCATTCCTTTTACCAGTTTAAATACAAGACCTCCAATAAAAGACACCAAATGGCGCGCTAATTTTATGCGTGTGGATTGGGAATTAGAACCCCAACAAAACAGCTATAAAAAAATGGATAAAGCGCATATATGGACTTGGGCAGAACAAGGCATGCTAGATATTCATCTCCCAGAGAAATGGGGAATTCTAATGTTCAATAAATAATATGATAAACCCCAAATTAACAGCTTCTTTTTATAAAAGAAATGAGGTCGTTCAAATTGCTAAAGAATTATTGGGTAAAGTATTGGTTACTCAATTTGATGGAATACGTACTTCAGGAATCATCGTCGAAACAGAAGCCTATCGTGCTCCAGATGATAAAGCTTGCCATGCCTATCAAAATAAGCGAACGCCTCGAACGGAAGTCATGTTTGCCAAAGGAGGCACGGCTTATATTTATTTGTGCTACGGCATTCATCATTTATTTAATGTGGTCACTTCTGTTGAAGGTACAGCCCATGCCGTTTTAATTCGAGCTATTGAACCTTTAGAAGGAACTGAGCAAATGATGGAACGAAGAAAGCAAACCAAACTTAAACGAAATTTAACGGCAGGCCCAGGGGCATTGAGTCAAGCCCTAGGGATAAAAACGAGCTTTACAGGTACAGATATGTTAGCTCCTTCATCTCCTATTTGGTTGGAAGATCAAGGAATAATTATTTCTAAAGATCAAATTATCGCCAGTCCGCGCGTGGGTGTAGGCTATGCAGAAGAATGTGCTTTATGGGATTGGCGATTTCGCATAAAGGATTCTAAATGGACTAGTCCAGCGAAATAGATTTATTATCCATATTAAGTCTAAAATCTAGTCTAAATGATATTCACAAGAAGTTTTCACGGTTTTTTGCCAACTTGGGTTATCTTTGTGTGATTTTCGTGAAAAAACTTGATAAATAGGATAAGACTTTCAAAAAAGATTATCCAATTTCTACCCTATTTGAATGAATACCAAGGTAAGCCTAACAGGTTCATATAATCATACAGACAACCTCATCATACTAGCCGATAAAAAAGTATTAAGTCCTACTTACCAACTCTTATCGGAAACCGAACGACAATTTCTCGATCAGTGTATCCAGAAAAAGGTCAATACTGTCTTTCTAGCTCAAGCTAATCGTACGATTATTGTACAATTTTTAAAACAATATGCAGATGATAGCATTACGAGAGAAGAAGCTCGTTTAGCTGGAAACGAGGTCTTGACCATGATTGAACATTATCATCTGGAGTGCGTATGCTTACTTAACCATCGCCCAAGTAATCATGTATTAGATTATTTGGAAGGCATGCTTTTAGGAAATTATCGGTTTGTAAAATATTTCACTAATAAAGCAGATAAACAAAATCATCTCAAAGAAATTGTTCTTACCAAAGCGTTTGCTGCTAAAAAAGAAATAGATCGTTTATTAGCTGTTACGGAAGCTACATGTATTGCTCGTGATTTAATTAATGAGCCACAATCCTATCTTTCTGCCGCACAGATGAGTATTGATATTCAAAAATATGGAAAAGAAGCAGGTTTTGAGGTAGAGGTTTTTGAAGAAGATAAAATTAGAGCGCTTAAAATGGGGGGCATTATTGCAGTGAATATGGGAAGTGTCACTCCTCCAAGATTCAATATTTTAGAATGGAAATCTCCCAAAGCAACCAATAAGAAGCCCATTATATTAGTAGGAAAAGGGATTGTTTATGATACTGGAGGATTAAGTTTAAAGCCTACCGCTAATTCCATGGATCGTATGAAAGCAGACATGGGAGGTGCCGCTACAGTAGTTGGCACAATGGTAGCTGTTGCAAAAGCGAAACTGCCTTTACATGTAATTGCGTTGATTCCTTCTACCGATAATCGACCTGGCGTGAACGCTTATGCCCCTGGGGACGTTATTACTATGTATGATGGTTCTACGGTAGAAATTTTAAATACCGATGCAGAAGGTCGTATGGTCTTAGCAGATGCTTTGCATTATGCTAAAAAATATGATCCTGAGTTAGTTATTGATTTTGCTACTTTAACAGGTTCAGCGGCGCGAGCAGTTGGGCCAGAAGGAGTAAGTTACATGGGTACAGCTAGTCGTGATGTCATGGATCGCCTCAAAACAAGTGGTTACAATGTATATGAACGACCTGTTGAATTCCCATTATGGCGAGAATATGGTGACCAAATGAAATCCAATATTGCCGATTTAAAAAATTTAGGTGGCTCAAGTGCAGGAATGGCGACAGCAGGTAAGTTTTTAGAACATTTTACGGATTATCCTTGGGTACATTTTGATATTGCAGGGACAGCTTATATAACTAAAGCCAATGGATATCGTACAAAAGAAGGAACGGGTGTAGGAGTTCGCTTAATGTTCGATTTTTTAAAAAATTATTAAGACAAGAGAAGAAATGAGTTTGATCAAAATAGGTATCAGTATAGGAGACATCAACGGTGTAGGATTAGAGGTCATTTTGAAGACCTTGAATAATCCAGATGTCATGAAGATTTGCACCCCTATCATCTATTGTTCTTCAAAGGTGGTATCCTATCATAAAAATATTGTCGGTTTAGAAAAACTTCATTTCCAGTCGAATAAAAGTGCAGAGCGCGTTCATACAGGAAAAATTAATATCGTGAATTGTTGGCAAGATAATGTAAACATTACCTTAGGACGACAAACGGAAGAAAGTGGAAAATATGCCAAAATATCACTTGAAGCTGCTACTGCCGATTTGAAAAATGGATTGATTGATGCGATTGTTACTGCTCCAATCAATAAGAAAGCAATGCAAGAAGCAGGCTTTCAACATCCTGGGCATACAGAGTTTTTTACAAAAGAATTCAATACCAAACAGAGCCTTATGCTCATGGTTAATGATGAATTACGAATTGGTTTAGTAACGAATCATTTACCCGTTTCACAAGTCGCAGAAAATATTACGAAGAATCAAATTCTCACGAAACTTCGCATCTTAGAAAAAACATTAAAGGTTGATTTTGGAATTGATCGTCCAACAATAGCCTTATTAGGACTCAATCCTCATGCTGGTGATGGAGGCGCAATTGGTGAAGAAGAAGCAAAGGTCATCCGTCCACTCATCATTGAAGCTAAAAAGAAAGGCATGATGATTATGGGGCCTTACCCTGCGGATGGCTTTTTTGGTTCTACTCAATATCAAAAATTTGATGGAATTCTTGCGATGTATCACGATCAAGGCTTGATTCCCTTCAAAACATTGTCTTTTGGGAAAGGCGTAAATTATACGGCTGGTTTACCCATCGTCCGTACTTCTCCCGATCATGGCACTGCTTATGATATAGCTGGAAAAAATGAGGCAGACCCTTCTTCTTTTCGACGAGCCATGTTTCTAGCCATTGATATAGTTCGCAATCGTCGCCAACATGCAGAAGATCATGCCAATCCATTAGTTCGGAGAAAAGATTTAGTTAAATCAAGTCAAAAAGAAGCCTTAGCAGGTCCAGAAAAAGAAGCACCATCTGAAGCTTGATCATTATAATTCTTTCATAGCTTGCACTACTGTCTCCGAATCATCAAAAATACTATTCAATATACCGTTGGCATAGGCATCAAATCCTACAAAATACAAGCCTTTATTTATACCAGATGCAATAGGGCTAGATGGTAATCCTTTTTCATTTAATAAGTTGGATACGTTGATTAGAAAATCTTCCAATTTTGCACGATAACCTGTTGCTAAAATAATGACTTCGACCTTTAATGAAGTCCCATTTTTTAAGACAACTCCATCTTTAGCAAATTCCTGAATATCACTTACAACTTTTATAGTACCAGCTTTAATTTCTTTTACTGTTCCTAAATCAATCACGGGCGTTTTTCCATGTTCACGTAATTGGGTTGCGGGTGGCAAATCAGGTTTTTCAATACCATAAGACGATAAATCTCCAATGGCAAAATATTGAGAAATTAATCCGATTCGATCTCCCAACCAATAAGGTAGTTTTCGTAATAGCCGCGCTGTTTTTTGAATAGGACGACCTAAAAAATCCCTCGGTACTACATTAATGGGGCTTCTTACAGATAGATACGGTTGTACCCCTTGTTCTACCATATCTAAAGCAATTTCAGCACCTGTATTTCCCATTCCAATAATAAGCACTTGCTTACCCAAAAAAGGAGTAGGATTCTTATAGTCTCGACTGTGTACAATCGTTCCTTCAAATTCAGCTTCGTTCTTAAAAGTAGGGCGATGCGGAACACGATTAAAACCTGTTGCGATAATGACATTTTTGGTCTCAAAAGAAATATCCTTGTTTGTTTGAATAGACCAATTTGCTCCAATTTTTTTAACGGAAGTCACCGAAGTATTAAAGTGGGTTTCTAATTGCATTTTTTTTGCACAATCTACGTAATAAGCAGCTAAATCTTCTCTAGGAATATATTGAGGAAAACTGTCATCAAAAGGGAAATGAGGTAAGGCAGAATATTCTTTTACCGTATGCAAGTGTAAACGATCATAATGCTGATGCCAAGTTGGTGCAACGGTGGAAGCTTGCTCTATGATTTCGAAATCAATATTGGCTTGACGAAATCGACTTGCGACTGCCAATCCCGCTGGGCCAGCGCCAATAATCACATTTGGAGATTGAATGATGGGCATATTTTTTCAAATCAAATAATAGAAAAATGAGTAATCATAAGACGACTGATAGTTGGCTCACGATAGTAATTTTAAAATACGAAAAGGGAAGAAGATGATTCTCCTTCCCTTTCCAAAAATAGATAAAATTTATTATCTCAGATTGTTTAAAACCATTTAATACTGAGATCAATTAATTTTTGTTTGAGTCCTGTATAAGGTGGCATCATCAATTCTAAAGCACTCATCGGTGACCATTGTTTCATGACTCCTTTAGAATCAGAAAATGCTTCAAATCCAAAAAAGCCATGACTATTTCCAATTCCACTATTATTAGCTCCACCAAATGGTAAATTACCGTTAAAGAAATGCACTGCACTGTGATTAATCACCGCCGCTCCTGATCGCGTTTCGTCAATGACCTTTTTCTGATTTTTTCGGCTACTACTATACATGTATAAAGCGAGTGGTTTTTCACCAGCATTAATATAATCAATGACTTCTTGAATATTTTTATAGGTCAAAATCGGAAGAATAGGACCAAAGATTTCGTTGGTCATTACTGCCGAATCTTTAGAAACATTCGTCAATAAAGTTGGTGCAATATAATCTTGCGTATCATCTATTTTTCCACCCATTTCTACTTTCGCTCCTTTTTCAATAGCATCTTCCAAATAATTTTTTAATCGACCAAAATGACGGGTGTTGACAATTCGACAATAGGCATCCGAATCGGCAGCATTAGAAGAATAAAACGCTTCTGTCGTTTCCTTAAATTTCTTTACAAACTCATCCAATTTACTTTCATGAACAAAAGCATAATCAGGTGCGATACAAATCTGCCCATTGTTTGCCATTTTTGCCCAAACGATTCGTTTTATGACTCGATTGATATTTGCAGTTTCATCAATAATGGTTGGAGATTTACCACCTAATTCTAGTGTGACAGATGCCAAATGATTGGCGGCTGCACGCATTACAATTTTACCTATAGCAGGTGCTCCCGTGAAAAATACATGATTAAAAGGCATTTCCAATAAAGCGGTAGAAGTTTCTACAGCACCTTCTACAACAGCTACTTCATTTTTATCGAATAATTGTTCAACTACTTTTTTAATTAAAGCAGAAGAATGTGGTGTGTTTTCAGAAGGTTTCACCATCACACAATTCCCCGCAGCAATGGCTGAAATTAATGGGCAAAAGGTCAAATTAAATGGAAAATTCCAAGGCGAAATGATTAAAGCATTTCCTTTAGGCTCATATCGAATGTAAGAGCTTGAGCCTAACAAAGCCATAGGGGTACTCACTTTTCGATCCCGCATCCAGTTGCGCAAGTGCGATATATTATGCTTAATCTCATTGGTAATAGCATAGGTTTCCGTTAAATCAACTTCACTCGGATTTTTTCTAAAATCTTTATACGCTGCTTCTCGAATGGCTTCTTTATTCGCTAAAATGAGTTGATGTAGCTTTTTAAGCTTTGCAATACGTTGAGATGCCGTTGTATTAGCTACAGCCTGAAGATTAGCTTTTTGTTGATTGAAAATTTGAGTGATCGTTTCGCGTTGTTGATTAATATCTAATGCAATTGCCGTCATGATGTAGAATTTAGTAGTCAAATAAAGTCTTAGGTGAGCTTCTAGTTCTTAAAAATACGATTCTTATGGCGTATTTCAAAAAATATAGAATTTTGATCTTTTTAATACTTGTCAAAAAGTAACTTCCCTCACAAAATTTCTCCAATTAGTTTAAGAAAACTCATTACCCTCGACCTATCGGTTTCCCTTCCTCTGGACTAGCAATCGTTTATCTTCTCACTATTTGAAGAAAATCGGAAAGTAATTATTTGACGGTTAATTAACGTCCGTTCATAAACAATTGTTTAATCGAAAATAAGTGAATCGCTACTGCAAAGGGGACAATAAATCCAGGAATCCAAATAAATGGGAAATCTCCGATTATAGCAGTACTTGGCTCATTATGAAAATAGCGGAGCGGAGATGGGGTAGAAACAGTAGCGATTAATACCACATTAAGTAGTAACGCTAATCCTGAGATATTCCAAAGAATGGCTGCTTTTTGCTGTCGTCGCCCTTTCCAAAAGAAAAAATAACCTGCCATCAAAGCTGTAATTCCTATTAAAATATCCATGTTCAATCCCTCAAAAGTCATTTGAAAGGGAAGAAACCCTCCTAGAAAACACATCCATAAATACAACTCCATAGGAATGCGAAATACCTGCACTACAATCAGCCATTTCTCAGGTATTGCTTTCAATAACAACTGAAAGACTCGGTTTCGCATTAAAATAACACTCAATACAATAGGAGGAAGCATCGCGAGCGCAATACGAGGAGGTAATACATCAAAATTGCTAAAGAAACCTCGGACGGCTAATAATCCAATAATTAACAACCAACAAAGCAAGCCTAAGCCTGTAAATTTTACGATAATTCGGCGTTGTTCTTCAATAATACGAATTCGGCGGAGAGCATAATTTAAGCCCAAAAGGGTGAGAAGAATTAAACCAATAACTATACCCGTTGTAGCTAATTGCGCGAGGATATAGATGGTGTTATTCATTTAAATTATTTGTATCATCGGACGATTCCAAGTCGTACTATGATTAGATTGATTATTTTTAAAGGCTACATGAACGGACATATAGACTTGGGGACTTATTACTTAGGACTTTATTTCCTTTGAATCTGAATTATAGCTTTTTTTGTCCCTAAATTAATGTGTCTATTCAGCTACATTTTAGCTGTTGATACAGTTTTATTTTCAATAGTTTAATAAATTTTCTATTGCGTTTTTGACTTTTTCCGTAGAAGGAATCATAGTTTTTTCTAGCGTTTCATGCAATGGAATGGCTGGCATATTTTCTGCTCCCATGGTTCGAACAGGTGCATCCAAATAGCGGAAACAGTTTTCTTGAATACGAGCCGCTACGCTTTGTGCAAAACTGCTATTGACCGACTCTTCTGTTACCACCAAACATCGTCCATGTTTTTGTACAACTTCGTATATCAATGCTTCATCTAACGGATAAAGCGTTCGTAAATCTACAATTTCTATTTGACCTTCAAAGGATTTTGCGGCATTTAATGCCCAATGAACTCCCATTCCATAGGTGACTACTGCTAAAGAAGTTCCTTTACGAATTCCTTCTTCATTTGCAGAAAGTGCTATTCGCCCTTTTCCAAAAGGCAAAATATAATCTTCACTTGGTTCTATTGTACGAGCTGCATCAGTTCCTTTAACTTTTGACCAATATAAACCTTTGTGTTCAAAAATGACTACAGGATTTGGATCGTAATAAGCTGCCTTCATCAAGCCTTTTAAATCTGCACCATTACTTGGATATGCAATTTTAATTCCTCGAATATTCGTCACCACTGATTCTACACTGGAAGAATGGTAAGGACCACCACTTCCATAAGCACCAATTGGCACTCTTAAAATCATACTCACAGGGAATTTCCCATTGGACAAATAACAAGAGCGACTTACTTCTGTAAATAACTGATTTAAACCTGGCCAGATATAATCTGCAAATTGTACTTCCACAATTGGTTTTAAGCCCACAGCACTCATTCCTACTGTACTTCCAATAATAAACGCTTCTTGAATAGGTGTATTGAAGACACGTTCGTCTCCAAACTTCTGTGCCAATGTAGCTGCTTCTCGAAATACGCCTCCTAAACGTCCACCTACATCTTGTCCATAAAACAAACATTCTGGGTGTTTACGCATAATTTCTTCTACTGCTAATAAAGCACAATCGACCATGACTTTTTCATCCTTATCAGAAGGGCTTCGCTCTCCTTCTTCAGTGATAACTGGAGTAGGAGCAAAATCATGCGTAAATAAATCTTCTGGTGTAGGTTCCTCAGCTTTTAAAGCACGTTCAAAATCGGTTCGAACGATTTTTCTGGCTTCTTTTTCTATTTTCTTGATTTCTTTTTCAGAAAACCCATTATCTAATAATTGCTTTCGTAGAACAGGATATGGATCACGAGATTGATGTTCTTCTAAGTCATCTCGATACCATTCTTTTCGTACCCCAGATGTATGATGATTTAAAAGGGGGACTTTGGCGTGTACTAAAAATGGACGGCGTTCTTTTCGGATGATTTGAATCACCTTTTGGAGACTTAAATACGATTGGATAAAATTACTCCCATCTATTGTAATAGCTTCCAGTCCCTTGAAACCTTCTGCATATTCCGCTGCATTTTGTGCTCGAATTTCGTCTGCACTTGCTGAAATATCCCATTCATTATCCTGCACCAAATATAAAATTGGTAATTGTTTTAAGGCTGCTATTTGAAAAGCCTCTGCAACTTCTCCTTCTGTAATGGAAGCATCTCCGAGTGAACAAACAACTACTGGATGATCTTCGCTATAATCTTCTATCAAACCCATTTTCTCTTTGTATTGAATGCCCATCGCTAAACCTGTCATTGGGATAGCTTGCATTCCCGTAGCACTTGATTGATGCGGAATTTTTGGTTTATCATCATCTCTTAAAGAAGGGTGAGCATAATAAGAGCGTCCGCCCGAAAAAGGATCATCACGTTTGGCTAATAATTGAAGCATTAAATGATAAGGTTCCATTCCAATCCCTAAGATCATCGCATCATCCCGATAATAAGGCCCTACCCAATCTTGAGGCAATAATTGCATCCCGAGCGCTAACTGAATGGCTTCATGTCCCCGAGAAGTAGCGTGTACATATTTAGAGACTACTTTGAAATTATCCTCGTATAATTCCGTCATCGACTTTGCCATCACCATTTTCTGGAAGGCAGTAGCTAGAATGGTTTTGGCAATCATGGCAGGCGCATCTATCATAGAAAAATTGGTTAGGTATAGGAGTTTTATTGGAATTGCCGTTTCTCATAAAAAACGAACGATTGTTCGTAAAGTTCGTCATTTTTAAGGAGGATTAAAAGGTTATGAAGTAGAGATTTCTAATTATATTCTAGGATTAAGCTAATTCTGCTGGAATAATGTTCACCTTTCCTAGTTTCCCTGCACGAAGTATACTTAATTTTGCTTCTTTCCCTATTGTCGTCTCATCTAAAATACGATGTAAATCATCAATAGAATGTATGGCTTGATCGTTAAATTGGATGATAATATCTCCTTTTTGTAAAGCCGTATTATAAGCTGCTCCATCTGGTTCTACTCCTTGAATTAAAACAGCAGAGCGTTTTGCCAATTGATATTTTTGTTGAGTTCTAGGGTTTAAAGGAATGGTTTGTCCACTGATCCCGATATAAGCACGTTTCACCTTACCATCCATAATTAATTTGCTGACGACATATTCCGCCAAATTAGAAGCTACTGCAAAACAAATTCCCTGAGCAGTTTGAATAATAGCTGTATTGACGCCAATGACTTCGCCATGAGAATTCACCAATGGCCCACCAGAATTTCCAGGATTGAGGGCTGCATCTGTTTGAATTACATTATCAATTAAACGTCCAGAATTAGAGCGAAGGGTACGTCCTAAAGCACTCACCACTCCCGCTGTTACGGAATATTGAAAGCCATAAGGATTTCCTACAGCAACGGCAATTTGTCCAACTTGCAAGGTATCTGAGTTGCCAAAACTTATGGTGGATAGATGGTCTGAATCTATTTGAATGACTGCTAAATCTGTTGCAGGGTCATCTCCGATCAAACGCGCTAGAAATTGTCTCCCATCCTGAAGCATCACTTCGATCTTATTCGCTTGATGAATTACATGACTATTTGTTACGATAAAACCATCTGTGGAGATAATGAAGCCAGAACCCGTACCGAATGCTTGTTGAGAGCGACGATTTCGGCTTCTTCTATTTTGTTGTTGCTTACTTGCTTTTATTTGTACAACGGCATCACTTACTTTTTTTGCAACACCAACTATCGTTTTAGAATAGGCATCTAATAAAGGAGCTTCTTGTTCGATTATATTATTATTTGGATGATCCATATTTTTTTAAAATTTATATGATGTGATAGTATCAATGCCATTTTTGTTCCAATTTATGAGATAAGTCGTTTCGGCATAAGTTGTGAAAAAGGGCTAGCAATTTGGCAGTTAAAAGGTTAATTATTTTATAAATGATAGAGTAGTCTTGTGAAATTTTAGCTAGTTTGGCAGATCAATCAATCTAACAAATGAAGCAATTTATTTTATTCATAGGGATATTTACTGCATTTCATATTGCACTTTTTGCACAAACAGATAGCCTTCCTACTATAGATTTATTATTTGTGGGCGATATTATGGGACATGGGCCACAGATTCGATCTGCTGAGATTGTTAAAGACAAAGTGTATGATTATGATCCTTGTTTTAAATACGTAAAATCCATCATTCAAGAAGCAGATTTAGCTATTGGAAATCTAGAAGTTACGCTCCCAGGCAAAGCTCCCTATCAAGGCTATCCTCAATTTCGTTCTCCCGATGATTTAGCTACAGCACTTTATCATGCTGGTTTCGATCTATTAGTTACGGCTAATAATCATTCAAATGATGCTCGAAAAGAAGGCGTTTTGAATACTATCGCAACCTTGGAAGCGAATGGCTTTTATCAAACAGGTACTTTTCGAAATCAAGCTGAACGGGATTTGTATTATCCCCTTTTGGTATATAAGAACGGATTTAAACTCGCTTTTTTGAATTATACTTATGATACCAATAAAATTCCTACCACTCCTCCAACAATTGTCAATGAGATTGACGAAGATTTAATTGAAAAAGACATGAAATTGGCAAAAGACCTAAATCCTGATGCCATCATTGTATTGATGCATTGGGGGAGTGAATATCATTTAGAAGAAAGTAAAAAACAACAACGATTAGCAGATAAGATTTTTCGTTGGGGAGCAGATTTAATCGTTGGAGCTCATCCACATGTGATTCAGCCTATCAAAGAGTATACTTATCCTACATCAGATACCACTTCTAGAGCTGTTGTGATTCCTTATTCTTTGGGAAATTTCATTTCCAATCAAAAGAAACCAAATACAGATGGAGGACTCATTTTTGAAGTAACATTACGAAAGAAAAAAGAGGGAGGAATTGAAATTCAAGATCATCATTATATTCCTGTTTGGAGATATATTCACCGACCCAAAAAAGGAAAAAGAACCTATTATTGTTTGCCTATATCCGTATTTGAACAAGATAATTCTATTCTTGAATTACCAGAAGAAGATCGAGATAAAATGAATGATTTTGCAAAACGAATGCGGAAGCACCTCAATAAATATAAAGGAATAGAAAGAAAGGTAAGTTTACAATAAAAAATGTTACTAATCGTCGGACGACTTCAAGTCGTGCAACGATCCAATACTATTTGAATGATTGTTTAGCAGCTTTCATCGGGATACCAATACATTGTTTTTCCATGTAGGAGAGCATACGATCTACTAATTGACGGGTATCATCATCTAGCAATTCTACTTCTTTTTTGAAGATTTCATTCATTGCTTTTGATTTAACCGCTTTTATCTGGATAGGCACCTCTTTCATTGCACGTTCGATGAGACGTTCTTGATATAATTCCTTAAAGGTCTCCAATCTTATATGTAGCAATTCTTTTACCCGTGCTACTTCTCGCTCTCGGAACGCTTTATTTTCGTCTGCCAATGTTCGTAAACCTTCAATTTCAATATAGTGCATCGAATTTGCTGCTACAACCTCTAAAGCAACATTATTTGGAAGAGATAAGTCTACCACTACTTTTTTATCGGTATCACCGCCTAGTAGTTTTTGATATAAATCGGGTGTGATAATTGCCGAAGTTGCGCCTGTACAAACGATGAGTCCATCAAATCCTTTTTGATAATTTTGAAGGGCATCAAGGGTGTAGGCTTCTCCTTCTAAAAGATTGGCTAATTGCTGCGCACGCCCTATACTTCGATTGAAGATGTTTACATTGGTAAATTGATGCTTCTTTAAAAATTTAGCGACAAGACTATTAGTTTGCCCTGCCCCAATCATCAAAATACGAGCATCTTTCGGAAGATTCGTTTTTAACAATTGTTGAATAGCAAGAGAAACAACTGAAACTGGTTTTTCTCCAATACGCGTATTGGCATAAGCTTCTTTAGCAGCTTCAACGGTTAATTTGATGGCAAGACGAATATTATCTCCTGTTAATTTCCAATCTAAACTTTGTTGATAGGCTTCTCGTATTTGACGAAGAATTTCTCGTTCTCCTATCACCATAGAATCAGTCGAAGCAGCCACCTCAAAGAGATGCTGAATCGCTTGTTCATTTTCATATTGTGAAATGGTAGAAGGGAGATTCTGTGCTTCAAGTTCCAGCGCAGGATTAATACAATTGAAAAAATCGGCAGTAAAAGAAGTATCTACATCTTGCTTAGTATACAATAAATACATTGCTCGATTGCAAGTAGAAAGATACATTAACTCATCTATCTGAAATTGCTTTTTTAGCTCTAAAAGCTGTTGCTGTACATCATGCGTTCCATCTTTTACTACATAATGACTAATCTCTTTAAGAGAAGCATTCTTATGTGTGATGGTTAATATTTTATATCCTTTTAGCATGAATTGACAGTAGGTAGAAAATGTATTTGTTTGTTTAAAAAAAAGATGTAGTTTAATACTAACCACAAAATTAGCTCTTAAAGTCTGTTATTATGTCAAAATTCTGTAAACAAGAAATTTAAAAGAAATTTGATTAGCCTTAACGAGAAAAAGAATACAAATTTTAGGTGAATGCCATCAAATTGACAATTTTTACGTATAAAAAAGGAGAACTTACCGTTTTGAGTATATCAATTTTGACTGCTTTGAATTATATGATTTTATAAATGTAGAACACATTTTGGCTAAATGCTGTTTATTGTTCTTTATCCTAACTCAATCTCAATGAAATTTAAGACTTCCATTTTAAGTTGTTTTTGCCTTTTTGTTTTTTTGAATATAAATGCTCAATCTATTTGGAAAGATGTTGTTTCTCCCAATGAGGAAAACATTAAATCTACTCGTTTAACTGATTTTAGAGTTTTACAACTGGATAAAAACACCTTAGTTCAACAACTCCAAAAAGCACCCCTTGAATTTACTCAAGAGTCTCAAAAATCCTTAGTTGAAATTAGCTTACCGCTTGCCAATGGAGAAAATCAACGATTTAGAATAGTAGAATCCACAATTTTAGAACCAAAATTAGCGGCTCGTTATCCTCATTTAAAAACCTATACCGCTCAAGGTATTGACGATCCAACTATAATGGGGCGTTTACAATATAATGGAGAAACTTTCGGAGGATATTTATTAACACAAGATGGGGTTTGTGTGATCGATCCTGTTGAAAAAAAGAATGCTAATACCAATTATTTAAGTTATTATAAACATAAGCGTATTCAAAAGGTCGAATTTTCTTGTGAACATGAAGGACATGACCATCAATCTTCTGTTTCTTACCTGAAAAATGGTTTTTATGGTGAGGAATTAAGAACATATCGACTAGCTGTTTCTGCTACTGCTGAATATACTGCCCATCATGGCGGTACAGTAGAAGATGGTCTTGAAGCTATTATGTTTGCAGTCAATCGTATTAATGCTGTTTATGAACGTGATTTAGCGATTCGATTCATTTTAGTTAATGACAACGACCAAATTATTTTCACCAATCCATCAACGGATCCATTTAATAATAATAGTGCAGGACAAATGTTGAATGCCAATCGCAATGTAATTAATAATGCTATTGGTGCTGGAAATTATGATATTGGGCATGTATTTGCAACGGGAGGTTCAGGACTAGCTAGTCTAGCAGTTGTATGTAGAGGTGATAAAGCAGAAGGTACAACAGGGATCAACCCTCCTTCAGGTGATGATTTTATCATTGACTATGTAGCGCATGAGATAGGTCATCAATTTGGTGCAGAACATACCTTTAATAATTGTGGAGGAAATGAAAGTTTTAGTACTGCTTATGAACCGGGGAGTGGTAGTACCATTATGGCTTATGCAGGTTTATGTGGTTCTAATAATGTACAAAATGGAAGTGATGATTATTTTCATGGGATTAGTTTACAACAAATTTTAAATTATTCAGATGGTACTGGTGGTAATTGTCCTTCTATAACACCGACGGGTAATACACCTCCAACTGTAGATGCAGGACAAGGAGGCTTTTTTATACCAATTGAAACGCCTTTTGTCTTAATAGCAGAAGGTAATGATGCCGATGGAGATGAATTGACCTATTGTTGGGAACAATTTAATAATGGCCCTGTCAGTACACTGGGGGCACCAAGTGGAAGTGCTCCAAGCTTTCGTTCTTGGAATCCTACTGATAGTCCAGTACGTTATTGTCCTAATTTACAAGCTATTGTAGCGGGCTCCAGTCCTAATAAAGAAGTATTACCCACCTATAGTCGCCCCTTAACCTTCAATGTGGTGGCTAGAGACAATCGAGCTGGCGGTGGTGGAGTAGCATGGGATGCTATTACATTTCAATCTACTGCAGATGCTGGACCATTTGTGGTCACCTCTCAAACTTCTTCATCTGAAACTTGGGAAACAGGAACGGATGTTACCATTACTTGGGATGTCGCTAACACAAATCAACCTCCTGTCAATTGTATGGCAGTTGATATTTTCTTATCTAAAAATCTTGGATTTAACTTTCCAATTACATTAGGAACTAATTTACCCAATACAGGAAGTGCGGTGATAACTGTTCCACAAGACGCTATTACTAATTTTGCACGGGTGATGGTAAAAGCTGCGGATAATATTTTTTTAGATGTAAATCCTGCTAATTTTAAAATCATACAAGGGCCACCAACAGCTACAACAGATTTAAAAGCTGAAGGAATCAGCATTCGCCCTAATCCTGTAGATGCATTTTTAAGTATTGAATTAGAGGAAACTGTAGATGAATATACACCTATTCAAGTATACAATACAGCAGGGCAACTTATGACAGAAAACAAACTCGCTAAGGGGCAAAGAAAAATACAACTTGCAACAGATCAATGGATAGATGGTCTTTATTTTGTGCGTCTATGGAAGAAAGAGAAATGGGTAAGTACTAAAATAGTGGTGCAGCATTAAAATAGAAGGTATCTTTATGATCTTGGTGCTTTGAAAAATCCAAGATTGAACTATTCGTAAGACGACTTGTCGTCGGCTCTCGAAAATAATTTAAAAAAGATGAAGAAAAGCGTTCTACTTTTTTTAATGCTATTTCATTTAACTACTTATGGTCAAATAGAAAAGACGCTTAGTTTTCAGGCATTATTAGATTCAGCTTCTATTTCAACTGTCAAAATTCTGGAAAGTACCTATAAAACCTACAAACCGATCATATCTGAAGAAATACCCTATCGACATGCTATTCGTTCAAAAAAAGAAAATATGGCTATTCGATACGATATTATACCTTCCAGCTTAAATAAAATTATTGATGAAGTCCCTCAAGGATTCTCATTTACACGTATTATTAATGCTGCATCTAATGAAGAAGGTGCAGATGGTATTAGTGTGCATTCTATCCGCCAATCTGATTTAAAGACCTTTAATGCAGAATGGGGATTAGTGGCGTATTTTAAGCCCAAAGAACATTTGACAAATTATAAACACTGCAAATTATTGACCTTGTTTAAAACAGGACACGGCATCGCTTATATTTATTTTTTCTTCGATGATGTGAATAATCCTTATCTAGACATGCGCCATCATGCAATATGGTTTGAAGAATAATAATTTAAAATCGAATTCGATAACTTAAATTCGGAATCAATCCTAGTTGATTTTTGACAAGAATGGCATCTTGTTGTACGTCATAATATTGAAAAGCTATATTTTTTTGATTTGTCGCATTTTGTAAATCAAGTGCCAATTGGCTACTATACTTTTCTTTATTTCGACGAAGATAAATACGAACATCTATTTTGAAATAATCTTTAAAGGATATAGTATTAGCATTCAGCTCATCAAAAATAGTATATCCAGCATTTTGAGAAGCTACAACATTAATGGGGCTAGTTTTAAAACCACCTAAATACGTTCCTCTTACATTAAAGCCCCATGTGCGAGATTTTAAATCTTTTTCCTTTGTCCATTCTTTTCCAACAATTCCATTAAAGATGTATTTCCCATCAAAACGGGTGGAACGTTCTATACCATCGCCTGCTGTATACAACGAACGATACCACGTGGCATTAGCTAAGTAATACCAGCCATTTTGAACTGATTGTTGTAAGCTCATTTCTACACCATAGTTTCGTCCTGTACCTTCATTTTCAAGCACCTCCGCAAATAAAAAATTAGTTTCATTAATAATAGAATAGGAGCGATTGGGCTCGTTAACAATAGGAATATCAAATAGCTGCTGATAAAAACCCTCTATTTGTAAATGCGTACTACGACTAAATTGATGATGGTATCCCAATACAAGGTGATGCGCTTTGCTAAAATCTAAGTCTTGATTTGCTGATAAGACCGTAATTGCAGTAGATGGCGCTTGTATTTGCAAACTATACGCCAATGCAATATAATTGGCATTTTGAAGATTGTATTTAACAGAAAAACGGGGCTCAGGATAAGCTGTAGAACTTAAGCTAGAGCTAGAGTATTGTAACCCAACATTGCTCGTAAATCGAGTATTGGGTGTCCATTGCCAATTGATATAAGGTTGAAAAAGTGTACCAGATTGATCTCCTTCTACTTGATAAAATGCTAATAAATTGGTGCTTGAGCGATAATCATTTGTGCTTAAAATATGTGCTCCTATTCTAAGACGATTTTTCGTATTCAATTTATGTTGAATAAATGGATGAATACTGATTTTTTGAGTTCTTATACTATCAAATTCAAATCTTTCTACCAACGAAAGATCATCATTTAAGTAATCACTTTGCCTAGTTGTATTCAAGGCTGAAAAAATAGCAGTTGCTTCAAAACGCGTTCGATCTCCTAAAGAGTATTTAACATTCGCACCCAAAGCACCCATTTTATTTTGATAGACGATATCTTGTCGGTCTTTTTGTTGTATCCAATTTTCTGTGCTACGATCTGCTTCAAAAATATTACTACTTAATCCTCCCATGCCAAAGAAACGAAGTTCTCCCTTTTTGATTGGAGTAGCAATATGGAAAGCAGCATCTTGATATGTGATCGCTTCATCACCCAATTCTACGCCCATCGCATCCAATACACCTATCGTAGCATAACGATAATTGAATAGATAAGAAGATTGATCTTTTTTAATAGGGCCTTCCGTGGATAAATCAATCCCTATTAATCCTGCCTGAAGCGTAAACTCTTGTTGATGTGGATTTCCTTTTCGTAAACGAAAATCCATTGCCCCAGAAAGCGCATTACTGTAACCTATTGGTAATGCTCCTGATAAAAAAGTGGCATTATCCATCAGTTGTGCACTAAGAATGGTTACGCCGCCACTATTGGCTGTTGCTCGATCATTGAATGTTCCTGCATTGGACGTATGATTAGGGTTGACAATCTCTGCATGCTCCAATCGCCAAGTCATATTGTTGGGAGAATTTCCACGTATTGCAATACCATTTGCTTGATCGTTTTCACTAACGACTCCTGCTTGTGTGGTTGCTAGGCGCATAGGATCATCAAAGGTGGCTGGAAATCGAAGTACTTGTTCAAGCGAAAACGTTTTTACACTCAAGGGTGCAGCTTGACGTGTGATAGGAGGGGCAGTAGCTGTGACAAGGGTTGTACTTATGTCTGTAGGAAGCGCACGAAGGGCTATTGTTAAAATCGTTTCTTTACCTGATTCGATGCTTACTTCGGTTAGTTCAAGCGTTTCATAACCAACATAGCTTAATTGCATTTGATAGCGTCCAACAGGAATATCTTTCAAAATAAAATCTCCATTCGTCCCTGTTGCTGTACCAATATTAGGTGCTGTATTTAATAAAACAACCGTTACTCCAACTAATGGTGCTTGGGTATCGGCATCAACTACTTTTCCTCGAAGATTTTGAGTTTGTGCAAGAGAAATAGTATTATTTCCTATAATGAACAAAAATAATAGTACAATTATCCGCATATCAAATCATTTTTGCAAAGGTCTTTAATTCTAGACTTGCAAAAAATTCTATTTCCTCTTTTTTTGTCAAATTCTTATTTAAAGAGGTGTTTTTTTAGAAAGAATAGTGTTAAAACGAGGCATTTTTCAGAAAGAAGACTTATATTTAGAATTATAAAAATATGTTTAGATATGAAGATTTTCCTACCTCTTTTAGTTTTTCTTAGTTTTTTTATTGCTAATTTATTTAGTCAATCGAAGGCGTCCTATAGTATAGAACTTGGCTATTTTCAATCTGGTCAATTTGATTTGAATACAATTGCTGAAGAAAATTTATTAGGAAGTACATTTATTTCAAAACAAAATCCAGCTGGACAATTACTATTCAAAAGAAATGATTTTATATCTAAAAAAGTGGGTTGGTATGCTGGTGTAGGTTATGTTGTAGGCGGAATTCGCTATGAATTTATACCTACAGTTGAATATAATGAAGCGATAGGAAGTAATCGTCCATCATCGGTGTATTCTCCGTATTATATTGCTTCTCATATCTATGATTTTGTAGGTCTTTCAGTAGGAGTAAATTATTATCCAATCTATTCGGAACGATCACAGTTATTTATAAGTCTTGGTCCAAGATATGCTTATACGATTCCAAGTTTAGGGAGTTCTCGCGCTACCTCTTCAAGAGGTGGAGAAAGAGTCATTTTTACAAGTACTCAATTGATGATAAATCAACAAGAAGATATTCAGTTTTTGTTGGAAGGAAGTCTTAATTACTGTTATAAATTTAAAAAATCAAGAGTCGGCATTTTCGCTAGTATTAATGGTGTTTACCAGCTTTCTAAACCTGTACTAAAAGGTGAATTTAGTTTTATTGGAGATACAAATGATGCTTTTTACCAAGCAAATTTCAATGAAAAATCATCTTTAGTAGGGGCATCAATAGGGGTAGTGTTTTTCTCAAAAGAAAAGAAAAAAGAGTAAGTTAAATCTATTCATATCGTAAGGACTCGATAGGATCAAGTTGGGCTGCTTTTAAAGCAGGGTATAAGCCAGATACTAGTCCTACAAAAAAACAAACACTAAACCCAAGAAAGATCCATGCCCAGGGAATTACAAAACTCCCGCCCAGAAAAAGCGATAAGGCAAACCCAATTAATACACCCAAGATAATTCCAACTATTCCACCTAACTGACAAATAACGATTGCTTCTGTAAGAAACTGTACTAAAATATTGCGTTTCGTTGCACCTAATGCTTTTACTATGCCAATTTCTCGAGTCCGCTCTGTAACGGAAACCAGCATAATGTTCATCAAACCAATAGCTGCACCAAGGAGGGTCATCAAACCAATAGCTATCGTTCCTAAACGAAGTTCAAGGGTGTTTTCTTTGAGAATATCAATTAGTCCATCACTTTTACGAATTTCAAAATCATTTTTCTGGCTCGTTTTCAAACGGCGAACATTACGAAATAGACCCGTAGCTACTCCTACCGCTTGCTCCATATCTTCTGCATTGCGCACCCCTACATTGACTCGATAGCTTGTATTTGCCGTTCCATAATATCGTTTGGCATCAAGCAAAGGAATATACACTCGATTGTCTTGGCTCATCCCCATAGTAGAACCTTTTTCGGCTAAGACACCAATAATTTTGTATTTCAAATTTCCAACGGTGAGAATTTCACCAAGGGCTTTTTCTGGTTTTTTATTAAATAATTTATTGACGACATCTTTTCCAATAATGGCTTTTCGTGCGCCATTTTCTGCTTCTAAACGAGTGAAGTTTCTCCCCAAACTTAATTCATAACCATTGACATCCATATTATTTTCATCCCAACCTTCTACTCGAACATTGGGATTGGTTTTTTCATCGGCATATTTTAATGTAGCATTATTGGTACAATACATGCTCACGGCTACTTTTGCAGGAAAATTATAGCGTTCTTTGAAATTTAAGGCTTCATCAAAACTTATGGGTTCTCCTCGAACAGAACGACCATTTCGATTTCCTCTTGGGCCATCTTCACGTGCAGGTCGAATATTAAAAGAATTAGCCCCCATACGAGAAAAATTATCACTCATAGAATAAATGATACTATCAATGGCAGTTAAAATCCCAACCAATGCCATAATACCAAATGCGATGATGAGTAACGTTAGTACTGATCGTAGTAAGTTGGATCGTACATTTGATAAGGCTTGTCGTATGGTTTCTTGTAATCCCATGAGAATGAAATATTGATAATAGAAGAAAACAGATTAAAAGTACAAAAAGCGATTCTTCTAAATAGAATAAATCGAAATAAGCAATGATTCTTTCGATGAAACGAGCTTTAACTTAATTTAATAGACTTAATCCAATGCTTTTTTTACTTTTGTAAGAGTTACTAAAAAGATGCATATGGCCTATCAAAGTAGAAAAAGAAATTATGTAAGTCGTCGAGAAAAAATGGCGCAACATGGACGAAATATTCGATTGTTTTTGATTTTTTTGGTGGTAGGACTAGTTGTTTTAGTTTATAAAAATCGACACGATCTTTGGTTTCATATCCAAAATTGGTTTCGATAAGCCCCCTTCTTGTCTACTAATTAGCATACCGATTCTTTTCTTGTATCCTATCTCATAATTACCGTTATATTCGTGTACTAATTAAAAACATGATAATTCATAAACTATGGTAAAAAGATTTACGCTTTTCATTTTTCTTTTTTTATCGGTAACTATTTTATGGGCACAAGAGAATTGGGAACAAGTCAGTTCACTTCCTGAAGAGTTTCATACCCATCATTCTTTCGCATTTGCACTTGATGGAAAAGGTTATATTACTACAGGAAGTACGGACTTTGGATTAACAAACGATTTTTACCAATATGACTCCAATACTGATGAGTGGACAAAACTAGATGATTTTCCTGGTGGTAGTCGTTCATTTGCTATTGGAGATACTTATAATGGTAAAGCTTACTTTGGTTTTGGAGTTGGAACTTTTGTTCGATATAATGATTTATGGGTTTTTGATCCTGCTACAATGGAATGGGAAGAACTTGCCAGTTGCCCTTGTGATAGACGTACACATCCTGCTTTTGTAGCGCATCAAGGTAAAGTTTATGTAGGCTTAGGTGGTGGAAGTAGCCAAAATTTAAAAGATTGGTGGCAATATGATATTGCAACAGATACTTGGGAAGAAAAAGCTGAATTTCCATCTTCTCGTCGCCATCACCCTTATCAGTTTGCTCTTGGTGATTATGTATACGTTGGTTTTGGTCATGGAGCAAGTATTTATAATGAATGGTATCGCTATGACCCTTCTACAGATACGTGGACTGAAGTGGCTGAATTGCCTGCTGAAGGGCGAGTAGCTGGTACGCAGTTTTCTCATGGCGGAAAGGGATATGCTTTGAGTGGTGATGGAAGCGATCATTATGTCATGGATGATGGAGAATTTTGGGAATATGACCCCGAAAATGATGCTTGGACACAACTACCGTCACATCCCGGATTATCGCGTTGGGCTCCTTCTTCTTTTGTATTAAATAATCAAGTCTATTTAATTAATGGGCAAACGGCACCTAATGGTGGTGGTTATGAATATATTTCAACGATTTACAGATATACCTTAGATGAACCTTTGTCTAGTACAACGCTTGAAAATAATATTGCTGTAGATGTTTTTCCAAATCCCTTTGAAGCAAGCCTTCAATTAAATGTGGACTTTTCCACTTTAGAAGGAGATGATTTTGAAACAAAATTGTATACCATCAATGGACAAGTTGTTTATCAAGCTAAAGGAATTGTCAATGAAATTCATGTACCTAAACTGACTTCTGGAATGTATTGGGTAGAAATTATTAGTAAAGAACAACAATTTAGAACTTTAGTGATAAAAAAATAAAATAATCACTCACTCAACTAAAAAAGCCAGCATAGATGATTCAAAATCTAGCTGGCTTTTTTCATTGGATTAGTTGACTATTGTCGTCGTCTGGGACGATTTTTAATTTCTGTTAATAATTGTTGTTTAAAATTGCGTTCTACCTGTCGTAATTTTACAATTTTTCTCAAGGGAACTACATTTTTCAATCGATCAACATAATTTCTTTTCAACAATAATTCTTTTTCCTCCAACTCAAAAGATGCTTCGATTATTTCAGCAGCTTCTTCTTCAGTAACTGCTTCCATATTTTTTGTTGGACGATATTGTTGACGTAATTTTTTTTGCTCTGCTTGATATTCATTATACACTGGCCAGAAGTTTTGCGATTCTTCAGGCGTAAGCTGAAGTTGGTCAGTAATAAATGCTACGCGCATAGCTTTGATGCGCTCTTCTCTGTCTTGTGGCTGAGCATAACTAATAGTAGCGAATAAGGCTAATAGTAGGGTACTTAAAACTAGTTTTTTCATTTCTTTTATAGTGGTTGATTTTTTGATCGTTATAATAATTCTTCTAAGGTTTCTAGGTCAGTATCTTCTAAAAGTTCATCTAAATATTCATCCAAATCTGCATCTTCAGAATTCTGAAAAAGTCCATCCAAAGTCACATTTTCGTCTAATATTTCATATAAATCGCTTTCTTCTATATCATCTATATTAGCATCAACATACATTTGGATGTCCTCTAATGCTAGTTCTTGAATTTCTATTTCTGATCCATCTGCCATTTGATCGCTATTTTCACTTGTATTCGTCTGTAACCAAAAAAAGGCAGCTATTAATACCACAACAGATGCTAAAGCAAGTGCATAAGATGGCTGAAATAAAGATTGAATAAAAACAATTATCTGATCTGGCCAAGAAGCCGAATGGGTAGTCGCCGTATTAACTTCTTTTTGTGGTGGGGTAATCTTATTCCACACCTCGTCTTCCAAATTATCAAAATAATTGACAGGTACATCTTCCCATTGTTTTTCTTCCTTTTTTAAGGAAGCTAACAAAGGAGAAAGTTCTTCTAATTCTTCTTGTATGGCTTTTTTATTTTCCATAATGTTAAATTTCTATCCAACGCCTTGTTCTTTAAAAAAGGCTTCAATTTTTTTTACAGCATGATGATAAGAAGCTTTTAAGGCTCCCACTGAAGTCTCCAGCATATCTGAAATTTCTTGATAAGACAATTCATCATAATAGCGCATATTAAATACGGTTCGTTGTTTATCTGGCAAAGTAGTTAATGCATTTTGTAGATGTTGTTGAGCTGCATTCGCATCAAAATAACTATCTGCAAATAGTCGATTTTGTAAACCTACCTCTTCATCATCAATTGAACTCGTCGTTTGCCGTTTTTGTTTTTTTAAATGTGTAATGGCTTCATTGCTTGCAATACGATACAACCAAGTGTACAATTGGGACTTTCCTTCAAACCGATCAATACTTCGAAATACTTTGACCAATACATTTTGCAATACATCATTGGTATCTTCATGTGTACCAACCATCCGTCGAATCTGACGATACAAGCGTTCTTGATATTTTTGCATCAACAAACGGAAGCCTTTTTCCTGTTGTGTGCCATTTTGTAATAAAGTCAGTATTGTATCGTCTGAGATTGAATTCACGTGCAATCGTCGGTTTTCTTTGAAGATAAGACTAAGTAAATGAGAAATGGTTTAATTTTGTAAAAAAAATAATTTTAGTAATTGCCAAATGAAGTATTCATTCCTTTCTTTTTTTTGCTTGATTTCGTTTTTAGGATTTTCACAAACTAAAATAGATACCAGCTTAGCAACACCTTATTCTACTATCTTCACCCACTTACATTTTTTACAAGTAGAAACCTATATTCCTTCTATTGCTGCAAAAACAATACCTCCCCCAAATCCAAGAGCAGAACAACTCATCATACAACTCAAACAAATTTTGGACGGAAAAGGCTTGTATGTTCGTATGAATATGTTACCTCAAAATGCAGATTACCTAGATAGTCTTTCACAAAATGCATACTATACTCCTTTTCCAGAACTTTTACCTGAAGTTTATCTCGAAAAAATAAATAACAAATGGTATTACTCCTCAGAAACGGTAAATGCAATTCCTCAGTTACACCGAAAAGTATATCCCTTTGGTTCAGATGTATTATTGAATATTCTTCCACAAATGGGGCAACAAAAAATTGGAGGACTCGCCACCTGGCAATATTTAGGTATCCTATTTTTATTGATTTTTGCATTTATTCTTTACCTCATTTTTAGTCGTATTATTCGACCTATTATTGATCGTTTAATTCATCTTCGGAACAATCCTATTGAAGGTGACCAAATGATTATTCGAAAAATCAGTCGTTATACCACCTTATTCTTGCTGGTTTACTTACTAAAAATGATGCTTCCCATTTTACAATTACCTCCTTTGTTAGCAACCTATGTTATTACGAGTTTACGAATTATTCAAACGGTTTTTGGTATTTTACTTTTTCTACGTATTGGTGATTTAGGTGTTTTATATTTAACTCGCCTATCGCAACAAACTTCTAATCGTTTAGATGAGCAGATAATGCCCATATTAAAACGCATATTTCAGTTGGTGATCGTCTTAGGTGGTATTATTCATATTTTGAATCTCTTAGATATTAATGTAACGGCACTCATTGCAGGTGTATCCATTGGTGGCTTGGCATTGGCTTTAGCGGCACAAGATACCGTTAAGAATTTGATTGGTTCTATTATGATTTTTATTGATCGTCCTTTTCAAATTGGCGATTACATTGAATGGGGAGTTTTTTCGGGAGTGGTAAATGAAGTGGGCTTTCGGACTACACGCATTCAATTAGCAGATTCTTCCATTATTTCTGTACCCAATGGTACGATAGCTAATGTAGCCGTTACTAATAAAGGAGTACGAGTTTATCGCTTGTTTAAAATAATTCTTAATCTAACCTATACTACTCCTCCAGATAAAATTGAACATTTTATTCACCAACTAGAACAATTGATTCTCAATCATCCTTTGACGGCCAAAGAAAATTATTATGTTCGTTTAGTAGAATTATCTGCTTCTTCTATAGATATATTATTTAGAGCCAATTTATTGGTAGATAGTTATGCGATAGAATTAGAAAGTAAACAAGAATTTTTGTTGGCTATTTTACGTTTAGCACAACAAGAAGGAATTAATTTTGCGTATCCTTCGTCTACTATTTATCTAGAAAATGGAGATTGATTTTTTACATCGGAAAAAGAAAAATCTTAAATTTTAAATAAAATTTATTTTTCGATAGGGGGGATAGCATTTTTTTAGCGTCTACTACTTGGAACTACTAAGCCTTGTTTTATGGAAGTATCTCGACAATATGAATTAATTGCCAAATATCTTGCAGGAGAATTGCAAGAAAAAGAGGAAGAAAATTTTCTCGAATGGGTACAGCAAGACGCTGCGCACCAACAATTATTGGAAGAAAGTAGGCAAATCTGGGAAGATGCAAATTTGCCTCAAGCCACTATAGAAGTTGATACTTCAATGGCATGGGATGATTTTGAAGCAGCAATTGCTCCTGAAGAAAAAAATGCTGAAACAGCAAAAGTAGTTGCCATGCGCCCACGTAAACAACTTTGGCGTATTGCTGCTGTCCTTTTAGTATTGTTGGGGGCGAGTTTCTGGTGGTATCAAAATAGTCGAATAACAAGTGATGAATGGATACAAGTAGCTACCAATGAAAAACAACGCGATCAAATAGAATTACCTGATGGCAGTATAATTTGGTTAAATACGAATTCGTCTATTAGCTATGCGAATAACTTTGAAACAAATCGAACTGTACGCTTAGAAGGAGAAGCTTTTTTCGATGTAGCACGAGATGAAAATCATCCATTTCGAATTTATAGCAAAGACACTAAAACGGAGGTTTTGGGTACGTCTTTTAATATACGGGCATATCCAAATGAAGAAGAAGTACAAGTAAGTGTATCAAGTGGTAAAGTGGCTTTTTCTGAAACGCTAAATAATAAAACTCCTTTACTGTTGACGAAAGGGATGCAAGGAAAACTAGAAAAGAAAAATTGGCAATTAGAACAAGCAGTGCTTGAGAATGAAAATGATATAGCATGGAAAACGGGAGCACTTGATTTTAAAGAAACGCCTTTAAGAGAAGCGCTAACCGCCATTAATCATTATGCGAATATTGATATACAAGTAGAAAATGAAGCAATTTATAATTGTACCCTTAAATCTAATTTTAAAGATGATTCTGTGGAAGATATTATCAAAACCATAGAATTTATGCTCAACCTAACAAGTACACAAGATGGCAACACTTTTATCCTTTCGGGAAAAGGGTGTGAAGAATAATTGAATTTTTATCCTTTATTTTTTAAACATGCGCATTTTTCTTATTCTTTTTTTATCCACTTTTTTTCTTGTTCAAATAGCAGGACAGAATGCGCAATTCGTCAAACGTGCTAGTTTCCAATTTCAAGACCAACCATTAGAATATGTATTAGAGCAGTTGAGTGATGAATTCAATATCCAGTTTGCTTACAGTAAAGAAATAGTAGATGTCGATCAATTGGTAAGTCTTTCTATTAATGATGAAGCTTTATCTGAGGTGTTAGATCAACTCTTTGCACAAACAAAAATTGTGTATGCTTCTATTGGCGGACAAATTGTTTTAAAGACAGATGAAAAAAAAATCCCAATCCCAATAGGGGGGGGGGATGAAAATGATCGTCTTAGTAGTGGAAGGACGCATCCAAAAGAGGATAAGACCTACAAAATAGAAGGCATGAAAACAGATAGTCCCCTTCAAAAGAGGAGGGAATTAGCCAAGGGAGAATGGATAACCCTAGAACCCAAAGCTCTAGACGGTGGGCAAATGCCTTCCTTTGAAATAGATTATAGCGAATTGTCTTTTGGAAAAGTAGTAGAACTAGATGCAATTTTAGACACCTTATGGTCTAATATACGGATGGAGTGGGAAGAAAAAATTAATCAAGCAGAACAAAATATAACAATTAATCTACCCAATTTAGATTCTACTGCTGTTCAAATTGGACTCAATCCTGATGTGGAACTTACCACAAAAGAGATAGAAACTAAAAATGTAGCCTTCCATCTTTTTTGGGGAAAAACGCCTGCCATAGAAGGTATTGCCATAGGAGGTTTAGGTAGCCGAGTTGAACGCGATATTGAAGGGCTTCAATTATCCTCATTACGAAATGTAGTAGAAGGAAATTTATACGGTTCTCAAATTAGTTTGCTTTTTAATCGTGTGCGAGGTGAAGTAATAGGCTCTCAAATAGGTGGTTTGAGAAATGTTGCCCAACGAATGGTGGGCGTGCAAGCAGCAGGATTGAGTAATAAAACAAAAGGAAGTTTTGGAGGCGTGCAAATTGCAAGTTTAAGTAATCGTGCTAATGAAGCTGTTGGTGGTAGTCAGTTTGCAGGATTGTACAATCGAGCAAAAGGTAAAATTAATACTCAAGTAGGATTGATTAATCATGCAGACTCATTAAGGGGCGTACAGATTGGCTTGATTAACTTTGCTAATGATGTAAAAGGAGCTCCAATTGGTTTGATTTCTTTTGTGAAAAATGGTTACAATCGAATGGAATTAAGTTATAGCCCACAATTGGGCTATCAAATGGGGATTAAATTAGGGGCAAAAGGATTCTATAATATTTTTCAAGGAACAATTGATCGTTCCAATAAAATAATAAACAACTGGGGACTAGGATATGGAATCGGAACGTATATCTCCAATGAAAAACGATGGGGGCTAAATTTTGAATTATTAGGTATTCATGTGAATGAGTCTGAGGAGTGGACAACTGATTTAAATCTTTTGACCAAATTGAGAATGACGCTCGATCTTCGGTTAGGAAAACGCTTTAGTTTATTTGTAGGGCCAGACATGAATCTGATGATTTCAAGAGTTTTCGATGCTGATACAATGACCTATGGTTCTAGTATTGCACCAGAAAATCTATTATACGAATATACAAATACCGTAACAAACATAAGTCCACTTCCTATATCTGTTACCACTACAACTATTACCGATTTTAAAGGTTGGATCAGCTTAAATGCTGGTATCCGCTTCTAAAATTTGTAAAAAATAAACCATTAAAAGTTTAAAAACCATTACTCGAACTTTGTTCGAATAGCCCTAGCTATGTCTTGTGGCAACTAGAATTAGAAAATAATTTTATTAAAGAAAAACATCTATTACAATGAAAAACGTATTAATGATTTGTCTCCTTTTTGGAACACTACAATTAGCAGCTCAGCAGGAAACCTTATTTAGCAAAGCTCGCCTTAAAGGCGTATGGGGTGGCCCACTTATCGAATGGAATAACCTTGGAGATAATTTCACCTACTCTTATGGAGGCGGTGGTGGATTAGTATTCAGCAACTTTTTCTTGGGAGCTTATGGTTTAGGTAGTACTGATTTTGATCGTTTGATTGATGGTGATGATATCAATTTAGATATTGCTCATGGTGGATTATGGTTAGGTTATACGTATCGTCCTTACAAAGTAGTCCATCCTTATGCAAGTGTACGTATGGGATGGGGAGCGGTAGGCATTGATGACCTCGATGATATTCATCATTTTAGAGATATTGATCGCATTTTTGCCGTAACGCCTGAAATAGGCTTAGAACTCAATGTTACTAAATTTTTCCACATTGCTGCAACAGCAGGTTATCGCTGGGTAGATGGTGTCAATAATTCAGTTGATTTAACTAATGAAGATTTTAGAGGGTTTAATGCTGCCTTAAACTTCCGTTTTGGATGGTTTGGTAATCGTTGGGATAGAGAAAAAGAAAAGATGCGTTCTAAAATTACAGAAGAATAAAATACAAATAAATAGGTCGTGGCACGATTACTTGAGTCTAGGATAATAACCTACTTCCTATAAAAGATGACACTTGATAATCGTGCAACGACTAAAAACACCCTTAAATCCAAATGAAACTTTTAACCACTAAAAAAGAAATATCATGACGACTAAAAAAATGAATCTAAGTTTAAGCACGTTACTAGGACTTTGTCTCCTCCTAATGACCAGTTGTGGCTGGGATGATGATGGTTATTTCAATTGTGAAAAAGGAGAAGGTGATATTATTTCAGCTAGTTTTGAATTTGATAATTTCTCAGGAATTGAGTTAGATATTGCAGCAGATGTGGTGCTTTCTCAAGGCGATAATTTTGAGGTGATTGCTGAAGGGCAGGAGAATATTATTGATCTTTTAGAATTTGATATCCGCAATAATAATTTACGAATTGATTTTGAAAATTGTGCAAGAGATTATAATCCATTAACCTTTTTTATTACGATGCCTGATTTAGAATATGTAAGCATCGACGGATCTGGAGAAGTACGTGGAGAAACTTTTTTTGTAGTCAATGATTTAGAGTTAGATATTTCAGGATCAGGAGATATTGATTTGGGAATTGAAAATGCAGATGATGTCGATGCTAAAATTTCAGGTTCTGGTAAACTATTCTTAGAAGGAGATGCAGATAAATTAGATTTTAGAGTGAGTGGGTCGGGAGATTTATGTGCCTTCAAATTAGAAGCTCGAAAAGCAGATATAAACATCAGTGGAAGTGGTAATGTAGAAGTTTTTGCAACGAATGATTTAGATATTCGAATCTCAGGAAGTGGAGATGTATTCTATATCGGAAATCCTTCCATTTCAGTAGATATTAGTGGCTCAGGAGAAGTTGTAGATGCAAATTAATACTCTAAAGTTAAAGTACTAATCCAATTTTTATAAAAAAAGACGCTCAAGGTATACACCTTGAGCGTTATTGTAATCTCTAATTGACTTTATGTTTCAAATTAGAAAGCACAAAGGTAGCTAATAATCTAGTTTTCAGCAATTTAACAAAAAACTTCCACCATAAACGCTGCCTATTCTGCGAAATAACGTGGTATTCCTTCCATTTTTGCTAAACTTTCCGTCGGAGAAAACCGAAATACATAGTCTAAAACAAGCTGAAAATCATCGGCAAACTCCATAAAATAGTCTTCATGAAGTTTTTCTGTTTTCTTAAAAAGCTGTTTTATTCGTGTGATAACATATTTAGTAAAAGTACGTGAACGATAAGCAGGAAAGTTTTCCAACATAGATAGATGGTTATCAAATGCCGTCTTCAACATTAAAATAGTCAAGTTGACCTCCCCTAGTTTGTCCTTGGTCACTTTTACATGTTCCGTAATCCGTACATTGCAACTACTCAAATCCATTCGCAAATAACCAGGCGTATTATAATCTACTGGACGAAGTGTATGTAGAATAAATTTTTGAATCTCTTCCACGCGTTCATCTACCGACATCGCGGCTTCCATCAGTTGAAAATTCAATTTTTTGACCAACAACTCATCTTTTGCAATCAATCGAAGCAATAATTTATCCTTCTCTTTTATAGGCATAGCCTTGATAGCCATCTTTAAATCATCAGGTATTTTTACCATAGAATACTTTTTTTAACAAACTTAAGCATCAATTTTTATACCTCAAAGCACTTCTTCTATCAAACGCTCTACAACAGCATTTTCTAATACTTCTTGATTTATTTTAGTAAACCCACTTTTTCTAAATTCGTCAAAAGCAGGATGCATTCTAAGATATGCAAGATGATCCTCCTCTAGAATCCGATTTTGATTCGCTAATTGGTATCCTACCGCTTTTTGAAGTGCTATAAACCCTTTCTCCTCACGCTCCATAATGGAATAGATACAAGCCATATAAAAATACACTTCTGAATCAATTGTTCCACTATCAATTGCTAAATGAAACTGCTCTAATGCCTTTTCTAGATCGTAGTCATCTAGTAATTGAATTCCTTTTTCTTTCGCTGACTTTTTAGGTTTCTTAGGCATACTTCCAAACCCAACAGGAACATTCTGACGAACTAATTTTCCGTTTCGTTTTATATCAATGCTCACTTGCCAATTCATATCTACTTTAGTCGTAACAATATAATTTGCAGTGATACCATTTTCCATTAGTTCAAAAGGATGATCGATTCCCATAATGGAGAATTTCTTAGAGACCAATTGTCCATTCACGTAAATAAACTCCTCCCCCAACCAATTATTGAAAAACTCAATCTTTTTTCGTTCTAACTCAATCTTTTTGTAGTACATAATCACAAATTTATATTGGAAAATCATTTTTACTAGTATCGTCTAAACCATTACAAGACAAGTCCTATTTATTTACTGTATCTTTGTCTTTAAGAGATACTACACTTTTTTGTAAAATCCTATTTTCTTCGATCAAGCAAGAAGAAATCACGATTTTTGAAAAAGCACAAACAAAAAACATGTTCTCATTCAAAAAACTCTAAGAGCGAAGCGATCTAAAGTCTAATCGTCTAAAAACGAAGTGGTCTAAAAAAGCTTAGCGATCTAAAAATAAAAAAACATGTTTGACGACCTACGACCTTTATCCGATTGGTTGCCGATTACAAAGAAAGAAGTGGAGGCACGAGGCTGGGAAGAATTGGATGTAATTCTGATTTCAGGGGATGCCTATGTAGATCACCCTGCCTTTGGTACGGCTGTAATTGGGCGTATATTAGAAGATGAAGGATTGAAAATAGCGATTGTACCACAACCCAACTGGAAAGACGATCTTCGTGATTTTAAAAAACTGGGTCAACCCAAATACTTCTTTGGCATCACATCTGGATGTATGGATCCAATGGTCAATCATTATACTGCTGGAAAAAGAAAACGTTCTACGGATGCCTACACTCCTGGGGGCAAGTCAGGTTTCCGACCCGATTATGCAACGAATGTTTATTCTAAAATATTAAAACAGCTTTATCCAGAGACCCCTATTTTGATTGGTGGAATTGAGGCTTCGCTCCGTCGCGTAACGCATTATGATTATTGGGAAGATGAATTATTCCCCAATATCTTACAAATGAGTGGAGCCGATATGTTGGTGTATGGAATGGGGGAACTTCCTTTGCGGGAAATTTTACGCTTACTAAAAAAAGGAGTGCCTTTTAATTCCTTAAAAACAATTCCACAAACAGCCGTTTTACTAGATCAAGAAGAAAAAATACCTGTCAATAAAAATTGGGAAGACCTTTGGCTCAATTCTCACGAAAAATGTTTGCGAGATAAACGTTCTTTCGCTCAAAATTTTAAGCACATTGAGCAAGAATCAAACAAAGTACAAGCCAGACGTTTACTTCAAAAAACGGGCGACTACAATTTAGTAGTCAATCCGCCATACCCACCCATGTCAGAGAACGAAATTGACCGTTCGTTTGATTTACCTTATACTCGTCTTCCGCATCCAAAATATAAAAAACGCGGCTCGATTCCTGCTTATGAAATGATTCGTTTCTCGGTCAATATGCATCGCGGTTGTTTTGGAGGCTGTAGCTTTTGTACCATTTCAGCGCATCAAGGAAAATTTATAGCCAGTCGTTCAGAAGAGTCCATCTTAAAAGAAGTGGATAAAGTAACAAAAATGCCTGACTTCAAAGGCTATATCAGCGACTTAGGTGGACCATCTGCGAATATGTATAAAATGAAAGGTAAGGTACAATCTATTTGTGATCGTTGTGTCGCACCTTCCTGTATTCACCCAGTCGTTTGTAGTAATCTAGATACGAGCCACAAACCAATGACTGAACTTTATAAAAAAGTAGATGCACATCCAGAAGTAAAAAAGGCATTTGTGGGGAGCGGTATCCGTTATGATTTATTAGTTGATTCGTACAACAAGAAAAATGATGGTAGTCTAGATGAATACATGGAACAAGTCGTTACTTGTCATGTCAGCGGTCGCTTAAAAGTAGCACCTGAACATACCTCTGATAATACACTCAAAGTAATGCGAAAGCCATCTTTCAAGCATTTCCATGAGTTCAAAAAGAAATATGACGCCATTAATAAAAAACATGGATTGAATCAGCCATTAATTCCTTATTTTATATCGAGTCACCCTGGTTCGCAAGCAGAAGACATGGCAAATCTCGCTGCTGAAACGAAAGATATGGGCTTCAAGCTCGAGCAAGTCCAAGACTTTACGCCTACTCCCATGACGGTGGCTACTATTATTTATTATACAGGATTACATCCATATACACTTCGGCCAATTTACACTGCCAAATCTCCCAAAGAGAAAAAGCAACAACACATGTTCTTCTTTTGGCATAAAAAAGAAAATTATCAACAAATCAGAGACAAACTCACCAGCATTGGTCGAGAAGATCTAATTGAAAAACTCATTGGCGACAAAAAACGCCATCAAAAACAATCATTCATCAAAGACAAACGTAAATCAAGACAAAACGGCAACAAAAAGAAATTTCGTCGAAGAAAATAAAACGTCACATAGTCTAACAGCGAAGCGATCTCGCAATCCACGAAGTGGATGATCTCTCAACGAAGTGGTCTCACATCTCACAGCCGAGTAATCTCATGCCCAATCCTCTTTTTTTAAGAAAATCTTAACAGTTTATCGAATATTCCAAGAAGCTAACCGAAATAAATCGTTTTTTATCGACAAAAAGAGCAATTTAGTAGTGTAATTAAGCTAGAAAACAAAAAAAAATACAGGAAAATGTAAAACTAGAAATCTAACGATTAATATAAAGCTAGAAAACAGAATAAAGCAGAAGACACCCTGTATTTGTGCATGGACAAAATTTGTTTTTGTCCATGCACCCCTAACCAAATCGCCCAATTTATACTAGCATTAAAGTATAAAGCTATCAACCAATGAAAACGGGTGGCCACCATTTTTATGGAAAAAAATATGTCTTGAAATATTATGACTATATTTAGTACTTTAAAAGCAAATTTAAGTCAAGAACGAAGCTATTAAAATCATTTCTTTCTTGTTCAATATTTATTAATTTCTTAACCCAAAGCCTATGTATGAGTTATTGCAAGTTGCTGTAAGTCCAGTCAATATCGTGTATACGACCCTACTCATTCTGGTACTTTTGTATTGGTGTACCGTCTTGATTGGTCTACTGGACTTTAGTTCATTTGACCTTGATCTAGACCTCGATGCTGATGTAGATGTGGACGCTGACATTGACGTGGATGCGGATGCCGATATAGATAGCGGTGGGTTCATTATCGGAGCATTACAGTTTTTCCACTTTGGTAAAATGCCCTTCATGATCATCATGAGTTTTGTAATTCTCTTCGCTTGGGTCTTGAATATCTATGCTAATTTCTATCTTGGAAAAGGGGAAATAGGCTTTGCCTTAGCGATGGCGATTCCTCTTTTATTTGTGAGTTTGATCTTAACGAAGATTATTACCATGCCTTTATTACCTGTTTTTAAAGGTATGAATGAGGGAGAAGAAAAAATTGATATGATTGGATTGACTTGTAAAGTTTTATCGAATATTACACCAAATAAATTAGGGCAAGGAGAACTAACCTACAATCATAGCGTATTGAAAATAAATATTATAGCTGAGGAATCTACACCTCAAATAAATAGAAATACTGAAGCGATTATCATTGACCAAACAGATAAATATTATATTGTAAAACCAATTTAATAAATTCGATAGGGCTAGTTTCCTAACTAGACCATAATTTATAACGCGAGATTCCTATCTCGCAAAAAATACACTCTTTACAACTAAAAAAAATCAACTGATTATGACAGAACCTATTTTTTTAATTGGATTAGGCCCTTTACTCATCGCAAGTGTAATAATTGCTGTTATTCTTCTTTTGGCTGTAATTTTAGCCGCTACGTGGTATAATAAAGTACCTCAAGGACAAGCCTTAGTCCGAACTGGTCGTGGTGGATCAAAAGTAGCTTATGATAAAGGAATGTTTGTAGTTCCTATCATACACATGGTAGAAAGAATGGATTTATCTGTAAAAACGATAGAAATTACGCGTTCAAAAGAAGATGGATTGGTATGTAAAGACAATCTTAGAGCGGATATTAAAGTAGTATTTTTTGTACGAGTCAATAAGAAAGATGATGATATTATAAACGTAGCTCAAACAATTGGTTGTGCTAGAGCATCTGATCCTCAAACTTTACGAAATCTATTTGAGGCAAAATTTTCAGAAGCCTTAAAAACAGTAGGGAAACGTTTTGATTTTGTAGAACTATACGATTCACGAAAAGAGTTTAAAGATGAAATTATTGCAACGATTGGTACTGATTTGAATGGATATGTCGTAGATGATGCTGCAATTGATTACTTAGAACAAACTCCTTTAGAGTTTTTAAGTGAAAATAATATCCTTGACTCAGAAGGTATCAAAAAAATTACCGAATTAACCGCTGCTCAAAAGATCAAAGCGAATTTCCACCGTAGAGAAGAAGAAAAAACGATTAAAGAACAAAATGTAGAAGCGCAAGAAGCCATCTTGGAGTATGAGCGTCAATTAGCAGAAAAGGTAGCCCGTCAAAAACGGGAGATTGCCAATATCGAAGCACGTGAAGAAGCGGAAATTGCTAAAATCAACGAAGAAGAACGACTTCGTTCAGAAATGGTTCGTATTCGTACAGAAGAAGAATTACAAATTGCGGAAGAAAATAAATTGCGTCAAGTGATTGTCGCAGCTAAAAATAAAGAACGTACAGAAGCAGTCGAAAATGAGCGTGTAGATAAAGAACGATTACTTGAACTCACCGAAAAAGAGAAAATTGTTACACTCGCAGAAATTGAAAAAGAAAGAGCGATAGAATTAGAGCGCAAGAATATTCAGGATGTGATCAAAGATCGGATCATGGTTGAGAAAAAAGTAGTCGAAGAAGAAGAGAAAATTAAAGATACCAAAGAATTGGCTACTGCTGAACGTGCGCGCCAAGTAGCGATTATCAAAGCCGAAGAGGAAGGTCAAGCAACGATTATTCTTCATCAAAAAACCGCAGAAGCGGAAAAATTAGCGGCAGAAATTCAAGCACAGAAAATCAATATTGATGCAGAAGCTGAAATGAATGCAGCATCGAAAGAAGCGGAAGCTCGTAAGATTCGTGCAGAAGCAAAAGCAGCGGAAGAAGCAACCATCGGATTATCGGAAGCACAAGTCATTGAAGCGAAAGCACAGGCGAAAGAGCGCGAAGGGACACTCGAAGCTGTTGTACTTGAAAAGAAAGCCATCGCCGAAGCTAAAGGTATCGAAGTAAAAGCAGAAGCTTTGAAAAAGCAAGGATTGGCAGAAGCTGAAATTCTTCAAGAAAAAGGAATCGCAGAAGCAAAAGCAACTTCTGAACTAGGGTCAGCGGAAGCAAAAGTACTCGAAGAAAAATTAGTTGCCGAAGCTAAAGGCGTAGAGATGAAAGCAAATGCCATGAAGAAATTGGATGGCGTAGGCAAAGAACATGAAGAGTTCAAATTGAAATTGGAGAAAGAGAAGGAAGTCGAATTAGCGAATATTGATATTCAAGCGAAAATCGCTGAAGCACAAGCTCTCGTCTTGGCAGAGGCATTCAAGCAAGCGAATATTGACATCGTAGGCGGCGAACAAACTTTTGTCGATAACATCATGAAAGCCATCAATCGCGGTAAATCAGTCGATCGAATGCTAGACAATAGTAACCATTTGACGGATATCAAAAATGGCTTTATGAATGGCAATGGTGGAGGAGGCTTATTCTCCAAAATCAAGCATATCGCAAATCAGTCAGGAATTACCACCAACGATTTGAAAAATTTAACGATCTCAGCCCTTTTACTCAAATTATACAATGAAACTGCCGACGATGGACAAAAAGACGTAATTAACAGCTTAATGAAATCTGTCAAAAAATTGCGTATCGGAGAACAACTCGCAGAAGGATTATTGTAAGCAATAGCCTTTAAAAACGCTGTGGAATAGGATATCACTATTTCACAGCCTTACAAAGAGACACACGGAGTTTATTAGATATAAGGAAAAAACATCTAATCTAGAAGTCCTACGTCCAATAGTCCTACGTCAAGAAGGTCTAAATATCTAAAAGCGAAGCGATTCAAAGTCTAACAATCTAAAATCTAGTATCTAAATGTCTGAAATAAAACTAGAAGGCGGCACCTATGAAATCATCCGTAATCGACTTTCCAAGCAAGCGGAGGAATTGCGCGCACGACTAGGGCAACTTAATGTAGCTCGAAAAGAAGTCTTCGGTGCAATAGAAACACAGTTGATTGCCAATGATCGGATCAACACTCAAAACTACTGTACGGCACGAGATATTACCTCGATTGGCGACTACTGTCTTTTTGGCTATAATGTGCAGATTGGATTGCGATCGGGCATCAAACTGGAAGACGTTTTTAGTGTTTATCAGTTTCAAAATAATAGTTTTCAAGAAGCAAAAATTTCCTTGCTGACAGATGAAAAATTTGAGACGGATTTTCAGAATTTATATCGCTATTACAAGAATGCGTATTTTGCTCGTTTTGTAAGCATCGGATCGTATTTATACATGGTTTTTCATTTGAATAAAGATTCTGAAGATTTCAAATCATTCAAATGGTTAGTAACAGATGATGGACTCAAATATGTAGGCAATCGTTTCGACCATGAGGTGGTTTTTCCTACCCAACATGAATTTAAATGGCAACGTGCACACCGCGATTTTCACCGTTCTGGAACGCATCCACATGTCTCTATTATGGATCGAGTATTTGTGGAAACTGTAGGTGGTGATTTAACCATTAAAATAGAAGACAATACCGAAGATGGTTTAGGAATTTATCGAGAAGAAGTAGAATACAAAGAGCAAACCCTCGATGATGCAGAATATTTATATGCAGATTTGGGCAATTTGATTGTTCTAAAAATCCGACCCTATCAAGAAGAATTTCGCTATTTTGTATTTAATGAAAAAATGCAAGAGGTACAGCGTATTGATACCCTCGAAGATTCAGGTGTATTGCTCCCCGATCAGCATGGACTCATTTTTGCGAATGGCTATTACCTCCAAATGGGAGAATACAAGATATTCGATCCTGATATGCGAAATAAGCTTTTTAAGAAGCGAATCGTATCCCCGAATGGAGAAGATTATTTGTATGTTTTTTACAATAATCAAAAAGGCACCTATGTCTTAATGCATTATAATGTCATTGAGCAAACCATTCATACGCCTATCATTTGTCATGGATTTACGCATTTTCCAAATGGAGAATTATGCTATTTCCGTGCGGAAGATGAGCCGACTAAACATCATGTCGTACAAATTTGGCAAACACCTTTTGTCGCAGGAGATGTTGCGCCATCCAACCAAACCGATAGTTATTTATACAAAGTAGGGAACAAAGATATTGTCAAAGCAATGGCAGAATCACAGGAGATTTTGACCTTGGTTGGAAAAGAAGATACCTATTCTGGCTTATACATTGACTTGGCTAAAAAATGTACGGATGTACTCGATTCATATTATTGGATTGATAAAGAAGGAGCTTTTCTCATCAATCAACCCATACAAGAAATAAAAGCGACGGCAACTTCTGCCATTGAAGAATATGAGAAGAAAGTTCGTATCCAAAAAAATACAGCGGCAGAAATCAAACGCGTACAAACTAATGCCGAAGAACTTTTTGAAGCGATCCGAAAAAACACTTTTGATGCAGTTGATCTTTTTGTAGAAAAACTAGCGGCTATTCGTGTGCTACGAGGAGAAATTATTTCCTTAAAAGAATTGCGCTATACGGATCTGCCTTTGATTGAACAATTAGAAACTTCAGCTACGGAGTACAATGACCAATTGTCCAATGATTGCGTTCGCTTTCTTTTAGATAAAGATGCTTTAGTGCCATACATTAAGAAAATTGAGGAGCAAGCAAAGCAATTAGAAAGTATTGAAACAGCGAAACAAGGACAAGAAGTTGAAGAAACTATCGACCAAACAGGAAAAGAACTAGAGTTGTTGATTGACATTGTAAGTAATCTCAAAATTGATGATGCAACTCAAACCACACGCATTATTGATAATATTTCTGCCATGTACGCCCAACTGAATCAAGTTAAAGCAGCAGTCAAGAAGAAGCAGAAAGAATTGATGGGTACGGAAGCCATTGCGGAATTCAATGCACAACTCAAATTACTCGATCAAGGGATTATCAACTATCTTGATCTGGCTGATAGTACACAAAAATGCGATGAGTACCTTACTAAACTAATGGTACAACTCGAAGAGTTAGAAGGAAAATTTGCCGAATTTGATGAGTTTATTTTGACGATTACAGAGAAGCGCGAGGAAATTTATGCGGCTTTTGAAAGTCGTAAAAACACCTTGATTGAATCTCGAAATAATCGTACGTCTGCCCTTCAATCTGCGGCAGATCGTATTTTAAATGGGATTCAAAACAGAGCTAAATCCTTTAAAGAAGTCAACGAAATTAATGGCTTTTTTGCATCTGATTTGATGATTGATAAAGTGCGTGATATTGTCCAGCAATTAATTGATCTGGAGGATAGCAATAAAGCGGGGATGGTTCAATCGCGTTTAAAAAGCTTAAAAGAAGAAGCCGTTCGCCAATTGCGAGATCGCCAAGATTTATTGGTGGATGGACAAAATATTATTCAATTTGGTCGCCATAAATTTGCAGTGAATGTTCAGCCGCTTGATTTAACCGTTGTTAATGAAGGTGGACAAATGAAATTCCATTTGACGGGAACAGATTTTTATGAGCCGATTACCAATACCGATTTTTTATCTACAAAATCAGTTTGGAATCAACGTTTACCTTCAGAGAATGAAAGTGTCTATCGTTCGGAATTTTTAGCCTATCAACTGTTTAAAAGTAATCCTCAATCACAGTTATTACAAGCGAATGGACAATTGTTAACACTCGTTCAAAAAGAAGCGACTCTTCGTTATCAAGAGGGGTATACAAAAGGCATTCACGATGAAGATGCGGCAGATATTCTTCGCGCATTAGTGCAATTATCGGATAAAATTGATCTCTTACGTTTCACACCTGATGTACGTGCCTGCGCGAATATTTGGTGGCACCGTTTTCTATCGGAAGAAGATAAAAATTTGTTTAGCAATCAACTGAAAAGTGCAGGAGTGATCTTGCAAGTTTTCCCAGAAACACATGAGTTTGATTATTTAATTGAAGATTTAGAACTAGTTGTTAATAGCTTCTTAGAAGAGCAAACCATTTTCTCACAAGAAGAGGTGAATCGTAGAAAAATTGCCGAATACATTTTTCAAGAATTATCAAAAGGTGATCAGTTTATCATCTCGAAGGAAGCCGCTGAACTCTATACCGAATTTAAAAACTACCTCAAAAAACGAAAATCACAAGGGGCATTTGATACCTCCACTTTTGAATTAAGAGATAATCCTGCTGAGCAGTTCCAATTAATGCGTAAGTGGGTACATGCCTTCATTGAGCAATTGAAAGTCGATCATTATTTGTCTTTTATCAATGAAGCGGCGAGTTTGCTGTTTTTGGATAATTTCAATAAGAAACAAGTCATTCAAACGAAGACTTCTGTGGAGGTGGGTAAACTACATGGTACGCATAAAAGTTTTGAGGAAATCTATCATTTAGATTATACCGCTTTTATGAAGAAAATGGAGGCCTACGAAACCGAAACGCTTCCTGCTTATCAGCAATTTGTACAACAAAAGAAAGATTTAGCGATCCAATTCAGAAAAGAATTACGCTTGGATGAATTTAAGCCGCGTGTACTCAGTTCGTTTGTACGAAATAAATTGATTGACCAAGTTTATTTACCAATTATTGGAGATAATTTAGCCAAACAAATGGGAACGGCTGGTGAAAATACCCGTACGGATTTGATGGGCATGTTGCTCTTGATTTCGCCTCCAGGTTATGGTAAAACAACCTTGATGGAATACATTGCCAATCAATTGGGCTTGATCTTTATGAAAATCAATGGGCCAGCCATCGGTCATCAAGTGACTTCGCTCGATCCTGCGGATGCGCCCAATATGGCAGCCCGTCAGGAAGTACAAAAATTGAATCTGTCCTTGGAGATGGGCAATAATGTGATGTTGTATGTCGATGATATTCAGCATTGTCACCCTGAGTTTTTACAGAAATTTATCTCCCTTTGTGATGCCCAACGTAAGATTGAAGGGGTGTATAAAGGCGAAAGTAAAACATACGATTTAAAAGGTAAACGCTTTTGTGTCGTCATGGCTGGAAATCCATACACCGAAAGTGGCGATAAATTCCAGATACCTGATATGTTGGCGAATCGTGCTGATATTTATAATCTAGGAGATATTATTGGTGACACCGAAACGGTTTTCAAATTGAGTTATATTGAAAATGCGATGACTTCCAATCCTGTTTTACAAAAATTGTCGAATAAGAGTTGGAAAGATGTCTATACGGTGCTGAAAATGGCAGAAACAGGCAGTCGTGAAGGACTAGAATTTGAAGCGAATCATAGTCCAGAAGAACTCAATGAATATGTAAGTATTCTCGAAAAAATGTTGGTGGTACGAGATGTTGTACTCAAAGTGAATCAAGAATATATTCGCTCTGCGGCGATGGCAGAAGATTATCGTACTGAGCCTGCATTCAAGTTACAAGGCTCGTATCGAAATATGAATAAGTTAGCGGAAAAACTCGTTCCCATCATGAACGAACAGGAATTGGATACCTTGATCCTTTCCCATTATGAAGGTGAATCACAAACCCTAACGAATGGAGCAGAAGCCAATTTTCTAAAACTAAAAGAACTTTTAGACGGTCAAAGCGAAGAAGAACAAAACCGTTGGACAGCTATCAAAAAGACCTTCAATAAAAACAAAATCTTCCGTAATACGGATGAAAATAATCCGATGAGTCAAGTGCTTGCCCAATTAGCTGCTTTTACGGATGGAATTGATGGTATTAAAGATGTATTGGAGCAGGCAGTGAAAGGGAAAGGATAGACGAACGATAAGACGGAATTAGACTAGCAAAACTGTTTTTTTACAAGAAAGTATAAAAATCACAGATGTGAATAATGTAACAATAAGGAGAAAAAATTTATATCTACTTTTTGTATTCATCCTTATTTTGATACTTAATTCTTGTGGAATTGATAGGACGTTAAAGGTTATAGATAATATTTATTGGCTCATATAAACAACTAGGTGGATGCTAATTTTAGCGTTAAAAATGGCTCTAAATTTGATGAAATCAATAGATTTTCACCCTTTTCAGGTAGTTTTTAGAGCTTTGTTTAATTTTCCACCTGATTCTTAATAAGAGCCTATTTATTTATATAATCCTGAATCTTCAGGAGCTTGGTCTTTGATACAAAAAAGTAAAGATAACTTGTTCAAAGGATTACTTCATGCTAGTATTTTAGAATTAAAAGGAAATAAAAGTTTCTTTTATGTAAAACAATACACAAATAAAGATTATTACTATCTCTTTATTGAAATAGATACAGTGACACATAATCATGTAATTACGGGAGTTACGAAAGAAGCATTTAATTCTTTTGATGAGGTTTCATATCATTATAAAATTAATGATTTTGATATTAACTTTTTCACAAAATAGTTCAGTTTGATTACTATAAGGATAGTATAGATAATTAGAACAAGATTATCAAAAAGAATATTTAATTATCTTGTTTTTATCCCAATAGCTAAATTACTTACTTCCTTGTCTTCTCCCAAAAACTCTCCTGATACGTCTTCGAAATAGGTAAATATCGCTCTTTAATCACGACTCGATTACGCTCGATAAAGTCAATTTTAGATAAAGCCACAATATAGGAACGATGGATACGGACGAACTGCTCGGAGAGTAAAACTTCTTCAAAAAAGCGCATATTTTCTAAGGTTAGGGTTTTTCCAGCAGGAGTATGGACTGCCACATAATCGCCTAAGGCTTCTAGATAAAGGATGTCATCAAAATTCAAACGAATAGTTTTGTAGCCACTTTTGATGAATATGTAGGAAGGAGGATTAGATATTATGTTTTCTTCTTTTGAAATTCGTTTTTCAACGTGTTTTTTAATTTTTTGCACGCACAATAAAAAACGTTCAAAACTGATCGGTTTTAATAAATAATCAATGGCATCCATTTCATAACTATCTACGGCATATTGATCGTAAGCAGTAGTAAATACCACTTCATACTTATTTTGGGTAAGTTTAAGGAGCTGTATACCCGTCAATTCTGGCATTTGAATGTCTAAAAACAGTAAATCGACTTCCTGTTTATTTAAAAAATGGAAGGCTTCTATAGGATTAGTAAAGGAATCGATCAACTCCAAATCGGGGGACTGTCGGACATAATCTGCCAATAATTGAATGGCTAAGGGTTCATCATCTATAATAAGACATCGAATCATCGTTGATCGTTTAAAGGAATTGATAAATGTACACGAAAGAAAGCCGCTTTTTCTTCGATGCGTAATTTATGTTGATCGCCATACATCAAGTTCAGTCTTTTTTTGATATTATTCAAACCGATTCCTCCTACTTTATCTTTTTGTTTGGCGGCAACAGCATTGCTTATTTCAATTGTTAATTCATTTTCTTTGGCTTGAATAGTCATCTCGATAAGCTGTTTTATGTCTCCATGTTTAAAGGCGTTTTCAACAAAAGGAAATAAAATAAAAGGTGGAATTTGAACATCCGCGGTAGCTCCTTTTTGTTGTAAATGAAATTGAATCGGATAATCAAAACGCATTCGTTCCAACTCCACAAATCGTTGGATGGTCACGATTTCTTCTTGAAGTGGAATATATTCCTTTTTGCCATACAAACTAGATCGTAAAATCGCGCTTAATTTTTCAATAGCGGGAAGTGCATGCTCCGATTTTTGGTATACCAAACTATAGATATTATTCAAGGTGTTAAACAAAAAATGCGGATTAAATTGAGAACGTAAAAAAGATAATTGTGTTTGTTGGTTTTCAATAATCAAGGCATGACGCTGCTGTTCTTTAAAATTAGAATATTGAATAAAAAAGAAAATAAATCCCACACTAAAATGGACGAACGCAAAATAGATGTTGTTTAAAACGTATTGAATTCCCACAATATCATCTCTAAAATTATCAAAGCCAAATAGCTGTAAAAAGATGATTTCTTCAAGAGCATATCGAATGCAGCAAACAAGAATTAATACGATAATAATGCCTATTACCAATTCCTTTTTTCGTTTGGGATAAAAGTGAAATGAAACTAAATAGGCGCCTAAGCTAAATAGAAAAAAACAGATAAGCGAGGACAAATTAAGCATCCCTGAAGAAAAAATTCCCCAATCCAATAAAGCATTCCAACTTTGATCTAAAGCGACATTCCTTAAATCATAGAATACCAAATACACGAGTGTATGCCAAAGGAATAATTGTCCAATTTTCTGTTGCATTTAAAGTGACTTGATTCAATAATTATACGCTTCTAAAATAGGTTAATTTTAAGGAAATGAGCGCATTTATAGTTGAGGAATAGCATTTTTTCGGTGAAATCAGTGATTCATTCGGTGAATGAATAATTGTAGTTTCAACTTTCTACCGATTAGATCATGGAGTTGACCGATTTCTATTTTTGAAGATTTAAAGGGACATTAAATTTGAAGTATTATTCATTCCAAAAAAGTCATCTTATGAAAAATTTATTTCTTTTAATTACTACGCTAATTATACAAACTATCGTATTCGCTCAAGATACGATTACTGCCGATCATATTAAGCAATACACAAAATACTTTGAAATTAAACAAGATCAATTTGTGGGCGAAGGAGCTGAAGTTTTAAAACTAGCCATTGCCGAATCTCAATTTACTTTACTAGGCGAATATCATGATGATGCGCAAACGTCCTTATTTACTACCGCACTTTTAAAAGAAGCTGCACAAAACGGCTATCAATATTTTGGAGTAGAAACGGGGCCTCATTCAGCAAAGAAATTAATGGAATTGGCTACGCCTTCTGAGCAAACGATAACTTCTCTAAATAATTTTTATTCCCATTATTTTCCAAAAGGAAATGATATTGCGATTCCTTTTTTTAGTGGAAAAGAAGATGCTCTTTTCTTACAAACGGCAATGGAAGAAGGCTATCAATTATTTGGGATCGACCAAGAATATTATTCAGCTTGTTTTTTCTTATTTGATGATATGTTGAAAAGTACAAAGCAAAAAATCAATGATAAAATTATAAAGGATATGTATGCATTTATCAAAGAAGAATTTAGAAAGGATACGCTAGAAAAGAATTATCCCTTACATCAAAATTTATTGCAATCAAAAGAAATAAAAGCCTTTTGCAATGCAGTTAGTAAAGACAATGAAACCAATCAAGTTATTATTAAAGATTTACGGTATTCTTGGGAGATTTATGCAAATTATCGCTCAAATTTGAATAAAAATTTGGAACAACGTGCGGCGTATATGAAACAGCAGTTCGTAAAAAACTATAAAACATTTCAAACAACAAAAGAATTACCTAAAGTCATTTTAAAAATGGGAGCAGGGCATACGCAGCGGGGCTTTACGTTTAATGCTATTTATGACGTAGGAAATTTAGTACATGAATTGGCAACTATCAATGGAACTAAAGTGGCGAATTTAAGAATGGATTTCCGTTATTTCTTAGAAGAAGATGGCACGTATACCGATAATCTAGATTGGTCATCAGATTGGATGAATGAAATGCGTCCACTTCTAGAACAAGGTCAAAAAGATAAATGGACAATCATTGATCTTCGCCCCATCAAAGCAGATTGGATCAACCGAAAAATTAAATTAACTAAAGAAATTAAAAATCGAATCAAGTGGCATGATTACATCATAATTCCACCGGCTACATTTGATATACAACCTAATTATTCCTCCAAATAGAATTAGTATATCTAATTGAATAACATTTTTTACATTTCTATCAATCTTCATATACCAAACTTCTTTTACCTTTGTAGAAAAAATAACCGCATTTTAATTATGGCAAAATATCGCAAAGAAAAAGACAGTATCGGGATTATCAAAGTACCCGCAGATAAATATTGGGCCGCACAAACCCAACGTTCTAAAGAAAACTTCAAAATTGGAGGACAACAAATGCCCATTGAAGTGATTCAGGCATACGCCATCCTCAAAAAAGCAGCTGCACAAACGAATGCTGAATTAGGCGTTTTAGCAAAAAACAAAGCTAAATTAATCGGCAAAGTCTGCGATGAAATTTTAGCTGGAAAATTAGACGATCAATTTCCATTAGTAGTTTGGCAAACGGGCTCTGGTACACAAACCAATATGAACGTCAACGAAGTGATTGCCAATCGTGGACATGTCGTCAAAGGAGGAAAACTTGATGACAAAGAAAAAACGCTCCATCCAAATGACGATGTCAATAAATCCCAATCTTCTAATGATACCTTCCCAACGGCGATGCACATTGCAGCTTATAAAGCCGTTGTGGAAGTAACTATTCCTGGCTTAGAAGCACTTCGTGATACCCTAAAAGATAAATCGAAGAAATTAATGAAGGTGGTGAAAATTGGACGAACGCACTTCATGGATGCCACACCTGTTACCGTTGGACAAGAATTATCGGGTTATGTTTCTCAATTGGATCATGGAATCGCTGCGATTAAAAATACCTTAAAGCATTTATCAGAACTGGCTCTTGGAGGTACAGCAGTAGGAACAGGCTTGAATACACCAAAAGGTTATGCGAAAAATGTAGCGGAAAAGATCGCAGAGCTATCTGGTTTACCATTCGTAACGGCAAAAAATAAATTTGAAGCCCTTGCTGCGCATGATGCGATTGTAGAATCACATGGCGCATTGAAAACAGTAGCTTGTTCTTTGATGAAAATCGGTAATGATATTCGAATGTTAGCTTCTGGACCTCGTTGTGGAATTGGCGAATTAATTATTCCTGCCAATGAACCCGGTTCTTCTATCATGCCGGGAAAAGTTAATCCCACTCAAGCTGAAGCCCTCACCATGGCAATGGCGCAAGTGGTAGGAAATGATGTCGCCATTAATGTAGGAGGCATGACAGGTCATTTTGAGTTGAATGTTTTCAAACCCATGATGATTTATAATTTTTTAAATTCGGCTCGTTTAATTGGAGATGCCTGTGTAAGTTTTAATGAAAATTGCGCGAAAGGAATTGAAGCGAATCAAGAACGCATTACCGAGAATTTAAATAATTCATTAATGTTAGTTACGGCTTTGAATACTAAAATCGGTTATGATAATGCTGCCGCTATCGCTAAAAAAGCGTATAAAGAAGGGACTACTCTCAAGCAAGCTGCTTTAGCATTAAAATTACTAACTGAAGAAGAATTCGATGCGTGGGTACGCCCAGAAGATATGATTGGAGGAATGAAATAAGGAATTTTTTTTCTAAAAAATAAACCAGAACGAGCTTTAGGCTCGTTCTCCAGTTTGAAGTACTGATTGTAAACTTGCCTCCCACGCGTCCATTAACCAATGTGCTTGTAGGTGTAAATCTTCCTGTTGAAGATAAAGCGGTACATAATAACTAATGGTATACAAAAGATAAAATTGATACACTTGCTCAAAATTAATCTCAAATTCCTTTTGCATTGCTTGTACAATAGGTTCTTTAGATAAAGCTCTTATTTTATCTTGAATCCGTGTGAAATTTGCCTGTTGTACTAAAATATTCGATTGGAAAATAAAATGAAAGGCGTCAAATAAAAGCGGCATTTCAGCTTCTGCCAATTCCCAATCATAAACGTGTATTTTATCTGCTCCAACATACATGTTCCAAGGAGTAAAATCGCCATGGGCCATTCCTACTGTTAAGGTTTGATTGGCATCAAATCGTTGATTGAGTTGCTGTAATAATAATTTAAACGAGGCTAAGCGACTTTTGCTAATTTCATTTTTACTTTCAAAAATTAAATCTAACTGTTTCAGATTTGTTTGCACAAGTTGCCATGCTTGTATCTTCTCTAATGGCTTTTGCTTTACCGTACGATTATATAATTCATATAGAGCATCTAAATGACGACGTTCAATATTGACAATGTTAGAAGAAGTGTTTGGTCGAACATTACTTTGTATGACCCCTGCCGCAATACGTGTAGCTGATGGCAATGCAATTTTTTTCAAGGATAAATTGCCGACTCGTTGAAGTATTTCATATTCTGTATCAACAATATCTTCTGCTTTATGTCCTAAAGGAAGTTTTACAAAATGGCTGGATTTTCCTTTTTGGCTACATTCTATAATGGCTTTTCTATTTTCTCCAACTGTTCCTGTAAATATAGAATAATCATCAAATTGATAATCCGAAATCCAATTTTCAACAGGCAATTGATGGCGATGCCATACGGTGAATTGACCAGAATTAAGCAATCCTTGTAATTTAAATTGAAATGCTTTTTTTAAGGCAAATTTATACATCTTGGCTTTCCAGCCTGAGCTATTGTATAAATTCAAAAAGCTGGCTTTTTTATTTTTAGAAGGGTAAATCCATCGAATACTTTTATCTGGATTGTTGATGTAAGAAAAACGCGTTCGTCTAATTTGTTGTTTAGATTGTAGCCATTTAAGCGAAGCTTTCATTGTGCAATCTATGATAGTATAGACATTACTTTCTTGTGCTATAAGAGATAAATCTTCTACACTTGTATTAATAATAACTACAGGATATGGGGCGGCTTGCTGAATGTGAGAAAGCATTTCTTGCGCCGAATAATAAGGAGAAAAAATAGTTTGTTCCTTTGATTTAAAATCATTTTGATCAGTAAGAAGAAAAGTCTTAAAATTTGCGCCTCCAAATAATTTATCTAAAATGATCAAATCTGATCGTAAAAATGTGTTAGCCATACGCGTATTGATGGTCAGTCCGAAAATAGTTTTTGGTTATAACAAGGGGTTTCTTTTTTGCATGGATCACATAGAAGAGGATGATAAGGTGGTAGAATAAAATTCCATAATTCATCTCTCCAAATATGCCAAACTCTGTTGCCGAATTTATCATCACAGGAATGAGCATACTCAAACCCATTAATTTTAAATCTTTAAGTTTACTCGTAAAAGCAGCATAAAATGTAGCGATCATTTGAAAAAGTACAATAAACATGCCGACCAGCCCCAAATTGATTAATACTTGTACAAAAGTATTGTGCGTCATGGAGGCAGCATACGAATGAATACTGTCAAATTTATTCGTAAAAGGAGAGGGACTAATACTCATAAATCCATAGCCAAGAATAGGTCGATCAGGAAATCCATGTGTGATTAAGTCCGACCAAAAAGGCAAACGCCCTGTCATACTCATCACCTCTCCTACATCTCCATCTTTAATAATAATCGTTTGAACTAAGATTGGTAGTACAATAATTCCAGCTACTACTGTTCCCATTTGTAGTTTGATATTTCCAGAAATGAGAACAAAAATGAGTGTTACCAACAAAAAAGCACCAAGCGAAGAACGCGATTGGGTTAATAATAAAACAGCAACATTGATGGCCCAAGCCAAAGTGATAGGAACTTTTCGTCCTCCATTTTTCAGTTGTACATAATTCATCGTTGCACCAATAACAGCCAGCATTCCCAACTCATTAGGATTGATGATAAAACCACCTAACCTAGAAACTGCCCCACCATGTGTATCTCTATAGAAGGTAGAAGGATCAACATACAAGCCTATTAAAAATCCAATCGAAATTAAGGTGATTGAAAACCCTAGAATCAAACTCATTGGGCAATGCCCATTGGTAGCCGTATCGTATAAAATCTGCAATTTGTAATAAAAGCAAATAAAAACAATGCACTCAAATAACATCAAAAGCTGTAGTATAGTAAAGTGGACTTCCGTTGACCATAAAATGGACAGCATTCCCAAAAGAAAATAGCAGAGATATAGCATCACCGCCATTGAATTGGTATAGTGAAAGATGTATTCTTTGAGTTTTTTTTGAACGACCCATAAGAGCGCGAATGAAATACCAGTCATCATAAAACGAAGACCAATTTTTACAACCCTTGTTACACCAACTGAATCTGGAAATAAGGTGAAATAACTACAAATACGAATAGCCATAATCAGGATAAGCGCCCAATAGATGAGATTCGATCGGTTTGTCGTAGTTATTTCCATGGGATGAATATTGAATTAATTAGCTTGGCTGATATTGTGGGACTCCATTCTGATAAACACGCACTAATTTTTGGGTAATTGTCTCCCAATTAAATTCTTGCTGTACCATTTCAAAGGCATAATAACCTATTTGTGAAAGTTCTTTGGCTTGAAATGCAGCATGTGCTTTTTCTAATTGAAGGGCTAAATTTTCGGGCGTATTTTCGGTATAGGTAAAGCCTGCGCCATATTCTTCAATATATGAATTGACACTTGTAGCATAGCTAGTTAAACAAGGCTTACCAATTCCTGCTGCTTCCAACACTGCTGTTGGAAATCCCTCCATTCGAGAAGTATGCAAAAAGACATCTACATTTGCAAGACGATCAAATTTTTCTGACCCAAATCGCTTTCCATGAAAAGTAACCTCTTTAGTTAGTTTTAATTTTTTTGCTAAAGCTTCCAATTTAGGTCGATCTACCCCATCTCCTATTAGCTCTAATTGGCCTTTAAAACCTTTATCTAAATATTGACGAAAGCCTTTTAACATGATATCTAACCCTTTGTGATACATATCAAGACGACCGCAAAAGCCAAAAATTGGGTGGTCAAATATTTGGTTTACACCAACAAAACCAGGTAAATCAGACATATTTTGTCCGTTAGGAATCAAAACATGGTTTGTATCAGCAATAAGCTGTTTAGCATGAGACATTTCACCTACACCTAGCAATTGAAGTGCTCGCGCATTTTCTATTATTTTTGTTTCAAAGAGTTTAAAATACCACTCTTTAAGTCGTTTGTTTTTTATCATTGCACCTTCTGCAAAAGCTCCATGAGGGGTATAGATATAGGGAATAGATTGCTGTTGCAAAAGACGAGCGATTCGATAAAAAACAGGAATGAAAGCACCATGTATGTGTACGACTGTATCTTTCGATAACAGCTTTATGGCTTGAACTAGATTTTTATCTAGCTGGAAAGGATTTTTATATTGTTGAAATAATTGTGTTTTATAAACACGAGGGGGATAATTCACGCTAAGCGTATTAGCTATTCCCCACAGGGAGACATTATAGCCTAAATTGGTTTGTGTTGTAGCTAATTGATGCGCCACTTTATTAACGCCATTCATCCGTTCAGGATTCGCCTTTCCAAGTACAAGCTGAATTATACGCATAAGTTATTAATAGTGTTTTTTAAGGTAATGTAGATGTTAAGTGCTAAACGAAATTTGCTTGTCAAATAACTGCATCTGACTGCGCAATCAGGTTCATCATAAAAAGAATAAAGAACTGACTATTTATCTCGCAAAAGGGAAACTGACCTTACAGGCACGGGATTAGGCAGTACTACTTACAAATTGAGATTGTTTTTTACTTAATAAAGGTTTTAGATAATACCAATAAGCAAGTAAGCTTAATACTTGACAAATTGCCATTCCCAAAATAAGCCCTTGAATTTCCCATTTGCTAATCATCCACTTTGCAAACAATATACTAAACAAGGTACTCAAAAGGTATCCGATAAAAATAGGTTTTGTGACTTCCAAAGTTCTCAATGCAAAGCGCAGTGGGTATCCTGCATAAACCAACAAATACATTACACAAAATCCCCAGATGATATAAGCATAGGGTACATAAGCTGCGCCATACAATACATCGAGTAAAAAAGTTGCGAAAATACTGATTAGACTAAGCAAACCAACAATTAACACACCCATTTGAATACTAATACTTTGCAGATATTTTTTCAAGGAATTCATCCCACCTGAAGCATATTGTTGTGCAGCTTCTACAGGAACAATATTTTCCATAACTTGGAAGAAAATATGACATAATCCCATAATGTTTTGAGCAATACGAACGGCTCCTACCGCGATAGGCCCTAAAACTCCTGCACTAACGATGATAAAAAAGTTGCCTGATAACCATTGTAAGACTGCTGTTCCCAACAACCACTTAGAAAAATCAAAATGTCGATTAAACACTACGGGCAGCTCATTCCAGTTAAATTGTCTATGCGTAGATAAGATAAATCCAACAATACAACTGATTATACTCACGATAAGTAAGCTAATAAATACTGTTTGTAATGTTAATATCTCTAAATAAAACAAGACGATTAAAGCAATCAACTGACCACCGTATAAAATACAATCTAAGCATAAGGCGGCTATTAGTTTTTTCTGACTAAAGAAATATTTTCTATAAAAATCATGTAACAGAAATGTCCCAATTAACAAACATAAAAGCGGAATCCAAGAAAAATCAAATAATTCTATTTCCCACCAATATCCTATTTGTGCAATAAGTCCACTTAATAAAACGACTCCAGTAACAAAACAAATTTGTAACAGATGTACGGTAGATAAATAAACATTAGTATTTTGTTCCTTTCCACTTATCGTCAACATTGGTTTAGTGACACAAGCTTGATTTATACTCAAGGCAAATAAAACGACCATCCAAGCCAAGGTATAAACTCCATAATGATCCAAGCCCAGCCAGCGTGCTAGCAATACGCCTAAGACAAAATTGCTACCACTGACTACAGCCTGATCGAATAAGCCAATAATTTTTAGTTGCTTTGATGACATAAAATTATGCTTTGGTGATCTTTTTTTACTTTAAGCGCTTTCTAATGCACGTAATCGTAATTCAGGATTGTAATAGGCATCATCATATCCATAGTAGCGTTCTGATCGGCGTTTGACATCATTTAAAACGAGGTATAAATTAGGAATGGCAAATTCTTCGATAAGATCAGAAGTTGATCTAAAATTGCGAATTTTTGATTGTTCCGAACGTACCACCAAAAGATTGAGATCTGCTTGATGCATTAATGGTACAGCATCTACCACCATGCCTAGAGGAGGAGTATCAATGATAATCAAATCATAACTTTCTTTTAGGCTATGAATGAAAGCAATATTCTGTAAAGAAAAAATGATTGGAGATGTAGCTGTATCAAATTTTCCACCAGGAATAACTTGTAAATTTTTCATTTTCGTGCGAACAATTGCTCGTTTGGGTTTTAATTTTTTCTCAATGATGGCTGCCATACCACGATTATTATTGATATCAAATGCATTGTGAACACTAGGTTTACGTAAGTCCATGTCAATCAGTAATACTTTTTTTCCTGTCATGCTCATTAACTTCGCCAAATTCGTTGCTGTAAACGTTTTTCCTTCATTGGGAAGCATAGAGGTAATGGTAATGATTGGTGTTTCACCTTTTAATTGATTACGTTGAAGGATTTCAATATTAGTATACAAATTAGTCAAGGCATCTACTTCTAAACGCTTATCTCTCACTCGATTTACAAATCCAATAATGGGGTAGTTACTCATCTCGGTAAGATCTTTTTTATTCTTAATTTTTGCCGTCATAAAATGCTTCAAGAAGGAGAATCCAATTCCTCCTAACAAGGCAAAAAAGACAGCTACACCATAATACAAAGGTTTGTTTGGAGAGATGGGCGTACTGGCAATTGTAGCTGGATCAAGTACTTTATGAAAGGTATGATTTGATCGTCGTGCAATAGCTAATTCGGTACGTTTTTCTGCAAGCAAATTATACATCTGTTCATTAAGCATTACTTCTCGTTGCAAAAAGGCGGTTTCTCGTTCTTTGTTTGGATATTTTTTAATTTTTTCATCAATTTTAGCAATCGCTTGTTCGAGTTCTGTACGTTTTGTCCCAATATTTTCAAGTGTATTTTTAACACTTTCATTAATAAAGACACGAAGACTACTAATTTTATTTTCGATATTGACAATGATATCACTCTCTGGTTGATACTTGAGTAATAAATCTTGTTTTTCGAGTTCTAAATTTTGTGCTTTTAAATAAGAATCTTTAAATACAGGTTCTAATAAAGACTCAAAATTAGGAGAAAATCCTTGCAGGCTATTTCCAGTAGCGAGATATTCAAACAGTCGATTAAGTTCTGCTTCTTGAATATCATAATTAACGATTCTAGTATTAAACTCGGAAAGTTGTTTTATGGTAGCATCGGTTTCTTGTATAGCGTTTACGATACCATTTTGCGCTTTATAATTAGCCAAATTGGCTTCCGATTCTTTTAGTTTTACTTCTACAGAGGCTAATTGCTGATTTACAAATTGAAGAATGCCATCCATATTATTTTCTTTATTGGATTGGTAATCTTCAACATAAGTTTGCATTAAAGCATTTAGAAATAGTGCTGCTTTTGCAGGTACTTCATGTTGATAATATAATTTTACGATAGATACATCCTTGTCTACAGGTCGAACATAAAAATTATCTGCATTGACATTTTTAGCTAATTTTTCAAAGGAATTAAATTGTATCCCAAATAAATCATCTATTTGGAGTGCTTGCATTTTCTTCGTTAAAAGAGCCTCATTCTTTTTAATCGTAAATGAGATATGCTCATCTTTCCAAAGGCTATCTACAGTGATACGGCTACCTGATGCAGCTTCTTTATTAGGCAGTAATTCAAATATATTATTGCCTTGATATCGTAGATAAAAGAGTTTGTCTTGTGCTTGAGGAGATAATAGTTTATACGAAATCGTAAATGGACTTTCTTTATACATTTCAGTTGTTCTAATATCTCCAATACGATAGTAAGACACGTCAAAATCTAATTTTTCAAAGGCTTTTTGGATAAGGTTTTTAGATTTAAATACTTCAATTTCTGTCATTACATCATTGGCAATATTGCTAAAGCCTTGGCTATCAAAAATATTAATCGTTGATGTACTAAAATCGCGATTATCCAATTTTAATGCGGCACTACTTTGGTATTCAGGAGTAGTATATTTTATCACACGGCGCGTGAATAAGATAGATAACATAACCAGCGCAACAATGATTGGTAAGCCTTTTATGATGGGGATAATTAATGTTTGTAATTCTTTTTGGAAGTTCATAATCCTAAGTTTTGGTTGATTTGTTTGGAATGATTACTTGATAAAAACAGAAACTAGTACAGCTACACCTGTAAGGATACTTACTACGGGTACGGCTTTGCTTAATCCTTCGTCTCGATTTTTTTCTTTGGTAGGTGGGATATAAACCACATCATCTGGAAATAAAGCAATATTACTTTCTTTAAACTTGCTAAAATCGGTTAAATCAACCGTTAGTTTTTGTGAAAGGGTATCTTTGGTACGGATTATATCTACTGCTGTATTTTTGGCATATTTGGTCATCCCTCCTGCTTCGGCGAGTAATTCTACCAATTCCATGGCGCTATTTTCCAGGGTATATTTTCCTGGATTGTTGACTTCTCCTAGAACCGTTACATAATGATTGAGAACTTTTACATTGATGATTGGGTTTTGAATGTGTTTTTCGTAAGCTTGTTCCAATAAATAATTGACTTCCTTTACACTATAATCGGCTAGTTTAATTCTTCCAAGTTTAGGTAAATTAACTTCACCTTCTTTATCTATGACGACCCATTTACCTGTTGATTCATTGGAGTTGAAAACGGTATTGACGGAGCCAATACTAAGATCGTCATGTCCCCATATACTGATGGTTAATTTATCGCCTGCTTTTAATTTTGGATCAGTAGTAGAATCAAAAAAAGAAGTGCCTTTATCAGAAGAAGTGGTATTTTCAAAAAGATGTGCTGTGGTACTACAAGAGCTGAGTACACATATCATTAGAATCGCTGATACGATAACTTTCATGTCTGGCATTTTGTAGTAAGTTCAATACAAATGTTGGGTAAACTACTTTTTTGCAAAAGCTGTATCGTCTTACTTAATTCTGGAATTTTTTATTAACGTTTGCACTACAAATGATGCTAGAAAGATGCCACACCTCCTATTTTAGATTATCATTCTATGAATCAAATCTTTATATATTGTTTCAAAATCTATGTATTCTAAAAATGGGAAATTGCAGTTTCAAAACTAGAAATGGCATGATATTCGTTCTTTTTTTGTTAAAAAAGGAGAACAGAAGTCTACCCATCTTAACACACCTATACCCCTACACACTAATTATTATTCAAACTCCTTTGACCAAAAAACACCCAAGAGTTACCATCAAATAATTAATACCCCCTTACTTATTTTGATTTCTTGTAATCAAATTACTAAGAAGTTTGTACCTTCATAAAACATTAAGAGACCCAACAACATAAACTAGAGAGAAAGATTTGAAGGAGAATATTATTAAATTTATGCCTAGATATAGTTTAAAGTGGAGCTAACCAATGGAAAAAAAATTTGATCCTGTACGAATATTTGTGGTTGAAGATGATCCTATGTATCAACGTATGGTCAAATATATCATGGAACTCAATCCCGATCATGAGGTTCATCTTTTTAATAATGGAAAAGCCTGCCTTAAACAACTCCACCTCAACCCTAGTATTATCTCTTTAGATTATACCTTACCTGATTTTACAGGAGAAGAAATTCTCAAAAAAATCAAGGAATTTAATAGCGATATTGGTGTCATCATTCTTTCTGGGCAGCAAGATGTTTCTACTGCTGTCAATTTATTAAAAGAAGGGGCCTATGATTACATTACCAAGGATACGGAAACCAAAGAGCGTTTATTAAACTCTTTGACCAATATTAAGAAACACATTGCTCTTCAAAATGAAGTAGAAACGTTAAAAACTGAACTACAACAAACGTATAGCTTCGAGAAATCAATTGTCGGAAATAGTAAGCCGATGCAGCGTATTTTTAGGTTGCTCGAAAAGGCGGTAAAGACGAATATTACGGTCTCTGTTACAGGAGAAACAGGAACAGGAAAAGAAGTCATTGCTAAAAGCATCCATTATAATTCTCCAAAACGAAAAGCCCCATTTATAGCCGTCAATATGAGTGCCATTCCAAAAGAACTACTAGAAAGTGAGTTGTTTGGTTATGAAAAAGGTGCATTTACAGGAGCTAATGCTCGAAAGAAAGGGAAATTTGAATTAGCAGATGGCGGTACGCTATTTTTAGATGAAATCGCTGAGATGGACATTAATATGCAAGCTAAAGTCTTGCGTGCGATCCAAGAACGTGAAATCACACGATTAGGCGGAGAAAAACCCATTAAATTTGACGCAAGAATCATTGTTGCTACGCATCAAAATTTAGCCGATCAAATTGAAAAGGGTAATTTCCGTGAAGACTTATATTATCGTTTATTGGGATTGCCTATTCATTTGCCCCCACTTCGTGAACGTGGCAATGATATTATTTTGCTGGCGCAATATTTTCTCAAAGAGTTTGTCAAACAAAATGGGATGTCGCCTCTAGAAATTAGTAAAGATGCCAAGAAAAAATTGATGGCATACAGCTATCCCGGTAATGTACGTGAACTCAAAGCTATAATTGATTTAGCAGCCGTAATGTCTGATGGCGAACAAATTTTGGCAGAAGATATTACCTTCAATGGCACAAAAAAAGCGGGCTCATTTCTTACCCAAGAAATGACCTTTGAAGAATATAAACGCAATATCATTTTCCACTATCTGGAAAAATACGATAATGATATAATTTTAGTCGCTCAAAAATTAGATATTGGTAAATCGACCATTTATCGCCTTTTACAAAACGAAAAATCGCAACAGCGATCCATGAATTAGATTACACGGACTTAAATGGGATATTCCCTTTTTACTACTGGTATTCTACTTTTTTAGAATAAAAAAGTATCACTTGCAATAAACGTCCCCCCTTCACATTGATAATCATATAGTTCTTATTTCAAACAAGAAAAGCATATTTCGTATCCGTCTTTGAATTGACCAAAACCATTTGTTAGGCTTTCCCTCCAATTCCTTTTTCTTATTTGATCAAACACTGATATATCTACCCTATAGATATACCTTATTTAGTGAATCTTACGCCGTATTGAATTAAGGAAATTTTAATTCAGGGCAATACGAAAAAACTTTTTAACCAAACGTCATGCAAGGAAAAGAGCAGATAATTCAAGACTTATCGCTACTTTATCAACTTTCATTAGCAGCAGGTAAGTCTATTCATGTTTTAGAAAATTGTGAGCAGTTTATTCAGGTTCTTTTAAATAAGAAACCCATTTCATATGCTGCAGTATGGATCAGTGAACAGGAAATTACTGATAACCAAACAGACGACTATATCCTATTATATTCCAATCCTGAATTTCGATCGAAAGAACGCACTATTAATAATCGCCATTTTATTCTCAAACGACTTTGGGAACATCCTTTCTTTCAAATCAATCAAACTGATAAAAAATTTCATCAAGTTGTACAAGAAGAAGCAATTCAAGGAGGAAGCTATACCATTTTTAAATTAGGTAAGCTAGGATTTCTAAAATTGTATAGTACCGAAGCAACAGATCTTTTTAGTCCAAAAGAACTCATACAATTAAGTACAGTAGTAGATAAATTTGCTGTTTCGCTCAAAGGTTCATTAGCCCATGAACGACTAGTCAATGAAACCTATAAACGTCAACGTGCTCAAGAAGAACTAAATCGTAGTCATACTGCTTATCAAAGTCTTTTTGAAGAAATGTATGATTCCTTGATTACTCTAGATCGTTTTGGGAATATCATAAATGCCAATAAAGCTGCCAAAAAATTATTGGGATTAGAGCAGCCTACAAACAGAAGTATCAATTTTTGGAAAATGATCCATCCAGAAGATGCCAAAGAATTGGCAGCTTATACCCATGAACTCATCACAGAAGGTTACTATAGTAATTATGAATGTCGAATTATCACTGCTGATAAAACGATTAAATATGTTCAGATTAATTCGAATGCCGTGACCGAAAATGGAGAATATTTAGGTTCTCGAGATTTAATTCGTGATATTTCAGATCAAAAATTAGCCGAGCAAGAACTCATTCGGGCCAAACAAGCTGCTGAACAAGCGAGATTAGCCGAGCAGCAGTTTTTAGCGAATATGAGTCATGAAATCCGCACACCAATGAATGCGGTGATTGGTATGACCCACCTTCTATATGAAGCTAATCCTAGTATTTCGCAACTTGAATATTTGGATTCCTTAAAATTTTCGGCAGATAGTTTATTAGGGATTATCAATGATATTCTTGATTTATCAAAAATTGAGGCGGGAGAATTAGAATTTGAAGAAAAAGAATTTGATTTGTATGCCTTGGCAAAAGGTTTACAACAAACCTTTCAATTTAAATTACGAGATAAATCCGTAAATGTCTACCTCAATTTTGACGATCGAATTAATAATTTAATAATAGGTGATCCAAATCGATTGCGCCAAATTTTAACCAATATTCTTGGTAATGCTAGTAAATTTACTCAAGAAGGAAGTATTAATCTAATTATAAAAATTGCGAAATCGACCGATAATCAGCACATCATTCAATTCATGATTAAGGATACAGGTATTGGTATTCCACAAGATAAAATCAATCATATTTTTAAAAGTTTTAAACAGGTGGATAAATCTACCGCCCGAAAATATGGAGGTACAGGACTGGGTTTAGCGATTGTTAAGCAATTAGTAGAATTACAAAATGGTTCTATTAGTGTTTATAGCAATGTAGGTAAAGGCTCTACGTTTATTATCAATTTACCTTTTGAGCAAACACAGAAAAAAGCGGAAGAAATTATTCAACAAGAAGAGCAACAAGAAAATAGTGCGGCTATTTTAGCCACTCATGAATTATTAGTGGTAGAAGACAATCCTATGAATCAGAAATTAATCGCTAAAATCCTTGATCTGTGGAACTGCTCCTATTCGATTGCCGATAATGGAAAACATGCTTTAAAGTTGTTAGAAGATAAAGAATTTGATCTCATTTTAATGGATTTGCACATGCCTATTATGGATGGCGAAGTTTGTACAAAAGCCATTCGTCAACTCAATAATCATCCTAACCAAAAACGTCCAATTATTGCGTTGACGGCTGCCGCGTTATTAGATGAAAAAAATAGAGCCTTAGCAGCAGGTATGAATGATTTTACAACTAAGCCTTTTTCTCCAAAACAATTACAAAAAACATTGTTAAAATGGTTACCCAAGCTGGCAAAAGAAACAACTATTTCTACTCAAAAAACACAAAACAATTCAAGAGAACCAGAGGTCAATTTGGGATATTTATTAGAGCTTAGTAAAAATGATCCCATTTTTGTGATGGAAATTATTGAGATTTTTTTGCAAGAAATTCCTAATGCTCTCGAAATATTAGATCAGGCTTTTATGCAAAAAGACTGGGAAACTCTAAGCGTTACGGCACATCGTATCAAATCAAATTATATGATGGTTGGAATGGTGAGCCAACAAGAAGCGGCGCTTCAATTAGAATTGATGACAAAAACAGAAGATTTAGATATAGCTAGAATGGCAAAATTAGTAGATCAACTCAAACGAGACACCAAAATGTGCTATCCTATTATGAAGGAAAAATTAGAATTAGTAAAAATTATTGGTTAATCAACTTCTCTTTTTCTTTTTACTGGCTTTTGCTTGTGGATTAAAATCAAGGCACAATTGTACCCAATGTTCCAAATATTCATCCATATCCGTCCCTTCTGGTGCCACAAAAACATAACCTTTCATAGGACGTTTGGTGAAATCCATCGGACGGCAACCTTTGCGCTGAAGGGCAGTTTCTTGCGCTGTTTCGCCGATTCGAGCCATTAAATCTTCTTTGACGATACCAACACACATTTTATTATCGACCATAAAACATAAACCGCCAAACATTTTTTTCTCTTCTACAGCTAATTTTACGGGAGCCAAAATTTGTCGAATACGATCTGCTAATAATTCATTATATGCCATTGTTCGTTCTTTAGTAAATCCATCCAAATATACTCAAAAATAGATACTTTTGTAGGTATAAAATTTCCATTATGCCTTCATATAATTTAAAAACGCTTTGCCTTCAAACTACTGAAATCGTAAAAGAAGTAGGCTTGTTCATCAAGCAAGAACTTGGTAAAGTTAATTCTTCAGCTATTGAAACAAAAAGTAAAAATAGTTTAGTAAGCTATGTCGATCAAGAAGCCGAACAACGACTCGTTCAAGAACTTTCAAAACTGACGCCAGAAGCCGTTTTTCTCACCGAAGAAGAAACGATTGCTACACAAAAGGGAGCACTTCGCTGGATTATTGATCCTTTAGATGGCACAACGAATTTTTTGCATCAACTCCCTTTTTTCTCAATTAGTGTGGCATTGCAAGAAAATGATGAAACCATTTTAGGTGTTGTTCTTGAAGTCAATCGAGAAGAATGTTTTTATGCATGGAAGGATGGTGGCGCTTATTTAAATAAAGATCCTATTCAAGTTTCTCAAAATCCAAATTTAGCGGATGCCCTTATCGCAACGGGATTTCCTTATTACGACTATTCACGCACCAAAAATTATTTGGCGGTATTAGAATATTTCATGGAACATACACGCGGTATCCGTCGATTTGGATCGGCAGCTTTAGATTTGGCGTATGTCGCCTGTGGGCGATTCGATGCTTTTTATGAATACAGTTTGAATGCTTGGGATGTAGCTGCTGGGGCATTTATCGTTCAAGAAGCAGGTGGAAAAGTGACCGATTTTAAAGGAGGAGATGATTATTTGTTTGGAAAAGAAATTGTAGCAAGTTCGAGTTTATTAGCAGCGGAGATTCAAGAAGTGATAAAGAAGGAGATGATAGTATAAGTTTTATAATTGCTACAGCCATCGAGGCTTTGCAATTATTTTGGTGGTATTAGGAGGGGAAGTGAATTGAAATAACAATATTGTTATTTCAATTCACTTCCCCTCCTAAAAACCTCTACTTCGTTGTCGAGGCTCGACGCCGATGACAACGAAAACATGTTATCTACATCGTCAAATACATCGACCGTTTCTTGTCCAATTCTCTAAAGTAAGGATCATTTAAATCATCAATAAAACGAATCGCCTCTCCCGTGGATTTCATTTCTGGTCCTAAGTTTTTATCAACATTCGGAAATTTATTAAAAGAAAAGACGGGCACTTTAATCGCAAAACCATCTAAATGCGGTTTAACATCAAAGTCTTTCAGTTTCTTTGCGCCAATCATAACTTGCGTAGCAATTTTCAAGAAAGGAACACCATAAGCTTTAGCGATAAAAGGCGTCGTACGCGAAGCACGAGGATTCGCTTCAATTACATAAACTTCTTCATCTTTGATAGCAAACTGAATATTAATCAAGCCTTTTACACCAAGCGCAAAAGCTAATTTCTCGGTATAGGCTTTCATTTTTTCAACAACTGCATCCGAAAGACTATAAGTAGGCAATACCGCAGAACTATCACCCGAATGAATGCCCGCTGGCTCAATATGTTCCATAATACCCATAATCATCACTTCATCTCCATCACAAATCGCATCAATTTCGGCTTCTTTTGCTCTGTCCAAGAATTGATCAATTAAGACTTTATTACCTGGTAAGTGTTTAAAAATCCCAAGCACATGACGCTCTAACTCTTCATCATTAATTACAATTCGCATACGCTGTCCTCCTAAGACATAAGAGGGGCGAACCAAAACAGGATAGGTCACTTTATTGGCAATTGCTAAGGCTTCATCAGTATCTTCCGCCGCACCATATCTAGGATAAGGGATTTCTAATTCTTTTAATAAATCAGAAAAGCGACCTCGATCTTCCGCTAAATCAAGGGTATTGTAACTACTTCCAAAGATTTTAATACCTCTTTTATCAAATTCTTCTGCCAATTTCAAGGCTGTTTGACCACCTAATTGTACAATAACACCTTCAGGTTGTTCTAGTTCTAATATCTCATCGATGTGTTCCCAGAAAATTGGTTCAAAATAGAGTTTATCAGCTACATCAAAATCAGTAGATACCGTCTCAGGATTACAATTAATCATAATAGATTCATAGCCTGATTCTTTGATTGCTAGTAAGCCGTGTACACAACAATAATCAAACTCAATTCCTTGACCAATTCGATTGGGTCCAGAACCTAAAACAACAATTTTCTTTTTATCGGTAGAAGGAATACTTTCGTTTTCGTCATCAAAAGTTGAATAGAAATAAGGCGTTTGTGCTTCAAATTCTGCCGCACACGTATCCACCATTTTATAGGTGCGACGAATGCCTAGTTTCTTTCTGTAGCGCGTTACTTCCTTTTCGGTAATTCTTAACAACCAAGCAATTTGAGCGTCAGAATACCCCACTTGCTTTAAATCACGCATGAATTCTTCTGGAATATCTTCTGCTACATTATAGCGCATCAATTGCTCCTCCATCTGCACCAAACGCTTAATTTGTTGGATGTACCAAGGATCAATTTTAGTTAATTTTTGAATTGTTTTAGAAGGTACACCCAATCGAAGGGCATCTTTTAAACGATAAATACGGTCATCACTTACCATTTCTAAACGTTCTAAAATATCGGTTGTTCGTATCCACTCTTTCTTATCTGCGCCTAAGCCCATTCGTCCATTCTCTTGTGACTGACACGCTTTTTGTAAAGCTTCTAAGAAAGTTCGACCAATCGCCATTACTTCTCCTACTGATTTCATTTGTAAGCCAAGACGGTGATCCGCTCCGTAGAATTTATCGAAATTCCAACGAGGCATTTTAACAATCACATAATCTAAGGTAGGTTCAAAATAAGCAGAAGTCGTTTTAGTAATTTGATTTTTTAACTCATCTAAAGTATATCCAATGGCTAATTTCGCTGCAATTTTTGCGATAGGATAACCCGTTGCTTTACTTGCCAAAGCAGAAGAACGCGATACACGAGGATTAATTTCAATGACGATTAATTCTTCCGTATCTGGATTTTGAGAAAACTGAATATTACATCCACCTGCAAAATTTCCAAGCGAACGCATCGCTAGAATCGCTTGATCGCGCATTTCTTGATAAGCCGTATCGGAAAGGGTCATCGCAGGAGCAACAGTAATACTATCTCCTGTATGAATTCCCATAGGATCTAAATTTTCTACGGTACAAATAATAACGACATTATCATTTGCATCTCGTAACAGCTCTAATTCATATTCTTTCCAACCTAAAACAGCTTTATCAATCATCACTTCATGGGTTGGCGATGCATTTAAACCATTTCGAAGCGCCTCGTCAAAATTTTCTTTTTTATACACAAAGCCAGCTCCCGTTCCACCCAAAGTATAAGAAGGACGAATCACCAAAGGAAAGCCAATCTTTTGAGCAGCTTCTTTTCCTTCTAAAAAGGAATTGGCAATGTATGAAGGGGCACAACTCAAGCCTTTTTCAATCATTAATTTCTTAAACGCTTCTCGATTTTCTGTTACCTCAATTGCATCTAAATCTACCCCGATTAAGCGTACGCCATATTTTTCCCATACACCTTGCTCTCCAGCTTCAATCGCCAAGTTTAAAGCCGTTTGTCCTCCCATTGTGGGTAGTACTGCATCAATTTGTCGTTCTTCGAGAACTTTTTCAACACTTTCAACTGTTAATGGAAGCAAGTAAATGTGATCCGCTGTTACAGGATCGGTCATAATGGTCGCTGGATTGGAGTTGATTAAGGTTACTTCAATCCCTTCTTCGCGTAAAGAGCGAGAGGCTTGTGTACCTGAATAATCAAACTCACAGGCTTGACCAATAATAATAGGACCACTTCCAATAATAAGAACGGATTTGATAGAATTGTCTCTAGGCATGAGCGATGCAAATTTTTTAGGGAGTGTAAGCTAAGGGGTATAAATTATAGAGTTAAAAATTTTGAGATCAATAAGAAAGCTGAATTAGCGACAATATGAAGCGTTTGAAGCTTTATTTTGATCTCTTCTAAAAAAATTTTTTAACTATATAATCCCCTAAAACTACTAAAGTGTTTTCCCTGTAGCGTTTCAAAAAATTTGCACGCAAAGATAGATATATAATCTTCAAATTAAAGTCAAAAAGCAGATTTCACCATTACTTTTTTGTTAATTTTTTAATCTTAATCTTGATAGAATAAAGATGATGATTCTAACACAATAAAGTGATAGCATTTTCGTACTTTTGCTGTTTTTCAAGATTGAACTATTTACGCAAAAAGACGTATTTCAATCAAAAAATAATAGAATACAAATCATACAGACTATGTATCCCTTATATAAATCATTAAATCTTTCAAAGATTGACGAATCCATCCGCGAATTTTGGGAGGAACACAACATCTTTGAAAAAAGTATCGAGCAACGTCCCGTTGAAAATAGCTTCGTCTTTTATGAAGGCCCTCCATCTGCTAATGGAAAGCCAGGGATTCACCACGTGATGGCTCGTACTGTGAAAGATATGTTTTGCCGCTATCAATCCATGAAAGGGAAACGAGTAGAACGAAAAGGAGGATGGGATACTCACGGTTTGCCAATTGAACTTGCCGTTGAAAAAGAATTAGGGATCACGAAAGAGGATATTGGTAAAAAAGTCTCTGTTGATGAATATAATAAGGCATGCCGCGAAACGGTGATGCGCTATAAAGATATGTGGGATGACCTCACTCGAAAAATGGCATATTGGGTCGATCTAGAAAAACCATACATCACTTTTGAAAATACTTATATTGAATCCGTTTGGTATTTATTGAAGCGTTTGTATGATAAAGATTTATTGTATAAAGGATATACTATCCAGCCTTATTCTCCAAAAGCAGGAACAGGATTAAGTTCACACGAATTGAATATGCCTGGTGCATACAAAGATGTGACCGACACCACAGTCGTTGCACAATTCAAAGCCATTCCTGATACTTTACCCGATTTCTTAGTAGGCGAAGAACATCTTCATTTTCTAGCTTGGACGACGACGCCTTGGACATTACCTTCTAATACAGCATTGACGGTAGGCCCTAAGATTGATTATGTTTTAGTACAAACCTATAATCAATATACTTTTCAGCCTGTTCAATTAATTTTGGCAAAAGCTTTAGTGGGGAAACAATTTAGTGGTAAATACGAAGCGGTTGAAGATGCAGCAGATTTAGCCAATTATGAAGCTGGGGCGAAAAAAATTCCATATTTCATCAAAAAAGAATGTAAAGGTGCTGATCTAGTTGGTATTCGATACGAGCAATTATTGCCTTTTGCTTTACCCGCAGAAAATCCAGAAAACGCCTTCCGTGTCATTGCTGGAGATTTTGTTACTACGGAAGATGGTACAGGAATCGTACATACCGCGCCTACCTTCGGTGCGGATGATGCTATGGTAGCTAAAAAGGCGAATCCTCCTGTGCCACCCCTTTTGGTAAAAGATCAACAAGATAATCTTGTTCCCCTAGTGGATTTACAAGGAAAATTTCGTCCTGAAATGGGAGAATTTGGTGGTCAATATGTGAAGAATGAATATTATATGAATGATGATGCACCTGATAAATCCATCGACGTTCAATTAGCGATTAAATTAAAAACAGAAAATAAAGCCTTTAAAGTTGAAAAATACGTCCATAATTATCCGCATTGCTGGCGGACTGACAAACCTGTTTTATATTATCCTTTAGATAGTTGGTTTGTGCGCTCCACGGCGATGAAAGATCGTATGGTAGAACTCAATAAAACCATCAATTGGAAACCCAAGCATACAGGAGAAGGGCGATTTGGAAAGTGGCTGGAGAATCTGCAAGATTGGAATTTATCGCGTTCTCGTTATTGGGGAATTCCATTACCGATCTGGCGAAATGAAGATGGGACAAAAGAAATTTGTATTGGTTCATTGGAGCAATTACAAACAGAAATTGACAAAGCAAATGCGGCTTTAGGAAAAACACAAGAGGTTCCTAAAGATTTACACCGTCCTTATATTGATGATATCGTTTTAGTAACAGAAGATGGAGAACCCATGCATCGGGAATTAGACTTAATTGATGTATGGTTTGATTCAGGTTCAATGCCCTACGCACAATGGCACTATCCTTTTGAAAATCAAGAAAAATTTAAAACAAATTATCCTGCCGATTTTATCGCAGAAGGTGTTGATCAAACGCGTGGTTGGTTCTTTACGCTACATGCAATTGGTGTAATGGCTTTTGATAGTGTTGCCTTTAAAAATGTAGTATCCAATGGTTTGGTGCAAGATAAGCACGGGCAGAAAATGTCAAAAAGTAAAGGAAATGCCGTCGAGCCATTTGAGACACTTGCAACTTATGGCTTAGATGCAACGCGATGGTATATGATTTCGAATGCACAACCCTGGGATAATCTTAAATTTGATGCCGATGGTATAGGAGAAGTCAGTAGAAAATTTTTCGGTACATTATATCAAACCTACAATGGAATCTTTGCACAATATGCAAATATCGTTGACTTTAATTATAAAGAAGATTATGTGCCTTTAGCGGAGCGAAAAAGTATTGATCGTTGGATTATCTCTAAACTAAATTCTTTAATCAAAGACGTTAATGCCGATTATGCCGATTATGAACCTACGAATGCGGCTCGTCGAGTGCAAAATTTTGTGGATCGTGATTTAAGTAACTGGTATATCCGTCTGAATCGGAAGCGATTCTGGAGTCAATCCTATGGCAAAGATGAAATTACGGCTTTCCAAACTTTATATGATTGTTTGGTAACGGTGGCTAAATTAATGGCACCTATTTCGCCTTGTTTTGCAGATTGGTTATTTAGAAATTTAAATGATGCCAGTCAGAAAGAAGGTGCTGAATCCGTACATTTAGCTGATTTCCCCGAAGCCGATGAAAGTGCTATTGACACCGCATTGGAAGAACGCATGAATTATGCGCAACGCATTTCTTCTTTGATTTTATCACTTCGTAAAAAAGAAAATTTACGGGTACGTCAGCCTTTAGCAAAGATATTATTACCTGTCTTAGATCCTAGTTTTATTGAACAAGTAGATGGTGTAAAAGATTTGATTTTATCAGAGGTAAATGTTAAAGAAATTGAGTATTTGACTGATGCATCAGGAGTGATTAAGAAGCGGATCAAACCCAACTTCAAAACCCTAGGTCGTCGATTAGGGAAGGATATGAAAGCGGCAGCGCAAGCAATTGGTGGATTTAACCAAGATGATATTGCTAATTTGGAAAAAACAGGTTCCTATACTTTAGTTGTTGGAGATAATTCCCATGAATTGACCTTGGAAGATTTTGATATTTCGGCAGAAGATATTCCTGGTTTATTGGTAGCAAATGATGGCCCACTGACCGTAGCTTTAGATATTACCTTAGATGACCAATTATTGGCAGAAGGTACAGCACGTGAATTAGTGAATCGTATCCAAAATATCCGAAAAAGTAAAGATTTCAACGTTACGGATCGAATCACCATCTATCTAGAACAAAATGATGCGGTCGTTCCAGCAGTGGAGCATTTTAAAGATTATATCTGCAATGAAACCCTAGCGACAAGTTTGAGCTTAACGGATGCTGTTGCGGATGGTGAAAAAATTGAATTGCCAAATGAAGTAAGTATTGGAATTCAAGTGGAGAAAGCGTAGTCTTTTTGACTTTGGACTATTGGACGTAGGACATAGGATTTTTCGACCGTTGCGCTGTGAGTGCTTCACTCAGGCTTTCGAATGTATCTCTCTTTAGAGCTGCAAATTGCAAAATAAGTATCAATTTTTGATTTTAACAGCATTCACAACCATTTAACGAATTGTTTGCCTTACTTTTACAGATAGTAAATGTAATACAATCATGCTATGCAATTTGAAGACTTCCTGAATGATTTTTCTACAGATGTCATTAATCATCAACAATTTTTATTCAATGCCATACTTGCGGCTATTCTTGCCTACCTTTTAGGGGTATTTTATAAACGATATGCCAATTCTATTGCGAATCGAACCAAGTTCGCCGATAATTTTGTTCTATTGACCCTTTCCACAATGCTAGTGATTTATGTGGTCAAAAGTTCTATTGCATTATCCCTTGGACTTGTCGGAGCATTATCAATTGTTCGTTTTCGAGCAGCTATAAAAGAGCCCGAAGAACTTGTCTTTTTATTTTTTGCGATTGGTATCGGATTGGGAATGGGGGCTGGACAAGTATTGATTACCGTTCTAGCTTTTATATTAATCATTTGTATTTTATTAACACAAGCACTTTTATCCAATCGTTCTATTGTAAGAACCCCAGATACGATGTTCATCACCATTTCTACCCAAGAATTGGATATCAATACCATTAGTAACATTTTAGCTTCGCATTTCCTAATGGTAGAATTAAAACGTATGGATCAGCATCAAGATCAATTAGACTTAGCCTTCATTATCGAAACCAATAATATTGAAACGATCGTAGCGGCTAAAGATGAACTCATCGAGAAAGCGCCTCAACTTCAATTCTCATTTATTGAACAACGAAATTTAGCCCTCTAATTCATGCGATATGCCTTTTTTATACTACTAATGCTATTTTCTATGCTAGCGCACGCACAAGCGCGCATAGAAAGTGAGTATAAATTGGCAGTTCCTGAAGAAGAAGTCTCTACTTTATGGAGTTATCTAGAGACACAATTTACAGGTGAATCTTTGAAAGAAATGGGCCCTCAATTAGAAGGGAGTAAGGCAGAAGAAATTTTCATTGATACTTATTTTGATGACGACCAAAACAGTTTAGTCAATCAGCAAGCTGGACTTCGCTTTCGACAACGCTTTTCAAAAGATAGTTTAATCAAAGAGCTAGTACAATTAAAACTACCAAGTATCGACCAAACGGGAGTGGCTCGTCAAGAAATAAAATTTGATCGGTATACCAATCCTAAAAAAAAGGATCGCTTAGCAGAACATTCGTTTTGGCAATATATTAAACCTAAAAATCGAGATAAATTAAAGCGTCATCTTGCACAAGTTAATGCAGATGATAATTCCTTACAAGCCAATGTAAAAGTAAAGCAAGTTAGAAATAGGGTATACATCAAAGAAGATCAGGAAGCACTTATGACGTTTACACTCGATCAAGTTAATTCTTTTTATTTCCCTTATCCAACTTTTGTCGAACTAGAATTAGAATTAAATGAAGTCCGTTATACACAAGCAGCTGCCGATGAACGCCAACGGATGGAAGCCATCAATGATCAAGTAAAAGCTAAAATTCTTCAAGCCTTTCCTAATTTAAAACAAGACCAAACGCCTAAATACAATAAAATGAAGCAGCTTATTGATGGAAATTGGTTAGCGCAGATTTATAACCACCTTATGTATTGGATACTCGCTGCTTTTGTGGGCTTTACTACTTATCTATTTTTTATGGATCAAAAAAAGAAGGCGAATGCGAATTAAAACCCATCATAACAAACGAACTGAAAAAAGATGGATCGGAATGCTCTTACTTTCCGTTTTTGCTTTTTTTGGTGTAGCATTTCTTGTTGTACAATCGCACTCATCGGAAAATGAATATTTCTGTGATATGGAAACTCCTTCTGGTGATGGATTGCATTTTGTATCACAAGGACATAGTTTTTTTAATGGGAATACTCAATCATCAGAAAAAGCATTGAGCGGTCGTTATGCTTCTGCTTGTTCTGAAAAAAGTCTCTATGGCGCTGGAATGGAATTTTTTAATGTAAATGCAGGTGATGTCTTTGAGGCGGGGATATGGCGTCAAGCAGATGATGGCTATGGTGTACTCGCATTTCAAGGAGATTGGAATTTTTATGAACAAGCTACTGTTTCTGAACGCACACAAAATGGATGGGATTATATAAGCAAAAAAATAGTCGTTCCTATTGGTGTAAAGAATGGTACACTTAAAATCTTTCCATACAATTCTCAAAAAGAAGGTACAGTCTATTTTGACGATTTAACCATCCAACGTTCTTCAGCTCAACAAAATAAGACATTTACACCTCAAGCTAGTGAATTTGAATATACCACCCTTCAATTACAGATAGAAGACAAAGAATTAAAGCGTTTAAAAGCAAAACGACTAGAAGCATTTGCTAAAGGAAACCTCATTACAGGACGTTCTGATCTCGTTCCTGCTAAATTAATCGTGAATGATTCTACGATTAATGTAACAACTCGCTTAAAAGGAGATTTATTAGATCATTTAAAAGGGCATAAATGGTCCTTTCGGATTGTTGCAGATGAGATGGAAGCATGGAATGGGATGCATGAATTTTCCATACACAATTCCTTATCTCGAGCTCATTTGGATGAATGGATCTTCCATCAATTATTAAAACATGAAGGGATATTGACTACTCGATACGATTTTGTAGTCGCTCAATTAAATGATACGCCTTTGGGTATTTATGCCTATGAAGAACATTTTAATTTTGCCTTATTAGATCATGCAAAGCAATTAAGAGGTCCTATCTTACGAATTAGTGAAGATGCCTTATGGAAATATGCTTCTGAAGGACTTAAAGAACAACCTCCTTGGTTGGAAAGTGCCCAAATCAGTTCGTTTGAAGAAAAAGAAATCTTAAAAGATGATGACTACTTGCTGCAATATGAAACCGCCCAAAATCTTTTATACGCTTTTAGAAATGGTAAAAAAAAGGTAGCAGAAGTATTTGATATCGACCAAATGGCAAAATTTATGGCGATACAAGATTTATGTTTATCGGATCACGCCTTTAATTTTACCAATTTACGATTCTACTTTAATGCGCAAAAAGGACGGTTACAACCTATTGGTTATGATGGATATAGCGATCAAGGAACACGATGGCATCAAGCTCCTTTATTAACAGGTGCCAATGTGAATAGCCGTGTAGACTTAAAGGTATCACAAGCTCAAAGAATGCGTGATTTTCATCATCTTTTTTTTGAAGATGAAAACTTTGTTCGTCAATATGTTTTCTATTTAGAACAATTCATCCAAGACGATTACATTAATGAATTTATTGAACCCCATATTAATGCGATAGAACAACGCGCGCAATTTATTCGGCAAGAATACACCAATTATGAATTTGATTGGCAGTATTATTTTAGAAATGCAAAAGAAATAAGGAAGGTACTCTACCCTATGGAAGAACTTTCCATTAAAGCCTATCAATGGAATAAGGATAGTATATTAATAGAATCTTATCATCAACTTCCCATAGCCATAAAAGCAATAGGTACGAAACAAGATCAATATCCACTTCAAAAATCTACTGTTTTAGAATCCTACAGCAAATATGTTCCTGTTCGGCGATATAAAATTCCTAGTCGTGGAAAACCTACACACCTTTATTGTCAAACCATAGGAACCGATTCTTTAGTTCGATTTCCTATTTTTAAATGGAACGCTCCAGTTTCTATACCTTCCAATATAAATGCTTCCATTGATCGCTTGAAATCATTTAATTTTATCCAAATTAATGAAAAATCAAAACGCATCACGATAAAATCTGGTCAACATACGCTTCGTCAGAGTTTATTAATACCAAAAAATTGGCAGGTCGAGATTGCTGCTGGTGCAGCGCTAAACTTGACTAATCAAGCCGCTATCATTAGTCAATCGCCCATTCAAGCCAATGGTCGTTCAGATCAACCCATTAAAATATATTCTTCGGATGAAAGTGGACAAGGATTGATGATTTATGGATGTTCCCAAAATTCTTCTTTTACAAATACGATCTTTAGCCATTTAGCCGCCATTCAACAAAATGGACAATTTAGTGATGGAGGAGTAAACCTTTATCAAACGAAGGCTTTATTTACAAGATGTTTCTTTGTAAATAGTGTAGCGAAAGATGCTTTACACATTAATGATTCCACTTTTGAGTTAAATGATTGTGTTTTTCAATCCAATGCAGGAGATGCCTTAGATGCTAATTTCAGTGATGGAAAAATCTATTCTTCTATTTTAAGCAAGACTGGAGGCGATGCTTTAGAAATCAATGGAGGAAAACTACGTATTCAAAATGTCAGCATTGACAGTACTCGACAATCTGCTTTGCTCGCTGGTCATCGCGCCTTTGTACAAGTAGATCAATTAAAGGTGAGTCATAGTCAAAAAGGAGTAACGGCCAAAGACCAAGCCTTGATACAAGGAAAAACCATAGAAATGAACAAGGTTGAACAAGGCTATATTGCATTTCAACAAGCAGCTAGTTTTGGTGGAGGAACAATAGAAGTGCAACAACACAAAGGAAATGATATTCCATTACTTCATGTCATCGAGGATCGTTCTACTTTGGTATTAAATGGCGAAAAAATCACGACCAACTAATGCGTTACGAACGAAAATATCGCGTCTCGGCTTCCTTTGATGAAGTACGTCATGTAGTACAACAACATCCTGCACTATTTAGTAAGGTCTATCCCGATCGCTTTGTCAATAGCTTATATTTCGATACCTTGTATTGGGAAGCGCTCCATGAAAATTTAAATGGTATTTCGCATCGTATAAAATATCGCATCCGCTGGTATGGAGAGGATTTACATTTTGCTAAAAAACCAACTCTGGAGAAAAAAATCAAACTCAATCAATTGGGAGATAAAGAACATTTTCCTTTGCCCGATTTTCAATTAAACCAACATACCAATTATCGTGCATTACTTCAAAAAGCAGGTATAAAAAAACAACTAAAACCAGTTGTATTGGTTCAATATTTACGATCTTACTATCTATCAAAAGATGGAGAAGTTCGATTAACAATTGATCGTAAGTTGCAATACTTTTTATTTAATGGAATGATATTTTTTGCGCATTCTCCTCAAAAAGATGAGGCTATCATTGTAGAACTAAAATATGAAGCAGATTATCAAAAAATAGATGAGGTCGTGCAAAAACTTCCATTTCGGCTTGCCAAAAATTCTAAATTTGTAAGTGCCGTTTTTCAAAATTATTTTTAGTCCTTGCTTCCAAGCAAGCATTCTTGCAATTAATTCCCTAATTTTGTAGCCTTAATTATTTATGATGCAGCATCTTTCTCTGCAAGATTATACGATATACATTGGAAATGATTGGAAAGCCTTAAATGACTTTGTCCAACAACAAAACTATGCTTCAATTTTTGTCTTAGTCGATGAAAATACTCACAAAGCTTGTTTACCACTTCTAAAAGCAAATCTTAAAACTTCTTTTCAAGAGATTCAGATTCCAGCAGGAGAAATTCATAAGAACATCTCTAGTTGTACTACTATCTGGACAAGCTTAATGGAGCAAAAAGCGAGTCGCAATGCCTTATTTATTAACCTCGGAGGAGGTGTGATTGGTGATATGGGTGGTTTTTGTGCGTCTACCTTTAAACGGGGGATGGATTTTATTCAAATTCCAACCACTTTACTTTCTCAAGTCGATGCATCTATTGGTGGAAAGCTAGGTATTGATTTTCAGCAAATCAAAAACAGTATTGGACTTTTTAAAAATCCAAAAGGGGTTTGGATCAATCCTGATTTTTTAAAGACATTACCTTATAGTGAATTGCGTTCTGGCTATGCTGAAATTATTAAGCATAGTTTAATTGCCGATAAAGAACAATGGGATAAACTATCTCAAGTGAGCGATTTAACCTCATTTAATAATTGGGCTGATTTGATTGTTCCTTCATTAAAAATTAAACAAAGTATAGTCGAACAAGATCCCTTTGAAAAAGGCATTCGTAAAGCCCTTAATTTTGGGCATACCATCGGGCATGCAGTTGAAGGTTGGGCATTGGAAACGGATCACCCCCTTTTACATGGAGAAGCAATTGCGATTGGGATGATATGTGAAAGTTATTTGTCTCATAAAATATTGGGATTAAGCAGGGAAGAATTAGATCAGATCAGTAATTACATGCTCCATATTTATGGAAACTATACCATTCCATTTTCTATAGTTGATGAGTTAGTCGATTTAATGCGAAACGATAAGAAGAATATTGGGGCAGCTATTAATTTCACCTTATTAGATCAAATAGGAAATTGTCAGATTAATCAGACGGCAGATCGAAACTTAATTAAAGAAAGTCTTCAATTTTACCAATCATTTTAATTCTAGAAACAGGACAATATGCTCATCATTCAAGATAAATTAGTTAGCGATGATGTCGTGCAAGAGCATTTCATCTGCAATTTAGATGCTTGTAAAGGGGCTTGTTGTTGGGAAGGCGATTTTGGCGCACCATTAGAAAAAGAAGAATTAGCGACCTTAGAAAAAATTTATGAGAAGGTAAAACCATTTTTGACTCCTCAAGGTATTGATGTCATCGAACAACAAGGTCTGTACATTTATTATGATGAACCTAAAGAATATGGAACTCCATTAATAAATAATAAAGCTTGTGCTTATTTAACTTATGAGGAAAATGGTACAGCTAAATGCAGCATTGAAAAAGCTTATGAGGCTGGTGTGATTGATTATAAAAAACCCATTTCTTGCCATCTCTATCCTATCCGAGTAGAGGAAGATGAATCCAAAAACTTTTTTGCGATAAACTATGATCGATGGGATATTTGTTCAGCAGCTTGCCAATTAGGGAAAAAAGAGCAACTCCCTGTCTATAAATTCGTAAAAGAAGCTATTGTACGAAAGTATGGTGCCGCATTTTATGAAGAGCTGGATGCTGCAGCACAACATTTAAAAGCGGATTAAGGAAGTATAAACAACTTTCATAAAGGTTTGATTTACACGACAAAACGCCTTTTTGTTTGATTTTACGGGCGAAAGAAATTACCTTTGCAGGGATTTTTTGGAAATTGATTTTTTAATAGTTAAAAAACTAGTTCCAAAATTCTTTGGAAAACACTACCAAAACACTGATTGTTAGTAATTTAAACATTGCGATAAGATAAAATTCATTTTACCTACATAACGAATAAAATTAAAGAATTAGATGGCACTTATTGGTGAAATTAGAAAAAACAGCTGGTTACTCATCATTTTAATTGGATTGGGTTTGGCAGCCTTTATCATGATGGATATGTTCTCTGGCGACCGAAGCCTTTTTGGAGGCCAAACGCGTAATGCTGGAAGTATTAATGGAGAACCAATTAGTTGGCAAGAATTCCAGAATGCAGAAGGGATATTATACCGTAACTCGGGAGGAGATCCATTTCAACGTCGTCAAGCACTTTGGGATTTCTTCGTAGAAGAAAAGTTAGTGAATGATGAAGCCTCTAAATTAGGCTTATCTGTTCCTAAAACAGAATTAATGGATTTGCAGTTTGGTCCAATTCCTAGTCCTATCATTCAACAAAGTTTCCGTAACCCACAAACGAATCAACTTGATCGAACACAGTTAGATCAGTTTAAAACACAAATAGAAGATAATACTATTACTGGTTTTGCACGTCAATATTGGGCAGAACAAGAAAAACAAATTATCAAACTTCGAAAACAAGAGAAGTTAGCTAATATGGTTACTAAAGGTTTGTATACGCCTAATTGGATGGTAGAACAAATACATAGTGATCAAAACCAAATAGCTAGTTTTTCATATGTGAAAATTCCTTTTGATGATATCCAAAATAATGTAGAAGTTTCGGATGCTGATATGAATGCTTATCTCGCTGCAAATGCTGTCAAATTCACCCAAGATGAAGAAACCCGTAAAGTAGATTATTTAGAGTTTACTGTTGAAGCTACATCTGCAGATTCTGCAAAAATTCGTGAAACACTCGAGGGAAATAAATCCATTTTTGGGCAAACTGCAGATGATCAATTAACAGAATATGTAACGAATAATTTTGGTTCTTATCAAGATCGTTTCCTTACTCGTGATGAAACACCTAAAGCAATTATAGATGAAGCTTTTAATCTACCTGTAGGCACCGTTGTTGGTCCATATATTGATGGTGGAAATTACAGGGTGGCTAAAATTGTAGATCGTAGAGTTTTGCCAGATTCGGCTAGTTCTCGCCATATTTTAATCTCAGCACAATCTGAAGAACAATTTTCACAAGCACAAAAAACAATTGACAGTTTAAAACTAGTTTTAGAAAGTGGTCAAGCTACTTTTGATTCCCTTGCTATCAAATTTAGTCAAGACCCCGGAAGTGCAAGTAAAGGAGGAGTCTATGATAATGTAAGTGTTAACCAATTTGTACCTGAATATAGAGACATTATTTTTTATTCTGGAACTATTGGCAAACTCTATTCCGCACGTACTTCTTATGGCGTTCATCTTATAGAGCCTATGGGTAGAACAGTTGGCGAAAATAAAACGTATGTGAAACTAGCTTATTTGAATGAAGCTATTGTGCCGAGTGATGAAACACAAGATGAAAAATTTGAAGAGGTGTATACTCTTATGAATGAGGCTACAACTTTAGAAGATTTAAATGAAATTGCAGCTAATACACCCGGTATATCTGTTGTGACTTCCCCAGCCTTTAAAAAGAATGACTTTATTCTTGGTGCTTTAGGTGGCTCGCAATCTTCTCGCGATATTATTAAATGGGCGTTTGGAGCAAATGTAGGGGAAACAGCAAAAGATGTATACCGTTATCAAGATCGAGTAAATTTATATGATAATAAATATATTCTAGCTGCCTTAAAATCTGTACAAGCAGCAGGTTCTCCAGCTCTTGCCAATGTAAAAGATGAAATTTTACCCTTAGTAACAAATGAGAAAAAGGCGGCATCAATAAAATCGAGTTTACAAGGGAAAGCATTGACTAATGTAGCATCTAATTATAGTACAGAAGTCGATACAATCAAGTCGATAAAATTTGATGCACTAACAATTCCAGGTTTAGGAAATGAGCCTAAAGTAGTAGCTTCAGCATTTAACTTGCAACCTAATCAAACCTCTTCTCCAATTATTGGTGAAAATGGAATCTATTTAGTTCAATTAATTTCTAAAACTCCAGCAAGTACTCCAACAAATATTCCTTCTTTAAGAAAAAATGCTAGTTCAGATATTCAAAGTAAAATTTCTGGGCAATTAATGAATTCCTTAAAGAAAAACGCTAACATAGAAGATAATCGTTCTACGATATACTAATCATATATTAAACTTTTTAATAAATGCCACTTGTTTTCAAATGTCAACAAGTGGCATTTTTATTGTATAGTTATATCAGAATCAATAGGTTAAATAAACAAAATCTAAAAAATATCGTAGAAAGATATATTTGTTTTATATAACGATATTAATTCATTATTTTTGGGGTGACTTATCTAGAATAATAATAGTCTAAACTACCATAACTTCATCCCATCTATTCGGTTCCCTTTCACTACGGAACACTTAATTAATGAAATAATATATTTCTTTTTTAAATAAAATTATTTTACAATAAAACTTTGAGACTATCATGAACATAGCTGTTGTAGGTACGGGTTATGTCGGTCTAGTGACCGGAACTTGTTTTGCAGAAACGGGCAACCATGTAAAGTGTGTTGATATTGACGAAAAGAAGGTCGAACGCATGAGAAATGGTGAAATTCCAATCTTCGAACCTGGCTTAGATTTACTATTCGATCGAAATACAAAGCAAGGTCGTTTATCATTTACTACTGATTTAAAAATGGCCATCGAGGATGCCGAAATCATTTTTTTAGCTTTACCCACTCCTCCAGGGGAAGATGGTTCTGCTGATCTTTCCTATGTCTTGGGGGTTGCAAAACAGCTATCTATTTTAATTCAAGATTATAAAGTAATTGTTGATAAAAGTACAGTGCCTGTTGGAACAGCAGAACGTGTACATGCAGCTTTAGCTAAAAATTTAGATGAATCTTTATTTGATGTAGTATCAAATCCTGAATTTCTTCGTGAAGGTGTCGCTGTAGACGATTTCTTAAAACCTGATCGAGTAGTTATTGGTACTAACTCGGATAAGGCAAAGAAAAAAATGAAGAAATTATACGAGCCATTTGTTCGTCAAGGTAATCCAATCATCTTCATGGATGAGCGTTCTGCTGAAATGACCAAATATGCTGCTAATTCCTATTTAGCTACTCGTATTTCTTTTATGAATGAAATTGCTAATCTATGTGAAAAAGCAGGAGCAAACGTAGATATGGTTCGTATTGGTATGGGAAGCGATAACCGTATCGGTAAACGATTCCTTTTTCCTGGTGTAGGATATGGTGGTAGTTGTTTTCCAAAAGACGTACAAGCATTAGCTAAAACGGCTGAAGACTATACTTATGATTTCAAAATATTGAAATCTGTAATGAATGTTAATACCATTCAAAAAACAGTACTTGCTAAAAAAATTAAGGATTATTTTAATGGCGATGTCTCTGGTAAAAAGATTGCGGTATGGGGCTTAGCATTTAAGCCTAATACTGATGACATTCGTGAAGCTCCAGCACTTTATATTATCAATGAATTATTAGAAGCTGGTGCAAAAATAATGGCTTTTGACCCTGAGGCGATGGATAATGTTCGGGCAGAATATGGTGACCGTATCGCTTTTGCGGAGAATCAATATGAAGCTCTAGATGGTGCAGATGCCTTAGCTATCGTTACAGAATGGAGTGTATTCCGTACTCCTGATTTCAAAAAAGTAACAAAGTCTCTTCAAAACTTAGCTATTTTTGATGGTCGTAATTTATATGATTTAGAAAACATGAAACAGCTAGGCGTACATTATGAAAGTATTGGACGTAGTCCTATTTTCTTGAAAGAGTATTCTGCCTAGTAGAAAATAGAATATTTATAATAAGAAACCCGTTTACTTTAAGTGAACGGGTTTTCTTACTTTTACACCCTTAACAAGCTCTAGTCTGATAGATAACATTCATGACCGCAATCCCAAACTAAAATATACGTTATCAATATGGAAAGAATCTTTTTTATTTTACTCATTATTGGTTTAGTTTCTTGTTCTAATAATACGGAAATGGTAGAATCTAAAAATGATAGTGGAAATATTCTGGAACGGTATAGCCGTAAGGTAGACAACTATGATCGACATGGTATTTACCAAAGATTTTATGCTAATGGTACAATAGAAGAAGAAGCCTATTATCAAAATGATACGCTTGAAGGACAACGTATCCTTTTTTATGAAACAGGCGATACGCTTATTATTGAGCATTATCAAAAAGGAATATTTCATGGCGATTATTACTCTTTTCATTCTAATGGAGCAATCGAATCTAAAGGTCAATATTTGAATGGCGTTATGGGTGAAGCATGGGAATATTTTTATGATAATGCCCAGTTAAAAGAACGGGTTTTCTTTGTAGACAATGAAGAAAATGGGCCTTTTGTAGAATATTATAAAAATGGCAACATCAAAGCAAAAGGTACTTATAAAACAACATCAAAAAATATTGATGGTAACAAAGAACATGGATTACTTGAATTATATGATGAAAATGGTGAATTAGAACGAAAAATGAATTGTGATCTAGGCGTTTGTAGAACTAGTTGGTCAAGAGAAGACAGTGAGAAAAAAATTTAAGCTCGTTCATTAAACAAAATGATTTACCAATCCCTAATTAGCAGTATATGAGGCTTTCTTTTTTTACATTTTTATTTTTCAGTACAAGTTTACTCTTAGCACAAGTTGGAGGTGATAATGTGTATGAATTTCTCAATCTATCTCCCTCTGCCCGTGTCACTGCACTTGGTGGTAATCTTATAACAGTAAATGATGACGATATAGCGTTAGCTTATGCAAATCCTGCAGCCCTCAATCCTCAAATGCACCAACAGCTAAGTTTCAATTATAATTTTCATTTTGCAGGAATTGGTCATGGGTTTGCTGGCTTTGGACAACATCTTGAAAAATGGGGAACGACTTTTCTAGGAGGTATACAATATATTAATTATGGAGATTTCAATGCAGCAGACGAACGAGGAAATTTGATGGGCACCTTCAAAGCATCAGAATATGCGCTTACTATTGGAGTTGGAAAAGAATTATATGAACGACTTTCTGTAGGGGCTAATTTGAAGTTTGTTTCTTCTCAATTAGAAACGTATAACTCAATAGGATTAGTGGGTGATCTAGCAGCTATGTTTCATGATACGGCCAGCCTTTTCAATGCAACACTTCTTTTTAAAAATATAGGTACTCAGTTTACCACTTATACCGATGGAAATGCGGAACCCATTCCTTTTGAAATTCAATTGGGTATATCCAAACGATTGAAATATTTACCCCTTCGTTTTTCGATCATTGGACACAATCTTCAACGATGGAATATTCTATACGATGATCCTAATGCTGTAGATGAAGTTTTTATCATTGGCGATACAACTCCTTCAGAAAATAGATTTGGAATGGGAGTAGATAACTTTTTCCGTCATCTCATTTTCAATATAGAACTACTTTTTGGTAAACGAGAAAACTTTCGTTTACGCTTGGGTTATAATCATTTTCGTAGACAAGAGTTAGCGGTTCGAAATTTACGTAGTTTTGGAGGATTTTCTTTTGGTCTTGGGCTCAAAATCAAACGCTTTCGTATCGAATATGGACGAGGATTATACCATATTGCTGGAGGAGTCAATCATTTAAGTATTGCTACTAATTTGAAAGAGTTTAAGAAAAAGAAATAATTATTCTACACAAAATTTATGTGTAAGGACGATGAATATCAATAATCTGTTTTTATTATTTTCTCACTATAATAAAAATTTAATCCAAAGAATAACCATTGAAGAATCATCAGGATAAGAAAAAATAAAGAGGTGTTAAATGGTATCATTCCTACTATGAAGAACATTAAAAAAAATTGAAAAGATGATAATAAAAAACTTGTTCTTCTTCTATTGAAATATAAAATTCCATATCCTAATGTTAATAAAAAGAACGAGCATATAACTGATGGCATAATCCACCATAGAAAGTTTGTCACATCCCATCCCCAACCAATGGTTCTATTCAAATTCCAAGATCCAATTTGATTATAAGCTATTATTGCACTCATAACCAAAGAAATAATGAGTATTATCCAAAAAGTGTTTTTTTCGATAAAGTTTTTCATTTCTACATAAGTAGTGGGGCACGAATAAATTTACATTCTTGATTCCCAGCAGTTTCTCATGTAAAGAGTACACGAGTCAAAAAACAGCAGTTTCTTATGTAGGTTAAAACAAGCCTATTCGAGCTGTACATCAAACTC
>JAHDES010000018.1 GCA_020628645.1 Saprospiraceae bacterium
AATAACTAATACCAAATGAAAAAGTCAAATAGATTAATTAGTATTTTAGGAGTATTATTTTTACTCCTTTTGGGTTGTGATACAACTTCCAATACACAAAATGAAAATAATGCAAATAGAGGTTTACCCAATCCTAATAGTTGGTATAATCAAATTTCTTTCACCTGTGAGTCAAAAGGATATACCATTTCCATATTGAGGAAATCAACTTGGCAAATAGGCGATTCCCCGTATAAAATACAACTTCAATATCATAGTACGATTGCTACGTATTGTAAAAAGGCAAGAAGAGATATACTCGCTAATGCTTATAGTATAAGTCCAATATTTTATTCTTATAAGGTATCATCGAATGCACTTTGGGGAGAGTATTGTGATAATACAAATCAATGGATAATAGGAGATGTATATTATGTAGTTTACCCCAATTCAGTTACTAATTCTGGGCCATTTACCACAAATATACTGCATAATTCTACGATTCATCTTGATATTATGAATATTAATGAATTAGTCACTTTATTTAACCAGCGATCTAGTTTTTCTGCTCCTACTTGTAGCGACCCATCTTGTCCAGATTGGGATGATAATGTTGATCCATCAAATGGAGATGACCCATATGAAACCTATCCCAATGGAAGATATTATGGGAGTAGAGATTTTATAAAGAAAATCAAAAAAATGTTATCAGAAGATGTCAGATACATTGAACCTCAATCTAAAGGAAATGGTGGAATAATTATAATTCCTGATATAAGTGACCCCGATTTTTTAGAAGATAAATCTATGGTCAAGCAATAAATAATGCCTCAATCAATTATAAATTAAACATAAAAAAGGTGATGAAAAAATATTGTTGATTATCTTCGTTTGAAATTAATAAAGAATTTAGACATTTTAAACCCCTTTAATCCAATGAGATTACAATTTATCATATGGAGTTTTGTATTTGCGGTACCATTCGCTATTGGTCAAGAATTGAAAATCGCTACGTTCAATTGCGAATTTTTAAATAAGAAAAAAGTACATATCAAATATGGTTTATCGTTTAATTTAAATAGCGAATCGGATTCCATTCAACAATTTTGGGCTAATGAGACAAATCGGCTTAACAAATTAGAAGAAGCAACGATTGAAGTAGCAAAGCATATTCAAACCATCGATGCTGATGTTATAGGTTTAACAGAAGTAGGAAAAGTTGAAGATGTAGAACTCCTTGTACAAGCACTTAAAGATTTAGGCTTGAATTATAGGTACATGGAAGTTGGGAAATCAACAGATTACACTACTGGACAACATGTCGCTTTTTTATCTAAATACAAATTGAGAAAAGTAGAATCCTCTTTTGAGAATAGAGGACTTTATTTTACCGAGGAAGATTTAGATGAGGTGGAAGAAACAGGCATTAGTAAAGGAATGAAAGCCATGATCAAAGTCGATGGTAACGAAATTTATCTTTTCCTCCTTCATTTAAAATCAGAAAGAGGCGGTTATGAAAGTGATCAACAACGAATAAAACAAGCAGAATTGATTAGAAATGAATCCTTAACACTACTAAATGAAAATAAACATGTAATTATTCTAGGGGATTTTAATAGCGAAAAGCGCAATGAGGAATTACTTACCTTAAGAGGATTCAACGATATTTACCCAGAACTCATCCAAACTGGAGATAGTGATTATTTTGGGCATTCTTCTATTCGATGGACCTATGAATTTGAAGGGGAGCGTGAGCAAATTGATCATATTTTGATGTCTATCTCTTTGAGTAAACTTTGTTATAGAAATACTTCTACTAGAATGGGAATTGAATCTTCTATTTTAGAAACTGGAAACTCCTTTGTTTCAGATCATAATGCATTTGTTGTATCATTACTATTTCGATGATTTTTGAATTTTTTGCCCTACAAAATTCTTAATAATTAAGTTGATTTAATACACAAGGATTTAAAAGAATTGGTAAATTTGCTTCCCCACATTATGAGATTACAAAGCAAATATGCCATTTATACATTCTACTTATCGACCTCCATTTTTATTAAGTAATAACCATTTACAAACGATCATTCCTGCGCTTTTTCGTAAAGTCGATTTCGAATACACCTCAAGAGAACGGATCGAATTCCCAGATGGTGATTTTGTAGATATAGATTGGTCTAAAAAAGGGGCTAAAAAGCTAGTTTTAGTTACTCATGGATTAGAAGGAAGTGCGGATCGTCATTATATCAAAGGCGTTTTAAAAGAAGCACAGCAAAGAGGATGGGATGGAGCAGGATTCAATCTTCGCTCTTGTAGTGGAGAAATGAATCGCTTGATGAAAACCTATCACAGTGGGGCTACTCAAGATTTGAAATGGGTCATTGAACATATTATTGAGCAGTATAATTATGAATCTATAGCGCTTGTCGGTTTTAGTTTAGGAGGTAATTTAACTTTAAAATATTTGGGAGAGGAAAGTAAAAAATTACCCGCTATCATCAAAAAAGGAGTAGGAGTTTCTGTCCCTTGTGATTTAGTTGGCAGTGCCAAACGAATTGGTAAATGGGATAATCGAATTTATATCAAACGATTTTTAAGTACCCTTATTCCCAAAGTCGAAGAAAAAGAACAGCAATTCCCTGATGCCATGGATTATTCTCCAGCTAAAACGGCTCGTAATTTCTTTGAATTTGATGGCGGTTTCACAGCTCCTGCCAATGGTTATTCCAGTGCTTTAGATTATTACACGCGAGCAAGCAGCCTTCCTGATTTTCCTAAAATCAATATCCCTTTTTTATTATTAAATGCAAAAGATGACAGTTTTTTGGGGGAAAAATGTTATCCCAAAGAATTAGCTCAAAAAAGCGATTTATTTCATCTCGAAACACCCGATCATGGAGGACATGTAGGATTTCTTACCTTGGGTGAAAAAGGACGCTATTGGTCGGATATTCGGATTATGGATTTTATACAAGCCTAAAGCCTTCTTAGAAGGGGTTAAAAAACTCTTAAAACCGCCTTTTACAAGATAGAAAAGCGTACTTTTGTAGTTAATTTAGTAGTAACCCATATTCCAAGCTTTTACTCATATTAATGACAAATAACAAGGATCTAAATAAACTGGTTGGCGATAAAAAACAACGTCATTTTTGGCGGGGTGTTCGTCGCTGGATGATCCGTTTGTCAGTTCTTTTTATCTTCTTGTTTATTGTAATTTGGGCATTGTTTCAAAACAAGGATTTCCAAAACTGGTTAGTGGATAAAGTGACGGTTTCCCTTTCTGAACGATTGGGTACAAATGTGGAGATTCAAAAAGTAGATTTTGAATTCTTTGATCGCCTCAATTTTGACCAATTCTATGTAGAAGATACGAATGGAGATACTCTATTGATGAGTGAAGAATTGAGTGTTAATCTCAATACTAACGTAATTTCCCTTCTGCAACAACGACTGGAAATTACAGATATTTATCTCAATAATACAGATTTTTACCTGCGACGAGATTCTGGCGTTTATGATGATCATGTGCAGTTACTCATTCAACGGCTAGTTGAACCTGATACCACCACTCAAGATCAAACATCAACATCCCCCAATAAAAGTAATTTTCACTTAGATTTAGATTATATCTACTTGACCAATGCTCGTTTTCACAAATTGGATGGACTTCGAGGGCAAGATATGCACATTTACGCTAAAGAAGGCGAAATCAAGATGGATCAAATTGATTTTCAACAAAAACAATTGGATGTTGAGCATCTCGAATTTTGTGGCGTTCATATGACCATTGATGAGTATGAACGAAATGAAGATTTCTTTAATGAGTGGTATTATTTTATTCCTCCTGAACAACTAGAAGCAGAAGCAACGTATAATGCACTTTCAGAAGAAGAACGCGCTCGATTCGATAGTATTCCTCATAGTTTTGTTTATACTATTGGACGAGTTGATGTTACAGATGCTAGCTTGATTGTCAATAATTTACGAAATGAACCCGTCAAAACAAAACCAGATGATGTATTAGATTTTAATCGTTTGGATGTTTATGATATTGCTATTGCCATAGAAGATTATCGGTATGAGGATGAGACTTTTTATGGTACCATTGAGCATGTTTCTTGTAATGAACGATCTGGTTTTGAATTAAAAAGTCTGTCTACACATGGCTTTGTCTCTCCTACAAGGGCAGAATTTAATGATCTTATCATCAATACACCTTATAGTACGGCTGGCGACACCTTGATTTTTAAATATAGCACCTATGAAGACTTCTGGGAATTTCCTGACAAAGTTAGAATGGATATTCGATTTACAGATGCCTTAGTTGCTTTAGAAGATGTGATGACTTTTGCACCTAAATTAGAAGAAAATACCTTTTTTAAAAATAACAAAAAAGAACTAATACGCATAGATGGTCGAATTACAGGAAAAATTAATAATCTTCGTGGACGAAATTTAGATATTCATTTAGGAGAAAAAACTTGGTTTAAAGGAAAATTTAGTACCCGTAATTTAGCGATTCGTAATGAAGAATATGCCAACCTTCGACTCGATTTATTACAAACGGATATGCTCACCCTACGCTCGTTGATTCCTAATTTCAATCCTCCTGATAATTTTGATAAGCTGGGCAATCTTAACTTTAGTGGTCGTTTTGATGGTTTCTTTAATGATTTCGTAGCAGATGGAGATTTACAGACTGATTTAGGGCGTACAGTCATGGACATGCAAATGAAATTAAAAGGAGGGCGAGCCAATGCAGCGTATACAGGAAACTTAGCATTAATTGATTTTGATTTAGCCCAATGGACAGATAATCCTGACTTCGGAAGAGTTTCTTTTAGCTCAAAAGTAACTGATGGATACGGGCTTACCCTACAAACCTTAAATACAAAACTCAGTGCCAATATTCAAACTTTTCCCTTCAAAGGTTATGAATATCAAAATCTAACCATGGAAGGCGCCCTTAAAGAAAATTACTTCAATGGAGATTTCTCCATTCGAGATGATAATATTGATTTTGCGTTCCATGGGAGCATTGATTTTGAAGGGGAAGTACCGGCATTTGACTTTGATGCCCATGTAAATCGTCTGGCCCTTCAAAACTTAAATTTGAGCCAAAAAGATTACACCTTGTATGGTGATATTGATTTAAATTTAATGGGAAATAACATTTCAGACATGTTAGGTGTCATTTCCTTACATGAAATTGGAATAGTTGAAAATGACACCACCTATTATAATGTAGACGATATTTATATTAGTTCGCGCAAAGATAGTATTGGACAGAAAGATTTTCGGGTACAATCCACAGTTTTAGATGCCAAATTAAAAGGAGATTTTGAAATTGATAAAGTACCCAATGATCTACTTCGTTATTTTGTAAATTTATATCCTTCTTATGCTAAAAAACTAGGCATTCGAGCACCAGAAAAATATACCTCCAATAGTAATTTCGATTTTGATTTAACTATTTTCAACACCCAAAATTTAACCCGTTTAATCAATCCTCGAATTGATACCATTAAAGGATTAAAACTAAAGGGTCGTTTTGATCAAATTCATGATGAAGTAGACTTTGATCTTTCTTTGCCTTATTTTCAATTTGATAGTTTACGCATCAATAATATTAATCTACTTACTGCTGTAAATGAAGGAAATTCACAACATATTATTGCTACTCAAGCTATACAACAAAAAGGTCGATCCTTAATTGATCAGGCAGACATTAATGCATTTGTTGATAATGATACAGCGAGAATCACCGTCTACTTCCCCAATTTTACTGATTTTTTTGATGACCTGTTCCTAGAGTCAAAATTATTTATTACACAAGATGATAAAGTCCAATTAAGCTTTTTACCTTCTCGTATTGAAATGTTAGATGATCAATGGGAAATTCCTAAAAATAATTTTATTCAGTTTGGAGAAAAATCAGTTTTCACTAATGAGTTTCGATTATTTTCAGGGGATAAAAACATTGCACTTAACAGTAAAGGGAGACGCGGTCTTCAGTTATTGTTGGATGGATTTAACGCCAGTTTCATAGATGAAGTTTGGGATTATGATAAACTGGATTTTGAAGGACCATTTCGTTTAGAAGCTGTTACAGAAGATATTTATACGCTTACAGAAATGGCTGCAGTTATAGAACTGGATACCTTACGTGTAAATGGAGATGATTGGGGAGCGTTCCAGTTAAATGCTTCATTACCTTCTTTAACGGATAAATTAGAGACCTATATTTCAATAGCAAATGATACTTCTCAACTGATTGTGGAGGGTTTTTATATTCCACCTAAGGCAAAAGTAGCGTATAAGAATGGCTATTTTCGCCCCAATGAGTTTTCAGCTAAAATTGATATTGGAAATTATCCCTTAAAAATTGCAGAATATTTTATTACCTCTGGAATATCTGAAACCGTGGGCTCATTTAATGCCAATGCACGTATTTTTGGTATTCCTAAAAAACCAGAAATTGAAGGAGAACTTCGAGTTTTTGATGGTGCTTTAAATATAGATTATTTAGGAACTCGATATTATATCCATGATCAAGCCGCTCAATTAACCAGTACATTATTTGATGCGACTGGAAGTGTAGTGCGAGATAAATTTGGTAATACTGCTAATGTTTTTGGAGGAATTGCACATGACAACCTCAAAAATTTGAGATTAGCTGCTCGTATTGAGGCAGATCGTTTTCTTGCATTGGATACCGATAAAGAAGATAATCCATTATACTATGGACAAGGTATCGGAAGTGGAATAGTGAATTTTTCTGGATCGTTTCGTCAGGCCAATATTTCTGCTACTGCTGTTACAGGTGAGGGGACAAGGTTGGTAATTCCAGTAAATTATGATGAAGATGGTTCGGAAGTAAGCTTTATTGAATTTATTGATCCTGAAGAACAAAAAACTACAGATGAAAATCCTTTTGAAATACGGGGAGTCAATGTGGATTTAAATTTACAAATGACGGACCAAGCAGAAACACTAATCGTGTTTGATGAACGTACTGGTGACATTTTGAAAGGTAAAGGAGAAGGAAATTTAAAGATAGGAGTAACACGAACAGGCGATTTTACGATGTATGGCACGTATGATGTGGCAGAAGGCGAATATTTATTTACGTGGACATTACCCAATACTGATTTATTAGTGGTCAACAAACCTTTTATTGTAAAACAAGGAGGAACAATACGTTGGTTTGGTGATCCTTTTGAGGCACAAATTAATCTGGAAGCAGAATATAAAGGATTAAAAACGTCTACTTATAATTTGATAGCTGAGTATTTAGAATTTAATATTAATGAAGTACTCGCTTTAGAAGCTCGTCAGGCGACAGCTGTAGATTTAAAAATGTTTTTAAAAGGAGAACTCTTACAACCCAATATTTCCTTTGACATCAATTTGCCTGATGTTACTAGAGAGTTAGCTTCTTTTGTAGATAATAAAATTCGAGTTTTAAAGCAAGATGCCAATGAGTTGAATCGCCAAGTATTTGGTTTATTGGTATTAGGGGTATTTTTACCTTCTTCAAATGTTAGTTCTTCTCAAACGGGAGGAGCCCTACAAGTTGCGACCAATACCTTATCACAAGTGGTTTCTAGTCAGCTTTCAATGTACGTAACGGAATGGTTTAGAGAAGAATTTATAAAGGAAGGTGGAGCAATTTCTAATCTAACCATCAATGTAAATTATAATCAATTCGCAAATAATGATTTCAATTCTGTATTGAATGGAAGAAGTGAATTAAGTTTAAATCCAAGTCTTTATTTTTTAAATGATCGACTAAGTTTAAATTTAGATGTTGATTTTGGATTTGGTGGGAATAATGCTATTCAAGGAAGTACTGCCCAATTTACAGGTTATAATTTTTCAGCTGAGTATTCTATTACAGAAGATCGACGATTGAAAGTTCGTGTGTATAATAGATACGATCAAACTTTACGGACCTTGATTGATAATCGTATTGATGTAGGGGCGGGTATTCGTTATAAACGAGAATTTAATACCATCAAAGAATTGAGAGAAACCCTCAAACAAGAACGAAAGGAGAAGAAAGAAAAACGCCAAATCAAAAAAGCGAATCGTAAAGAAGAAAAAGCCAAACGAAGAGAAGAAAAAGCTAAACTTAAACGCTCCAATTAATACACCATCAAGTCTAGTTTGATCGGCAAATGATCGCTATAACCACCATAATAATTGGGGCCGCCATAGGTGCGATTGGGAGTAGGGCCATATTTTTTGCTATTGTATAAAATCCAATCTTCTTTGAAAATAGTTAATTCCCCTGCTTTGATAGAGCCAGTCTTTAACAATGCTTTTGAAACGATAAATTGATCCAACATATTCCAATTTCCACGATAATTATACGTACCTAAGCCTGCTTGATCTTTTGCAGCAGATACATTGTATAAAAGAGAAACTTTATCTTGATTCGTACTACAAGAAAGCGTCTCTACTACACTTTTGTTATCTGTTTCATCATTAAAATCACCCGTGATAATGATATTCGCTTCAGGATTTTTCTTCGCAATTTCATCCACTCGATTTTTAAGATAATTCGCTACATGTACGCGTTTGGGTTGACTTGCCTCCAAACCGCCTCGTCTAGAAGGCCAATGATTGATAAATAAATTCAACGGTTGACCACTTAGTTTTCCATTGATTTCTAGAATATCTCTAGAGGTATAACCTTTTTCAATTTCATCAGGAAAAGGAATTCTAATTTTATCACTATTCAATACCTCAAAATGCTTTTTTTGATATAAAAAGGCGACATCAATTCCGCGCATATCAGGCGAATCATAATGCACGATTCCGTAATTGTAATTTTTTAACAAAGGCCTTGCCACTAAATCTTTCAAAACAGCATTATTCTCTACTTCTGACAAACCAATCAAAGTAGGAAAACCCAATCCTTCTATAACTTTTGCTAAACTATTTAGCTTTTTAAAATATCGCTCTGTATTCCATTTTTTTTCTCCCGTTGGGGTAAATTCATCATCAAATTTCACAGGATGATTAAGCGTGTCAAAAAGATTTTCAACATTATAAAAAGCACAAGAAAATTGTTGGGCAGCAGTCGTTTGAGCCACTTGTTTGGTCTTACAAGCACTTAATAAACAAATAATGAGAATGCTAAAAAAAATAGGGAGATAACGCATATTAGTATTAATTTCCTGTAAAGATAGAAAAACATAAATCATCCCTGATTTTTGTGGATATATTTCGTTACTTAGTAGCGAAATGTGGACAAAAGTGCCTTCGGCACGGGATAAGTGAATAATCACATTCTCGAAAATCGCTAGAAACGATTTTTATATCTACCTTCAGCCTATAGCTCTTTTGTATTGATAAAAATTCGGGATGATTCAAGTTTCTGAGATAAAATTAGCTTGAACCTCTTATTGAATCAGTAATTTTTGCGTTTGTATTTGATTATTGATTCTAATTTGAATAAAATAAATTCCTTTTGCAAATTGGTTGGTTGCTAATGGATAAGTGGTGTTTTGAGTTTGAAGATGGATCATTTTTTGCCCCATTTGATTATAAATAGTAATATCTACTAAATCAGAATTTGTGTTATTTAACTCAATGGTCACTTTATCACTAGCCGGATTTGGGTATACCTCAAATAAATCTTTCACCTCAAAAACAGAAGAAGTACTTACGGTATTTTCAGCGGGTAAATTAGTATCATAAGCCGTTAAGCCGCCCCGTTGATTACCGACCATCATTTCCAATAAATTATCATTATCTATATCTGCTAAGGCAATCTCAGAATTAAACCCATCGCGAATGCTTCCATAGTCTTTATTTTCAACAGTTGGAAGGTCATTTAACTCAAACAATTCAAAAATATAGGATTGTATTTTACCACTTTCAGAACCCGTGATTAAAAGATCCTCATTTTGATTTCTAATTATCGTGGGTGCACTATATCCTGTGGCATAACCTGGTCGGCGCGTATCTATTTCTCCAAAAAATGGATTATTATTTAAGGTGTCTGATTTGGCATAAAACAAAGGCTCGTTTGTTGTGCCATAATTTTCAAAATAGTTAATATTTCCATTTCGTTCTCCGATAATGAGATCGAGTTTGCCATCATTATTGATGTCTGCTAGGCAAGGGCGACTGATTAATCCTACATCAATACCAAAATCAGCAGGCGTGACTGTAGCAAATGACATAGGATTACCTTCGCCTGCCACATTTTCCAAATAAAAAAGACTTCCCCATTGTTCGCCTACCATTAAATCTTCATCTCCATCATTATCTAAATCGCCAAAACAGGGCGAAAAACTATAATTATTAGCACCATATTGACTAAAATCTAACCAATCGTCATCTTCCAATTCAAATTCAGGATTCGTAGCTGTTCCAGTATTTAAAAAGAGGTATAAGCGTGGATCTTTTTCTCCAAATGGTTGATACGCGCCATCCGTTCCAACGATTAAATCATATAAACCATCTTGATTAACATCTGCAAATTCAGGACAAGAAGTAGTCCCCAAATCAATCATTTTATTCACTAAAAAATTTCGTTGTTGCAATTGGAAGACAGGATATTCATTAGAATTGGTATTTTGATAATACCAGACATTTTGTTGATCTTCAGAAGTACCATTATTATTGGGAGCTGCGATCATATCTTTTAAGCCATCATTGTTTACATCCAAGGCAAAAGCAGCAGGAAAAACAGGAATATCTACAGATGAATCATAAGAGGGGAAATTATTATCTTGTTCAATCATAAAGTCTCCCCCACAGCCTTCTTCATTGGTTAACATGGTCAAACTTGGAAATGAAATATCACCTAAAATTAATTCTTTAGAATCATCATTATTCAAATCAATAGAAAGAATAGTCGAACCCGCATGTCGAAATGACGTATTAGATTCTTCATTTTGTACATTTACAGCACAATCTCCTTGTGTTTCAGCTAATATGATTTCAGTAGTAAAACCACTTTCATAAAATCCGCCCCAACAATTTTGCTCATATCGAAAAATTAAGCTATCCAAACCAAAACCATTTTCAACTGAAAAATTGCGGAATAAGTCCACAGTTCCACCTGAAATTTCAAAGGTAATGATATCTAAATCTCCATCGCAATCAAAATCATCAATAGCAGGAATATCAATATTTAATAAAGGTAGATTGGTCGGTAAGCCATTGGATGAACCGGGGAAGAAAATGACATCTTTAAAAAGCTCAAACGCTAAACGATTTGCGCTATCGAAATAGCCCGTATAAACGCCAATTCCAATTATACCAGGGCGCAAGGAATAACAAAATAAATCACCTATACCGTCTCCATTGTAGTCTTTTATACTAGCAAAATTTGTAATCGAATCAGGGAAATTGACCAAATATTCAGGAGCATATTGATAACTACTGGAAAAAGGGATTCCTTCATTGATAAATGTCATGGACACATTGCCAATTCGATCAAATACATACAAGTCTAATGTGCCATCATTATTGAGATCCACTTCAGAAAATTGTGGTGCATTTAAGCCACCTACTAAAGGCATAGACAAAGGATTACCTTGAGCAGAAAACGCTATGTTTTTTCGGCTGACAGTTTGAGCATTTAGCATATTTATTATGCTAAAACAAATCAAAAAGAATAAAGAAATAATATGCTTCATAAATTAATACAATTAGATGTTAGAGCGAATTTATACTCAATTATCATACGAAAGTACACAAAATGTAGAATCGAAATTGGTGGTTTACAAATAAATTTGTTTATTTATATCTTATACCAAAATTATAAAAAAACACAATGAGAAACCGTATCTGCCTATTTTTAGCTCTCTTTTGTTGGATGGCATACACTTTATCTGCGCAAACGGAGCAAACACTTCCTCCTAATGCAACTTCTAGTAACCAACCTTCAATAGATGAAGTCACTTTACTTAATGATTTGGATGAAGATAGTTTACAAATTTCTCAGCAAATAGAACTTCCTACACCTCCTGCCAAGGTAAATCTATCAGGATTTGATCTTTCTATGACGGACGAAGGACTTGTATTTTCTTCGCCTCAATCAAATGGACAAACAAACATTTCTATCAATGGAGAAGAGGTAGAATTAAATTTTCGAGATGGGAAAGCACTTCATCCATTAGATACGGACTATAAAGGACAGCTAATATTTATTAATAATCCCGCTGATCAGAATTCTCAAATACAATTATACCACCTTAGTAAACGACAAGGAGATGGGCATCGTTTGCGATCTATTCCATTATGGATGTCCTTAATTCCTCCCTTAATAGCTATTTTTCTTGCTTTAGTTTTTAAAGAAGTAATATTATCTCTTTTTGTGGGAATTTGGTCGGGTGCGTTTATAGCTGGAGGATTACGATTAGATTCGTTTTATTACTTTTTTGATAGTATTTATAGCGTTGTTGCAAAATATATTAAAGCTGCACTTTATGATGAAAGCCACATTTCTATTATTGTGTTTTCTTTGTTAATTGGTGGGATGGTTGCGATTATCTCTCGAAATGGCGGAATGGGAGGAGTTGTACAATCCTTGTCAAAATATGCTCGTTCACCTCGCTCTACCCAATTTATTACCTGGTTATTGGGAGTGGCTATTTTCTTTGATGATTATGCCAATACGTTAATTGTAGGAAATACGATGCGTTCGGTAACTGATAAATTTAAAATTTCAAGAGAAAAACTAGCCTATATAGTTGATAGTACGGCTGCACCTGTTTCTGCAATTGCATTTATAACTACGTGGATTGGAGCAGAGTTAAGTTATATTGGAGATGCAGTGGGAACACTAGAAGGATTTGATACTGGATTAACGCCTTATTCTATATTTATAAGTTCCTTGAAGTATTCTTTTTATCCCATTTTGACTTTGATTTTTATTTTAATTCTCATTTATACCAGAAGAGATTACGGTGCTATGCTAAAAGCAGAAAATCGAGCTAGAAGAACGGGGCAAGTTTCACCAGCAGCCACTTCAGATGAAGATGAACCTAATATGGAAGACCTTACACCTGTAAAAGGCGCGCCTTTAAAATGGTATAATGCAGCATTACCTGTTTTGATGGTTATTTTTGTAACCCTTTTTGGTTTAATTGATACAGGAATGGAAAGTTTATACAATGAAATTGGTATGAATGGCAAATTTTCTTGGGGCACAGTTTGGGGACAAATGGGGAGTTTGTTTCCTCAAGATAATCCTTCTTTTTTCATGAAAATGGGGAAACTCATCGGTAGTTCTGATTCTTATGTAGCATTGATTTGGGCCTCTTTTGCAGGAGTGGCTTTAGCAGTAATTATGACCTTAGCAGGTCGCATCATGAAATTACATGATACAATGCACACAATGGTAACAGGTTTTAAAACGATGCTTCCAGCTTTAGTAATATTAACATTAGCATGGTCCCTAGCTTCTACCACTGATGAATTACATACAGCAGATTTTCTAACGCAAGCCTTGCAAGACAGTGTAAGCCCTTATTTGATGCCTGTGATTATTTTCATTTTGGCAGCATTTATTGCCTTTTCTACAGGTTCAAGTTGGAGTACGATGGCTATTTTGTATCCAATTGCTATACCTACTACCTGGGCAATATGTATCGCCCAAGGCGTAGATCCTGATGTAGCCATGGAAATTTTATTAAACGTAATAGCAGTTGTATTAGCGGCTTCCGTTGTAGGCGATCATTGTTCTCCTATTTCAGATACCACGATTTTGAGTTCTTTAGCGTCTGATTGTAATCATATTGATCACGTTCGTACGCAATTGCCTTATGCACTTACTGTTGGAACGGTGAGTCTAATTGCTGCGGGTGTTTCTACCTTATTAGGAGGTGGATGGTTCATCTGTTTTGTAATACTAATCATAAGTGTAGTTATTTTAACAACTGTAGTTTTACGAGTAGGTAAAGTAGTGGAAGATTAGGAGTCTTTGTAGGATTTAGAGGAAGAATCTAATCCATTTTCTTTGATGTGATCTTCTATTTCTGCGATAAGATCGAGCAATCGCTCAGCACATTTATTTCTTTTGATGGATAATTCATTATCATCAATAGTACCTTTAAGGTGCATACGTTCTTGATTATGAATATCCATTGAAATAATCACTGATTCTTTCAAAAAAGTACGGTTTTTAGTTCTGTAAACGAGTGCTACAGTTCTGATAGCTGCTTCAGGAAGTTTTCCTTTCGCCATGAGATCAATAATGTCATTTGAGTTATCAAACATTTGTGTAATGCGTGTGTATGATAACTACTAAGCTTGTCACTATAAAAAAGTCGGTTTTAATGGAGCACCCCTAAATGAAAAGTTTTTTGGTTAAAAAATTGGTACTCCTAGTCTGCATAGTAATTTAACTTAATAGCATTCAATGGATTATAAGTTCGTTTTACTATCTATAACTTTCGTATAAAATATATTGAAAAGTTAGATTTATTCCTGATATAAAGATGTATTTACAAAGTTAAGACAAAAAAATAACATATGAAATTATAATCATATAAAAAAAATGATAATATTACAATATATTTGTATTTTACTCTTGCTAAAGAAAGATATATCATCATTGTTTGTTGTTTTTTAGCAAATAAATGACTCAATAATTTTGAAAATCATATGAATCAACATTATTTTGGTCATATATTTCGTTATGTAAGCAACTTAATTAATTAGTTGGTAGTACTAATTAGATAAAATTTCTTTTTTATGTATAAATACATCACTTATTTATTCTTCTTTTGCTTGATTGGCTTTAATGCTTGCACAGGGGGAGATGCTAAAGCTGAAGCAATTAAAGCAGAAGACGTACTTCCTGGAGAATGGACTTTATACCAAGGACTACGAAATGGTAAAGTAGCTTCTACTTTAGAAGGAGCGTACTTTATTTTTGGTCAGGATAATACACTGAAAACAAACCTCCAAGGAGAAGAAGCGTCTATCCCATATGAGTTATCGTCTAATATGATTACCACAAAAGGAGGAGGGCCGATGCAAGCAGAATATGCAATTACTTATCTTACAACAGATTCCTTAGAAATGACAACCAAACTAATGGGGCATGATTTTGTTCTTAAATTAGTGAAAGGTACACCATCTAAAGAAATGTAGAAGCGTCAGAAAACTGACTTTTCTTGCTTTTCCACTTCTTTATTTGTGGGAAAGGAAGTATTTTTATTCATTGGTATTCACAATGAATAATCTCACTATCTTATGCGAATCTTTCTTTTTTTCATCGCTTTTGTTTTTCACTTTTCGGCACTTGCCATTGATGCAAGTATTTCTTTTGCTACCTTCAAAAGTCCCACTCAAAATTATGTAGAAGTCTACTTTACCATTTTTGGAAAAACCATTGAGTTTGAAAAAGTAGATAGCTCTAATTATCAAGCAAAAGTGGAAATTATACTCCTTTTTAAGCAAGAAGATAAGATTGTACAATACGATAAATTCGCATTAAATAGTCCATTAACAACCCAAGAACTCAATTTTTTAGACTTAAAACGTTATTCATTAGAGAATGGTACGTATGATTTAGAAGTGGAATTAATAGACTTGGTAGATACAACCAATGTTAATCAATATACCACTACTTTAGTCGTAGATTTTGATGATTCTCGCCTTTTACAATCTGATATACAACTTTTATCTACTGTTCGTAATGCGCAAGACGGAGATACTTTTGTGAAAAATGGATTCTATTTTGAAACCTTGCCCCATAATTTTTACCATAAAAATACACCTACCCTTATTTGCTACAACGAAATTTATAATACCACAAAACATCTAAAAGAAGATTTTTTAGTTAGCTATTTAATTGAAAAAATGAGTGGTACGGGCGAAGCTAAAACCAGTATGATTCGTCATAAACGACATAGCCCTGAACCTATAAATGCAATGCTTAATCAAATAGATATTAGTACACTTGAAAGTGGAAATTATCGCTTGAAAATAGAAGTTCGCGATCGAAATAAAAAATTGCTTTCTCAAAAAACAACCCTTTTTCAGCGTTCCAATCCTTACTTAGACAAAGCACCTAGTGAAATGGATGATTATGATGTTAATACAACTTTTGCCGCAAAATTAACTACGGATGATCTGCGCTATAGCTTAAAAGCAATTACACCCATTTGTAGTGATGTGGAGCGATTGAATTATGCCATTCAATCTAAAGATCCTAAACGACAGAGAAATTATTTAGTTGATTTTTGGAGAAGGCAAAATCCCAATGAACCAGAAAAAATTTATGAAGAATACATGAAGGTGGTGCGAATGGTGGATGAAAAATTTAAATCTGGATTTGGATTTGGCTTTGAAACGGATCGAGGGCGTATCTACTTAAAATATGGTCAACCCAATGACTTTATAAAAGTAGAAGATGAACCCGATGCTCCACCTTACGAGATTTGGGTGTATTATGATCTACCTCAACTTCGACAGACGAATGTGAAATTTATCTTTTATAATCCATCGCTTGCGGCAGGAGATTTTGAATTATTACATTCCAATGCACGAGGAGAATTGAACAATCCCCAATGGCAGTTAAAGCTTTATTCTGATTCTCCTACTGACATTGAGGGACGAAATTATCGAGAGGCGACCTCCTTAATGCCTGGCATCAATCGTCGTGCGGCAGAATATTGGGAGAGCCTTTAATTTGATAGCTTTTTGTGCTTCCTCTTAAAATATGTAAAGAATATAACTATGAAATCATATCCCTACCTTTTCATTTTCCTATCGATTTGTACATTTTCCTTTTCAATACAAGGACAAGACTATTGGAGTTTTAACCAAGAAGTAGGAGGTATTTTGAATTCTAGTGCATATAAAATGAAACAAACAGAAGATAGAGGAAGTCTTGCCGTAGGAAAACATAATAGTCGTTTTTTTATTAGAAAATTTAGTCAACAAGGTGATGTCGAATGGCTTTATGAGGACGATTTATCTGATCCTTTAGAAGCAGGCGATGAAATAGCAAATGACCTTACGCAATTAGGACAACATTATTTTGTAAGCTTAAATTTAAATTGGCAGGATTCTTTGAAATCAACCATCCTAAAATTTGATTTAGATGGAAATATAATTCAATCTTACGACTACATTGGCGAAAATATTTCTTTTATCAAAACTACCTTTGATCAAGAATTGATGTTCCTCTTACGTGATCCTAGCTCAAAACAAGGGCGTTTACTAAAAATGGACCAAGATTTTGTTGTTTCTTGGGAAAAGACAATTGGTACTTTGGAAGGAGCGTATTTTCAAAATTCCTCTTTTTTATTTAATGAGAAAGGTAATCTAGTTTTTTGTCATTATGAAAGTTCAAATCGAATAATTTTCAGAGAGATTGCAATGGTAAATGGTGATGAGCTTCAAAAAAAAGAACTTGATTTGATCCATGAACCTTGTTTCAAAAAATTATATCTTGATCAAATCGACAAATTTAAGTATGTTTTAGGATTTGATTTTTGTTTTCAAGAGGAGCGTCCTTTTCTTTTATTTTTAGATAATAATTTTAATTCTACTTCACAATTTTTCGCTCCAAATCATGATGAGGCGTTATTGGATATTACAGCATTAAACGTCATTAATAAAAAAATCTATATTTCTTATAATTATTCAAAATATCTCATCTTAGATGAGTTTGGTGAAGTGATTCGAAAGAGTGACTTAGCTTATATCAACAATGACTCAATGTTCTTTGGTATTACTGCTTTAAATTTTGAACAGGCTGATGATAATACTATTTTATTAGCTGGAATGGGATTTGGAGGAATAAAGACCTCCATTTTTTGTGCTCGTATGAATGAAAATTTGACTATGGGAAATACTACAGCACTTAACACTTTTTTTCCTCAAGAAAGCATCAATATATTTCCTAATCCAACTTCTGATTATCTAAATATTGATTTGACAAATGATCAACTAGATCAACAAGTAGTTTTTGAACTATTAGATTATACAGGAAAAACAATACAGTACATTCCTCAAAACAAAATAAAAATTGACGTGAGTTGGCTTCCCTCTAATCTTTACTATTTAAAAATTATTTCACCTAATAAGTATATCATCCTTCCATTTCTAAAACTATAATAAGCTTTCAACATTTTCATCTAATTCTTTATCAAGATTCTCATTGTACACCCGATGAAGTCTTCTTTTTTGATGAGTTTTTCCTAACTTTATACTTTTCCAAGATTGGAATAAGGCACGCGGAGAAAATTTATTCGTGCCCAATTACTAAGTATCAATGCTTTCATTTTTCAAGAAAAAAGAACCAATTTATTCAGATGCTGAATTAGTAGAGCGGTATAAAAATACGGCTGACTTACAGTATTTGGGTGTGCTTTTTGATCGGTATATCGAATTGGCGTATGGTACTTGTTTGAAATATTTGAAAGAACGGGAACAAGCGGAGGATGCAGTGATGGAAGTTTTTGAATTACTCACGAAGAAAGTGTTGCAACATAAAATTGAAAATTTTCGTCCTTGGTTATACGTTTTTGTAAAGAATCATTGCCTCCAAAAAATACGTAAAGAAAAAAAATCGCCTTTACGTAAAATTTCTGAGCAGGAATTTATGCAATCTGCTGAAAAAATGCATCCTGAAGATGAAGGGCTAGATTTTCTTAAAGAAAAAGAAGCTTTTCTGGTAGATTGTCTTGAAAAACTATCGGATGAACAAAAAGAGTGTATTCAATTGTTTTATTATCAGGGCTATTCCTACAAAGAAATTGCGGAACAAAAAAAATTGGCTGTCGGTAAAATTCGTTCCTACATTCAAAATGGACGAAGAAACCTAAAACTTTGCATTGAAAAGAAAAATGGATAATTCTTCAAAATATAATATCTCAAATTTATTAATGAAGTGGTTGAGTAAAACGACTTCAAAAGAGGAAGATATGCAACTAAAGCAACTCGCCAAAGATGATGCTTTTTTGAAGGATGCTATGGATGCTTATAAAGCTAACAACGGAACCCATGTAGAAGATATAGCGCGTATCCGTAAAAATATTAGATCAAAATATGCTCCTCAAGAAGAAGAAAAAACAGTTTTCCCAATTTATAGAATAGCGGCGAGTGTTGCTATTTTATTGGTGGCAGGAGGATTGATTTGGTATGCTAATAATTCTTTTCAATCTTCTTCTTTAGCAGAACAACAAGCCCCTATTTTAGAAAAATCATTACCTGAGACCGCGTCATCTCAAGGAAGAAAAGGAGAAGAAGTAGAAGATGTCAGTGTGGATATTTCCAATACTACAAATGAAGCAATCGTTGAAGAAAAGGAAGAAGTGGAATTTACCATTACAGTAGATAATAATCCACCTATCAAAACTCCACCAGATATCAATATTTTGGATTATATCCCTAAAGATTTGACTTTAAATGATGGTAATTCTACTATTGCACAAGAAGAAAATATGACTACTACAGCAGCGTCTTCCAGTACAGTTCCTTCTATTCCAGAAACAAGTCCGTCTATAATTGAAAGCTTAAACGAACCCGAGGTTATTGAAGAGGAAAATAGGGATGATGCTATCATTATCGCTTCATCTGCCACAGAAGAAGCAATTCCTGCTGCTCCAACTACTGCTGATGTTGTAGAAGCAGAGATGGATGTTGAATCTGTAATAGCTGAAAATGAGGTTCTGGCAATGGAGTCTAGCCCAGCCCTTGATAGGTCAATTCATACGATTGAAGGACGTGTAGTGAATGAGACTGGAGAGCCTTTAATTGGGGCTAATATTAGTCACGAAGCTTCTGTTACGCAAGCGATGACAGATTTTGATGGTAATTTTAAGATAGAAGTAAATAATTTAGATTATCCTATACAAGTCAATTATGTAGGATATAATAATGATTTTGTTGCGATAGATACTGCTCAACCCATGCTGATTCAATTGCAAGAGAGCGGAGAATTAGCTGATGCATTAGTTACTGCTGGGAACATAGTTGCTAAAAAAAGAGATAATGGAGCGAAAGAATTGGTAGATGATAGCACGATAGCACCAGAAGAAGGGTTTACTTTTTATTCTAATTATATCAATAAGAATATGAACTATCCTCAAAACGCCTTTGAATCCAATATTGAAGGAAAAGTAGTGCTACAATTTGATATCAATGGAAATGGCGTTCCTGTAAATATAAAAATTCAACGTTCATTGGGATATGGCTGTGATGAAGAAGCTATTCGTTTATTAGAAGATGGCCCAAAGTGGCGCGGAGATACTTCCAAAAAGAAGGCGTCTTATACCGTCAAATTTAAAAAGAAGAAAAAGAAAAAAGACAAAGAATAATATCGCTATACTCCTTACCTTTATGCTTCAATGAAGCGACTTTTTCAATATCTTAAAAAGTATCGAACTATTTTCTACAGAGCATCTGTAGTGAGTATCATTCATAAGTTGTTTGATATGATGCCTCCTTTTCTGACGGGCTGGTTGATTGATAGTGTGAGTGGAAATATTCCCATGTGGATTTCTCAAGGTGTAGGAATAACAGATGTATTTTCTATTGTTATTTTTTTAGCAGTATTGACCTTTGTGATTTTTGGTTTTGAAAGTTTAACAGAATGGTTATACAAACGAGATTTTATGCGTTTGGCACAGCATGCACAACATGATTTGCGCGTTCATACGTATACGGTGATGCAAGATCGAGAATTGGCATTTTTTGAGGAACAGCGTACAGGAAATTTAATGTCCATCTTAAATAATGATGTGAATCAATTAGAGCGATTTTTGAATTATAGCTTTAATGATATTCTTCAAATGATCGTTTTGTTTCTTTTTGCTGGCTGGTCCTTGTGTCAAGTGTCATTATTATTAGGTATGATTACGATGTTGCCTATTCCATTTATTATTTTAGGGAGTATTTATTATCAAGGGAAAATAGCTCCCCATTATAAACGAATTCGAGAAGCAGTAGGTACGTTAAGTAATCGACTAGAAAATAATATTTCTGGGATTCAAGTCATTAAAAGTTTTGGAGCAGAAGCATTTGAACAAGCAAGAGTCCAGGAAGAATCTTCGCATTATCGCGATATGAATTTTGCTGCCATTGGGTGGAGTAGTGCTTATATTCCTATCATTCGAATGTTTATTGCTGTAGGATTTACATTGACCTTATTAATTGGTGCAAAATGGGTCTTAGAAGGACATCCAACTTTCACACTAGGAAGTTTAGCCTTTTTTGCTATGATGTCGCAACGTTTGCTCTGGCCCATAACGCGATTGGGTTCATTAGTGGATGATTATGAACGGGCAAAAGCATCCATCAAGCGTGTTTTTGGACTTTTAGATACTCCCAAACAACTTCCTGTACAAACCAATCCACAAAAACCTACTGTTCATCAAGGTATTATAGAATTAGATCAGGTGAGTTTTCATTATAAAAATGAACAAGCTATTTTACAGAATATTAGTACCATTTTTGAAGCTGGTAAACGAACGGGAATAGTAGGTACAACAGGGGCAGGCAAAACAACTTTAATCAAACTCTTACTTCGTTTTTATGATGTCAAAAGTGGCACAATATCCTTAAATAATGTTGACCTTAAAGCTTTATCCTTATCTTACATTCGACAACAAATTGCTTTGGTGAGTCAAGATGTTTATTTATTTCATGGAACCATTTATGAAAATATCGCTTACGGCGTATCTAATTGTTCCTTAGAAAAAGTAGTGGAAGTGGCGAAACAAGCGCAATTACATAAATTTGTGATGAGCTTAAACGAAGGCTATGATAGTTGGGTAGGGGAGCGTGGCATTAAATTATCGGGTGGTCAACGACAAAGATTGAGTATCGCAAGAGCCATTCTAAAAAATGCCCCCATTCTTATCTTAGATGAAGCCACCAGTGCCGTAGATACTGAAACAGAAGCCCTCATCCAACAACAATTAAAACAACTCACCCAAAATAAAACAGCCATCATTATTGCACATCGTTTATCCACTATTCGGGATTGTGATAACATCCTCGTTTTAGAGCATGGTCAAATCCTAGAACAAGGAACACATCCTCAATTACTTCAAAAAGGCGGCAAATATGCAGATTTGTGGGGCATGCAATTGAGTTAGGATTATATTTGATTTTAAATTGCGATTTTACTCCGAAAGTAGTCGTGCCACGACGTCAATCGGGGCACGACCTGCACGCATAAAAAAAAGCGACTCACTAGAGTCGCTTCTTGTTGTCATACTGTAAGAAATCTAAGAATTATATTTTAAAATCGAGGGGTAATATTTAGTAGTGCTACTTAAAAATTTTGTTTTGATTTCTAGTAATCCGTAAATTATTAAACGCATTTGAAGTGAACCATTAAGTTTTATAATTTACGTCCGAAATAAAAACTTCATTTTTCAGCAAAATATAACTCGATTATAACTTTTGTATTTGTACTTTTTGAGTAATGAGACCCAATTCCGTTTGCACGCGCAAGATATAAATTCCTGTTGGTAAATCATACAATTGTACTGCAACATTTTTACCTTTCAAGGATTTTGTTTGTCGTACAAGATGACCAGTCGTTGTATACAATTGATAGGATTGTAGGGCATTATCGCCATTAAGATGAAGATTCAATAAACCTTCTGTTGGATTTGGATACACCCGTAAATCTTCATTTTGTAGACCCGTCGCATCTTCTCCATATGCTATCTCAAAAGAAGTCCCATATTCAGGAAGCTGGATATAATTCATCTGCCCATCAAAACCTAGGATGGTATGTAAGGATATAGCGTTACTATTAGCTAGGCGATAAGCTTTATCACGACCTTCAACATCATCTTCAACAATAAACTCCAATTTACCAATATCGCCATATCCACTGGCAGAATAGCCACTGGTACGAGATAAACCTATATCCATACGCCCTACAAATGGTTCTTTGACCATAGAAATGGTGGGGGAATTGATGGTAAACCAACTATCATTATAAAATTCCACCTGCATACTTCCAGCTTCTACTTTGGTATAATCATAATCAAACGAGAAGGTCAAACCATAAATATCATAAGCTGGATTGGCAGATTTTCCTAATTTGATATTGTATTCAACTAAATCTCCAGGAAAGAAAGGAGGCGTAGAAATCAACTCTAGGTATATTGGATAATTCTTTTCAAATGGATTATATTCTGGTGTTAAACTATGCGTTAGATAATAACAAGCATCCATAGCATTCAAATCAACATATTCTACGGTACCATTGCCATCCATATCAGAATATTTGGTATCAACTCCATTGGAAGGCGTATAAGGTAACCATTCGTCTGAATATTGTCCATACCATAGCACACTTGCATTAGGACGAGAATAACCTACATCACCAAAGTTAGCTCCCACGAATAGCAAATCAATCATATTGACCACCCCATCATTATTTCCATCACCGGGCCATACACAATCATCATCAACACAAATATCACTATTTGGAATACCTAAATCCTTGACTTCCATGACAATCTTAGTCAGTTGACATTGTTGGTTGGTGGTAACACAATAGAGTACCTCAAATTGATCAATACCCACAAAATCAACATCTGGGGTGTAGATAACAAGATTATGTCCAGCCACTTGATGGCCATAGATAAGTGTATCTATATCTCCTGGATAGAAATTAACCACTCCATGTTGTGCTTGAGCAGCAATACTAAAGCTAAAGTCTTCTATTGGAATATTATAATAAATGGGTTTCGGTACATTTTTTAAAGTAGAAAGATTGAATTCAGAAGCAGAAGGATTTTGATTAGCAACCGTAACAAATACCGTAGCCGTTTCTTGAACGCCACTCGTTACATTAATTTTATAAGTAAAAGAGGTAACCCCCTCATAAGCAGCATTTGGCGTAAATCGTAAGATTTTTGCACTTATTTTTTCTACGAGTCCGTGAGGTGATTGAGTAAAACCAACGATTCCATAATCGCCAATATCATTATTGGAGACATCAATATCTACAGGTGTATTAACAGGCGTATGGGCATAATCATCAAATGCAACTCCATTTGCAAAAAGATCACTAATAACATCAATGATGAAGATCTTTCTAAATTCTGTTCCTTGATCTATACGTTTCAATGTAAACTCATCCAGACCAATAAAGTCAGTATTGGGCTCGTATTCAACCAAATTACTATTTGAAAAAGCAGCAGACCCATTAGATGGCGCAACTTCTACTTCAAAATCATCATAACTTAATGGAATAGGAATAATAGTGTTTTTAACTGAAGAAAGGAATACCGTATCGTATTGTGGTGGTTGATCTGTACCGATTACACTTATAGTAACGGTTCCAGTTTCGCAGGTATTTATATCATCACATACAATATAATTAAGTGTAGCGATCCCTTCAAAGCCTGTTTCAGGTATAAATAAGAGTGTAGAAGGAGATTCTATTATAGCAAAGCCATTTTGAACCAATGGAATACCCGTTAAATTTAATACGCCTCTACTAGCGTAGTCATTATCTGTAACATTTATACTGATGGGAGTATTCTCACTAGTGGTCGCATAATCACTTTCTGTTGTTACCTTTGATGGAATAACAGAAATTTCAACTCCTTTTGTAGAAGGTGAAAAATTCTCAAAATATTCAATCACTAGTGTATCTAATCCAATATAGCCAAAATAAGGCGTATAAATAATTTCAAACTCATTTTGAGGATGACTTACAATTTGGATAGTACCATGACTGGCAGATACATCATTTTGAGTGATAGGTACAGGAAATGAATTGATAGAATAGGGAAGTGATTCACCTGAAATGACTTCATATGATTCCAACTGAGCATTGACCATCAAGGGAATACTCAATAAGAAGATAAGTCCGTATAGTTTGAGAAATGTATTAGATACATTCATGGCTCAAGGATTTAGGCATTCTTAGTTAATTCTTACAGTTTCTTTTGCTGAGCTATTATTGCTCTTTGATTTGATTTCTACTATAAAGCTACATGAAGCTTTACAAGGATTCAACGACAAAATATCGTCATTGTGGTGTTTTTTTATGCTAAATCTCGATTGACGTTGGGTATAATTTATTGATAGTAAACGTACTATTTGTTAAAATTATATTTAATATTTATCTATTTGTGAAAAATAAAAATTTAGTCTTGAAAAACATTTTTCAAATAAGTAACGTTATTTTCGCATAAAAAGATGCTAACTGTTACATATTTCCTGCAATATAATAAAAATATTTGGATATATAAGAATTTATTATCTTTAATTTTATTTAGGGTGTTTAGTCCTAAGTCTAAAAGCGAAGCGGTCAAATAGTCCTACATCTAAAAAAACTATGCCATTACCGAATAATAAGTTATTCTCCATATTAAGTCGATTTAGCAAGATTGAGTTGAATCGCTTTAAGAAGTATTTGTTGTCTCCTTATTTCAATAAAAATGAAACCTTAATTCAGCTATTTTATCAAATAGAAAAACGCCTGTTGTCTAAAAAAGAAGTCAATTATGACAAAGAGAAAATTTGGACGATAATTTTAGGGAAAGAAAAATATGATGATGTTCGCTTTCGAAAATTCAATTCGGATTTATTAAAATTAGTAGAAGGATTTTTAGCACAAGAAATCTATGAACGTAATCCTTTGCACCAAGCCAGTTACTTAATCGAGGCAGTAGGCGATAAGAAACTAGACAAATTGTATAATTCCACCATGAGTACGGCTCGTCGCTTATCAGAACGACAATTGTATAAACCAGCCACCTATTATTTTTACCAATACCTCATAGAACGAAATTATTATGAGTTAACAGACTTTGACTTAAATCGGGGTAGTGTTACTAATGTCGATAAAATTATTAATAATCTGGATTACTTTTATTTAGCAGAGAAACTACGTTATTATTGTGAAACCCTAAGCCGTAGAAATGTAATTTCCTACGAATATGAAATTATATTTATTGATGAAATCGTACAGCATATTAAACAATATGGTTATGATGATCTTCCTCCAGTTGCTATTTATTACCAAATGTTTTTGACGCAAACAGATCCAGAAAATGAAGAACATTATTATAAATTAAAGGATTTACTGAATAAACATTGGCAGATGTTTCCTATCGAAGAAACAAAATCAATGTATACTAATTGCATAAATTATTGTATTAAGAAAATCAATGTAGGAAATTTGAATTTTCATGATGAGTTTTTAAATATTAATGAAAATTTATTGGAGAGAGGCATAATAGGTCAAGGAGAATTATCACCTTGGCGATTTAAAAATATTATAACAGTTGCACTTAAAAGGGGGAATTATAATTGGACAGCAGAATTTATTCATAATTATATTTCAAAAATACCTGATTCATATAGGGAAAATGCTTTATCTTTTAATTTAGCTCAGTTGTATTTTTATCAAAAAAACTATGATAAGGTCATTGAAATGTTACGAAATGTAGAATATGAAGATTTCACTTATAATCTAAATTCTAAGCAATATCTCTTAAGAACCTATTATGAAATAGATGAAATAGAACCTCTGTATTCTCTACTTGACAGTTTTCGAGTTTATTTAAAACGTAATAATAAATTAGCAAATGACAGAAAAAAAAGATATTTGAATCTTATTTCATTTACAAAAAGGTTAACTAAAGTTATGCCAGGAGAAAATAAGGTGTTAGAAAAAATAAAATTTGATTTATCTAATATTAATGGTGTAGTAAATGAAAAATGGCTACGCGAAAAAATCGCCGAACTAGAAGAACGGATATAAAGGCTCAGCTGATCTCCCAGCCTCCAAAGGAGGAGCATCCGCCCGCATTTATGGAAAATGTTGCATTGCTACTCTCCAGCCTCCAAAGGAGGGGCATCTACCTGTTTTTTTGATTTAATGTAGCTTATTTTTCGGTTATAAATTGGTCTTTTTTCCTTTTTTCTTTTGGCGTAAAATAGTCCCTTTTTTAAGGATATTCACAAAAAAAATAGCCCCTTTCCATTTATTGCTCACATTTTGTTATTTTTGAGCTGGAAAACGATATACTTATACCGACTTTAAATAAAATCGTTGTTAATGATGACTTTCTAAGTCATTTTCAAAGTACGGTATTATACGTTTTGATATGATGCTCAGCATCATTCATTTCATTTCGTATAAACTTTATTCATGAACAAAGAAGTCTTTCACGTCTCATCTGAAAACTTTACATTTTGGTACCTCTTCAAAAGCCTGATGGGCTTTCGACAGGGGATTATCCAGTTGTTCTTCTTGCACATCTTGTGGATCTTGTTCGAGTTGGTCTTGCCGTTTTTGACGCAATCTTTGGTGGACAATGGCATCAATAATCAAGATTATAATTTTATTTTTTTAGTATTATTGGCGCAATTGTTCTTGTTTATAGGAAGTATAAGTGCGGAATATTTCAAGGCTTGGGTCTTACGTCATATCGGGATTCGCCTTAATATGCGCTTGATTAACAATCTGTTATTCAATTTGATGGTGAAGGATATCCTTTATTTTCGATTAACAAAAGAGGGGAAAATCATTGAATTGTTCAATGACAGTGGACGAATTGAACGTTTCTTGACCGAAAGTGCTTCAACAATTATAGATACCGTGTTGCGCTTGTTGTTGTATGGAACGGTCTTATACATTTTCAATCCTTTTATCTGTTTGATCTTTTGTGTGTCAGTAGTGGTATCTATTTTGTGGGATTTATTTTTCTTGAAAGAACGCCGTGAATTTGATGAACTACGCTATAATGCCAGTTCTAAAGGACGCTCGGAATTAATCGAAACCATCCAAGCTATGCCTGATATTAAGGTAAATAATATGGAGTGGAGTCGGATTCGTTCTTGGGAATGGGTACAGGATTTACTGTCCAAAACACGTCTGCGGGTATTACAACTATCGCATTTGTATCAGGGAGGAACAAAATCCATCAATCAAGTCAGAGATATTTTAGTGATTTATTATTCTGCGATTTTTGTGGTGGAAGGAACGCTTACATTGGGTGCTATGTTGGCAATTCAGTTTATTTTAGGACAATTAAATAAGCAAACCCTTGCTTTGATGACCTTCATCCAATCGTACCATGATGCACAAATGAGTTTGGAACGCATTAAAGCAGCTACAGAAGGGAAACAATCTAATTATGTGCCTATCGAAAATTTTGACCATAGAGATATTAAAGTTCCCATCAAAATAAAAGATTTATCGTATGATTATACCACCATTCCTTGTTTGGAAAGCATGAATTTAGAAATTCCTTATGGAAAAAAAATTGCCTTAGTAGGGGAGAGTGGTTGTGGGAAATCTACTTTGATAAAAACTTTATTAAAACTTCTAATTCCAGATAGTGGAAGTATATTAATTGGAAATCAAGATTTACAACGCCTCGAAGATAATGTATGGCGACAAAATTGCTCCGTCTTAATGCAAGAGAGCTATATTTTTTCAGATAGTATTTTATTTAATATTTGCTTAGAGAAAGAAGTTTCTTCTATCGATGAAGAGCATCTAGGAAATGTCTTGAAATGGAGTAGTTTAGATCAAATCGTTGCAGAACAAGAAAAAGGATTGGATACACTTATCGGAAAGGGTGCAAAATCACTCAGTAAAGGGCAGACACAGCGGGTCTTATTGGCGCGTGCTTTATACAAGAAAGGAAATTATATTATCTTAGACGAACCCACGAGTGCATTGGATATGCATACCTCCAAAAAGGTAATAAAGAGTATTTTTACTGAATTTAAAGATAAAACGATCATCTATTCTACCCATAAAGCAGAAATGACCAAGCAAGCGGATTACATTTATGTTATTCATGATGGTAAAATTGTTGAGCATGGGATATATGAAGACTTACTGAATTTGAAAGGTCAATTTTACCGTTTATTTGAAAATTAATTTACGTTTTAAATACACATGCTACCATCGGATAAAAAGATAGACTATAACCAGCTTCCAAAAGGATTACTTTTTGTGGGGCGTTTCGTTATCTTGGGTGGTTTTTTGATTATATTATGGATTGGATGGGCACTTGAATTTAATGACAAAATAATTGGTTCTATAGAATTAATGTCTGAACATCCACCTATTGAATTAAAAGCAAAAAAAAGTAGCCAAATTCATTTATTAGTCAATGAAGATGAGCCGATAACCTCATCTACCATAATAGCCTATTATGAAAATCCTGCTCGTTTAGAAGATATTCTGCAATTAAGAAAAGAATTAGAAAAATATTTTGAGGTCAATCAAATTCCTGATTTTTGGAAAAAAGAGGTCTTATCCCTTCAACTAGGAAATTTGCAAACACCTCTAATTGATGTCACTTCAGCTATTGCCAATCTTTCAAATTATGAAGCAACGCAACAACTCGCCGCAAAAATTAATTTATTAACGGAAGAAGAACAATTATACGCACAATATTCTAAGCTCTTAAAAGCAAAACTAGATTTAGTCGAAGATGATATTGCCATTACTAATGCACAAGAATTAGCGAACGAAAGTTTATTACAAGACGGAGGAATTTCCAAACTTGAATTCGAACGTATAAAACAAGAGGGTATTCTCAAACAACAAGGCAATATTGATGTCAAAACGGCGATAAGTGAGATTGAAATCTTAAAAAAACAAATTCAAAAAAATATCGTCCAACTTTCCGAAGAACGCAATCAAAATAGACAAGTTTATCTTCAACAAATACAAACGGCTTACGCCCGTCTCAAGGCACAACTAACACAATGGGAAGACGAATTCCTTATAAAATCAAGTGTTAATGGTCAACTAATTCTTGGAGACATAAATACTTCTTCAATTTTTCTAACGAAAGATGAATTGATTTGTACTATTCTTCCACAAGAACAATCTGCTGTTCGTGGTTTAATCAAATTAAGTGCTAGAGGTGTCGGAAAAATCAAGGCTGGTCAAACGGTGAACGTTTATTTATCCAATTATCCGTCTTCTGAATTTGGAATAGTACGCGGAAAAGTAAGGGCTGCTCCTTTATTGGCGACTGATGGTATTTATCATTTAAAAGTTGATTTCCCAGAAGGATTGACTTCGACCTATCAACTAAAAATTCCGTTTCAACAGCGTATGAGTGGAAAAGCAGAAATCATTGTTTCTAAACGAACATTTATAGATCGAATCCGTGACCAAATCAAGGATTTCCAGTTGAATCAATCTTAATGATTCATTCCACGACGAATCATTTCGTGAACTAAAAGAGCCAAAAATAAGACTTCTTCTTGAGCTTGCATGCTTTCATTGATAAGTTGTACGGCTCTAGAATTAAGCGTTTCGGCTTTATCAGGATTAATTATACTGGCTACTTCTTTTGAGCCAACTTGTACAGGAATTAAATCGAGATGAGAATTTCGTTCTACTTTTGCGAGCAATTCTTTCGTTCTGGGCGCAACTAATTGTCCATCTTGAGATAAATCTCCAATCAATTGATCGTTTAAATGAATAGAAGTTCGTCCATTTTTTGTGCGATAGACATATTCATGTTGCGCTGTTTTTGCCCAGATGACATTGTTGGGTCGAGTAGCGATATAATTTTTATAGGCATACAGTACCATGGGTTCATCATAAATAGACGTAAAAACGCCCTGACCACTTCCCAAAATACCACTTCCTTTTTTTTGATGAATTTGTTTTAAACTGAGTAATTCCATTTCTTCTCCACTCCAAGGAATAAGTTGTTCCTCTATAGATGAAGTTTGTTGTTTTATTTCAGCAAGATCTTTTTGTACTTTTTTGAATCCAGGTTGAAAATGGAGAAAAAAGAAATAAAAGATAAATACAAGTACAACAAAAATTGCTGTGGTTAAAACTAGAACAAGTACAGTTGCCATAGTGAAATGAATCGTTCAAATATAAAAAATCCACTCCTTGGATAAAGAAGTGGATTTAAAAGTACTAATATTATTTTACTAACCTAAATACGATTTGAGCGCATTACGGTTATAAGATTTTCGTAATCGACGGATGGCACGCTCCTTAATCTGGCGTACGCGCTCCCGTGTAAGTCCATATAATTCTCCAATTTCTTCTAAGGTTAATGATTTATAACCATTTAAACCATAATAAGAAGATAAGACTTCGACTTCTCTTGGAGATAAAATAGATAATCCTTGTTGCACTTCTTCTTTAAGCGACTGTTCCATGAGAGTCAGGTCAGGACTTAAACCTTGATCTTTAGAAATGACATCCAACATTGTGGAATCTCCATCTTCACCACTTAAAGGCGCATCTACAGAAAGATGACGTCCATTTCCTTTGAGCATATTCGCGATCTCTTTTGGCGTCATATCCAAAATTTCTGCTAATTCCTCATTAGTAGGTTCACGTTCAAATTCTTGTACGAAAGACAAAAATGCTTCATTTACTTTATTGTAAGATCCAACTTTATTTAAAGGTAAACGGACAATACGAGAATATTCAACAATTGCTTGAAGGATAGATTGACGAATCCACCACACAGCATAGGAAATAAATTTAAATCCCTTTGTTTCATCAAAACGTTTAGCAGCTTTCATTAAACCAACATTACCTTCATTGATCAAATCACTCAAAGAAAGACCTTGATTTTGATATTGTTTCGCAACAGAAACTACAAAACGAAGATTTGATTTGGTAAGACGTTCCAAGGCAGCTTGATCGCCTTCACGAATTCGACGGGCGAGCTCGGCCTCGTCATCCGCAGTAAGCATAGGAATCTTGCCAATATCATTTAGATATTTGTCAAGAGCCAAACTTTCTCTGGCGGTAATTTTATTAGTAATTTTTAGTTGACGCATCTTCGGATTATAATTTTGGATTCATCAAAGATTCTTATAATATTACGATTAATTTCTTGAAAAGTTGCCTTGGGAAATTAAAAATCCTTGACTTTATGAAAAAAATGTTGTATGCAGTTTATTTTATTTAGATACAATATTGGGTACAAAAAAGTTTCCAAAATCAAATAAAAATGCCTAAACTAACACATATTTTTAGTTTAGGCATTTAAATTATTTAGTATCAGTAGTTTATCGCAAAACTTTTTATGTCAAGATTATTTTTTTGAAATCTACTTTTTCTTTTTAATAGATGAAAAGTAGATTTATATTATAAATGACAAAAAATCTACTTATTGCTACTAATTATCTCTATTGTTGCGATCATCTCGATTTCCACGATGGTCTCTTCTGTCGTTTCTTCTATCATTATTTCGTTCAGGACGAGGAATTAAAGCCTTACGTGATAAGCGGAATTTACCTGTTTTAGGATCAATACCTACTAATTTTACTTTAACTTCGTCGCCTTGTTTGAAGACATCCTCTACTTTATCAATACGAGAATGTGATATTTCAGAAACATGTAAAAGACCACTTTTACCCATAAAATCAACAAAAACGCCATAAGGCATCACACTTGCTACTTTTGCTTCATACACATCACCTACTTCAGGCACATGAGTAATGGCTTTAATACGAGCGGTGGCTTTATCAATGGATTCTTTATTATTACTGGAAATACTAACGACACCTTTCTCATCCACCTCTTCAATATTGATAACTGTTTCCGTTTCTTTTTGAATCTCCTGAATTACTTTACCTCCAGGACCAATAACAGCACCAATAAAGCTTTTCTCAATTATCATTTCAATGATACGAGGAGCGTGTGGCTTGTAATCATCACGTGCAGCTTCAATCGTTTTATTCATTTCTTCTAGAATGTGTAAACGACCTTTTTTGGCTTGATTGAGCGCTTCTTCTAATATTTCGTATGGAAGACCATCTACTTTAATGTCCATTTGACAAGCACATATTCCATTTACAGTACCTGTTACTTTAAAATCCATATCACCAAGTGCATCTTCATCTCCCAAAATATCGGTTAAGATCGCATGTCTTTTTCCGTCAGAAATCATACCCATTGCGATACCAGAAACACCACCTTTGATGGGAACACCACCATCCATCAATGCCATTGAACCTGCACAAACGGTTGCCATGGAAGAAGAACCATTGGATTCCATAATATCAGAAACTAATCGGATAGTATAAGGATTTTCCTCAGGAAGTACTTGTTTCAAAGAACGAGCTGCTAAATTAGCATGTCCAACTTCTCGACGACCAGGGCCTCGCATAGGTTTTACTTCACCTACAGAATAGCCAGGGAAATTATAATGTAATATAAAGTTTTCATAACTAGAATCTAATGCAATATCTACCATCATTTTATCTAGTTTTGTACCTAGAGTAAGCGTAGTTAGAGATTGCGTTTCTCCACGTGTAAAGATAGCAGAACCATGTGTAGCAGGTAGATAACCCACTTCTGTCCAAATTGAACGAACTTCATCGGTTTGGCGACCATCAAGACGGATACGTTCTGCCATCACCATTTCACGAATCACTTCTTTTTGCAATTTGTACAGGTACTCCTTAGCTGTTTCATAATGCTCTTCTAGATATTCTTCCCCTTTCTCTTCTAATAAAGCTTCTTTTAAGCCCTCTTTAATTTCTTTGAGTTGGGTTTTGCGATCGTGTTTGTTCAAGAATCCTTTAGCAACGCCATAAATTTTATCAGCGGCAAAATTCTTGATGTAGTCTTTTAATTCAGTATTTTCTTCCACCACTTCAAGTTCTCTTTTAATAAGAGCTTTATCACCTACTTTTTGAGCCAAATCCAATTGTGCTTGACATTGTACTTTGATGGCTTCATGCCCATGTTTTATTGCTTCTACTAAATCAGACTCTGAACATTCTTTCATTTCACCTTCCACCATCATCACATTCTCCAATGTAGCTGCCACGATTATATCAAGATCAGCATTTTCTAGTGTCGAACGAGTAGGATTTATTTGATATTCACCATCAATACGAGCAACACGAACCTCAGAAATAGGACCAGCAAAAGGAATGTCACTTACAGCAAGCGCAGAAGAGGCGGCTAATGCTGCTAGTGCATCTGGCATTTCTTCTTTACCTGCCGAAATAAGATTGATAATGATTTGGGTATCGTTCATGTAACCGTCTGGAAATAATGGACGTACAGCACGATCAACCAATCGAGAAATTAGAATTTCATAATCATTTAGGCGTGTCTCTCTTCTGAAAAAGTTACCTGGAATACGACCAATTGATGCAAATTTTTCCTGATAATCAACAGATAAAGGGAAAAAGCTTTGACCTTCACGAGCTTCATGAGCAGAACAAACGGTGGCAAAAAGCATTGTGTCGCCTAATTTAACAACGACAGAACCATCTGCTTGAGCGGCTAATTTACCAGTTTCAATGATTACTTCACGGCCATCAGGTAGGTTGAATGAGGTAGTAATAGGGGTTTGTAATCCCATAATTAAAATTTAATGGATTTAATAAATAGTTCAGTAATCTTCATGTATACATGAAGATACAAAGGGTACAGTTAGTACCATTCAGAAGAGTATCATAAATAGGAACACGATGTGCCTGAAAGTAGGCTGAGTCAAGGATTTATTTAGAGATGCAATCCTAGGACATCATTGCAGTTACTACGAAAAAAAAGTGAAATAGATACGTTAATTATCTATTTCACTTTTAATTTTATTTACGGATGCCTAATTTTTCAATTAGACTTCTGTATTTAGTAATATCTTGTTTAGCTAGATATTGAAGCAAACGTTTACGTCTACCAACTAGCGTGAGTAATGTTCTTCGGCAGGAATGATCTTTTTTATTGATCTTTAGGTGATCGGACAAACTTTTGATACGGAACGTACAAAGTGCGACTTGTCCTTCAATAGAGCCTGTGTTTTTGGCGTTACCGCCATACTCTGCGAAGATTTCTTCTTTCTTTTCTTTAGTTAAATATGATGCCATTAGTTTAATTTTTTACCATTAGTGATTACGGAAATCAGTTATAGCGGCACAAAAGTAAGAATTATTTACAGAACTTGCTTGTCTTTGGTAGGAAATTATTTTTTTTCTTCTTCCTTTCGCTTTTCAAACTGTAAGGAACGTAAATAGGCGGCCTGCTTTTTAAGCGCGAGAAAGGCTTTTTGATAGTTTTTTCGATAAGGAACAGCTATACGAGCCCCTATTTGATTTAATTTTTGATCTGTAAATTTACTTTCTTGAAATTTATTGAATAATTGTTGGATTATTGCTTGCTCTTTTTCAATTTTTTCTATTGACCAAGTGTGCAAAGAAGGATGCATACTTTTCAAATAAGCAGGTAAGGATTTGAAATAATTATTGAGGTATTTGGCTTTTTTCTTTTGATTTATCCCTTTGATTTCAATGATTCCTGTTAAATAAATAAGCAAATAAGTTGAATCTATTTTTTGGGCATAAGCTTCTGCTGTTTTTAATTTCTTGGTCCAAACTGCTTTTTTATCACGGTAATTTTCATTAAGGTAGTTAAAACTATGTAAGCGATCATATGCTTTTTTTGTGAAGGCTAATTTTTCTTCATTTGTAGTATATAATCCTAAAAAACCTTCTTCAAATGGACCAAACTTTTCGAGGTATTCTTTTTCTATATCATCTAAAAATAGTTGAAATTGTGCCTCAGGAGTAGGATGATTCTTACAAGTCACAAGACTTATAGCTACTGCAAATACTAGCAATAAATTTTGAAGATTTAGCATTTTAGCCACTAGGAACGTTTATAAGTTGTGATAGTAGTCATACTCATTGCCGATTCCATATTGCCGACCATTTCACCACTCATATTGATTGTCCCACTGGTTTCTTGCGTCAATTCTGCATCATCGACCCATCCTGTTTTTTCATCTAAAATCATTGTTCCTGTTTGTGTACCTTCCAGATTATACCGCATCTTCATTCCCATCATATCAACGCCTTTTGCGTTAGGATTGGGGCTAATTGTACCATTTACATTGAGATAAGCTTTCCCTTCTTTAATTTCGGTGAGGGTATAAGTGGTATAAGTGATAAGACTAATCGTACCATCTAGTGTATCTGATTTCGTCCAGGTATCGCCAATTTTAACTGCTGTAGATGGATAAATCTGAGTGACTCCACCAAAAGATTTTGCCATAGCTTTATCTCCAAATTGAGATTCCATGCTGGCTTTAAATTGTTCTTTGCTCATCAAATCATTTCCTTGAACTTTTTCCATCATCTTGTCCAACATCTCACTATTTCCATTTATGGATAGCAATTTTCCAGTCTTGCTTAAAACCATTTGGAGTTGATGCCCTAAAATGGCATTGTACATATCAGCAGTTCCATCTTCAGAATTTTTTTCGGGTTCTTTTGAATTGTAAATGGAAGTAAACATGGGTGATATTTGTTCAATTTGCACATCTTTGATTGTAGTGGTGAATGCAAGGTCGCCATTTTCTTTTTTATCGGATACTTCATATTCTACATCATAATTTTGAATACTGATGGTTTTTTGATCCATATTCATCACATTGACATTGACTTCACTTTGAGTGTGGATGGCATACATAAATTTATCTTTGAGTGGTAAATCTAGTTGCAGATTTATTTTTTTAGTGCTTTTGCAAGAGAAAAGAACTACAAATAATAAAAGGAAGGAATAAATTCTCATGGTTCAATCTATTTAAATGTATTGATGGAACAAAAATAGAATTAATCCCTTGATGCGGGTAAAGATTCTATAGAATATTTAAGAAATAGAAAAAACGCTTACCCCAAATAGTATGGAATAAGCGTTGATTTTCATTGAAGATTATATTTTTGTTATTGTGCCACTGTTATTCTTTCTATAAAGTAACCATCTTTGGTTTGAACTTTAAGGATATAAATTCCAGTAGGCCATTCTTGGGTGTTAAACTGAAATTGTTGGTTATTGAGTTTTTGATTTGTTATTAAATTTCCTTTAATATCATAGACAGAAATGGATTGTATTTCTTCTTGTGCTGAAATCGTAAGCTGTGAAGAAACTGGATTAGGAAATGCTTTAATTTTAGTTCCAAAAGGCTGTATTTCACTAATAGCAGTGGTGTTTTCTACAATAGTTGTGGTAGAAATAGGAGCTACAGTTGATTTTGGATTGCCAATCACATTTATTAATCGAATATTGTCGATATAAAATTCAGTTTCTTGTAATGCTTCAATTCCATTATCTGGATTTTGGAAGAAAATGACATCTTCAATGATGATATTGAGTTTACATAATTCTCCCATCCCATCCATATTTATTCCATCATATCGAGTAATGGCTACATCTAAGCGACCTTCATCATGAAATTCTTTGAATATTTGGGTTAAGTTTTCGCCTTCTTGCCCTAACCATGACTCACTTATATCAATATTAGCACTTCCATTTACGACGACGGATGGATCAAAATTTATACTAAAAGCCACACCATAGACTTCTTCCGCCATCATGGTTTCATCTCCTAAAATAATAGATAAATTGGCTTCTTCATCTGCAACTAAACTATCTATCTGAACATAAAATGGAACACCATCTATTGGTTCTACTGGATTACCAGAAAAATTACTAATTGGAGGATCATTTGAGGTGAAATTATGGGTATTTCCCCAATTCAAAAGTAAGGGAATAATATCTCCCAATTCAATCGTGCCATTCCCATCTGCATCTGCATGTTTGTAGTTAGTACCATCAAGGAAAATCGGCGACCAGTTTTCAGCTGCTTGTGCCTGCCAAGTTATAGAAGCATTTGGACGAGAGGAGCCAGTTGTCCCAAAACCAATGCCAATATTTAATAAATCGAAGTTATTAGCTATACCATCATTATTGGTATCTCCGGGCCAAACTAAAGTGCTATCTATTTCACAAAAGGATTCTATATTTTGTATTCCTTCTACTACTCCAATGCCTAAATCTTCATTATAAACACACCAGTCTATTATAGTCCAATTTCGTATAATTCGTTGTGTGTTTTCATCTAATTGAATGACTTGATCTTCATAGGCAACAGCAATTAATTGACAGCTACTTATTTCAACGGTGGGTTCTCCTGTGATTGCTATATCAGTATTACAAGCAACTGTTATATCTGCTGGAAAATCTACCATTATCTCAAGTAGGTCATCTTGCTCAACCGTAATCATTTGTTCCTGAATATTCTGATGTCCATTTTCTTCATTATACAATACATAATTTCTTCTAATCGTACCGACATTACAAGCATCTAAACTATTGACATCCTCTACGTATACTTGATTAAATTCAGGACAAATTTCTTCCACTTCATAATAGCCAATTTGTACAATACTATCTTCAGGGCCATACAGGTAAAAAGGGGCATTGTTTTTTTCCACATAAAAGAGTGGCAATCCTTCGTCACTGATTCCATCCACATCTAAAGGCGAACCACAGCTTATTGTTTTGTCTTCTGGTGCTTCAAATGGAGGGGCAGCAATTTTTATGATTTGTTCATATTGTTTATTTACACCCGTGCACCAATCTAGAATCGTATAGGTTCGAATAATTTTGAGGACATCGTTATTAGGAAGGACAAGATCCTCATAAGTAAATATTAAATAGTCTACATTTTCATGTAAATCGGTTATGATCGGTCCCGTAATTTCAGGTTGTCCAATGTTTTCAAGAGATTCATCACAGTTTAAGATGACCTCAGAAGGAACATAAATATCATCAAGAGCGAAGATTAATCCATTAGTTATTTCAGCAATATGAATAATCTGAACACAGGTTGCATAATTGCCAAATTCATCTGAAAAGGTATAGGTGCGTTCGATAAAGTTATTCGTGCAGGAATGCTTATCACTAAATTCAATAATCATTTCTCCTGTTGATCCTGAAACATATCCATCTAAAGGTCCTGCATTATCAGGATTAGTCACGATTGTTCCAGTTAAGACTGGATTTTCGAGATGGTGAAGGCTATCAATGGTGACCTCTGGTGGGCAAATCAATGTAATAGAAGTATTAAAATCTATTTCAAAAGTACCCCAACAAGAATTGCTACTTGTGGTATCTGTGATACTGTAATAATAATTAGAAGTAGGATCACTTATTTCAAAGACCAGATTAGCTACTGGGGTATTGGTTTGGAAATCATCAATTGATTCATAAGCTTGGAAAATTAATTGATCTAAAGGGCATGTGTCACCTTCCAAAAACCAAAGCATTGTTTCAGGAGCTTCTAGCGACAAATAGCCTGTATTGGAGCTGACTTGTACATTGTCATTGCAAACAAGCGTGCATTGTGCTTGTAGACTTGTTGATGTAAAAGCGACTAAAAATATAGAAAAAAAAAGGAGCTTAATACATTTCATGGTTTTGTAATTTGTTATTTGAGATAATCTGGGATTGATTAGTTAATACAAATGTATTGCCTTCTATCAGCTCAAAAAAATACAGTTTAAGTTATTTATAGAAAATTGTTTATTATATTTTTTGTTATATCATTGATTTTTAATAGATTAAGACTAAAATGATAGAATTAAATGAAAAATGCTAAGATTTTTTTTCTGTTAAAAACATTATCGGAAAGGGAGATACTTCAATTTAAAGAATTTATTCGTACTCCATTGTTAAATACGAACAAAAAGCTGATTCAATTTGGGCAATGTATTTTGGCGTTTTATCCTGATTTTAATGGGGAGGATTTTACAAAGGAATATTTTTATCTACAGATCTATGGAAAGGATACTTATCAAGCCAGCCGTATTAATAATTTGTTATCTGATTTATTACAATTGTTGTACTCTTTTTTGGCTTTTCAGGAATTTCAATCTCAAAAAACCATTCAAAATAATCTTTTAATACAAAATCTACTGAAACGATCTAATTCTTACCATATTGACAAGCAACTTCAAAAATGGAAGCATCAACATCATAAAAAAACGATTCAAAATCACGCCTTCTTTTGGGAGACGTATCTATTACATGACCAGCAAGATGTCTTTTTTCTTCAACAAGCTAAACGAGGATATAATGAACATCTTCAACTCAAACAAGAAGCTTTAACGCGCTATACCTTATGTGAACAATTAATGATGGCTTGCGATATGGCGAATCGAAATGTGACGATGAACGCCAATTATGATTATGCTTTTATTTTTCAGTACGTAGAAGACTTTATTGGATTAGAGGAATTGAAACAATATCCAGTTTTGAACATTTATTATCAGACACTTTTAATGTTGCATTATAGTACGGAGGAGGAATATTTTAAAGATTTAAAAGAATTGTTAAAAACACATATTCATTTATTACCTAAAAATGAATTATCCAATTTATATGGTTATTGTTTAAATTTTTGTGTGAGACAGATAAATTCTGGAGCAAGTGCCTACTATAGAGAGATTTTTGATTTGTATCAATTATTAATTGCTCAAGAAATTATTTTTGAAGATGGTTATTTAAGTGAACGCAATTTTAGAAATATTATCACGGTGGGCATTCGCATGAATGATTTTGAATGGACAGAGGCATTTATTCATCAGTATAAATTATTTCTAAAGCCTTCCATTCGTGAAAATGCAAGTCTATTTAATTTGGCTTCTTTTTATTATGCACAGAAAAAATACAATGAAGCTTTATTGCAATTGCAAGATGTAGAATTCATTGATAGCTTTTATCATATTGGCGCAAAGATTATTCAGTTAAAAAGTTATTATGAATTAGATGAGGATGAAGTTTTATTTTCTTTGATTGAAGCCTTAAAACAATACATCAATCGAAATAAAGAACTTTCTGTTTACCACAAAAATGCGAATCTTCAATTTTTAAAATCCCTTAAAAAAATCAAACAATTAAAACACAATAAAGGAATCCTTAGTAAATCTACTTGGGGAAAAAAACATAAGACATTAAGTGATTCATTACAATCCATGCAAGCATTGACCAATAAAGAATGGATTTTGGATAAATTGGAAGAAATGAATTGAGGTTAGGATTATTTTTAATAGGAGTTTTAGTCGTTGCACGACTATTAATTCAAAAAGTGAGAGAATTTCAATCTTACATTAAAAGGAAGAAGTCGTGCCACGACCTAATAAAGGTAAGTTTAATTTATTTTTCTAGCATTTTTTGGAAGAGACATATTGTAAATATACACCCAAGCGTTTATCGTTTTTCCATCTAGAAGATTTACATTTACCATTTCGCGTTTATACAAATAGGGGAGTGTCTCATCGGTACCAATTCCCTCATAAGCATCTAATTTGGTCATGGCTTTTGGATCTAAAATTTCATAAATTTCACCATAAACGATGCTTTCAGAAGTATGGACATTCACCAGACCGGGATACCAGTCAATTTGATAGACATCTCCTTTGATCCATCCTTTTCCAATAAATTGAACTTGATTGGGGAGGAATTGCTCAATGGGATTACGTTCTCCTCGTCGAAGACTTCCGTATACAAAAACATACATAGTTTATGAGGATTAGGACTGGACAAATGAGGAGTTATGTTCCAATGATCGGAAATCAACAGGACTTACACTGGAGACTCCTTGCTCTGGCATGTACACTCCATAAATCGTATCGACTGCTGCCATAGTTTGTTTATTGTGGGTAACAATAATAAACTGTGAATCTTTAGAAAATTTCTGAATGATGCGGTTGAATTTGTCAATATTCGCATCATCGAGTGGGGCATCGACCTCATCAAAAATACAGAAAGGGGCAGGTTTCAATAAATAAAGAGCAAAGAGTAGGGCAGTAGCGGTTAAGGTTTTTTCTCCACCTGATAATTGAGAAATGGATTGAGGGCGTTTTCCTTTTGGTTTAGCGACGATTTTGATCTTTGATTCTAATGGATTTTCTGGATCATCTAATAATAAATCACAATTATCGTCTTCTGTAAATAAGCTTCTAAATACTTCTACAAAATGTGTTCGTACCAAATCAAAAGCTTCTAAAAATCGAATTGTAGCTGTTTCTTCAATTTCTTTAATGGTATCCAACAACGAAGATTTAGCCGCTAGAATATCATCGCGTTGAGTCGTAATGGTTTCGTAGCGCTCATTCATTTCATCATACGCTTCTACTGCCATTGGATTGATTTCTCCATAATTATCTAAACGAGAACGTAGACGATCGACTTTGACTTGTAATTCTTCTTTTTGATAAGAAGGATTTGGTTCTTGATTAATAACATCATTTACAGCGACATTAAACTCAATTTTTAAGCGTTCGCCGATAGATTGAATCTGGAATTTAACGTCAGTAAATTTATCTTTAAGATTATTGATGAGAATTTGCGAATCTTGGCTTTTACGGTTGGTTTTACGGAGTTGATCTTCAATCTCATTGATGCTTCCGCGTGCTTGAAAATAATTTTGTTCTGCTTCAGTCAAGAACTTAGAGCGTTCTTTTTTGAGGGCATATTTTTCTAGTAATTCTTCTTGAATTTTAGTGAGTTGATCTTCGATATATTGAATTTCTTCGCTTGATTTACCTAAAGAAGACTGATCGTTGCGGAGATTTTCGTTGGTTTCTGAAATTTGTTTTTCTCGAAAAGATAACTCTCGTTGTAAAGAAGTCACCTTATTTTGTTGGCGAATGAAAGCGATATTTTTTTCATTAAAATTAGAAGAAGCTTGTGATAATTCTTCAGCTACTTTTCGGAAGGAGCCATCTGTATTACTAATCTGATCTTTGGATTGTTGAACCGCTTTAGATTTATCTAATAAATCATGCTCAAATTGAGTGATTTTTTCAGATAAATTTTGAATTTGCCCTTCATTTCGAGTACGCTTTTCATTTAGTTGGTTGATGAAAGTCGTACTATTTTCCAAACGAGCAGAAATCGAAGCGATTTGCTGTAAAATTTGATTGAGTTGCTTTTGATTTTGGCGAATGAGTTGGGTATTCGATTCTGATTCTAAGACCTGAATTTTAGATTGAATACTAAATAATTCACCCGATACTTTGGTCTCTTCCCGTTCTAGTTTTTTTATGGCTATTTCTAAAAGTTCCAGATTCTTTTTACGACCAATCCGTTTTCCTTCAAATAAGCCAACCGATCCACCCGAAACACTAAATCGTTTCTTTACAAAACCACCACTTTTCGATAAAATGACGATATTACTATCACCGATTTGCTGAGAAGGCTGATCTTTATCGGTCACTAGAACACTTTCTAAGAGATAATTACACAATTTACGATAGGGCGCATCGACTTCTACCAATTCTATAGCCCGTTGTGTATCAGGCAATAAAACCATTGGTGGCTCATAACTTTTAAAGGCCTCCAACACAAAGAAATTGGCTTTTCCTTTTTGGGTTTTATTCAATAATTGAATGGCTTGATAAGCATCCTCAAAAGATTGAACGACATAATAATTCAGATAAGGCTCTAAGTAGTTCTCAATGGCTACTCGATATTCTTCCTTACAATAAATAATATCGGAGAGTAGAGGAACATCTTTTTTCCAATTCGCTGCATTACTCAAAAAACGAATCGATTCAGGAAATCCTTCCAGATTATCAACCAAACTTTTAGTCAAATTAAACTCATTTCGTTTGGCATCGAGTTTACGATTGACATCTGCGACAGCCTTTTTGAGGGATTCTAGCTTTGTTTTGGTTGTTTCAATCGCTTTTTCGCGTTCTTCTTCTTTCTTTTCTAATTCTTCAATACTTTTTTTAAGGGTACTTTCTTGTTGTTGAAGTTCCTTTAATTTTTCCACCAAACTATCGCGCTCGCCTTGTCGATCTTGAATACTATGTTGATCGCGTTCTACCTCATTTTTGAGGTTATTGATTTGATTAGAATGGATTGCTTTTTGTTTTTCCAATTCAAAAACAGCCCTTTCTAAACGTTGTTGTTGTCCGACGATGGAATCCAAATCAGTCTTTAGAGTAGCATGACTCGTTTTGATGTGCTGCAATTTTTCTTCTGCTGCATCGAGTTCTTTTTCTAGTGCTTCTTCTAGTCGTTTTTCATTATTAACCGATTGGCGATAGCGATCAATATCTTGTTCTAGGGTTTCAATACGACCCTTGGCGATGGCAATTTGATTATTGAGTTTGACTTCACTTTGAAGGAGAAATTGTTTCTTTTGCTCCAACATCTTCTTATCACTCTCCATGCCTCGAATGTTGCCCACTAAGCTATTTAAATCACGTTGGCGATCTGATAAAGCTTTTTCTTTATCTAGATTCGCTTTTTTCTCATTTTCGAGGGCAGCTTCGAGTTGACGAATGCTCGTTTCAAAGCGCGTATATTGATCTTTTTCTTGCTCAAGTTGTGTTTTGAGTTGCTTATGTTTGTCTTTATAATTGGCTAAAGAATGTATGGCAAGTTCAATACTTAATTCTTTGTATTGCGCTTTTATTTCGTAGAAGCGTTTGGTACGTTTAGCTTGTTTTTCGAGGGTTTTAAGGTTGTTTTGAATCTCAAACAATAAATCTTCAATACGATCTAAATCAGCAGAGGTGTTTTTAAGTTTATTAAGCGTTTCTCTTTTTCGTTTTTTATACTTAGAAATGCCTGCCGCTTGTTCAAACATCATTCGGCGCGAGTTCTCTTTATCTTGCAAGAGATCATCGACCATTCCTAAATGGATAATGGCATAAGAATTAGAGCCTATACCCGTATCCAAAAAGAGCGAAGTAATATCCTTTAAACGACATTGAACATTGTTCAAGCGATATTCACTATCTCCATTTCGGTAAAGAATACGAGTAATTTTTACGGTTTGATATTCCGTTGGAAGGATGTTTTTGGTATTTTCAAAGGTTAAGGAAACAGAAGCCATACCAGCTTGTTTCCGCTTTTTAGACCCATTGAAAATCACGCTCGTCATTTTCTCTAAACGAAGCTCTTTACTTTTCTGCTCGCCTAGTACCCATCGTATCGCATCGACTACGTTCGATTTGCCCGAACCGTTCGGTCCCACCACTCCAATGATATCTTCATTGAAATTGATGTGCGTTTCATTGGCGAAACTCTTAAACCCCTTCAATTCGAGCTGTTGTAATCGCATAGCGCGCAAAAATAAGGAGAAGGTTTGTAAAAAGGAAATGGAATTTTTGCGAGTTTGGAAACTCGCTGGATATTTTTTGGAGAAGTTAGGAAACTTCTCCAGTCGTTGTTTATATTTGGTGTTTTTTTAGAAGAAAGTAAATGAATATTTCTAACAACGAACGTCACATTCGAAATGAAGTCATTATAGGCTTCCGTGCTATCATTGAAGCACGTTATCAATTTGATTCCTTACAAGCCAATTATGACTTGCCACCTAGTTTTGATCAGAAACGAGTCAATCAATTTCGAGACTACTTTTTAAATTATATTTATCCACCTCCTGAAAAACGTGCTAAACTAGATGATGCCTTTGAAAGTTTAGAAGGCTATACCAAAAATCCTGAAAAGCTGCTTCGTTTATTATTGGATTCTGCTCGTTTAGTCTTTAAATATGGTCGTCATTTACCCAAAATATTACAAGCAGGCATCAAAGCTTTACGTTCTTTTTTGAGTGCATCAGCCTTTGAAAATAAATTGGTACGATTAGCGATTGCCTCCGATATAGAAGCGCCTTTTGATCAAACTGAAATTGAAAGCCTAATTGCACAACTATCTCCAGATGAAATCGAAAAATTCATACAAAGTAGCCATGCTCTGTTTGATACCCTCCACGATCGAGTATTAGTAGAAAAAATCGAAGATATTGTAGACGATCTCATCAAGAAAATGAAGGATCGTCCTACTGTTTATGGCCCAGAAGAAATCCAAGGATTAGAGATTGGACGCGATATTATCCATATTGGAAATGGGCTATTTGATGAATTGTCGAAAGAAGATCAACATCAATTGATAGCGTTTGTGATAGAAATAGAACGGGAATATTTGGAGGAAATTTTCAAAAGAAATAGCTGATATAGTATTTTAACAAAACCATAAGATCGCAAACTTCTTCGTTCTTTGTAGATGAGGTATATTTGATAGTTGAAAATTACAACAATAAAATAACCACACATCAATGACTCGCTATTTTCTATTCCTTTTTTTTGTTTTATTGTCGAGTTTATCAATTGCTCAAATTAAGGGTACGATTACCGATACCCAAGGCGATCCCCTTGCTTTTGCTAGTATTTATATCCAAGGAACATCACAAGGTACGAGTTCAAATGTAGAGGGCGTTTATGAATTGGCATTGGAGAAGGGAACGTATGATTTAGTGTTCCAATATGTTGGCTATCAGACAGCTATCAAAAGTATATCAGTAGGAGCGGAGCTGATAAAGTTGGATATTCAACTCCAAGAAGAATCTATAGGTATTTCAGAAGTGGTCGTTTCCGCAGATGCAGAAGATCCCGCTTACGCAGTGATTCGAAAAGCCATGGAGAAACGTACTTATTTCAAAGATTTAATCCCTTCTTATTCGTGTAATGTATACATCAAAGGCAATCAAAAAGTCTTAGATGCACCGACTTCTATTTTGGGAACTGAAATTGGCGATATGGAGGGTAGTTTGGATAGTAATCGACAAGGTATCATCTATTTGTCAGAATCCGAAGCTGAATTACATGTAGATGCACCTGATAAGAAACGAGAAATCATGCATTCTTCCAAAGTCAGTGGTAACGACAATGGTTTTAGTTTTAATCGAGCGACTTTGATGGATTTTAGTTTTTATGAAAATGCCATTGATTTTGGTCGTAAAATTATTTCGCCTATCGGAAATGGAGCGATGTTTTATTACAAATATAAATTATTAGGTACGATTTACGATTCTGAAAATCGACTCATCAATAAAATACAAGTCATTCCCAAACGAGAAGATGATCCTGTTTTTCACGGATTGATTTATATTGTGGAAGATGATTGGAATATTCAATCTTGTGATCTTCGATTTACAGGAAAATCCATTAATCAACCCGTTTTGGATACCGTCTCCATCAAACAACAATTTATTCCCATTGCAGCACCTGATAAGTGGGTAATGCTGCAACAATCAATTAATTTTAAACTAGGTATTTTTGGTTTTAAATTTCAAGGGAATTTTACGGGCATTTTCTCTGAATATCAACTTGATCCCGATTTTTCAGATGACTTTTTTAGTAATGAAATCCTTATCGTTGAAGAAGGTGCTAATGAAAAATCAGCAAAATATTGGGAAGAAACGCGTCCGATACCACTTACAGCAGAAGAAGATTTAGATTATGTGAAAAAAGATAGTCTTCAAATCTTACGAGCATCCAAACCTTATCGCGATTCAGTCGATCAAGTGAATAATAAGTTCAAAATAATGAACATCTTAACGGGCTATAGTTTTAATCGGTCTTACAAACGTCAATATTTTTCGATAGCACCACCTCCTACGACCCTTCAATTTAATACGCTTCAAGGATTGAGTTTAAATCTAGATATGACCTATCGAAAAGAATTTGATGAAAATAATATCAAATGGTTCGAAATAAATCCTGTTTTACAATATGGTTTCGGAGATGAAAAACTACGCTATTCGGTAGATTATACACAAAATTTTAATCGAACTAATTTTTCCCGCCTTCGACTAAGTGCTGGAAAACGAGTCGTTCAATACAATGAAAATGAACCGATCGATGGTTTTGTGAATACAGCCTACACACTATTTGAAGGGCAAAATTATTTAAAAGCGTATGATAAATCTTTTGTAAAACTATTTTATCGTCAAGAAATATCCAATGGTATATTATTCAGAGGGAAACTAGAGATGGCCAGACGTATTCCACTATTAAATATTACGAATTTTACTTGGGCAGATAATGCGATGTTTACCTCTAATGACCCGCTTATGGCCAACAGTAAAGGTGAAAGAGCATTTGATATGCATTACACTTTTAATACCGAATTCAGTCTACGTTTTAGATTCAAACAAGAATATCTAAGTTATCCAGGACGTAAATTCGTCATGGGTTCTAAATATCCAGATTTCACGCTTATGTATAAAAAAGGATGGACTTTTCTGGATGTTAATTCTACCTTTGATCAAGTCAAACTAAAAATAGAAGATGATTACCTTTCTGTTGGTTATTTAGGTTATTCTGCTTTTTCATTAGAAGGAGGCTTGTTTTTGCGAAATGAAAACATGCAATTTATAGATTATCAACATTTTAATGGCAATCAAACCCTCGTTGGTAATCCGAGTAAGTATTTAGAAGGCTACAAATTATTGCCTTATTATGATTTTAGTACGAATGAACATTTTATAAGTGCGCATTGGGAGCATTACTGGGAAGGATTTATTCTTGATCGCATTCCTTTAATCCGAAAATTAGGATGGCAATCTGTGATAGGTGGACATCTTTTATATACGCCAGAGCAAAATAACTATTGGGAATTTTCTGTGGGAATTGATAATATAGGGTTTAAAGCCATACGCTTATTAAGAATAGATTGGGCTTTCGCTTTTCATCAAGCCAATTTTACTTCTGGTTTTCGAATAGGATTTAAACTTTAAAAAATCATCTAAATTTTATCTATAAACATTGATATTTATAAAAATCACTAAAAATTGTGATATTTTCTTGAATTATTTTCTGCTTTTATTAAAAATACTGTACTTTAGCACCATTAGAAGATAAAATGTGGCATTTTGTTACTTTAAAGACAATCTATCGTCCCAAAATAGGAAGTTTCAAAATTAACAAATGAGTGTCAAAATATAAATTTTCTACTCATTCCTGATCATATCCAAATTATTCCCCAACGCACACCGCTCCAAAAAACCATACGAATTGTAATTCCTGTTATCATTGTTAACTTATAAACTAAACTACTATGTTAGTACTTTACATTGCAGGGGTAGCATTTATTTTAGGCGGAGGATTGGTCATGTCCAGCCGAGTGTTATCATAAACCAATACAAAGGCGACTTAAAGAGAGCAACACACAATAATTAAAAAGGTATGTCAATTTAGATTTGACAACACACACCTTTTTTATTCTCCTTACTCATCCCACACTTTATTGGCATAGGTTTTCTTGGAATTCTTTAAGCATTTCATGGCTTTGGTAAGACCATCCATTGTCATTGGGAACATTCTGTCTCCTGTAAATTTGCGTAACAAATTTACGGACTCGAAGTAGTCCCATTCGTACTCTTGAGTCGGATTAATCCATGCTATATTCTTGAAGTGATCTTTCAAGCGTTGTAACCATACAATGCCTGCTTCGTCGTTGTAGTGTTCCACGCTGCCACCTTTATAATAGATTTCATACGGTGACATTGTTGCATCTCCAACAAAAATAAGTTTATAATCTCGATTGTATTTATGCAATAATTGTAGCGTAGGTAGACGATTGCTAAAACGGCGGTTATTATCTTTCCAAACAGATTCGTAGACACAATTATGGAAGTAGAAATATTCTAAGTGTTTGAATTGATGTTTGGCAGCAGAGAAAAGTTGTTCGCAGTATTTGACGTGTTCATCCATCGACCCACCAATATCAATCAGTAATAACACTTTAACTCGATTTTGTTTGCTTGCCACCATTTGAATGTCCAGCATACCTGCATTTTCGGAAGTACGTTTGATCGTATCGTCCAAATCTAATTCGGTAGGAATTCCCTCACGCGTCAAATGACGTAATCGCTTGAGAATCATCTTCATACTACGCGTATTTAGCTCTACTTTATCATCTAGATTTCTAAAATCTCGTCGATCCCAGACTTTAATGGCACTTTTATTTTTTCCACCATTTTGACCAATACGAAAACCTTCAGGATTAAAACCATTGGCTCCAAAAGGAGATTTTCCTCCCGTACCAATCCATTTATTCCCTCCTGCATGGCGTTCATTTTGCTCACGCATCAATTCTTGAAAGCGTTCCATTAAAGCATCCAAACCACCCATTTTTTCGATGGCTTCCTTTTCTTCTTCTGACAATTGATTAAATAAGGCATCTTTGAGCCAATCTTTTGGAATTTTTGATTCAAAAAAATCATCTGGAATGAATTCTATCCCTTTGAAATAAAGTCCAAATACTTTATCAAATCGATCTAAATGTGCTTCTTGTTTAATAAAAACGGTTTTACACAAAGCATAAAAATCGTCCACTGATTTATTAATCACTTCTTTTTGTAATGCCTCCATTAAACCCAAATATTCATGCGTGGATACAGGCAAACCGTGTGATCTTAAGGTATAGAAAAAGCTTAAAAACATAAGATTCAATTAAAATGGAAATAAAAATGAAAATTTATTATGGCTCTTATTAAGAATCAGGCGGAAAATTAAACAAAGCTCTAAAAACTACCTGAAAAGGGTGAAAATCTATTGATTTCATCAAATTTAGAGCCATTTTTAACGCTAAAATTAGCATCCACCTAGTTGTTTATATGAGCCTTTATTATTTTGATTTTCATTTTTATTTTAATTGGAAAAATCTATTTCTTCAAAAATACGGAATATATTACAAAGGTTCTCGTTTTAAATAGGACTGTTGTACCTTTGTATTAAAGTTTAAAAGATCGAAAAAGTTTAAATGTCAGTTCAAGTCAACGATATTACGAAAATCTATGGGGAACAACGTGCCGTTGATTCTATTAGTTTTGAAGTGAAAAAAGGAGAAATTTTAGGTTTTCTAGGGCCAAATGGTGCTGGAAAAACCACTACCATGAAAATTTTGACCTGTTTTATTCCGCAAACGAGTGGTAAAGCTTCCGTTTGTGGTTTTGATGTAGAAGAAGAGCCCCTTGAAGTTCGTAAAAAAATAGGTTACTTACCAGAACATAATCCGCTTTACAAAGACATGTATGTCAAAGAATATTTGAATTTTGTAGCAGGATTGTATAAACTGCCCAACAAAAAACAGCGCGTAGCAGAGATGGTCGAACAGACGGGATTAGGACGAGAACAGCATAAATTAATTGGCGCACTATCCAAAGGCTATCGTCAACGCGTGGGCTTGGCGCAAGCCATGATTCATAACCCTGAAGTATTGATTTTAGATGAACCCACTTCTGGACTTGATCCAAACCAATTAGCTGAAATTCGCCTACTTATCAAAAACATTGGAAAGGAGAAAACGGTCATTTTTTCTACGCATATCATGCAAGAAGTACAAGCGATATGTGATCGAGTGATTATAATCAATCAAGGAAAAAAAGTAGCAGATGATCCAATAGATAAATTAACTGCAAGAGTACAGAATGCACAAATGGTTTTTGTAGAATTTAAAGAGAAAATTAATTCAGAATTATTTAATACAATAGCCTCTATTTCTTCCGTAAAACAAGTTAATGATTATAAATGGCAGTTGAGCACCCAATCTAAAGAAGATTTACGCCCCAATCTTTTTAATTTGGCGGTACAAAACAAGCTCACCTTATTAGAATTGTACCAAGAAAATGTGAGTGTTGAAAATGTTTTCCAAGAATTAACTCGTTCCAACTAATGCGAATCGGCTTACTATCTGATACTCATTCCTATCTTGATCCAAGTGTTTTTGATTATTTCGAAGAATGTGATGAAATCTGGCATGCAGGTGATATTGGCAATCCCAAAGTACTAGAAGATCTGGAGGCTTTTAAACCAACCCGTGCCGTTTATGGCAATATTGATGGTGGAATACTTCGACAAACACTCCTCTTAAATGATCGCTTTGATTGCAATGGTTTGGATGTCTGGATGACCCATATTGGTGGTTATCCCGGTCGATATAACAAACGCACTCGTGACATCATGAAAGTCAATCCACCTAAATTATTTATTTGTGGACATTCGCATATTCTAAAAGTGATGTATGATAAACAGTATGATCTATTACACATTAATCCAGGGGCTTGCGGACATCATGGTTTCCATAAAATAAAAACGATTGTACGATTTTCAGTAGAAGATGCTCTAGTCAAAGATTTAGAAGTCATTGAATTGGGATTACGAGGGGCTATTCCTTCTTAGAATGGACAGAATTTTATATTGTCTTTTTGTATAAAATAAAATAAGTTGTTAAATTTTGCAACTTTAATAAAATTAAATAGTAAAAAGTTGTGAACGAATAATTTTTAGGCTCTTTCAGATATTTTGGTTTATAGTTTTCTACAGCAAAGTATCTCGAAATCATTCTTACCTTTCTTATTAACCAGAACTTTCATCTTGAATACTTATCATGACTAACCCCAGTCATACAATTGATTGCATTTTATTTTCTTAAACCATAAAACTATTTTCTTCATGAAAAATGTTCAGTTTAATGTATGTGGTACACGTACCCAACAATTTACCTCTTCTCAAGAAACAAAAGTTCGTAAAGGTATTGAAATCTTCCAACGAGTAGTCAACAGCCCAGCATTTAAAAATCGGGTTTGTAACTATTCTTGGACTAGCAGTAATGGGAAAACTTTCCAACGTTTTCATATGAGTCATGGTTTATCCAATACACAAGTTTGGGATTGCTTATGCAATGGAAATGTGAGTTGGAACAATCAATACAGCCAGCAACAAACGTTCAATGTAGTACCTTGTGCTACTAATACAGATTGGAATAATTGCATGACGAATCCTTCTTCTTGGGTTTGTCCTACTCCTACATCAGATACTGCTACTATGACAATGACTTGTCCTTGTCTTTGTGTGAACGTTAATTGTTTAAATGATAAAAATTATACCGCTGTACATGTAGCTGCTGCATTGATGTATGAGTATTGCGTTTGTTGTGGATTTACAACGGAATGGAATGGAAATACCGTTCGTAACTGGCAAAATACAGTTCCAGCAGTTTGTAGTTGGATGGTAGCGGATTGTTGTAAAGAAGTTTGTGCAACGGATACTACTGTAATGGAATGTATGGAATGTGTGAATTTAAATGACTTTGATTGTTGTGCTTGTTCAACTACTTTCTTTACCAATCGTACTACAGCAACTTGGAATACAAGCGTTTCTCAATTGGATGTAGTAATTAGTAGTTTGGAAAGAGAATGGAATTGTTTGAATGCTGTGACGAATAAGACTTCTGAGGAAGTTGATCGTTTTACTTGTGTTACCAATTGTTTAGATGAAATGCGTACCATGCGTACAAACTTATGTAGGACTTCTTTAGATGGTTGTGATATGGTGGGAACTACGGTTTATCAATGGAATAGAGTAGCGCAGTCGAATTAAAATTCATTTTAATTTATTATAATTATTGTACCCCGAGTCAGGTGACTCCATCACCTGACTTTTTTTATTTAACCCAAGTTGCGTATCGTGAGAGAAAAGAAGGAGAATTTCACAAAAATCACAGATTTTTGTGAAATATGACGCTTTTTCTCTCCTTGAAACGATAAACCGCAACTTGAATTATTTAATACGCTTTCCAACGTAAGCCGATTCTTATGCCAGCCTCAAACTGATTAAGGTGAGATGTTTTAAATTGTTCTACTTCAGGTTTTACCGTTAAAATTTGATCTAAAGATGCCCATTCTAAATTAAAATGTCGTTTAACACGAACAAAAGGCGAAACAGCAAAATAATCGTTAAATCCAATATCCAAGCCCATTCCAAGTCCTAAATGAAAAACTGTAGATTGATCTTCAAAGCGATTATTGTAGACCTCAATTAAATTTTGAGTATGTGTAATTCCAGGTGATAGTTGGAAAAAGAAGGCTTTATTTAATTCAATGGCTGATTTATTCGACCAAGTGGGACAATTACAATCTCCAAAAAAATCAAAGGGATAAATATTCGTCGTTAACGAAAATTGATAAAGCTGAACTTGAAGATTCAATTGATTTTCTAAACTAGACGTATATTGATTTTCGAAATTGGCAAAAGATAAAGTAGGGAAAAATTCTATTCTTGTTTCTTTTAATCGAAACCAGTAATCTACACCATATTGAAATCCATTAAAAAAGCTTTCTTCTTCTATACCAAACTCATCCTCAAAATCAAAAATGTAATTCCAGTTAGGTGCATTACTATTGACATAAGAGGCAGTCAAACCAATTTGTGCAAAAGAAGAAATATTAATTAATAGAAAAGAAAAAATAATTAGAACGCGCATAAATAGTATTTTTTATACATACACCAATGAAGTATAAACGTTCAAAAATAAAAATCATTTTATACAAGAAAACTATTAAAAGTTTATAAGAATGAAACGAGCATGATATTTATTAATCATAAATAACACACAAGGGTATGATTAAAAAATATTATGCGAGAACGCAGTGCTTACATGTGTGCAGAAATTTTTCTGCAAATTTTAGCTACTGAAAAATTTTAAACACATGAAACATCCATGACTATAAATAGACACACAAAATAATGATTAAACTAATCGTAAGACGACTTGAAGTCGGCTCACGACAATAATTTGGACATATGAAAGATACTAAGAATACACTTCTCCTTTACATGCTTTTAAGGTATTCATCAATAAAGAGGTAACGGTCATAGGTCCAACGCCTCCCGGTACAGGTGTAATCATACTCGATTTGGCTTCCACTCCCGCATAATCCACATCACCTGCCAAACGATAGCCGCGTTTTCTGGTGGCATCATCTACGCGATTGATTCCTACATCTATGATGACAGCTCCTTCTTTCACCATATCGGCAGTTACAAAGTTTGCACGACCAATAGCAGCAACAATTATATCTGCTTTTAAAGTGTATTCTTGTAAGTTTTTAGTGCGACTATGGCATAAAATTACAGTAGCATTACCAGGTTTTGCTTTACGAGAAAGGAGAATACTAATGGGCGTTCCTACGATATTGGATCGGCCAATGACTACACAAGTTTTACCTTCTGTTTCAATATTGTAGCGATCCAACATTTGCATAATACCAAATGGAGTAGCTGGCAAATAAGAGGGAAGTCCTTGCGCCATTCGTCCGAAATTCATAGGATGAAATCCATCCACATCTTTCTTAGGATCAATGGCAAGGGTGATATTTTCTTCATTGATATGATTGGGCAATGGTAATTGAACGATAAAGCCGTCTACATCTTCATCGGTATTGAGTTCATGAATGATTTCAAGCAGTTCTTCTTCTGTGATAGAATCATCTTTTCGGATAAGGGTAGATTCAAAACCTACTTGTTCGCAAGAGCGCACTTTATTACGAACATAAACTTGACTCGCAGGATTTGCTCCAACTAAAACGGCAGCTAAATGAGGAATTTTATGTCCTTGTTCTTTTAAGATTTTAACTTCGGCTGCAATTTCTTCTTTTATCGTTTCAGCCAATTGTTTGCCATCAATGATCGAACTCATATCATTTGAATTTTTGATTAAGCGCGAAAATAACTATTGCAATTCACATTTTAGAAACAAGCGACTTTTTAATTTTAAATTTAGGCTTTAGCCTCTATAAATCAAAACGATTTAAGTTCATTTTTTCAATCAGCATAATTAACTTTTCTGCATAGCGTTTATCTGTCGCATAACCAGCTTTACGTAAACCATGTGCCCAATCCTTATAGTTTTTTGTGCCTAATTTTTTTAAATGGCGATAACGCGATGCTTGCAATAATTCACTATGAGCGCGATAACTTTCCCAGGCATTTTGATAATTGCGAAAGAAATCTTTATGAGTATCATCTGTAAAATTAGAACAATGCCCTTTCTTACAGCGTTTTGAAAAGCATTTCATCCCAAAATGGTTATTATTTTGACGCGATAATCGACTACCTCCAGCATCACTTTCTAGTAAGCCTTGTGCGAGCGTAATACTGGCAGGAATACCGTATTTCTTCATTTCTGCAATAGCTACTGAAGAGAAACGCTTGACGTATTGTTCGCAAGTGTTTTTTCGTCTTTCTACTTCAACTTCTGTAGTTCGATACTTCTTTGTAAAATTATCTACTAAAACGGCACTAATATTTGAGAAATTATTAGCTGCTGGAGCAGAAGAAGATGGACTTGTGGTACTTATGGATTTAGAAGTTGTTTTTAAAATTGGTTTCTTTTCTTCTTTTTGTTTTAATATAGATGGTTCATTAGATTTTAAAGACATAGGTAAAGCTTTTGGAACAATATTTTCCTTAGGTGGGGTAGAGGCAGTTGGTGTTGCAAAGTTGTGAGATGACATCTGAATATTAAACGACAGATTATTATTCCAAACTAAATAAGTAATTAATAGAATTAAACATACATCTAATACATGAATCTTAATTCTTCGTTTAGGAGTAGATAATGTGGTGGAGTTTCGGTCTAGTGCAAATTCAAACATGGGGATGTTATTTATATTTAATTCAAGTTGCGGATAATTCATTATAAAGCTTCATGCGTCATATTTTGATTCAAAACTTGCCTTTTAGGCTGTTTTTCTCAAAATTCTCCTTACGAACCTTAAATCAACCGCAACTTAGGTTATTTAAAACAAATTGTATTGCAAATTTAAAACAAAAAATGTTTTAATCAAGTTTTGAAACAAAAAAATGTTGAAAAATTGAAAAACAGTACAAATATTTCACTTAGTGTATTTTTTACACTACCTTTAAGACCAGATTATTTTTAAGTCAAAAGGACGCATATTTATGATCTTAGTAGCAGATAGTGGCTCTACTAAAGCCGATTGGACATTGATTACATCATCTGGTAATCTCCAACATCTTAGTACAAGAGGGTTCAATCCTTTTTTCGATTCCTCTTCCTTAATCGCAGATGTGTTAACGAATGCTTTTGCTGGTCAATTGGATACTGATGCTATTGAACAGGTGTTCTATTATGGAGCAGGTTGTTCAGATGAAGAAAAGTGTTTGATTGTTACAAAAGGATTAATGGAAGTTTGCCCTAATGCTCAAGTCGAGGTACATCATGATTTATTGGCGGCAGCACGAGCGACTTGTGGCGATGAAGCTGGATTAGCTTGTATTATGGGAACGGGTTCCAATACTTGTCTTTATGACGGAAAAGATGTAGTAGATAATGTTACCAATCTTGGATTTTTGTTAGGAGATGAAGGTAGTGGTTCTTTTTTAGGTAAAATGCTAATTAGAGCTTACTATTATAGAGAATTACCAGAAGAATTAAAAATCAAATTTGAGAAAAGATACAAGATTACGCATCACCGTCAGATTTTAAATAAAATTTACGATGTTGAAAGTCCAAATGTATATTTAGCTTCATTTTCTCCTTTTTTGTCTGATAATAAAGACAATTTATTCATAAAAAAATTAGTTTCTGAAGCTTTTACCGAATTCATTAAACGACATATTCGTAAGTACCCCAATCACACCATTTTGCCTATTCATTTTGTTGGTTCAATAGCTTATTACTTTCAAGATATTCTTCAATTAGTTTTTGATGAAAGGGGAATGAAACTGGGGCGTATTGTTAAAAAACCAATCCAAGCCTTGACACAATATCATTTCAGAAAATATCAAACAGAAATTTTGTCAAAATAGCTATCATATTAGTACATTTTTATATTTTTGCCGACCAACCAAGTACCAAAACCTTTAAACAAACTATACGATCTATATTATGAGCGCTGATATAAAACGTATTGCCGTATTTACTTCTGGAGGAGATGCACCAGGTATGAACGCTGCAATTCGCGCCGTTGTCCGAACAGCTACTTATCATGATTTACATATCTATGGAATAAAGCGTGGGTATGAAGGAATGATTAAAGGGCAAATCTCACGTTTAGAAACCAAAGATGTTGGAAATATTATCCATCGAGGAGGGACTATTCTTAAAACCGCTCGTTCCAAAGAATTTCATACTAAAAAAGGACGTAAACAAGCCTATGAAGCATTGGTCGCTCACGATATTGATGCCTGTGTTGCTATTGGAGGAAATGGTACATTCACGGGGGCTTCGGTCTTTAATAAAGAATATGACATTCCATTTGTAGGTATTCCAGGTACTATAGATAATGACTTGTATGGTACAGATTTTACGATAGGATATGACACAGCGATCAATACAGCCATTGAAGCGGTTGATCGAATTCGCGATACCGCAGATTCCCACAATCGACTATTTTTTGTAGAAGTTATGGGACGACATGCTGGATTTATTGCACTAAGTACAGGTATTGGAAGCGGAGCTGCAAGTGTATTAGTGCCAGAACGATCCAAATCTATTGAGGATTTAATCTCCATGCTCAAAAAAGGAGCGAATCGTAAAAAATTATTTAGTCTGGTCATTGTAGCAGAAGGAAATAAAATAGGAGGAGCTACAGAAATTGCCCAAAAAGTAAAAGAACAATTTGATTATTACGATTCAAAAGTAGCGATTATTGGTCATTTACAACGAGGAGGAGCGCCGTCTGGCTTTGATCGAGTTTTGGCTAGCCGATTAGGTTTCGGAGCGGTAGAAGCACTCATCAATGGCGAAAGTAATGTTATGATTGGGCTACAAAATAATGCAATTGCTTATACTCCTTTTAAAGCAGCCATATCAAAACACAAAGATTTAAATGAAGATTTATTAAAAATGGCTGAAATTTTAGCATTATAAAATGAAACGAGCATGATATTTATTAATCATAAATAACACACAAGGGTATGATTAAAAAATATTATGTGAGAACGCAGTGGTTACATGTGCGCAGAAATTCCCGCCTGTCATTATTCAATAATTTGTGGCGGACAGGTTTCTGCAAATTTTAACTACTGAAAAATTTTAAACACATGAAATCATTTCACTAACAATAATTTTGTATTTCAGCCTTCATTTCGTATATTTATTTGGTATTATATCAAAATGAACAACTTTTGTAAGCGATTGAGCTTCAATATATTCCCAAATTCGCACACCTTGACACACACTATATTTTACACTTTTTTAAACAAAAAGTGACCTCTTTATAATTCCTCGTCATATAGTCGTAATCCCGAGCTAGATAGCTTCTCTATCAGCCCATGCGTATCTTATCTTTTTTATAAGAATCATAGCAAAAAAGAACTTATACCCATTCTAGATTTTTAATTAAATCTAGCAATTTTTCAACCATTATTTAGAACAAAATCAAAAGTGCAATGGCAATTAATTTATTAGAACTTTTACAAGATCAACTTAAAGGAAATTTTGTTGATCAAGCTGCAGACTTTCTTGGTGAAAGTAAAGCAGTGACCAATTCTGGTATTGGTGCCCTTCTTCCTACTATCTTAGGTAGTGTAATTGGAAAAGGTGCAACGGAATCAGGTGCTGGTCGATTAATCAATATGATAAATGACGGGAAACACGACGGAGGAATTTTCGATAACTTAGGTAGTATTTTTGGAGCAAATGGTTCTTCCAGTACATTAATTAATGTAGGTACTAGTCTTTTATCTGCATTGATGGGAAGCAAACAAGGCGGTATCCTTGATATGATTACTTCCGCTACTGGCATGAGACGTAGCTCTTCTAACTCTTTAATGAGTATGTTAGCTCCTATGGTTATGGGAATGATCGGTAAATACGTACGTAACAAAGGACTAAATGCAGGTGGATTAATGAACCTTCTTTTAGGACAACGCAATCATGTTTCAAGCGCATTACCTGCTGGCATGGGCAGTCTTTTAGGCTTAGATAAAGTAAGTGCATCTACTGGAGCAACTGCTTCTTCTACAAGTTCTTCTTCTCATTCTTCAGGAGGCGATTCTTCTGGTGGAGGTGGATGGTGGAAATGGTTGCTTGGAGCTTTAGCAGCTTTATTCTTACTAGGTTATTTTGGCTTCCGTACAGGTTGTGCTGCTGTAGACAATGCAGCTACTACAGTAAGCGATACGACTACAGGTGCTTTATCTTATACCAAAGACGCAGCAGGTAACTTAGTAGATGAAACAGGTAATGTGATCGCAAAAGCTGGAGAATTTACTACAAACGCAGCGGGTGAAGTAGTAGATGCTACAGGAAATGTCATTTCTAAAGCTGGAGATGCTGTAAAAGGTGCATTTAATTATACGAAAGATGCAGCAGGTAACTTGGTAGATGAAACAGGTAATGTAATCGCAAAAGCTGGAGAATTCACCATGGATGCAGCAGGAAATGTAGTTGATGCTACAGGTAATGTCATTTCTAAAGCTGGTGAAGCAGTTGGAAATGCTGTTAACTACACTAAAGATGCAGCAGGAAACTTAGTAGATGGAACAGGTAAAGTAATTGCAAAAGCTGGTGAGTACACTATGGATGCAGGTGGTAAAGTTGTAGATGCTTCTGGTAAAGCAATTGATGGTATCACGACTACAGCAGGAAATGTAGCAGACAAAGCTGCTTCTTTAGGAACATCTGCTGTTAGCTTTTCAGAAGATGCTGCTGGTAACCTTGTTGACAAAACAGGTAAAGTAGTTTATAAAGCTGGAGAGTTCACTAAATCTGAAGAAGGATATTACATGGATAAAGAAGGAAACCGAATCGGCGAAATCTTAGGTAAAGTGAAAGATGCTGTAGCAGGTGCTGCTACTAAAACAGCAGATGCTTTCAAATCTACTTTCTCTAATATGTTCAAAAAAGACGGTGCTTCAGGATCAACGTATGAATTAACAAAAATTCAATTCAATCCTGAAAATCAGAAAATCTCTAACTACTCAAAAGCTGAAGTAGAAGGTCTTGCAGCAGCATTAAAAGCTGATTCAAACGCAAAGATTCAAGTGCAAGCATTTACTAATGACGGAGGCGGTGCCCTTAAAAATAAGGAGCTTTCTTCTATGCGTGCTTCTATCGTGAAAAACATGCTAGTTGCTTTAGGTGTTGATAAAGGACAAATTAGTTCTAAAGGAATGAGTGCGAAAGATGAAGCAAAAGCGGCTGCAAATAAAGTAGAAATTGTAGTGGAATAATTTCCACACTCCAATCACCGATATTAAGAGTTGTCTATTCTTTAGGCAACTCTTTTTTTATGATGTTGTAAGAAGAAATTCTAGTATACTTACTTTGGATAATATTTTTATCTTAGCGAAAAAAAATATGCGTTTTTCTTTTCCTCTCTTGATTGCAATTTCTGTTTCATTCTTCTTCCTTGCCTGTGGTGGTGAAACACAAGAAAATACCAGCAAAAAAAGTATCTTTCACTACAATCAACCCAACCCTATTACCTCCCTTGATCCCGTATTTGCCAAAAGTCAAAATAATATTTGGGCTTGTGATCATTTGTACAATCGCTTGGTGGAATTAGATGACAATTTGAATGTAATTCCTGCCATCGCTAAATCTTGGACCGTAAGTGATGATGGTTTAGTGTATACCTTTAATTTACGAGATGATATCTATTTTCATGATAATGATGCATTTCCAGATCAAAAAGGACGACAACTAGTAGCAGAAGATGTGGTCTACAGCTTTAATCGCTTGATTGATCCAAAAGTAGCTTCTCCTGGGAGTTGGATTTTTCAAAATAAATTAGTAACCAGTGAGCCATTCAAAGCAATTAGTCCAACTCAATTTGAATTACGATTAAAAGAAGCTTTTCGACCTATTTTAGGTATTTTAAGTATGCATTATTGTTCCATCGTTCCAAAAGAAGCAGTAGATCAATATGGCGATCGCTTTCGCTCAAATCCTGTTGGTACTGGGCCATTTCAATTAAAAAAATGGCTCGAAAATCAGTCACTTTTTTTAGCTAAAAATCCTAATTATTTTGAAAAAGAAGGTAGTAGAACACTTCCATATCTAGATGGCGTACGCGTTAGTTTTATAGGTGATAAAAAGTCAGCTTTCTTAGAATTAATGGGCAATAAACTAGATTTAATTTCAGGTTTAGAATCTTCCTATACCAATGAACTTTTAAATGCAAATGGTAATTTAAAAGCTGATTTAAATTCAAAAATACAATTCTTAAAATCTCCTTTTTTAAATACGGAATACTTGGGCATCAATTTGAATTTAAATCAAGTCAATCCATTAGCTAAAAAGAAAGTTCGTCAAGCTTTAAACTATGGTTTTGATCGAAAATTAATGCTACAGAAATTGCGAAATAATGTTGGTACACCTGCCCAATCGGGTTTCGTACCCAAAGGCCTACCTTCTTATTCTACAACTGTAAAAGGCTATTCTTATCAAATAGATAAAGCGCGTCAGTTGTTGGCAGAAGCGGGTTTCCCTAATGGAGAAGGACTTCCACGAATTGAATTATACACCAATAAAGACTATCTTGATTTATGTACATTTATCGTACGTCAATGGGAAGATTTGGGTATTAAGGTACAAATTGAAGTATTAGAATCTGCCACATTACGCAATAAAATGACCAAAGGTGAAGTGCCTTTTTTCCGCGCTTCCTGGATTGCGGATTATCCAGATGAAGAAAGTTATTTCACTGTTTTTTATAGTAAAAATCCTGCGCCGCCCAATTATACTCGATTTAACAATGCTCAATTTGACGCACTTTATGAACAAGCATTACAAGAAAATGACGATCAAAAACGTCAGGCTATTTATCAGAAAATGGATCAATTGATTATCGAAGAAGCTCCTGTGATCTTCTTATTTTATGATGAAACAGCCCTATTTGCCCAGAAAAATATAAAAGGATTGAGTAAAAATGCCCTAAATCTTTTAGCACTAAAACGAGTAAAGAAAGATTAGAAAGTGTTATATTACTATTAAAATGACGTTTATTTGTAATTTTTCACGCCTAAATAATACTATAAAGGAGTGAAAAATCATTTAAGCTATGCTGCAAGTATAAATACGAATGTTATGCCACCTATTATAAAATCTACACTTTTACTCTTATTTTTTATTAGTACAACACATCTATTGGCACAATCTAATGTGCTAGATATTGCCAATAAAGAATTTGAATTGCACGATTATCAAAACGCTTTAAAGCATTATCAAGAAGCTGCTGCATCTTTACCAAGTAGTGAGTCAATACAAGCAAAAATAGGCGATTGCCATTTTTATCTTAATAACCTTCTAGCTGCTAGAGATGCTTATGCAAAAGCCATTGACGCTCGCCTAATTACTCCTCCTCAAATGTTCTTGTACGCTAAGACCTTGATGGGATTGGGTGAATATGATAATGCCAAACAGTGGTTTACCTATTATGGAGAAGGGGATCCCGTCACAGGAGAAAACTATACCAAGGCTTGTGAAATAGCTATAAATCGAAAAAATGAAGCGCCCATTTATGAAGTTAGAAAAGTTGGGGTGAATTCATCTTCTAGCGATTTTGGAGTAAGTTTCTATGGAAATCAATTAGTCTTTGCATCTATGCAAAAAAGACGTGATGGAGAAAATCCAGTTGTTGCTCAACAAAATCAATTGTTTATTTCAAGTATTTCGGACAATGGAATGATTGCTCAAAGCAATTACTTGCATAATAAATTACAAGCTCAATATGGAGCTGGCCCCATTTCATTTTCAAAAGATGGAAAAAAAGTAGCCTTTACCAAGAATAATTTTAAATCAGGTATTCGTCAAATTCCTTCAAGTGGATGGGAAATGAGTTTATACACAGCAGATGTTGCTAATGACGGAAGTTGGAAAAATGTCCGCCCTTTTCCGCATAATGGAAGTAGTTTTTCAACGGGTTTTCCTCATTATTCTGAAGATGGACAAATGCTTTATTTTGCTTCTAATCGTCCTGATGGTTTTGGAGGATATGATATTTTTGTCTCCAAAAAAGTTGGTGGTGAGTGGACCTTACCTGAAAACTTAGGTAACACAATTAATTCTCCTGGAAATGAAATTACGCCATTTAAAACTGGAAATTATCTTTATTTTTCATCGGATTGGCACCCCGGTTTTGGAGGTTTTGATATTTTTAAAGCAGAACAACGATCAGGAAATTGGGCGAAAATATTTCATCAAGGAACAGGACTAAACTCTACCTATGATGACATGGGATTTATTTATGATACAAAGAAAAATAGTGCTTATTTTACTTCAAATCGCTCTGGAGGTAAAGGAAATGAGGATATTTATTTAGCAAGAAAATCATTACAAAAATTCATCGTTTCTGTTACTGAAATAGATAAAAAAACACCTATTAAAGATGCAATTTTGGATTTTTCTGCTTGTGGTCAGTCTGCTATTCGTACGGACAAAGACGGTAAATTTAGATTTCAAGTAGAAGGAAGTTTTGATTGTACCTTTGAGATTCGAAAGGATAATTATAATACTACTTCTTATACGATTTCCTCTGATGGTAAAGGAGGTTTGAAAAATATTCCTATCATTCTTCGTAAAGAGGGGAGTAGTATCTTGCCAGATGAAGTCATTACAGGGATCGAAGAAACAAATCCTTCAGAAATTAAATCCAATACTTATGCAGGAAAAGTAGTTGATTTTGTTCAAACAAATGGCTTGAGTAATGTCTTTATCAAAGCCATAAATAAAGCAGATGCCACAGTAAGTAAAGCCAAAACCGATCAAGCTGGAAATTATCAATTACAACTAAATGCGCAATCTTCTTATATTATCACCTTTTCTAAAGAAGGTTATACAGAAATTAATCGAGTTATTGCCACCCAAGATGGTGCTGACAAAAGTATTTTAGATGTTACGAGCATGAAGGCGGTTTCTACAGTAATTCCAACTCCTACAGAAATCGCTACTACTCCTCCAACTCCTAATGAAACATCAGGTTCATCTTCTTCCACTACAATTTTAGAAGGTTATGCAGTTCAAATTGCAGCTTATGGAATTGATCAAGAAATAAACGTGAAAAGAAGAGACGATATAGAACGATTAGGAAATGTCTATACCCGTGAAGCAGGTCAATTTAAACGAGTTCGAGTAGGTATTTTTGCTACTAAAGCACATGCACAAACCGTGAAAAGAGATTTAGCAAAATTGGGTTATGGTGATGCTTATGTAGTCAATGAAAAAGTAGATCAATTAATGGATAAAGTACTTTTACAAATGGGGCAACCTGCAGCTACAGAGGATCGCTCTGCTGTGCTCACAGAAGAAGTAAGTACCAAAGATGTTCCACCGATTTCGCAAAAATATTTTGTTCGCCTAGGTGCGTTCTCCAAGCCACAAAATGTGGATACCACGAAGATTAAATCATATGGGCCTATTTCTTCCTACCAAAAAGGAGGATTAACTATTTTATTAGTAGGAACAGGCACACAGCTTGACCGAGCGAAGCGTCTACAACAAAGTATTAGAGCGGCAGGTTTTGACGGCGCGTATATTGTTCAAAAAAATAATGATGGACAGTATACGAAGGTCTTGTAACTAAAGACCTTTTTGAATTAAGGACAATATTTTTATTGATTTGTTAAAATCAATAAATTTTAATGATGTAGGAACAACATTTCGCCTGCTATTCCGTATATTTGTTATACAAATTTCCCCCTAGAATATATTCAACTCCCTTTCTCCGAATTATAAGTTCAAAGATGTATTTTTTGAACTAACGAATTATAATTCAAAAAAATTCCCGTTTTAATTATTTCAATAATACACCTTTTTGTCTAACCAATTGTTTGATACGAATGATCTAGCTTTTCTTTTTGAAAGCGGATGATTATAAAGATGAATAATATTTAAATGTATTTTGTATTATTAGTTAGTTAAATAAATATTACGATTTTTTTCGTTTTAAATATTGTATTCAAATATTTTTTTATGTGTTGTCACAATTTCTAATGATTTTAACGAACAATTTTTTAATAAATCGTATAGATTAACGATATACATAAGCTGATTTATTTTTATCAGTACTTTTTATAAACCCATGATGGGCTTTTGAGCAAAAACAGCTAGCATTAGCTATGAGGAGAATTACTCTTTTTATTCTAATCTTTGTTAGTCATTTGGCATTCAGCCAAAACTATTTCATGAATGGATCACCCATAACAGATTGTGGGGGTACCTTCTATGATAGTGGAGGTATTACCGCTGATTACGGAAACAACGAAAATTTCTCTTCCACTATTTGCTCAGATGGTACTTCTGGTTCACACATTAGCCTTCTTTTCAATGAAATTGATCTAGTACCTGGGGATTTATTATGCTTCTATGATGGTACTGATGATTCAGCTCCCCAAATAGCTTGTATTTTAGATTATTCTTTGACAGGGCCCTTTATCGTACGAGCTTCTTCTGCTAATTTAACTGGTTGTATAACTGTTACATTTGAAACCAATGGTTCAAGTACTGGCACGGGTTGGACAGCAGGTATTAGTTGTGGAACTGCCTGTCAAGATGTACAAGTTGTCCTCGATAATACGACACCACCAATGATCCCAGCGGAGAATGGTTGGATTGATATCTGCCCAGGTGAATCTGTCAGTTTCGAATCTCATGCAGAATATCCACAAAATGGACAAACGTATACCCAATCGGATAATACGTCTACATTTACTTGGGATTTTGGAGATGGAAATACTGCAACTGGTAGAAATGTATCGCACACCTTTATGGAATCAGGAGGGTACATCGTTCAGTTATCAGTAAAAGATGTGAATGGATGTTCTAGTACTAATTTTATTTCTCAACGTGTACGGGTGGCAGCAGAACCGACTTTGGTGTTTACAGGTTCTTTGCCTACTCAAGTTTGTGAGGGTACAGAATTTTCTATCAATTCAGATTTAAATAGTGCTAGTGCAGATATAAATGTTACTCCTCTTACCCAAGAATTTAATATTACCCGTTCTAATTCAGAAGAATTATTTATTCCAGATGGATTAGATGAATATTCTACGTCTATTAATTTCAATGAATTTGAACCAGGAGCAATCCTTACAGATATAAGTGATTTAGAATCCATTTGCTTAAATATTGAGCATTCATGGATGTATGATTTAGCTATTTCCATTACCTGCCCAAGTGGAAATACAGTTGTATTACAAGATTATTTAGGATCAATTGGTAATCAAGTATTTTTAGGTATTCCTAATTATGATACCGATTCTCCTTGTGATGATTCCACTACCGATCCAGGTGAAGGAGCACAATATTGTTTTTCTGGCAATTCCGTCTTGGGAACATTTAGTGCTGCTGCTTTTTCATTAATGGATGGCTCTATTTTACCTCCAGATACCTATAGTTCTTTTGAAAATTTAGAAAATTTATTAGGTTGTCCCTTAAATGGTGTTTGGACAATAACGGTATCCGATAACTTACCATGTGATGATGGATGGATATTTGAATGGACCATCAATTTTGATGAAGGTTTATACCATAAAGAAGAAGCTTTTACACCAGAAATTGTCAATTGGAATTGGAAAAACAATCCAAATGTAGGGACATTGACTTCAAATACAATTACATCTGCATCTACTTTTGCAGGAGAAACAGATTATAGGTTTCAATACCAAGATGAATTTGGGTGTACTTATGATACTAGTTTTGCGGTAGAAATTCTTCCTCAAACCCATCCAGACTGTTTTACTTGCCTTGACAATATGATGACTCTTCCTGATTCTACTATTTGTCAGGGTGATATGATTGAATTAGATGTGACTTATTCAGGATTTATGGGAGCTGAAGTAGATTTCTTGAAAACGCCTACTTCTTCTATTGGATTTTCTAATCATTCAACTAATTCTCCCTTTGAATCTATCATATCTATTAATAGTATTTTTCCAAATACTATTACCAATCCATTAAATGAAATAGCTGCTATTTGTGTCAATTTTGATACTGATGCTACAGGAGATATTCAGATGAGACTTATTGCACCAAGTGGCGAAGAACTAGTGTTAACTAATAATTTGGGAGGCAATGGTGATGATTTTACCAATACTTGCTTTACGCCTTCGGCAATGGCTAATATTAGTATGGCTTCCCCACCTTTTACAGGAAATTTTCAGCCCCTTACTAATTGGGGTAATCTTATAGGAGCAAATATTAATGGAGATTGGACATTAAGTATTACAGATGATTCTGGGATAAGCAATTTTGGGATGCTACATGACTGGTCTATTTCATTTAATGCTTCTAATCAAATTACTTATTCTTGGTCAAATGATGATGGCTTATCTTGTAATAATTGTCCTAATCCAACGGCTGCTCCAAGCATGACAACGGATTATCAAGTCCAAACTACAGATGAATATGGTTGCTCACTTTCAGACGAAGCTAGAATAACAGTAGTCGAAAATCTTATTCCACCTAATTTGTACATTACCGATATGTCTGGTGGTACTGTTTTTATCGCTTGGGATCCTTTACCAGGAGCAGATGATTATGAAATTAATATCAACAATATGGGCTGGATACCTACTACTTCACCCACATCACATCAAGCTAGCGTATTTAATCAAGATGATCCAGTTGTAATTAAGTTAAGAGCCATAACTATTCCCGTAAATTGTCCACACGATCAATTTGAGATCAGAACAGCATATGATACATGCTTTTTAAGTGTAAATCCTGGATTTATGGGAGATGTTACTTGTTTTGGTGCAGCAGATGGGTTTGCTTCAATCAATGTTTTTAATGGGGTTGAACCATTTACTTACACCATCAATGGAAGTAATCCTCAAGATTTTGGTGTATTCCAAAATTTAGATATTGGAACATATTGGCTAGCAATTGAAGATGGTGATGGTTGTAAAGATTCTATTATGGTAGAAATTAATCAACCTCCTCCTTTAGAGGTGACATCTTCTTTTACTGCTGTAAGTTGTAATGGGGGAGATGATGGCACCATAGAAGGAATTGGAAGTGGAGGAATCCCCTTTAGTGATGGTACTTATAAGTACTTTTGGACGATAACAGGTGCTGGGCAAGATTCTTTAGTGACGGGAGTAGAGGCAGGCACTTATGAATTGTCTGTTCGAGATTCAAATAATTGTACGGTTGAAGTTGATATTACCGTAACCGAACCAGATGCTATTACTCTAAATTCATCAGCTAATGATGCGACTTGTAATGGCGGTTCTGATGGAAATGCGACAGTTATTCCATCAGGAGGGACACCCAACTATACCTATCTTTGGGATGATATGCAAACAGGTTCTACTGCTATTGGATTGAATTCAGGTCAATATTTTGTTACGGTTACAGATATGAATATGTGTACAGCAGTCAGCTCTACAATTGTTGATGAGCCAGATCCAGGTTCAGTCGGTACTAATGTAACACCTACATTGTGTAATGGAAGTAGTGATGGTACAGCAACAGTTGATGTGCTAGGTCCTACACCTCATACCTATTTGTGGGATGATGCGATGGGGCAAACCACTGTAACAGCCATTGATCTAGAAGCTGGAGATTATATGGTGACCTTAACAGATGGAAATGGTTGTATCTCGATAGGTACGGCTAATGTTACCCAACCAAATCCTTTTATGGTCAATGGAGTGGGGACTTCTGCATCTTGCTATAATTCTCCTGATGGAAGTGCTTCTGTAGGTGTTCAAGGAGGAACATTCCCTTATTTTTACTCTTGGAATCCTTCAGGGCAAATAGGAAGTACTGCGATTAATTTATTGCCAGGTGATTATACTGTAACTATTACAGATATAAATTTTTGTACGACTACTGAAATGGTGACAGTAACTGCCCCCCCTGCTATTACACTACAACTAGATAGTACTTTAGCCAGTTGTTCAACTAATGATGATGGAACTGCTTCTGTGATTGCTGGAGGTGGTGCTGGAGGTTTTAGTTATCAATGGGATGACCCTAATATGCAGACATCAGCTACTGCAGTTGACTTATTTGAAGGTACTTATCAAGTTACTGTTACAGATGGGAATGATTGTACGGCGACTGAAGATATTGAAGTTGGCAGTGATATTGCCGTTCAAATTGATACTATTTTTGCTAGTATGCCAGCTTGTAATGGAGAAAATACTGGAATGGCAACCGTTAATCCTATGGGAGGGACAATGCCTTATTCTTACTTATGGGATGATTCTAATGGACAGCCAACTGCAACTGCTACTAGTTTAGCAGCAGGAGATTATACCGTAACCGTCTTTGATGATAATAATTGCTTTGACATTCAAACAGTGAGTATTACTGAGCCCTCCCTTTTGATAGCGAGTATTGATTCTAGTATGATAGATTGTTTTGGAGCTTCTAGTGGAGAGGCGATCATTCAACCTTCTGGAGGTACTTATCCGTATACATACTCTTGGAATGATCCTTCTTCTCAAACTGATTCAATTGCTAGTAATTTGGAGGCAGGTACTTATTCAGTGACGGTTAGTGATATGAATAATTGTACATTAATAGAAGATATTATCGTAACTGAACCCAATTCAGCTATTACTTCTTTAGTTACCCAGACATTTGTAGGTTGTTTTGAGACTGCAACAAATGAGGCTATGGTAGAAGCAAATGGAGGAACTGGAACAAACTACACTTATCTTTGGAGTAATGATATGAATACACCCATTACGAATACGCTCGAATCGGGATGGCAATATGTCAGTATAACAGATGAAAATAATTGTACTATTATTGACAGTATTGATATTCGTACTCTTGAACCCATAGAAGTTAATACGGCTTTTGTTCAGCCATCTTGTTTTGGCTTTCAAGATGCTTCTATAGGTGTGAATGTAGTTTCTGGTGGAATTGGAGGTGGCGATCCTAATAATTATAATTATCAATGGAGTGCTTCTGCTGCAAATGAACCCATAATTTCTAATTTAGGAGGGGACATGCAATATACCGTTATCGTTTCTGATGCACAAGGCTGTGAAGGAGAAGATACTGTTTTTGTCACTCAACCTGCCTTAATTGAAGTGACTACAATTCACGAAGATGTAAGTTGTTTTGGTTTTAATGATGGTGAAGCGAGTATAGCCGATGCACAAGGAGATCATAATGTTTATACTTATCAATGGGATGCTTCAGCTAATAATGCCACTACAATGACGGTTTCTGATTTATCTACGGGAACTTATTTAGTAACCGTAACGGATTCTACTGCTTGTAGTGTAACTACTTCCATCTTTATTGGTGAACCATCGCCAGTTGATCTAAGTATAGTAGCACAAGATAACGCGTGTAATGGGGAAGATAGTGGAACAGCTGCTGCAAATGTGTTAGGAGGTACTTCGCCTTATAGTTATTTTTGGTCTAATAGCGAACTAAGTCGAGAGATTATAGAATTAGCTTCTGGAATGTATTACATAACCGTTTTAGATGCAAATGGATGTGAATCAATGGATTCGGTCTTTATTGAATCTCCTAGTGAAATAGATGTTGCTTTAACCATAGATGAACCTGATTGTTTTGGAGATTCTGATGGCTTAATTCAATTTAATGCTACAGGAGGAACAGCACCTTTTAACTATAGTATAGATGGCGAAAACTTTTCTTCTGTACCTATGCTGAGTGGATTAACGGGAGGAGAATATAGTTTGATGGTAACTGATAATGAGGGTTGTGAATGGGATTCACTCGTTATGATTAGTATGCCCGAGGAATTTATGGCAGAATTAGGCGAAAACTTGACTATTCAATCAGGAGATAGTATTCAATTAAATTTAGAATCGATTACTGGAAATACAGGAGCCATTTCTTATTCTTGGTCTTCTACTCAAGACAGTACCTTGAATTGTTTGAATTGCCCTAATCCATTTGTCGATCCTTTAAATACAACTATTTATGAAGTCGTACTCATAGATGAAAATGGCTGTATGACAGAAGATTTAATTACCATTTTTGTAGAAAAAAATGTAGAAGTATTAGTGCCAACTGGTTTTACTCCGAATGATGATGGTCGTAATGATTTACTTCATGTACATGGAAAAAGTAGGAATATTCAGCAAATCAATCAGTTTAAAGTATTTGATCGTTGGGGAGAATGTGTTTATGAAGAAAATAATTTCCAAGTAAATGATTTGACTTTGGGGTGGGATGGTTCATTTAAAGGAAAAGAGATGCCACCAGGAGTTTATGTATGGTTTTTAGAAGTAGAATTAATTGATGGTACTACTGATATTTATAAGGGGCAAACGAATCTGATCCGTTAATAAATAGATTTTTAATTAATTATTTCCATTTTCATTCTCATTTTGATTTTGATTGATTACTTAGGAATAATTATTGTACTTATAAAGTGAAGACTTTTTTAGTCTTAATTTTAACATAACAATATGAGAAGATACTACATTTTAAGTGCAGCAATTGCAATATTTTGCTGTATAAACCTACCAAGTGCATTTTCACAAGATGCTCGTTTTTCCCAATTTTACAATGCACCTTTGCATCTAAATCCTGCTATGACAGGAGTATTTGATGGTAGTTGGCGACTTGCAGTGAATTATCGAGATCAGTGGGCCAGTATTTTAAATGAAAATCCTTATCGTACCCTTGGTGCAAGCTTTGATTATCGCTTCAATGTAATTGGCAATGATTATATCGCTGTTGGACTTCATGCTGTTTCCAATCAAACTGGTATTTCTAGTTTCCAACAAAATGAAGCACATCTTAGCCTATCGTTTTTGAAACAATTAAGTGGTGGATATGGAGGTGCAAGTCAATATTTAGTAGCAGGTGTTCAAGGAGGGTTTGGTCAAAATAGAATAGATCCATCAGGTTTATGGTTTTCACAACAATATAATGTGGTAAGTGAAACACTTGATTTATCTCAACCTACAGGGGAGAATTTTGATGGGATGACAGATGCTTTTTTGAATATTAATGCGGGTTTGTTATGGTATGCAGTATTTGAGGATAATTTTAGTATTCATGCAGGTGGTTCGATCAACCATGTCAATGCACCACGAATTTCGTTTATGGGGGATAATGATGCTATTTTACCCATGCGATGGGTGGGACATATTGGTGGAGAAATTCCATTTACGCCAGAACTGAGTTTAATGCCAGCTATTGCAATAATGGGGCAAGGATCAAGTAATTCATTTACTTTAGGTGCTAATATAAGATATAGTAACCACGACTGGAATGAAGTGGCCGTACGTATTGGAGGATGGACACATATTTCGAATGATCTGGATGCCATACACAATGATGCCTTTACCGTAGCCGCTATATTAGAAATTGAGCGATTGAATGTAGGAATAAGTTATGATATCAATACTTCTTCTTTAGTGGCAGCAACTAATTCTAGAGGTACTTATGAGTTATCTTTGATTTATAGCCGACCAGAAAATCGACGATTTAAAGTGACTTGTCCGAAGTTTTAGTAGAGAAGTCTTTATCCAACAAGAAATGACCATTTTAATATTAAAATGGTCATTTCTTGTTGGATAACACTAGTATTTGCATAAAATAGCTTCTACATCTTCTTCACCACTTTCACCTCACTCAAGGTATCCAGTCCATTGACCACTTCAATCTGTACGCCATCGGATAAGCCCACTTGAATCACTCGTTTTTCAAATTCTTGATCTGCTACTTGGACTTCCACATAGGCGGTATCATTTTGGAAGACAATATCTCGTTCTTTTATGGCGATAACATCCTCTTTTTTACCCAAAATAATATCTGCATTAGCACTATAACCTGCTCGTAAAAAAACATCATCTTGTGGCGCGACGGCTGCACGAACTTCAAATTTTACGGTGCCTTCTTCGGTCACGCCTTTAGGAGAAATAAACTCCAAAGTAGCTGGAAAACTAGAATTTGGAATCGCACCCACGGTCAATTCTAAGGGAATCCCTTCCTTTAATTTTCCAACATCGGATTCATCAACTTTTCCTTCAAAAATGAGATTTTGCATATCGGCGATATCGGCTATTGTGGTGCCTTCATTGAAGTTGTTGCGCTCAATGACAGAAGTCCCTTCTTCCACAGGAATATCGAGGATCATTCCTTCCACAGTTGAAACCACCAAATTGGAAACTTGCTTTGAATTTTTAGAAGCCCCTTCTCGTAATAAAGCTAAATTATTGATCGCTTGTTCGAGTTCTTGTTCCCGAATTTCTACATCGGTCGTGAATTGTTTGAGATTGTTTTTAGAAAGAATTTTAGCATTTTCAAGGGCTGTTTTTGCTAATTGTTGATCCAATTTGAAGCGATTGTATTCTTGCTCCGAAATAACGCCATCTTCAAATAGTAAGCGTTGTCGTTCTTCTTCTTTTGCAGCAATATCATTACTTACTTGAGATTCTTGTACATCTAAATTTTGATCAAATATAGCTTGTTGACGACTCAATTCTCGTTCTGCATTTTTCAAACGAATACGCGCTAATTCTACACTCGATTGGGCGTTATTGATATTCACTTGGCTGGGTACTAACTTAATTTTAGCGACTTTTTGTCCTTTTCTCACCATTTCACCAGCTTCTACAAATAATTTTTCTACTACACCTGAAACTTGTGGTTTGATGTTAACTTCTTTTCTAGGTTTGATAGAACCCGTAGCTACTGTTTTATTTACAATGTCCATGATGGTAGGTTTTTCTACTTCATAAACGATAGGGTCTTTTTTGTTTTGTGTATAAAAATAGTAGACCAAACCAACAGTTAATAGACCAACAAAAAGTCCTAGAGCAATTAAACAACCTTTATTCATAATATGTAAAATGTTTGTGCATAAATTTTGATTCGTTTGAAATTCAACTTATCGTTTACATCAAAAATCGAATACTCATTTTGCAATTTGATTTTTATTCTTAAAAAACGGGTTTACTCATCTTTCAATGCAATCACAGGATTGATACGAGCGGCATTAAGTGCAGGAATTAAACCTGCAATCGCTCCTGCTACTATTAAGGTGATAACTGATCCAATTCCTACCATTAAATTCACTTCTGGATGATGAAAATTCTGTGCTTCGACATCATTGGCGATCATTAAATAATCTAAACCTCCAATGATAAGCGTTCCTATTAACAAACCCATGTAACCCGAAATAGACGTCAAGAAAATAGATTCTGTTAAAATCATACTAATGATGGAATTGGGCGTTGCACCAAGTGCTTTGCGAATGCCAATTTCTTTAGTTCGCTCCTTTACTACAATGAGCATAATATTACTTACTCCAATGATTCCAGCTAGTAAGGTTCCAATTCCAACAAACCATAAGAAAAATTTGATTCCAATAAATAAATTAGAGACTTGTTGAAATTCTTCTTCTAAATTAAACCCAAAAATTCCCCTTGGATCTTCAGGATGAACACTATGACGTTCTTTTAATAAAGCTTGGATTTTACTCTCCATCTGACTAACAGGAATACCTGCTTTGGCAGAACAGACAAACCAATCGACAAATTCTCCCGTACCAAATGCACGAAACATAGTCGTTAGAGGAATGACAACAGATTCCATATCCGAACGCGTCCATTCTTTTAGTTGCATAGGGCCATAAATTCCGACAACTTTAAATTCAAGTCCACGCACTTTGATGTATTTACCAATCGCATCTTCGTCTTCTCCAAAAAGTACATCTTTAACAGTTCGACCAATCACGGCTACTTTTCGATTTTCTTTTAAATCGAGATCATTAATGTATCGACCTTCCACTACTTCTAGGGCCTCGATATTTATCATATCAGTGAGTTCTCCTCTTAATTCATAATTTTCATTTTGATCTTTGTAAGCAATAAGACTATTGTTGAGAGAAGTACGAGGTGCTACTCGATCTAGTTCTACCACATTCTCTTTTAAAGCATACAAATCATTGAGTTCCATTCGAATACGCCGACCCGCAGGATAGCCTTTATAAGGTTTAGTCGTTCGCCATGCATTAACATACATAATGTTTTTAGCTCTAGCTCCAAAATCTTTAAATACGCCATTCTCCAAACCAGAACCCATTCCTAAGATGAAAATGAGCATAAAAATACCCCAAAACACCCCAAAAGCAGTCAGGCCAGTACGGAGCTTATGCTTTTTTATAGTTCCAAATATTTCTTGCCATTTATCTCGATCGAACATAATTTTTCTTTTTTAATCTGCTTTCATAGCTTCAACAGGATTAATACGAGCCGCTTGAAGGGCTGGAATCAACCCCGCTAATGTACCTGCAATAATTAAAATAATAGTCGCTGTAATGGCTACGCCAAGATTGACCTGAGGATTACGAAAAAATTCAACTTCTACAAAGGACATCGCATAAATGGTAAAGGAACTAAATGCTAATCCTAAATATCCTGCAAAAGCGGTAATGAAAATGGATTCCATTAAGATCATTCCAATGATAGATTGAGGTGTTGCACCCAATGCTTTTCGAATCCCAATTTCCTTGGTACGATCTTTTACTACAATCAACATAATATTACTTACTCCGATTACACCAGCGATAATACAGCCTATTCCTACAAACCAGATGAAGCTGTTGATCATAAAAAATAGACTTTTAAATTCTTGGTATTCTTCTGCAAGAGAAAAAATGCGTATCGCACGCCGATCTTCGACATCAAAATTATGGCGTGCTGCAAAATCGGCACGAATCTCATTTTCTATGACTTTTGTTTCTTCCACTGATAAATCTCCAAGGGTAAACATCAATTGATGAATTTCATCAGTACCAGCGTATAATTGTTGGGCAGTAGAGATGGGAATGTATACATTCCGCATTTCCCATTCGCCTCCTGTGTCTTCAAAAACACCCACAACGACATAAACGATTCCACCGAGGGTCACTTCTTTCCCAATGGCATCTTCTTCTTCAAATAAATTTTCTTTAACGATTTTTCCAATAACTGCTACTTTTCGTTTTTCTTCAATATCCGTATCATTTAAATATCGACCATGTGTAACGATGGTATTTTCTAATACTTGATGACCGGGATGAACAGAACGAACATTGTAGGAGAAACTTTTGTTTTTGTACTTGATTAGTTGATCGCCAGAAAGGTAAAATCGCCCAGTGATATGATCGATTTCTTTATGATTGGTTTTAAGAGCGGTATAATCTTCATTGGTAAAGCGAAGAAAGCGACCTGTAGCTAGTCCTTTATACGGAAGAGAAGTTGTGCCTCTACGTACCCAAACACTGTTGAGTGCGTCATCTCTAAATTGATGTTCCACGCCATTTTGTAGACCTTGACCAGCGCCCATTAGTAAAACCAACATAAAAATTCCCCAAAAGACGCCAATTGCGGTTAAAATCGTACGGGTACGATGTCGATTGATCGAATTAAAAATCTCTTGCCACTTGTCTAAATCAAACATTATTTTGTAATTATAGATTGATTTTCAATAGGTTTTTCAATTAAGCCATCTTTGAGGCGGATGATACGATCGGTCATATCTGCAATGTCATGTTCATGTGTTACAATCACCACAGTCATCCCTTCTTGATGAACAGATTTAAATATATCCATTACATCATAGGAAGTTTGAGTATCTAAAGCACCCGTAGGTTCGTCTGCGAGAATTACTTTGGGTTGGCTAATCAGGGCTCGTGCGATTGCCACGCGTTGTTGTTGTCCACCAGAAAGTTGATTAGGTAAATGATCTGCCCATTCCAATAAACCCACTTTTTCGAGATATTCAAGTGCTTTTTTCTGGCGAACTTTTCGATCTACTTTTTGATAATATAAAGGTAAGGCAACGTTTTCTTGTGCAGTTTTAAAAGATAATAAATTGAAAGATTGAAATACAAAACCGAGAAATTGATTGCGATATAAAGCTGCTTGTTTTTGTGATAAGTCTTTTATGAGGGTATTATCTAAATGGTAAGAACCTTCATCATATTCATCTAAAATACCTAGAATATTTAAAAGGGTAGATTTTCCTGAACCAGAAGAACCCATAATGGACACAAACTCTCCAGATTCAATAGATAAATCAATCCCTTTTAATACCTCTAATTTGTTGTAGGACGTAGTGTATGATTTTCGAAGGTTTTTCAGTTGTATCATGCTTATAAAGATGTAAGAAAATGGACGAAGGATGCAATAACAGACTTTATATTCTACTGAATAGCCAAATTCATCTATAAATAGGACATTCTTATGGATGAAAGAATTATTATAAGGATTAGTCAAAAATTAAATTCCCTTTTGATCATTTCTCCAATTAGCTTGAAAAACTTCATTGTCAATCAGTTATTCCTTCGCTATTTGAAGAAAATCGGGAATTAATTATTTGACCATTACTAAATAGAAAAAGGGTAATCCTTTGTATAGAATTACCCTTAATGAAGAAATAGGTTCAATAAAAATCTATTCTTCTTCTGTAGAATCATAAATTCGTCCAGAACGATGGACATTGGTACTGTTAGCTTGTTGCGTTCCTTGAAGTACAATGTCTTGTATATTGACATGATTGGGCTGTGTTACCATAAAATAAATCACTTGTGCTACATCATGTGCTGTTAATGGATTAAAATCTTCATAGATTTTTGCTCGATCTTGGTCTCCTTCAAATCGAACTAAAGAAAACTCCGTTTCTTCCACCATAGCTGGGCATACTTGACCCACTCGGATATTGTGTTTATATAAATCTAAACGCATGGCTTTTGTGAGCGCATCTACTGCATGTTTAGTCGCACAATACACATTTCCATTTGGATAAACTTCTTTACCTGCGGTAGAACAAACATTAATGATATGTCCTTTTTGATTTTTAACCATAATGGGCGCAATGGCACGCGTCATATAAAGAAGTCCTTTAATATTGGTATCAATCATAGTTTCCCAATGAGCGATATTTCCTTCTTGAATAGGACTTAAACCCATTGCCAAACCAGCATTATTGATTAAGATATCAATATTTTGCCAATCTTCATCTAGTTCATTGATGACTTTATTAGTGGTAATGTTATCTCGAACATCAAAGGGTAAAATCTGAATTTCATTATCATAAGCGATCATAAATTCATCTTGCATATTTTGAAGTCGATCTGTACGACGCCCAGTCAAGATTAATTTATATCCATTTTCTGCAAAAATATGCGCTAGTGCATTTCCAATTCCAGAAGTAGCTCCTGTGATTAAGACTACTTTATCCACGGTGGGACGAACTGGGGTAACGATTTCCAACTGTGCTTGTTCCTCTACATATTGATCGATAGAATCTGTAGCAGCCACTCCTATAGATGAATCTACTTCTTGCTGTACTAAACTAGCAAAGAAGGCATCATTTTGTAGTGTTTTCAATTCAGGATTGTTCTTACAAGCTCGTTTGTAATATTTGGCGGAACGGTCAAATTCACGCATTTTATGGTGTAATAATGCCAAATCATAAGCTGCAAAAGGATGTAGTGGATTTAGTTTTAGGGTACGTTTGAAGTGCTTAATGGCTTTACTATACTTCCCAAAATTTTCATTCATCAAAATGGCATATTGATAATGCGCATCGACATGATGTTTTTTGAGTTTAATGGCTTTTTTGAAATGGTCGGCTGAGATTTTGGTTTGGTCTGGGAAATGAAAACGGGTAATCATTCCCAATTTATAATTTACATTTGGATAAGTAGGATCAAGAGAGACAACTTTTTCATAGTAATTTTTAGCAAGGATATAATCTTTATGAATTTCAGCAATATCTGCTAATAAATGATAAGCATCTACATCTTGGTCATTGCGTTGAAGTATTTGTTCTAATTGTTCAGTTGCTTTTTCATACTTTTTGGCTCGCTTTGCTAAAGAAGCTGCATACAACAAACGAATCTCATTATTATCAGGATGTTTTTCTAATAAATTTTCGTAAACAATAAGGCCTGCATCAGTATTGCCTTCATCAAGCAATTCCTTAGCAGCAAGTAATTGTTGATGAATTTCACTTTGTAAAACACTATCTTGTTCTGTAGAATCTTCATGATCAGAAGTAGTAAATTCATTAGCCTCTAATTCAAGAGGGGCTTCATCAGGTGACATCTCTTCTACTTGCTCTACCACATTTTGTACATCCTCAACCGTCTCTTGATGCTCTGATTCCATTCCCATAACCGTACTAATGACAGGATCAATTATGGGTTCATTGCTTGAAGTAATACCATTAATAGTGGAAGGGGTTACAGGTGCATTACCAATAGAATCTATCACTTCAGTCGCTTCTTCTTCAATAGATTCCTCAATTACTTCTTCATCAATAAGTTCATTTTCAGATAATAATTCATCAATAATCGTACGTGGATTTTCTGTTTCTATTTCATCAATGGCGGTATCAACTTCAATGGTTTCTGGAAGAGAATCTTCGACTTCTTCCATTACAGTTTCCTCTATTTCGGAAATCATTTCTTCTTCTACATTTGCTATTTCTTCAGAAACCGTTTTTACGGTTTCATTAAAATTATTAGAAACTTCTGAAGCCGTATCTTCAACCAGATTAGTAGTTTCTTCTACAATATTAGTTTCAATATTGGATGGAATAGCTTCTTCAATTGCATCTGTAATATTAAGTGAAGTTTCTTCTAAATTTTCTTCAAGATCAACTTCTACATCATCATTCATTGAAGAAGGTAAAATTTCGAAAGAATCTGTTTCTGGAGCTGCAAGAAGGTTGTCTTCTACCACTTCAATCGTTGCATCGACGGTTGTTTCTATTTCTTCTTCCATTTCAGCAGGAGCTTCCGCTAAATCTTCTAAGTAATGTAATCGACTTTCAGCAGAAGCTTGTACTGTTTCTGAAACGGCATTTTGAATATTTTCTTCTGTAGGAAGCGCAATATCTGGAAGGTTACTGACTTCTTCTACATTCGTTTCTGCAGCATTTTCAATGATTTGCTCTACTTCAGTAATTACTTCTTCTGGTGTATTAGTAATTTCATTATTGGTAGTTACATAAGAATCACCATTTACAAAATTTCCAACACCAGCCACTGCACCTGCTGCAGCCATCATCCCATTTGTAGCAAGGGCTTTATAATCAGCATGTGAATTGGCGATATTGAGCATTTGAAAAAATTGCTCGTAATGATTGGCTTTGATGTCTTTGTAATATTTGAATTCAAAACCTCTTAGTAATCGTAAAAATTCACCTACCTCAGAGGAAATACTTCTAGTAACATTTAATTGTTGATTGAAATTTTCTTCTTGGTCTGGACTGATAGAGCGTTTTTGTTTACGCATATCTAAGTACTGATCTTGCCAGTAATTCATGTATTGAATAACATTACTAACACGATCGAAAGACGTAGGATGATAGGTGGTATGTCCAGTAGAAGGATTGGTTTCTTGGCCATCAGTGATGATGATGTGTAAGCGATCAACAGCAGAATTGTCATGTAATAAATTGATCGCTTGATGCATACAATTGGCATCTTTTAGAAAGTTATCACCTATAAGAAGAATACAAGGTAAGAAATGCGATTTGATACGATCATAAATGCTTTCGTCCTGATGGAGATCGTCGCTATTGATATGTTCTATTTCAAATTCAGCTTTTTGGAGTACAGCGGATAGATCACTTGCTTCTTGCGCATTCACAGAATGGTAAGCAAGTAAAAACTTACTAGATGTGGTCATACTAAATTTGTTTGCTTATATTAACGATGAGTTGTTTTTAAATGGGAAAATAATTCCTATACAGTACTTTTAACGTTAAAATAAGTTGTTTTGGTTCATCTTAAAAATAGTCGATAAACTTATATAAAATTATTCTAATATTCTAGTTTGAAAGCAACTTTTTAATGCTTTGTTCAAAAGAAGAAACAAATTCTTCATATTCTGAAGTAGCAGGTCCAGAAAAACCAGTATGGATTCGTTGAATATTGTCGTTTTGGTCAATGAAAATGAGGGTTGGATAGGATAAAACGTGATTTAACATTGGGAGTTGTGCTGCTGCTTCTTTTTTATTAAAGTATCCACCTAAAACCATCTCATAATTCATGCCGAATTTTTCTTTGTACCGTTTTAAAGCGTCCATTGACTTAGATTCATCTTTATAACGTTCAAATGCGATTGCTATGATTTCTAAATCAGTATTGGGGTTATTCTTTAAATAGTTGACTAAAAATTCAGTTTCATCTCGACAATTCGGACACCAAGTTCCTAATATTTGGACGAGTTTAGGTTTGCCTTGGTAACGTTCATCTGCTAAAGAAATCGTTTTTCCATCTGTATTCTTGAAAGAGAATGCTAATTTATCATAGCCTTCATTTAGATAAGTCAAAGAATCGGCAGAAGTAAGCGTGAAATCTGGGTTTCGTTTGGCATCCCAAGTTGTTTTATAGTGCTTTCCAGAACGAAATGTACCGACGATATTATCCTTATCCATGATTTTTCCTTCAAACAAAAAAGCATGTGAACCATCGAAACAAGATAAATACAATTTATTGCCTTGTACACTTCCTTCTAAGAAACGATAATCGCCTGTTTCGGTTAAAAATGTCCCCGTTAAGCGATTTCCTTTTTGTTGAAATTCTCCAATAGCAGGGTAGGGCGAATTTGCATTAAATAAAACCTCCCATTTACCAGAAATATCATATTCAGGAGTTTTAGAAAGATTGGTAAAGCGATGATTTTTTCCAAAACGAGCTGTGAAAGGGATACTATAGCCTTCTTTATAATTGACATACCAATCTCCATCAATCAATCCTTCCTCATATTTTCCTTTGATATAGGTATCATAAACAGGAAAATTAATCATGATGGTATCGTCGCCATTCGTTCGGTCATGTCCTATTATTATATCATCCACTTTGATTCGTTCATCTCCATTTTGTATTTCGATGTAGAAGTCCGTTTCATTTTTATAGATGACTTCAAATTGAAAAGGCAATTCACCATCATTTACTTCTTCAAATGCAATATTCATTTTTTCGGGAAGCGGCTGTCCTTTCTTATTTGGGGTGATAAACTTGGGTTCGATTTGAATTACCCCACGCCAAGGGCCTGGCGGGATGCCTGAATATTGATTTTCAATAGTAATACATGAAGTGTAAATTCCAGCGATTAGGATTATCACTAAGGCCAAAAGAGAGCTATATTTTAGCATACCAACGGATTTTTAATGGTTCTTCTTAATTAACCACAAAGGTAGGCTTTTGGTTGGAAGGGCGGAGGAGTTTTTATTCTATATTTCAAACATATCAAAAATCATCATTGCTTAATTCTAAAATGATTCTACCTGTGTTATAGTCTTTATTAGGATATACTTTTTCCCAATTGCTAAAATCCATAACATCTAGTTGAATGGATTTGCCAGAAGCGGTTTCCACATGAACAGTATCAAAAGGTAGACTAAATGTGTTATCCATTTCAACACGTGTATTGTGTCCAATTCCAAATCTCAAATTGACTATCATTTTATTATCAGGATGTAAATTAAACATTTCCTCTTTTTCTACAAAATTATCTAAAGAGTCAAAATATTGAACATTTTGAGTCATTAAAAGATGTTCGTTGCTCTGATTATTTATAATGTATTCCACCTCGAAGGCAGGGTCACAACTGACCAATAGGATTGGAATCAATAGAAGAAGGAGTTTATAGTTCATATTTTATATTTGTTTTTATTATTGAAAGCTTCTATTTCGTAAATAATATTGGATTTTTGGATACTCGTTGCCTCCATATCTTATTTGTTTTTGCCAACAACTTATATCAAAAACATCACAACTTGGTGCATTATCCAAGGAATCTACAATTGCTAAGTGCGCAAATGGTAAACTTTCTAAGTATTCAATCTCATCATTAATTTTACTTCTTTTAATAGGTTCGATGTAGAAAACTAATCCTTTATTCATAGGTAATCTACTTCTTTGTAATGGGTCGGATTCATTTTTTTTGAATTCTATAAAAGCAGTTCTATCAGAATCATTAGTAACGACATATTCCAACTCCATTTCCTTAGAACAAGCAGAAATTAGAAGGATAAGTATTGTAAGAAAAAAGAATTTGTAATTCATCAGCTCTAATTTTTTAAATTGATCAAATTTTGATTTTTAGCGTTTTAAACATATTTTTTATTTCTAAGGAATCGACTTTTTTGCCACCAATTGAAATAGACTTAGCGTTTATACCGTGTAAATGAAGTTGAATGGATTTGTATTCAGCTTTATAATTTCCTTCTATGGAAGTCGTTATCGTTAATTGTTTAGCAGTAAGTTTACTTTCAAAAATCGTCAAACGATAATCGCCATTTTGGTAGTCATAACCTTGTCCAGCATCTTCATAAAGTTGAGACGTATTATTTCCTGGATAAATATGTAAATGAAGAACTTCCAATGGAGCTTTTGTATGTTGACGTATCGGATGAAGTGGAAGTACCGTACCCGCTTTCACAAAAAATGGAATTTGATCAATAGGTGTTTTGATACTAGCTGTTTTTTGACCAGCATATTTTTTTCCTGTATTGAAGTCATACCAATCGCCTTTTGGTAGGTATACTTTCTGTTTTTTAGTTCCTTCTTCTACCACAGGACTCACCAAAATATTTTTACCAAAAAGGAAATCTCGTTCTACACCATGCAGTTTTTTATCTGTTTGGTCGTAAAAAGTAAGCGATTGTAAAATGGGTAAACCCTCTTTTACATTTTCATGAAAAGCAGTATACAAATAGGGGAGTAAACGATAGCGCAATTCAATAGCAGTTTTACAATATTGTGCCGTTTCTTCTCCAAAACTCCAAGGTTCTTGATCTTGTCGATTGTTTTGTTCTTGTGCTTTTACATCATCGTGAACTTCTGCTGCACCATCCACATTATTCCCCATGGAATGAATGCGATAAAAAGGATGAAATATCCCCATTTGTACCCATCGCGTCATCAATTCAGGTGAAGGACTGTCGACAAAGCCACCAATATCTGTTCCCACAAATGAAAATCCAGACAAACTCAAGCGTTGACATTGACGATTAGCGAGGCGAAGATGCTCCCAAGTCGCTACATTGTCCCCTGTCCAAACTGCGGCATATCGTTGTCCGCCCGAATAGGTCGCTCGCGTAAGTACAAAAGGACGTTGTTCCGACTGAAATTTCTTTAAACCAGCTAGAGTGGCTCGCGTCATTTGCATCCCATAAATATTATGGGCTTTTTTATGATTACCTCCTTGACCATCATAATCATGGAGCACATCATCAGGGAAGGTTTTAGCATGAACTTTAAAAACAGCAGGTTCATTCATATCATTCCAAAAACCTGCGATTCCTTCTTTCGCATATAATTCTTCATATAAATCTGCCCACCAATCGCGTACTTCAGGTTTCGTATAATCAGGGAATACGCACTCATCGGGCCAAACTGGGCCTACCATCACATTTCCATCGGAACGGAAGCAAAACATATCTTTTTCAATCCCATCTTTATACACAAAATAATCCTCATCCTCTTTAATCCCAGGATCAATCATGACAATGGTACTAAAGCCATCATCCATCAAATCATCACTCATTTTTTTGAGATCAGGAAAGTATTTTTTATTCCAAGTAAAACAACGATAACCATCCATATAATCAATATCCAAATAAATGGCATCACACGGAATTTCTCGTTTACGAAATTCTGCCGCCACCTCTCGAACGCGTGATTCAGGATAGTAACTCCAACGACATTGGTGGAAACCTAAAGCCCACATCGGCGGTAGTTCAGGTACACCAGTGAGTTGGTGATATTGTTGAGTAATGGAAAGCAATTCAGGGCCATAAATGAAGTAATAATTCATTTCTCCACCATTGGTAAAGAAGCTCGTTTCGCCTTTTGTTGCACTATCAAAATCGAAGGTGGAATGGTGCGAATTATCCATGAAAATACCATACGCCAAGCCTTTATTTAAGCTATAATAAAACGGAATGGTACGATATAATTGATACGATCCTTCTCCGTAAGCAAAAGAATCCGTATTCCAATTGACACAAGTTTCTCCGCGCAAATTGAGGGATGAACTTTTATCGCCTAGTCCTAAAAACTGTTCTTTTGCGAAGGCTTTTTTCGTCATGCGCACATCCATTAAACCCTTTAAGATGGTAGAACGTGCAGAGAAGCGCGCATTTTTAGACAATGTTTTTCCTTCTTTATTTTCAATTGTAATGGAAAGATTAGACTTGTTAATTTTACAGATTAATTCTTTGGTTTTAATAATGTAAAATTGGTCTAATTCTATAAATGCACTTTTTACTTTCTTCGCTTTAAAAGCTGGATTGATAGCATACGAAAAGTCTTTTTCAAATTTACCTTTTAAGGCATATCGAAAGCGGATGATTCGATTCGTAAGTATATAAACACGCAGTGTGATTTTATTTTGACAAGCAAATTGATAGAATTTTTTTTCTTTTTCAGCACTTACGATTGTATTAGGAATATAGTCGGTGTATACATCATCATATCGTTCGCTGGGATCGGTATCCGCATTATTGACAAGGCTAGGCGGGGTGGGGGATTGCTCTTTTTTTTCATCGATGGGAACTTCTATAACTTCAGTGGTAGGTGTGTCGGTTTTTTTCATTTTTTATTAGTTGATAGTTAGCTGGTTGATAGTTTATAGTTGGCTAGTTGCTAGTTAGTTAGGTTTTAGTTTATTTAATAGTTGCTGCATCAGAAGAATATTCAAAATTGGCTGCTTCATAAATGGCTTGATCTAAATCATTGCGTTCTTGTTGTAATTTTTCATCAGACCAATTAAAAAGGGATTTGAAATCTTCCAAAATTGACTCTTTTACAGGAGCGATACTTGGTAAATTAAAGAATAAACGTCCTGTTCGACGAGTAAAGAAGTCTAAAGGTGTTTGTACCAATTCTTGCTCAATGGTATGGGCTAATTCAGCGCGTGCTAAAGCGATTTCACTTTCATTATCATAATTTGCCATTTTATCTATAATCGAACTAGCTGATTTTCCATAATTAGCGACTAAATATTTAGCAATATAGGCATCTAAATCATACGAAACTAAAGAGTTTTTGATACTATCAAGATAGACATTGACTTCTTCAGCATCTTTGAAAGGAGCATCTGTCAAAGGAATTTGATCCGTATGGCATTTTTTAAAGCTTTTATTTTCATGCTCTTTAAATTGATCGACGACTTCATCGACCACACGTTCTGCCATTTTACGATAGCCTGTCAATTTTCCACCAGCAATAGAAATTAGATTTGTATCGGAAATGAAGATTTCATCTTTACGGGATATTTCTGAAGCAGATTTTCCTTCTTCATGGATTAAAGGACGTAATCCAGCCCAACTCGATTCTACGTCTTCATTTTTCAAATTTACCGTTGGGAAAGTATTATTGACTGCTTTTACCAAATAATCTACATCTTCAGTATTGGTTAAAACATGATTGATATCGTCTTTATAGGGCGTATCGGTTGTACCAATATAGGTCACGCGATGACGAGGTATAGCAAAAATCATTCGACCATCGGGTACATCAAAATAGACTGCATGTTTTACGGGTAATTTATCATGAGGCACAACAATATGAACCCCTTTTGACAAAAATAAATGCTTACCAAAAAGCGATTTGTTGATTTTTCGTAACTGATCGACCCAAGGCCCAGCAGCGCTGACCACATATTTAGATTGAATTGAAAAATTCAAATTATCGGTTAAGTCGGTACAATTGATACCTCGTACTTTTCCATTTTCATAGATGAAATCAGTTGCTTTGACATAATTGATACTATTCGCACCATATTCGGCTGCTTTTTTAATGATTTCAATCGTCAAACGAGCATCATCCGTTCGATATTCTGCATACAATCCGCCTCCCTTTACGACCTCTTCTTTCAGTAATTTTTCTTCAGCTAGGGTTTCTTCTTTGGATAACATCACTCGTTTATCATCTCCACTTACACCAGCTAAAAAATCATAGACCATTAAACCAAATGAAGTCGCCATTTTACCATAAGTACCTCCCTCAATAAGCGGGAGTAGCATTTTTTCAGCCGTTACGATATGAGGAGCAAGACGATGTACTGTTGCACGTTCGCTACCAACTTCACGGACTAAGTTAATTTCAAATTGTTTAAGATATCGAAGCCCTCCGTGGATGAGTTTAGTAGATCGACTACTAGTACCAGAGGCAAAATCATTTTTTTCTACTAAGGCGACCTTCATACCTCTTGATGCAGCATCTAGAGCAATACCAGCACCAGTGATACCTCCACCAATGACGACAAGATCATATTGTGTATTAGAAAGTTGTTGTAAGAGCGCAGGGCGTTCCAGCGATGATCGGAAACGAGTCGTTGTCATACGGGTGATTTTTACTACTTATTAAATATTGTATTACTATCTGGTTATATTCGTCAAGGACTTGGTGTCAAAGATACAGTAAGCACAATTGTTAATTCACTTTTTAAACGAAAAAAAATGATTTGGGTTTATAAATTCTCAAATTGAGAATGAAAGGCAGCGAATTATAGATTTGGGACGTTAAATTTTTAAGAAATACCTATGGAAAGTGACATTTTTTCTACTAAAATATAGAAAAAACAGGGAATGTTTAAATTACCCCAAATTTGGTATTTCGGAGGAACGATATTTGCTGTATATTTATTGTAAGAAATAAAGAAATTAAAGTTTCTATTCTCCCCCCACCATCTTTAGTAGCATTACCTATTTATTTATAGGCTGCTAACTCTAACAAACAAAATGTTATCTACTTATTTGTTCATTTGACTAGGATGAAACCTAGAGTCAAACAACCAAATTATTACCCATGATTATCCTTTTTGTAAGCGGATTAGTATGTTGTTGGTGTGTTCGCACCCTTATACATACCATTAGTGATCAAATCACAGATTAGTACCATCTTCAGCATTGGATGGAATAAGGCCAAGATTTTTTGCACGCATCTCCCAGCGTTTTCGTGCGAGTACTTGCATATCTGCGGTATTATCAAATTCATCCATAATCTCCATTCCTAGAAGTGTTTCTATAACATCTTCCATAGTGACAATCCCAGACATTCCACCAAATTCATCTACAACTAGTGCAATATGCCCTCGTTTTTCCATTAATTGATTAAACAAATCTGGAATCGGAAATTGCTCATTGACAATCATAATATCCCGAACTATGCTTTTCAAGGATTGATCTCCTTTACCGTTTATGATACTAGAAAGGATATCATCTTTCATGACAAATCCATTGATGTTATCTTTATTATTACTGAAGACAGGAATTCTAGAAAAACGAAGATTTTTATTCGATTCGTAAAAATCAATAATAGGAATTATTTCATTTGCGGCGACTACAACTGTTCGGGGAGTCATGACATCTTTAGCTAATATACTATCAAATCGAAGAAGATTTTTAATAATTTTAGACTCATTCGCTTCGATTGCGCCATCTGCTGCTCCTTTATCTGCCATCACAGCAATCTCTGTTTTACTCGTTTTATCTTTTTCTTTTTTCTCTTTTACAAAGAAACTAGTAATTAATTTACTTAACCAAATAATAGGCCCCAAGATCAATAGCACTATATTTAATGAGCGAACTGTAAAAGGTGCTAAACTTTTCCAATTATTTTTTCCAAGTGTTTTGGGAATGATTTCTGAAAAGATTAGAATTGCCAATGTCATCAATACAGGTATAACTGCAGTAGCCATAATGCCATCCTGCCAAATACGCACGCCCATTGCACCGACACCCATTGCACCTACGGTATGCGCTATAGTGTTAAGCGTTAATATACCTGCAAGCGCTTTTTCGGTATTTTCGGGTTCGGTTAGTGCTTTGATGTCTTTACCTATAGTTTTGCCTTCTTCGAGAAGAACATCTCCATACGAACTAGGCAGACTTAATAAAACGGCTTCCCAAACGGAGCACAAAAAGGAAAATACAATAGAGATAAAAAGAAAAACACCTAATAAAATATAATCCATTAATGGGTTGTTTTAGCTTAGAAAAGAAAGAATTAGCCTCTTAATGATAACGTTTACGACTAAATTCTTAGTAAGTTGATAATTTTTTGTACAAATGTAACAAAAAAACCCTTGTAAGTTTTCACCTACAAGGGTTTAATTGTGTGCCCCGGGCGGGACTTGAACCCGCACGGCCCAAAGGCCACAGGATTTTAAGTCCTGCGTGTCTACCAATTCCACCACCAGGGCATAAAAAAAGCCTTCCTCTGAAGGCTTTGAGCGAAAGACGAGATTCGAACTCGCGACCCCAACCTTGGCAAGGTTGTGCTCTACCAGCTGAGCTACTTTCGCTTATGCTTTTCTTTTAAAGCGATGCAAATATACAGGAATTGAATTTACAATGTCAAACAAAAAGATGATTTTTTTTCGTTTTTTTATTCTAATCTTGATACTTGCTTTACTTTCAATTTATTATGAATAGTTTTAATGTTAAAACAGACTATAAAATATAGGTTTGATCGTACTTCATTCCATAATCTTCTTCTAAACTTACCAAAATCAGACCAGCTTTCTGTTCTCGAATTCTAGATTCAATTAAGCTAACTGCTGCTTGAATATTCGCTTCATCCAAATGACTAAATGGTTCATCCAATAATAAAAAATCAAAATCTTGGACTAAAGCACGAATAATGGCAATTCGTTGACGTTGACCATAAGATAATGTTTTGACTTCTTTTGTAAGAAGATTTTGTACGCCCAATTGTTCTGCCCAACCTTCAATTTGGGTGACCGAATAATTTCCCTTAGGATCGTTGAGTTGGATATTCTCTAATGCTGTTAGATCAGGAAATAAACGTAAATTTTGAAAAACAATGGAGACTTTTTCTCTTCTGATAGTTGACCAAGCCCTTTCATCTAATTTTTCAATATTATTTTCTTCATAAAAAACAACCCCATTGAAATCTTTACGAAGACCATATAAAATATGAACCAAGGTAGATTTTCCTTTACCAGATGGTGCTTTGACTAGATATTTATTACCTTTTTTAAAGGAACAGATACATTGCCAGATATTGGATGCTTTTCCAATTCCCATTTCTACTAAGGGCTGAGGAATGACGTTTTCCAATTGATAAAATACACTCATTGTTTTAATTCTTTTCGGATTAAGTTTAGATTATCCTTATGAAAAGGAATGATGTTATTTGGAAATGGATACTTCTTACCATATTCATTGATATCAAATGTAGCTCCATTTTCTACGACCTCTTTTATGGTGTAAAGATAACTTAAATCTTGTTGTATACGGCGATTGATTTCTTCCTTATTTTTAGCCATGACTCCATGACCTACGATCATTTGCTCAATATTAAATTTTTCACAGAGTAATTCAATTTTATGAATAGTTTTTAGATAGGCATAAAATGAATCATAAATAAATGGAAATTCAATAGCACTCAAATAATCGCCAACGATCAATAAGTTATAATCTTCAACTAATGTAATCAATCCATCTTTTGTATGTCCTGGTGCTAAATAAAATTCTAATCGTATATCTCCCAAATCTATTCCTTGTTTATCTTTTTCAATTGATGCATCTACTTTTGGAAATACGATGGGATAACTTCGCTTTATATAAAACCGATCATCAAAATCAATAATTTCTTGTAGAATTTGATCTTTCTTCGCCAAAGAAAAAAGATGAGATGCAATAACATGATCCGCTTCAAAAGCCTTGTATCCAATAATGTGATCATAATCAGAATGGGTAAAAAGTAAAATCAGCTTTCGATCTCCTTTAATTTTCTGGATGTAATGCTGAATCTGTTTAATTTCATGAGGTAACCAATTAGGATCAATCACAATAATCGCTTTCTCACTTTTAAGTACTGTAGAAGTCGTTTGATATAAAGCACTTTCAAAAACACAATAATTAGTACCTTCAAATTGAATCATAGATGTTTTTTCTCAAAAATAAGTCAAGATTTACAGAGACTTCTTACCTTTGGCGCGATTTTTTAATAGGTACTTAGATAAATCAATCTAGAAGAAGAACTAATGCCAGAAATATCCAAACGCTCCGCGAATGCTTATGATTCTCCGATTCGGAAACTAACACCTTTTGCAGTACAAGCGGAAGAAGCGGGAAAAAAAGTATATTACCTCAATATTGGACAGCCTGATATTGAAACGCCTCAAGCTGCACTTGATGTGGTTCGTCAAGCGGACTTGAAAATATTAAAATATGCGCCTTCGCAAGGAAATCGCTCTTATCGAGAAGAATTAGTCCATTATTACAAACGGTTTGGTTATCATGTCAGTCCAAATGATATTTTGGTAACAAATGGAGCATCTGAAGCCATTTTATTCTTGTTGATGGCGTGCTTAGATGTAGGGGAGGAGGTGATCATGCCCGAACCTTTGTATGCCAATTATTTGGGTTTTGCAGAAGTGGCTTATGTGGGGGTAAAACCCTTAACTTCGACAATAGATACTGCATTTGATTTACCAGATTTAATAGAATTTGAACGTGCAATTACTAAAAAAACACGTGCGATTTTAATCTGTAATCCAAATAATCCTACAGGTCGTGTTTATTCAGAAGAAAAACTTCGTGCAATTGCCACTTTAGCCAAGAAACATGATTTATATCTATTTGTGGATGAAGTGTATAGTGAATTTTGCTATGATGAAGACTTCTTTTCCGTTTTAAATATTGAAGGATTAGGTGATCATGTGGCGGTCATTGATTCTATTTCTAAACGATTTAGTGCTTGTGGGGCAAGAATTGGGTCGATTATCTGTCGCAATCCAAAAGTAATTCAAGCTGTTATGAAATTTGCTCAATTTCGATTGAGTGCGCCAACGATGGCTCAATTATTTGCGGAGGCTCTTTTAAAACTAGATGATTCCTATATCAAATCGGTAAAAGAAGAATACCAAAGAAGAAGAAATACCCTTTTTCAGCGACTTTCTAAAATGGATGAGGTGGTGTGTTATCAACCAGGAGGAGCTTTTTATGTGTTTGCTCAATTACCCATAGATAATTCAGATCGATTTTGTCGTTGGTTGTTAGAAGAGTTTGATTATAAAGGAGCAACCTTAATGCTGGCTTCAGGTTCTGGATTTTATGCTTCTGAAAATTTAGGTCAACAAGAAGTTCGTTTAGCTTACGTACTAAATGAAATGGATATTCACAAAGCGATGGATGTTTTAGAACAAGCATTGTTAGTTTATCCTGGAAGAACTAAAGTACTCAAAACGGTGTTTAGCACTTAAGTAGCCTAACTTATTTGCTTGTCGAATAACTGCATTCATCATAAAAATTGTAAGAAACGGACTAAAAGGAGGTTACGCACAATTTTTTGGTGAATCTTAAAAGCAGTTATTGACCAAATAATTAGGTGAACCTACTTAAAAAGTACTTGATTATTAAACAACTATGAACGTTTACTACAATTTAAATGATGTACCTGCCTTTCAAAATTCAGTGGTGACCATTGGTTCATTCGACGGAATTCATACAGGGCATCAAAAAATATTAGAACAAGTCAATCATTTGGCTAAACAAGCTGGTGGAGAAAGTATTGTAGTTACTTTTCATCCGCATCCTCGCCTTATTATTTATCCAAAAGATAAAAGTCTACAACTCATCACGACGATTGATGAAAAAATTGATTTGCTTAAAAAATATGGCATTCAAAATGTAGTGATTGTCCCCTTCACCGTAGAATTTTCACAGCAAAGTCCAGATGAATACATAGAAAAATTCTTGTATGAAAAATTTCATCCAGCACAAATTGTAATTGGTTACGATCATCATTTTGGTTTAAATCGACAAGGCAATATTGACTATTTAAAAGAAGCAGGAAAACGACTTAATTTTGGTGTAGTAGAGATTCAAAAACAAGAAGTCAATGATATTGCGATAAGTTCTACTAAAATTCGCACGGCCATTCTAGAAGGAGCAATTACAAAAGCAAATACGCTTTTAGGACATCCATTTCGATTAACAGGAAAAGTGATTCAAGGGCAACGAATTGGTCATACCATAGGTTTTCCTACTGCAAATATTGAAATTAAAGCAACTCATAAAATCATTCCTGCGTATGGCATTTATGCAGTTTTTGTATTTGTAAATTATGAACAATATAAGGGAATGTTATACATTGGAGAACGTCCGAGTATGCCTCATTTAAATCATCGAACGATTGAAGTCAATATTTTTGATTTTAAAGCGGATATTTATGGTCGTGAAATAAAAATTGATGTGATTGATTTTATTCGAGCCGATGAAAAATATGCAAATTTAGATGAGTTGCAACATGCCCTTAAATTAGATAAAAAGAAAAGCCTTCAACGATTAAATTGAGTGTACCCTCTACATCGCATCCCTCCGTTGCTGTTGTAATTTTAAATTATAACGGACGCTCCATTTTGGAACAATTTCTTCCTTCCGTCACCCAATTTACGCCATCTAATTATCGCATAATCGTAGCTGATAATGGCTCTTTGGATGCTTCTATTTCTTTTGTCAAAAGCACTTATCCAAATTTAGAATTAATTGAATTAGCTCAAAATTATGGTTTTGCAGGTGGCTATAATGAAGCTTTAAAACAGGTCGAGACGGATTATTATGTATTATTAAATTCAGATGTTGAAGTTACTGAAAATTGGATTGAGCCATTAGTAGAAGTTATGAAAAATGATGCTTCCATCGCAGCCATTCAACCTAAAATTTTAGCACAGAAAAATAAATCAAACTTTGAACATGCGGGTGCAGCAGGTGGGTATTTTGATAATTTGGGCTATCCTTTTTGTCGAGGACGAATCATTGATTTTTGTGAAGAAGATCAAGGGCAGTATGATACGACACAAGAAATATTTTGGGCGAGTGGAGCGGCAATGTTGGTTCGAGCCAATTTATATCATCAATTAGGTGGTTTAGATGCCGATTATTTTGCGCACATGGAAGAAATAGATTTGTGTTGGCGCATGAAACGCGCAGGTTTTCGGATTTTATGTGTTCCTACTTCAAAGGTTTATCATGTAGGAGGTGGTACGCTTGCTTATGATTCTCCAAATAAAGTTTATCTGAATTTCAGAAATAGTTTAACGACTTTATTTAAAAACGAAGCTAGTTTAAAATTGATTTGGTTATTTCCCTTGCGGCTTATTTTAGATGGAATGGCTGGCGGATTATTTTTGGTACAAGGAAAATTATCAAATATTTGGGCGATTATACGTGCGCATTTTTCTTTTTATGGACAATTTTTTAGCACCTTAAAGAAAAGAAAACAAACTAAAATATTGATTCAAAAAGTAAAGATTGGAAAGCCTAACTTAGAAGGGCTTTATAAAGGAAGCATAATTATAAATTATTACCTCCGAAAAATAAAAAAATTCAGTACGATGAATTCGTTTAAATAATTAAAGTTACATATCGCGAGAGAAAAGAAGACGCTGTTTCTCTCTTTGAAGCGATTATCTGCAATTTGAGGTAAATAAAAAAATGATAAGTTGCACGAAATTTGATTCTGATTAGTTAGCTCATCTGTTAATTATCATTAAAAAATCAAAGCATGAACAGGTTTTTACTTTTTGGTCTTTTCATCCTCTTCTTTGTTTCCACTTTAGCTGCACAAAAAGAACGGAAATTAACGGATCAAGAAACTAAAAATTTAATGAATCTTCCATCATCCAGACAAATGGAGGAGGATAAAATAGATTCAATATTATTGAAGTATCTAGTAGTCAATAATATAGATGAAACTGCTAGCGTACTAAGTGCTTTGAATGAAAATGATTTTTTAAAGGTAGTACATGAAATTGATTCCACCTTTAATGTTAATATCCCTTTTAATGAGTATGAAAATCTTCGATCTGGTAGTCCTTTTGAAATTTATAAGATAGTTTTCAAATATGATAATTTTTCAAAAAGAAAAGTAGATTATCTTCCCTATTCATATGGAGGCTTGAAAATAGGAGAAGTACTAGAAAATGATACCATCAAACAAGGCATTTATTTTTGTAAGGATACAGAAAAAATGATAATACCTCCAAAGTATCAAAAAATAGAAGCGGTTGATAATGGACATAATCCTGTTGAATACTTTATTGTAAAAGATTTTAAAGGCCAATATGGCTTACATACTGCTGAAGGGGAGAAAATATTTGATTGTATCTACCAAGAAATTATTACAGGCTTCAATCCTAATGAATTTATTGTACAAAATGATGATGTCTATAGCCTTGTAGACCGAAATGGAATCCTATTATCAAAATTTCCAAATCATAAATTACAGTCTTTTGTTTACGAAAATTATGGATATTATTTTTTCAAAAATGAATCAACTAAAGGGATTGTTAACCTAAAAGGAGAAGTAGTTTTAGAGCTTAGCACTCAACACATTTTTTATCCAAAACATAGTGGGGGATATCCCTTATCAATCGTTCATCATAAGGATTCTTTATTACAATTTTATGATGCTAATTTTAAGTTAGTCAATGAGATTGATTCTGCTCAAATTGTTTTGTGGAAACTTATCCAGTTTATAAAGTCAAAAAGCCAATCTTTTCTATTTTAAATGGAAATTATATAATAGTAGATAGAAATGGAGAATCGGCTATGATAGACCCTAAGGGCAAATTTAGATTTCCATTCAACAAATATATTTTGGGTAGATTCAATGATGTTGCAAAAGTAGTTCCTTTCAAATATTTGGATGGTGAATATTGGGGAGTGCTTAAAGAAGGAGGTGAAATTTTATTTCCTCCTGATAAATATGTTGCGATTTCTAGGTTTTATACAGACGAATTTGGAAATATAAGGGCTGCGGTTAAAACAAAGGATGGAGAACAATATTATCTGTATTTAAATGGACATTTAGAGAAAAGATAAAAAACCATCAAATTTTTAATTAGTTTTATCCAATCAAAAGCCATTTTTATTATAGCGTTCTTCTAAATGAAAAAGGAAACTACTTCTACAAAATGAAGCAAAAACTTCAAATCATACATCAAGATGAGGCAATTGTTGTGGTTAATAAACCACCCTTTTTATTAAGTATACCAGATCGGTATGCACCAGAAAAACCGAATGTATACCATCAATTATTGCGGAAATTTAATAAAATTCATACCCTTCATCGTTTGGATAAAGAAACAAGTGGAATTATGTTATTTGCTCGATCTGAAGAAATTCATCGAGTGATGTCGCGTCAGTTTACGGATCGAACAATTGAAAAATATTATTTCACTTTGGTGGAAGGACGAATGCATGAAAAAGAAGGAGAAATTGATAAGCCTATTGCTCCACATCCAAGTATTCAAGGAAAGATGACAGTTGCAGATGGGGGGAAATCCTCTTTGACTTTATTTAAAGCACTAGAATATTTCAATCATTTTACCTTAGTAGAAGCCAATATCAAAACAGGTCGAACCCACCAAATTCGAGTACATTTTGATGCCATTGGTTATCCTTTAGCAATAGATGCTGTTTATGGAAGACGTACTCAATTTTTTCTTTCGGAGATTAAGCAAAAAAAATATCGACTTGGAAAAAATCAAGAAGAACGCCCTTTGATGAAAAGGAGTATTCTACATGCGCATCGCTTGGTTTTTGATCATCCAATTTCTAAAGAAAAAGTAGAATTTACGGCAGATTTACCCAAAGATTTTTCTGCTATACTCAAACAACTAAGAAAATGGGATCAATGATGAATCTGAAAAGGTAAAGTTGGTAAAATATCGGGTTCAGGTGACCAAATGTAATATTGTTCTGCTGAGAAATTTCTGGTATCAAAGATTATCGTATTAGTTCCTTTTTTAATATAAACTCTTTGCTCATACATCAGTCGCCCAATATAATCCACGATTTGTACCGTAAAATTTTTATTTACGTCACTATCTAATTGCAAAGTAAGTGGCTCACCCGATCGAGCAGGATTGGGAAAAAGCGTAGCTGAAATAGGTGCACAAGAAGATTTGACTTGTCGGATTTCGCTTTCTAAAGTTGAACCATCATCTAGAATAGCAACGATTTTATAAGTGTAAAAGATAAATTCTTCAGGTTCAGAGTCTACAAAATTATAAGTATTGAAAAGGGTCGTATTCTGAGCATTTAAATTACCTAAAAACTCAAAAAGACCTCCTTCACTAGAACGATAGATTTCATATACTTGAATAGAGCCTTTCCGTTCAAAACTCGTCCAATTTAAAACAATGTCGCAAGCTTGTTTTCGTAATGAAAAATCCATTATATCATCTCTTAGTAAAGCGGAGCGATCTGTTGCACCAAAAGTGAAATAACCAAAATTATTGATTTGTTCTACTGAAGAAAAACTTGACTCAAATTGCTCTGGAATCGTATCTGTTGCATCTACTTTAGTCCATTCTTCATCATTTAAGTAGGCGATTTGAACATGCTCAATATCACTATTTCCGAAACTAGTTGCATCAGTAGTAAGCGTTAGTTGGGCACCAGATTCTCCTAGTATTCTCTCAAATTCCCAATATTCCCAATCACTCACTTCGGCTAGGGTTTGATCACTTTCAATTGAGTTATAACCTTCATCAAAATAATGTGCTCTAAAAGTAGTAGGACTATCTATTTGGTCTATTATTAAAGGACGATACCTATTATTTTTTCCTATTGGAAATACAAATTGATCTAATCCAAATTTATAGCAAGGCCCATGCACGAAAGATTTATTAGAAGCTCCAATAGCAAAAGAGGCATCATTAAAATATAAACTCGATTCATTTTGGGTAAATACCATCCCTTGATTAAACGTAGTATAACCATCAATTTTTAAATGTTGATCTCCAACAAATGAAAAACCTGATGAATTGTTGAATATTAACCGATCTGTCGTAAATGGAGCTGATAGTTCAATCAGTTGTTCTTGATTTCCAGCTAAGATCAAAGTACCTGAAAATGGAAAATTGACTTCTGTTTCATTCGTTAAATTACCAGTTAGCTCTATTTCGCCTTGATTTTCAAACTCTTCCCCTTCATTAGATAAATCTCCATGAATATATAACTCCGTATCAGGTGCGATATATAGACTATCGACAGTATGAAAGATAATTTGTGCTTGCAGATTACAAACCCAAAATAGAGAAGCAATTTTAAAAAAGATTCTATACATTTTAGGTTAATTTAAAAAGTAATAATTGTAAACATAAATTCAGAATCAATATCAGATCGATCACCTCCACCATTATCATTATCTCCAATGTTTATTTTAAATCCATTTTTATCTTGATCGTAATAGGTAATTCCGGGATCGTCATTTCCAGCGCCAACCATATCAGGTTGTGATAAATTGATGATATAGTGGTCATCAGGTGCAGCAGTATCGAAAGTAACTTCATAATCTCCAGTATCTAATTTTGTAACTGTAGCATTTAATATTTTAATTGCAGAACCATTAGAAGCCACTTTACCTGCTGAGAAAATAGCGGTTGTCATACTTAAATCATAGTCATTATCTGTCTTAGTAATAGTAACCGTACCATCATTTGATGTAATCTCTTGAAGCTCATTAGTAGCATCTGCATCAGCATCGTCTACATTAAGCGTAATAGTTGATCCATCAGTTAGAGCGATGTTTCCGCTTGATCCATCAGTAGAAATGTCTTGAATTTCATTGGTAGCATCTGCGTCTGCATCATCGACATTTAGAGTGATAGTTGATCCGTCAGTTAGCGCGATATTACCAGCAGACCCGTTTGTAGAAATGTCTTGAATTTCGTTAGTTGCGTCTGCATCAGCATCGTCTACATTTAGCGTAATAGTTGATCCATCAGTTAATGCGATATTACCAGCAGAACCATCGGTGGAAATGTCTTGAATTTCATTGGTTACATCCGCATCTGCGTCATCAATGAGAGAAGCAAGATTGACTGTTTTAGTACCTCCACCATCAGTAATTTCGAGATTGTTGCCATTTAAGACTGCATTGGTATTAAACTCGTTGGTGGCGTCTGCATCTGCATCATCAACATTTAGCGTAATAGTTGAACCATCGGTTAGAGCGATGTTACCAGCAGACCCGTTTGTAGAGATGTCTTGAATTTCGTTAGTAGCGTCTGCATCTGCATCGTCTACATTTAGCGTAATAGTTGACCCGTCAGTTAATGCGATATTACCAGCAGAACCATCGGTGGAGATGTCTTGAATTTCATTAGTAGAGTCCGCATCTGCGTCATCGACATTTAAAGTTATGGTAGACCCCTCGGTTAATGCGATATTACCAGCTGATCCATCGGTGGAAATGTCTTGAATTTCATTGGTTGCATCTGCATCTGCATCATCTACATTTAGCGTAATAGTTGACCCGTCAGTTAATGCAATATTACCGCTAGTTCCATCGGTAGAGATATCTTGAATTTCATTGGTAGCATCTGCATCCGCATCGTCTACAAGTGAGGAAAGATTGACAGTTTTAGTTCCTCCACCATCAGTGATTTCAAGATTATTCCCATTTAAAGTGGCATTAGTATTAAACTCGTTTGTAGCGTCCGCATCTGCGTCATCAACATTTAGCGTAATAGTTGATCCATCAGTTAGCGCGATATTACCACTTGAACCATCGGTAGAGATGTCTTGAATTTCATTAGTAGCGTCTGCATCTGCATCATCAATTAACGTAGCAAGATTGACTGTTTTAGTCCCTCCACCATCAGTGATTTCAAGATTGTTGCCATTTAAAATGGCATTGGTATTAAACTCATTGGTTGCATCTGCATCTGCATCATCTACATTTAGCGTAATAGTTGACCCGTCAGTTAATGCAATATTACCGCTAGTTCCATCGGTAGAGATATCTTGAATTTCATTGGTAGCATCTGCATCCGCATCGTCTACAAGTGAGGAAAGATTGACAGTTTTAGTTCCTCCACCATCAGTAATTTCAAGATTATTCCCATTTAAAGTGGCATTGGTATTAAACTCGTTGGTGGCGTCTGCATCCGCATCATCCACATTTAGAGTAATAGTTGAACCGTCAGTTAGTGCGATATTACCAGCAGAACCATCGGTGGAGATGTCTTGAATTTCATTGGTCGCATCTGCATCCGCATCATCTACATTTAGCGTAATAGTTGACCCGTCTGTTAGAGCGATATTACCAGCAGACCCGTTTGTAGAGATGTCTTGGATTTCATTTGTAGCGTCTGCATCTGCATCATCAATTAACGTAGCAAGATTGACTGTTTTAGTACCCCCGCCATCAGTAATTTCTAGGTTGTTACCATTTAAGACAGCATTTGTATTAAACTCATTTGTTGCATCTGCGTCTGCATCATCGACATTTAGCGTAATAGTTGACCCGTCGGTTAAAGCGATATTACCAGCTGAGCCATCGGTGGAAATGTCTTGAATTTCATTGGTTACATCCGCATCTGCGTCATCAATGAGAGAAGCAAGATTGACTGTTTTAGTACCTCCACCATCAGTAATTTCGAGATTGTTGCCATTTAAGACTGCATTGGTATTAAACTCGTTGGTGGCGTCTGCATCTGCATCATCAACATTTAGCGTAATAGTTGAACCGTCAGTTAAAGCGATATTACCAGCTGACCCGTTTGTAGAGATGTCTTGAATTTCGTTGGTGGCGTCTGCATCTGCATCGTCTACATTTAGAGTAATAGTTGATCCATCGGTTAGAGCGATGTTACCAGCAGAACCATCGGTGGAGATGTCTTGAATTTCATTAGTTGCGTCTGCATCTGCATCATCAATGAGTGAAGCAAGATTGACTGTTTTAGTACCCC
>JAHDES010000077.1 GCA_020628645.1 Saprospiraceae bacterium
AGTTAGATACAAACACTGATTCTGCTGTTAAGAAGATGATTATCATCGAATAATATATGAATCTACTTTTCTAGAATCTCTCCAAAAGAGATTCTAGAAAATTTGTAAAGAAAGACCTCAAAACCCGTTTTCTAAACACAGTTTAAATCGGTTTTTGGGATGGCCTCTTCCTAATGTAGTTAGGAGGGGGCTTTTTTTATGCCTTCTTTGACAAATCCAGTGGTCAGTTCAAAATAAAAGAGTAAACGACTGCAAGAAGTGAAGGATTTTAGCTTTGAATTGACTTTTTTAACGGGAAAAGACAAAGAACCTTTTTATGTATAAAAATGAAGCGAATAATTATCACTAAAAAAAATCATCAAAACCACATATCGAAAAAAATATAGTTATATAAAAAAATAATAATCTAGCAATTAACACCTTAAATTAAAATAAATAAAAATATAAATTATTGATAATGTGAAGTTTATCTGAAGTCACAGAAATACAAAAAAATATAAATCTGTATAAAAAATTCTATACATTTTTGAAGTATCAACTTAAATTGAACTTTGAGACACTCCTAATAAATCTAATACCCTAATATTAGATTACCAATTTAACTACTCTTCAATCAAAGAATTCTTCACTGAACTTTGAGTCCCTTTTTAAACTACTCATCAAAAGAAAGAAGAAATTATTTTTCTTCCTATTCATCTTAATAGCTCTTAGGCACGCGGAGAAAATAAATTTACTTTCCTTGAAATAGTGAAAATTATAAGTCGTTGAAAATGACGTTAATTGAGCTAATTCGAGGAATTGAGAATGTAAATTTATTCGGGCCCCACTACTTAAGATTTGCTATTAAGTATTTTCAAATATTTCTTGTTTAACTAAATTGAACATTATGAAACAGGCTACAAAATGGAGTAGTTTGAGGAGATATTGCTATGCCATAACCCCACTACTCATTATTACTAGTTTTCATTTTTTAAACGCACAATCGCTACCAGCTACCAGTGCAAATTGTGTCATCCATCCAGCCGATAATGGTGACGGAGGAGATGATGGTGATATGCTAAGTACCATTAACAATGATGCTGATGCTGAACCAGATGTAGTAGATGTCAATGGAAATGGAACAATTGACATGGAAGATGGAGCGATATTAGATTTATCTGCTACATCTTGTGCTACATTAAATTCAACTAATGTCGTAGAAGCAGGAGGGACGTATGGTTTTATTTTCAGTAATGAAACCTCCTACAGTTTTACCATTTGCCCTTCGGCTACGAGCACTACCAATCCTCAAATGGATTTGTGGCACAACGCAGATGAAGACCCTACTTTAGGGCCAGATGGAGTAACAGCCAATAGTATGCCCCTAGCAGCTGTAGGAGTAACAAATGCTACAACAGGCTGTCAATCATTTACTTATACTGAATGCAGTGATAGTGATAATTTATTATTTCTCAATGTAAGAGCACATAGCTGCTTAGGAAATTGGGACGATTTTGATTTGACAATCACCTGTACAGATTGTAGTTTGACCTGCCCTAGTACTCAAGGAATTAGTATTGCACAAGCAAGTTGTGTTGCAGATGATGTGATACCAAATACCCCGACGATTAATGGTAGTTGTTTTTCAAACTCGGATTTAACGTATTTTATAGATTTAGATGGAATGAATGGAATCATGGGAGCTACAGAAGGAGATACGGATGGTGATGGAGTAATAGAAGCAGGAGAGGGATTTGCAGTCGGCGCAGATCAAGATGGTCTACTCCCAGGGACTTATGATGTTACTTGGATGGCAACATCGGGAACAGATTGTATAGAAACGTGTAGTTTCCAAATGGTCATTGATAAAACCATTAGTTGTAATGTTTCTATCAATGTAGGAGCGAGTTCTAGTTGTATGGCGACGATTTCTCCAGATGATTTATTAGAAGGAAATTTCTGTTTAACAGATGCTGTAATAACGCCAGCTACTTATATTTATGAAGTATCAGCAGATAATATTACATTTACTAGTACAGCAAGTGTCCCACTTCCAGGTCCACATACGATGTATGTTAGAGTATTATTAGATCTAGATGGCAATGCTGCAACAACTGCAGATCAAACCACTTTGAGTAGCTGTAGCACTATAGTAAACTTAAATGATAATAGTGCACCTACTTGTACTATAGCGGATCCGCAGGTAATCCGTTTTTGTGGAGAAGATTTAAGTACTACCCGTCCTACTTTTACAGATTGTCAAAACACAATTACAGTAGATTCATTAGATACAGTACTAGGAAGTTGCTCCATGTATAATACAATCTCAATTGTAGATGCAACAGATATAGGTGGTAATGGATTCATTGATGCATTTGAGCCTACTTATAATATACCAACAATTACAGTACCTGCTGGATTTGATTTAGAACGCGTTATCATACGTACATGGACAGGAACGGCGAATGGCTTAAATACCAATTGTGATGTTTATATTTATAACTTACGACCTGATCCAGATGATATTCTAGCTCCTATTTCACCAGTTGTTTTAGAATGTAATGCAGATACAGCTGCTGCAACATTAGCCGCTGCGAATCCTCGATGGGTTCCCCATTATCAAGATGTTGATGGAAATTATATTTCTGTATTAGATCAAAGTCATTCAGCTTGTCGATATGTGGCGTTTACAGATGATTTGATAGAAGATGGAATTTGTGGAAATACACTAAAAATAGTTCGTTCATGGCGAGTAGTTGACTGGTGTAGTGGAGCATTAATAGATTTTGATCCTCCAAATGCAGTTACTATTTTCTCACAGGTTATAGAAACAGTAGATACCACTAATCCAACTTGGACAGATTGTCCAACTCCGACAGATCAAGGAGGTGCAGCTACTAACCCAATTATTTTAACAACAAGTAGTGCAAATGCCAATTCTTGTTTCTTTAGTGGTACATTAAGTAGCCCATCAGCAACAGACGGTTGTAGTACAAATACACCAACTATTGATGCGATTACCTACAATGCTACTACAAATGCACAAGTCACAACAGGATTGAATGTACAACTAGCTGTAGGAAGTTATTATGTAGATTTTCGAGCTACAGATGATTGTGATAATACCAATACTTGCCGTATCTATTATGAAGTACAAGATGATGGTGCTCCAGTTGTAGTATGCAAACAAGTATTAACGATTTCTATTCCTTCTTCTGGAGAAGTCAGTGTCAATGCTAGTGTATTTGATAATGGTAGTTTTGATAATTGTGGTAATGTCTATTTAAAAGTGAAGCGAATGGATGAACAGATCGATTGCGCAGGAACCACAAACGATGATTTTGATGATGAAGTGATATTTTGTTGTGCAGATGTAGGAGATCCATTAGATACCGTTATTTTGCGTGTCTATGACATTGATCCTTCTCCATATGAAAATGCCAACGGGATGGTCGATCCCAATGAAACAGCCTTAGCAGGTAGATGGAATGAATGTATGGTAGTCGTAGATGTGCAGGATAAGATAGGGCCAAGTATTACATGCCCCGATAATATAATAATTGAATGTACGCAGAATTTTCAAGATACAACATTAACAGGTTCACCGATAACCATGGATAATTGTAATAGTAATTTACAAATAGATACATCTGATGTCAGAAACCTCAATATGTGTGGCGTAGGAACAGTTACAAGAACTTGGACAGCAACAGACGATGACGGGCAAACTGCAACTTGTACTCAGCTGATAACAATACAAGATAGCAACCCATTTACATCTGCAAATATTACTGTACCTCCAGATGTAACAATTGCTTGTACTAATTTTGCTGTTACAAATCCAGATACTTCTGAAACAGGGAATGTTAGTTTTACCAATACAGATTGTAAAATGGTAGCTATTAATGGCCCCAATGATACTCGTTTTGAAATGGATGGTTCAGATGACGAGAAAATTATTCGAGAATGGATTATTGTGGAATGGTGTTCAGGATTTAGAGATACCGTAGAACAAGAAATATGGTTAACAGAATGTATGGGGTGTCCAGATGCTGTGGTATTTCAAGTAGATCAGGTCACCACTATAGAGCGAGCATGCGATGCAATTCCACCTACAACTGGTCTAAATGATTTGACCGTACAAATAGTTGGTAATGTAGCAGACCATACCTTTATTTTAACGCCGACCACGATTAGTGATAATGGTGTATTATTACCAGCAGCACCAGTTACTCAACTTGGTACAGCTACATCCAATACATTTACAGGTTTAGAAGGTAATTTTAAAATACAAGTATTCTTAACAGCTAGTCCTCCGCCAGCAGGTTGTGACACTGCTTTTGTTATGACGTCTGTGGAATGTAATTCAAGTAGAGGTATTCGAGGAAAAATTAGCGATGAGACTGCCAGTATTATTAATAATGTTGAAGTCAAATTACAAGGTATAGAAGGGACAGAATCTGTAATGACGGAAGAAGGCGAGTTTGAGTTTATGGCGACTTCAGGTGGAAATTATATGCTCACTCCTCAAAAAAATACAGATTTCCATTTAGGCGTATCTACGTATGATTTGGTCTTATTGAGTCAGCATATTTTGGGTATAGAAACATTATCTACTCCTTATAAAATGATTGCAGCAGATGCCAATCGAGATGGTAAAATTACCACTTTTGATGTAGTTCATTTACGACAATTGATTCTATATCAAATACAAGAATTACCAGATAATACAGCTTGGCGATTTGTGAAGAAAAGTTATCAATTTCCAAATGATGAAAATCCTTGGCAAGAAGAATTTCCAGAATATGTGGAAATCAATAATCTGGAAGAAGATAAAAATATTGACTTCGTAGCTGTAAAAGTAGGAGATATAGATTGTTCTTCAAGTGCCAATTATAATCAAAATGTTGGTCGCTCAACAGATGTTTTATCCATAGAAGTTGAAAATAAATTCTTAGAAGCAGACCAAGAATATCATATTCCATTCAAAATCAATGAAATAGATCAATTGAAAGGATTACAATTTTCTTTAGCTATAGATTTAGATGCAGTTGATTTTATAGAATTGACAGATGGAGAAGTACAAAATTATCAAATTGGAACATCAAAATTGGAGGAAGGAATAATCCTCGGAAGTTGGATTAATTCTACAAATGAGCAAGAAGATAATGATTGGATGATTATTAAAATACGGACAAAACAAGCCATCGAAACTAAAGACATCTTTAGCTTAACCTCCAAATATTTAAACAACGAGGCTTATCTATCCAATGGCTTTATACAAGATGTAGAATTGTCTTGGGGGAATGAATTAGAAAATAACCAACAAATTCGTCTGTATCAAAATGAACCCAACCCATTTAGTACAAAAACGAATATTTCTTTTGAATTGCCCAATGCACAGCTCGCTCAATTGACCATCTTTGATGCCAATGGTAAAGTATTGTATCAAATTAATGATTCCTTTGAAAAAGGAAAAAGTACTGTAGAATTAGATGCGACGGATTATCCAAAAGGTATTTTATTTTATCAATTGAATACAACGAATTATTCGACCACCAAAAAAATGATTTTACTCGATTAAAAAATAAGTGAAAAATAAATAGTACGTTTTAAGCAAGACCTTTCTCTATATCTTTAGGGAAGGGTCTCTTTTTATCGGTGAATGAACATATTTTATTGTTTTAATGTGAAAAATACCATATTTAGGGTATTTTCTGCTAAAATATATATAGTATATTTGTGATGCGTAATCAATCAAATGATTACAACATATCCCACAATTACAAATTATAATCCATAGACCATGAGCAATATCACCTATATCGTTGCATATCTATTCCCATTTTCAAGCAACAATCATCCAGAATATATCACACCGACCATTCCTATAAACCACCGAAATTTTCTTTACAAACAGGGTTATTAATCTAATTGTTGACTATCAACATATTTCACACACACAAGTGAATTCCATGAATGTAATTTTGTACCTGTTTGGCTTATCCCACTACACAATTTCCACTAAAGGAATGTTCAATCGTGATATGAATCAAACCATTAAGTTTGATTCTTCACGGTGGGCAGCGCCTCACTTCTTTTCATTCATTTCCTTGTATTGTTATTTTTCGTTTAAATACGAATGGCTCGCTCTATTCTGTCAGGTGACGACAAGAAACCATAAAGCAATTATTGATATTAAGAAATTATTTAATCGGTAATGGGATGACTTATAATGGCTTGGCAAAGATGCCAAGCCATTTTTTTTAAATTATCGGGTTAAAGAAAAATATTAATTATTCATCAAATATTAATACAAAAAATACCCTAAAGAGGGTATTTTATCAAAAATAACATTATGTATATTTGTAATGTGTTTAACAACACAGATCGATTATGATTTACGAATTATATTTCCCATAGACAGTTTACCAACTATAGGGTAGTTGCTGAAAAAGCATTGAATTAATTTCCAAATTAATTTAAGTACTACCATTTCAACTATAAAAGGCTAAAATGTATTTGGGAAATAAACGATAGCTTCCTTGGAAACAATAGACGCTATCTCAAAAAGGAAGGAGGTATAGCAATACACTATACTTCCCTCCTTAAAAACATTTATTATAATTCCAACACCCTGTCGCATGAAAAGGATCTTTACCTTTAATGGTACAAACTATTATACACACACTCATATCGTAATAGCAGTCCGTCGTCTTACCTGCCTACTAACTCAACATTTAATTCCTGTTTTACAATCAGCTAAAACAACTTATAATCTTCATCGAACAATATTCCAGTATCTTACCAATGAATTATCTATGGTACGGTAATTTGTTCGGCTGCTATTACTTTTTTACAAGGATTTATAAAGCAAGAAAAAGAAATTATTGGAGTTTATTTTTACATAGTTAGGTTGTAGCGTTTTGAGAATACAATACCGTAAGAATTTAAGAAATAATACATTTCATAGGAGAACGAATCGAAACTGAGAATTAAAACACACATGATGTATTCATGAAATGCTACACCAACTATTTTAAACCCAAAAAGAACTAGACTTGAATGATGGTTTGCCCCGCAGTAATGTGGGGTTTTCTTTTTTGTGGTGTTTGTCTTTTTAAATCTGATCAACTTGGAAAGCCAAATTATAAATGATAGAAGAAGTTTCCTAACTCGCAGTGTGAAATTTGAGAATTATTTTTAGAAATCACTCTTTTTTTAACAGTATCGTTTTAAAACCAGAACACTAAAGTATCGTATATCTTAATCCCAAATTAAATGTATTCGGTCGATTCTCCCCAACATAAAATTCTATAGGTGCATAATGTGTATACAATAATTCCACCTCCAAATTATCAGTAATCGAATACTTCGTTCCTAATCCATATTCAAAAGGAATAGTCGTCATGGCATAAATCGTAAAGCGATTAGTCGGAAAATAACTGTAAAACACTTTAAAGAAAGGAGAAACCCTAAAATTAGGACTGATAGGTGTCCACAAACTTGCTTCTACAAATAGCGTACTTTTAGGGCTTAGCGTATGATCGTAGAAAAATTGTGTAAATGAGATTAATTGTCCATCTATGGATTTGTCAATTGGAATATAAACCGTTTGTTGTAAGGATAAATTCTTCCATTTCTTAAAAGGATTAATCCGAATTTTTGGCCCAATATGGGCTAAACCATGATTGGCGCGTCTTGTTAATGCAATTCCTTCACTGTTTCGTAAACTGTCTGAAAAAGAAGGACTTATACCTTCGTTTGTACAAAAGCTTCCATTGTGATGTATGTGATTTGGATCACTACAACTTAGAATAGGAGTATCCGAAAATCGTTGAAAACGTAAGGCATTAAAAGGTGAAGCTGTATTAAAATCATTCTCTAAATTCGATTTATACACCACATCAAAACCCCAATTTAAGTTTCGATTGGTACCAAACAAAAACTGCCCAAAAGTAGAAAAATACGTACTTCGGCTATTCAATTCAGAAAATCCATTAAAACTTTGTTGGGTATAAAGGGCATTAAATACTTTGATTTCCATCTGTTGCTTCGTCAATAATTGAGACGCCATGAATCGCTGCATAGACTGCCCTTGTCCTTGCAATTTTGAATCGTTTAAGGTCCAATCATACGTACTATGCCGTATATTATAATCGTTAGGAATCGCCTCATTTAGATAGTTATTGATAAAGGAACGAACGCCGCCATTTGGTTTAAAATCTTGCTCATACCATAGAAAAATAGAAGAGATGAGAGCTTGTTTTTCTTCAGTATCTAAGGAAACAATATTTTCTCTTTGTAATGCTAATTTCGTTTGTTGTTCTAATTGCGCTTCTAATATTTCAGGTGTATAGGCAAATGGCACAAGTGGAGGACAGCCTTTTGCAGCACAAACTAACACAAAATGAAGCCGAGCATCGGGAAATTTTTTAAGGAGATAATCTTTTTCAAGTTTGTTTAAACTCCATTTTTCGCCACGAAAATCGTATTGTTTGAGATCAAAAAGCGTCGGAATTTCTTTTGGTGAAGCAATAGGGTAGCGATCAACAATGCCTTTTATCGTAAAAATATTATAGGCATTAATTAAAAAAGCTTTTTCTTCATCTGGACTTAAATCATCGGGAAAATTTGCTATTGAATTTAATAGAGTATTTAACTCATCCTGATTATTAGCAATCGTGGTGTAATCTACTAAATCATTTTTCACATACGTAGCGAAAAATTTATCTGCTGCTTGAAAAAAAGATGCGCTTGAAGTTTGCGCAAAAATAGAAATTGTAAATAAAGCAAAAATGCCTAAAAGTATTATTCGTCTCATATTTGTTTAGATTAACCCAAGTTGCGTATCGTGAGAGAAAAGAAGCCCGCCTGTCATAAAATAATCAAAAAAGGCGGACAGGGAGGATTTCATAAAAATCACAGATTTTTATGAAGTAGGACGCTTTTTCTCTCTTTGAAACGATAAAACCGCAACTTGAAATAGATTAGTATTCCATTCCTAAAGCAAACTCAAAGATAAAGGGGAAAGTTGTATGTCTTAGTACAAAGTGAATCGAAAAGTCTGCCAGAAAACAAAATGAATTAGAAAATATAAGATGAAGTACAAGCGCAAGTATCAAGCTCAAGTCCATAATTTTGGACTTGAGCTCGTTTCATACACTTGAAAAGGATGCTTGAAGTTTCCCAACTTCAAGCCAATTATCATGGCAGTTTTCAACTGCCGAAATATCTTTATTCAATTCCATATCGTACACCCAAAAATCCCATGGCACCCGTAATAGGTGCATAGATGTGTGTAGCATCAAAATATTCCCCAAAAGGATTCTCCCAATCGATGATAGGATTGGGTTGTCTGAAATTCGTTAAATTCTCAGCACCTGCATAGAGTTCAAATTTCTCTGTAATACGATAGGTCAATTGTGCATTGACAACGGCATAAGCAGGCGCAGTACCAATATGTTGTTCATCGGTATGATAAGGATTGTCTATTACGTCGGCAAAGCGCGATTGTCCCACCAATTGCATATTGGTATTCAATTCCCATTTTTCATCAGGCGTTTCATAATCTATAACGATTAACCCTCGATGTTTAGCCACCATAGGTCGTTGTCTTAGAACGCCTTGATAAGTTGTTTTTACATCATTGAATTTATAGCCTAATTTAAAATCGAATCCCTTAAAAAGTTCATAAGAAAGAACGGCTAATAAACTATTAGAATACGATTGACCATCCAAATTATAAAAATCAACAAAGCGATAATCGGAATCCATATCAAGCACTACTTGATTATTAAAATTGGTGTGATAGGCATCAAATACAAATGATCCCTCTTGTTCTCCAATAGTAAAATTTTGGGTATAGTTAAAGCCATAATTCCACGCATCTTCCATTTCTAAATTATCTAGAATACGGATCATTCGACTACTTGCAAGCATACCTATATTTTCTGCTATGACATTAGCAGTACGATACCCACGCCCTGCTGAAAAACGAATCACACTATCATCGGAGAAATTGTATTTTACACTTCCACGAGGCGTAATTAACCAGCCAAAAAGATTATGATAATCGACTCGTAAACCCAAAACAGCTCCAAAACTGGAAGCAAAATCTCGTTCTCCTCCTTCTAATTTGGGGCCTTTATATGTATACTCCGCAAAAGCACCCGGTACTTTTTCCGTTCGAGAAAAATCGGTATCATTCAATTGTTCATCATATTGATCGAATAGATAAGTTGCACCATAATCAAACTTATGATTGGTATTCCCAATGATCGTCGAATACATCCAATTCAAATAGACATTGCGTTGTACACCAGAATGAAAACGATCCCCATAAAAAGAATTTAATTTATGATAGGCGGCATTGTAAATAAACCCTGTAGTGTTGTACAATTTTTCAAAACCCAGATAGCCGATCTTGCCGAATACTTCTATTCGATCATGATCTTGTCCTATGAGAAAAGGACGTACTCCATCAGGTAAAGCAGCAGCAATTTGACCTGCAGTATGTCGATCACTAATAGCATGAACATTAATTTGAGAACGTAATACATCTCCTCGATAAAATAGACGAAACATGCCATCCAACATATCCTTTTGAGGTGTATCATAGAAGTTATCATTATTTCCATCCAATTCATTTCTACGTGTACTACCATGTAGTAATAATCCAGCGCTGAATTTTTTATTGAATTGATGATTCAAATGAACATTCGCTTCCGTACGCCCAAAAGTTGAAGTATACAAATTGATGAATAAACGATCGTCTTCAAATGGTTTGACCAATTCTGCATTGATTTGCCCAGTAATGGCTTGATAACCATTTTGTACCGTACTTGGGCCTTTGGCAATTTGAATGCCACTCAACCAAGTGCCAGGAATGTACTCCATCGCAAAAGCACTCCCCAAACCTGTTATACCAGGGCGTTTCTCCACTAACATTTGTGTATACGTTCCGCGCAAGCCCAATAGCATAATCTCACGAGCCCCTGTCACCGCATCATTATAAGCGACATCAATAGAGGCATTGGTTTGAAAACTTTCTGCCAAATTACAACAAGGTGCTTTTCGAAATTCATCTGCTCCAATGGTTTCAATATTGAGTGTACTTAAAGTAGAGGTGTAATTATCACGGCGCTTTGCGGCTACTTCTACTTCCATTAATTCCGTGATGCCATCTATTACAATATTGAGTTCTGTTTCATGAGGTAAGACTTCTATAAAAATAGGATCATAACCCACATAATCTATTTGTAAATTAGCAGTGGTATCTTGTTGAGGCAATTCAAATTGCCCATTTTCATCGGCAAAAGCAGCAATGGTAGTACCTTCCCAAATGATAGTTGCGCCAAATAATGGTTCATCTAAATTATTAATGACACGCCCTGTAATAGTTTGAGCGGTTGTCATCATTATACCAAATAGGACAAATCCTATTGTGATTATTAATTGTTTCATGACATAATAAGTAATATCAATAAAAAGAGTAGGACAGCCTTTAGGCTGTACCAAATAAATAAAATATAGGACGTTCAAAAGGTGAAAATCCTAATTGAAAATATTACTTATGCGCGGGGAGGTTGCCAGATGAGATCGGTGAAGAAAGAATCTTCAGGTGTAGAATAAGTGAAGGTGTTTTCTTGCCAATCTTGTGCTTCTTCCATTGAAAGATCAATGGTTTTTAAGTCTAGTTGGATGATAGAAATACCACAACACACACAATGACAGTTAGCACCATCACAAGGATTATTGTTAGAAGAGTCATCAGTATTTTTCTGACAACAACTTTTGGTCATTTCTGTTTTATCAATCTTTTCTCCACAACTTGTACCACAGCTCGTTCCGCAAGACACCGTAGGTTGAAATGCGACCATAGTAAAATACAAGCAGAATATGCGAAGAAATATCTTCATACTATAAAATTACATATAAAACACTAACAAATCAATGATCTTAAAGGTTTTGACTAATGTTTCAGCTCTTTTTAGGTATATTGAGATTAAATTTTATACGGAATTGATTAAATGATTTCATAAATCATACCATAACTATATTATGCCGATTTGGAAAAATCATAAAATTGGAAAGATTTTTTGAAACGGTAATATGCCAAAAAGAATTTTTTATGTCTTGGAAATCTATTTTACTCCTTTTATTTCTTTTTTTGATAGCTTTTGTAGGCTATACATTTTATTCCACCGGTTTTTTTCGTTCGGTAGAAAATCGATTTGAAGGAGAACTTTTAAAAAAGGTCAACTTACCAGGTGCGGAGGATATGACTATCAGTGAAGATCGAGATTTCGTACTGATTTCTTCAGATGATCGAGGACATTGGAAAAAAGATAGAGCACAAACTGGCGGCTTATATAAACTCAATCTTAATGACGACTCCTATCAATTAATTCATTTATCCAAAGATTTCAAACAGCCTTTTTTCCCACATGGTATTGATATGATTAAACTAGATAGTGCGCATTATCGAATTTTAGCAGTTAATCATACGGATGAAAATAAAACACATTCTTTGGAAATTTTTGATTTGTATGGTGATAGTTTAGTATATCGAAATACGCTCAAAGATGAATTGATTCGTAGTCCCAATGATGTAGTGGCAATAGATAAAGAGCGTTTTTATTTTACCAACGATCATGGCTATACCAGTGGTTTGGGAAAGTTTGGAGAAGAATACTTAGGCATGGCAGTTTGTGATGTGATTTATTTTGATGGGAAGAACTATTCTGTAGTAGATGGAGGAATTGCTTATGCGAATGGAATCAACTATGATGCTAAACGTAATTTATTATTTGTAGCTTCTCCAAGAGGTTTTTTAGTTAAAGTATATGATGTATTAGCAGATGGAAAATTAAATTGGATCGAAGATATTGATTGTGGAACAGGCGTCGATAATATTGAGTTTGATCAAGATGGTAAATTATGGATTGGTTGTCACCCCAATTTATTAGCCTTTCAAGCCTACTCAAAGGACAATAAACCCTATTCTCCTTCTGAGATTATTACGATTGATTATCGAGGAAAAGGAGATTATACTGTAGAATCTATTTATGAAAATGATGGTTCTATGATGGCAGCAGCTACCGTCGCTGTAACAGACAGCGATCGTATTTTTGTTGGAAATGTCATGGATGAGCATTTTATCGTTCTAAAAAATTGACTTATCGATGGAATTAGGCGTAATTTTAGTGGTATAACAGCGTAAAATCTTTTAAACCCAAGAAAATGTACCCAAGAAATCTAAAGTTATTCGCTTTTTCTTTCCTTATTTTTATAGGTAGCTGTACTTCCTTTGAAGACTATCAAGCCAATCCCAATGCAGTAGAAGAAGTACACCCTCGACTTTTACTGCCTGCCTTAGAATCTCAAATTGCCTTTCATCAAGGAACAAATGCCTCCAGAATGGCAGGTATGATGACTCAGTATTTTTCTGGTTATGATGTATGTGGTCCTGCTGATCTATACTACATTACTTCAGCGGAGATGGATAATTTTTGGAAAAGTATGTATGCAGATGTGCTAAGCAACTGTATTGCTATGGAAGAAGAAGCTACAAAGGAAAATTTGACCTTTTATATCGCACTAGCACATCTTTTTAAAGCTAATGCATTAGGCAAATTAACTACTGTTTTTGGTGATATACCCGTAAATGAGGCTCTTCAAGGAGCTACTTATCTTCAACCTAAATATGATACGCAATCGGAAGTGTATCTTATTATTATGGATCAGCTCGATCAAGCCATTGCTTTATTAAACAAGCCAGACAATTCTTATACAGGTGGAGATTTGTTTTATGATGGAGATTGGCAGTTGTGGTTAAAATGTGCCAATGCATTCAAGGCACGATATCTACTACAACAGGATCAAGTTGCTCCAACAAATTACACTGAAATTTTAGACTTAATCAATCAATCTTTCTTAGGATACGAAGAAGAGCCTAGTTTTCAATTTGGAAAAACCGCTTCTAGTGATTGGTCTTTATCTAAATTTGCACGAGAACGGCCCGCTACTTTATTATTTGGAGATTACTATCTGGATGTAATGTATCACCAAAATGATCCTAGAATAGATAAATTAATGGTAGAAAAAAGTTGGGGAGCTTTCGATTTTTATGAATTAAACAATGAAGACTTATATTGGGGAAAACCAGATGCATTAGTCCCTATTATTTCTTTTTGTGAATTAAAATTTATGGAAGCGGAATGTCTTGCTAAACTAGAACAAAATCCTTCAGCTGCATTTCAAATGGGTATTCGTACAAATATGGAAATTCTAGGAGTAGAGGAAATGGAAATAACCAATTATTTATCAACTAAAATTATTTCTGGATTAACGCAAGATGAACAATTAGAATTAATTTTAGCTGAAGCGTACAAAAGCTATTTTGGCTATAATTTTGATCAAGCCTATAATAATTTTAGACGAACAGGCTACCCAAATTTGAGTCCACTTCCTGATCGATCTAATGTACTAAACCCTTCAGGAGTAATTCCGAAACGAATGACGTATGTAGAAAGTGAAGAACGCTATAATCGAGCAAACTTGGAAGCGGCCAAAGCCCGACAAAATGGAGCATTACTGGACGAAAAGCTTTGGATATTTCCAGAATAATTAAAAACCCATAAAAGCAACTCCTCAAGCAATTAATACACAATTGAATAAGTGATCCCGACACAAGTGTACGGGACAGGTTATCGTAAATCACACCTTCAACGTATTCCCCCGACCTTTGGTACGGGATTAAAACCGACCTTGCAGGTGCGGGATGAAAAAATGCCGATTTGAAAAAATCATAGAAAACAGTATAATTTAAAGATTAAATAAATCAGGAGTACAAACATTACTATTTGATGCGCTCAAAAAATGAAATCCTATTTATCTTTTTTGGGTATTCATACCGCCAATGCACTCAAAATTGGACGAAGAATAGCTCAAAAATTGAAAACTCCCATGCAGATCACAACCTACATGGGAGTTCTATGCCCGTAATGCTGAATATCCCTAATTTATTTAAGAATAAATTCGAGTAATATTCGCTAAAAATTCGTGCATTCGTGGTTAAAAATATTTTTTGTCGGTTCGAGTAATAAAAATTATAAACCTCATAGATACGTAATAATTCATGCATCTATGAGGTTATAAAAAACTAAGACAAACTCATTGGAATATCCATTAATAAAATCTTAGCATTGCTACTAGCAGAGATCGTGATGGAATCAGCATCCCAAACGCCATAGCCGTCTCTTCGATTCAATTCTTGACCATCAATTTTCACATCTCCTTCCAAAATGAATGCATACACACCATTTCCGCTGCGCTTAATGGTGTAGGTTTCTTCGCAACCAGCTTCTAGTTGCCCCATGTGAAACCAAGCATTTTGATGTACCCAAACGCCCTCATCCTCTTGACTGGGGGATAAAATCTGGTATAATTGATTGTTAATGTCTTTATTTTCTAAGGTGATTTGATCGTAACGAGGGGTAACATTTTTTTGATTCGGAAACATCCAAATTTGTAAAAAGCGAACTTCTTTGTCGGTATTTTTATTTTTTTCAGAATGATAAATACCTGTTCCTGCACTCATCACTTGTACATCTCCTTCTTTGATGACCGCTACATTCCCCATACTATCTTTATGTTCCAAATCACCCGATAAAGGAATGGAAATAATCTCCATATTATCGTGTGGATGCGTATTAAATCCTCGTCCAGAAGCAACCACATCATCATTTAATACACGAAGTACCCCAAAATTCATCCGTTCAGGATTGTAATAATTGGCAAAACTAAAACTATGGTGCGTATTGAGCCAACCATGATTCGCATGACCACGGGTATTGGCTTTGTGCAAAACTGACTTTTTCATCTTATAATTGTTGTTGTTTTCATGGTTCGAATCAGCAGGTAAATGGTTAAATCCTACTTGATCCATCAATTTGTCATAGGTGCTTTTAGATGGCATTTCATCTTTTGCGTTAGCTATTTTGCTACCTGCAATTGTGGCGATTGTACCTAAAGCTGCTTTCTTTAAAAATTTCTTTCGATCCATGATTAATGATTTTTAATGTCTATACAACAATTAATGAATTGAAATAGTTTTGCAACTAATTTGATCTCAAAAATCCATCCATTTTTGCTCGCTCGCACTAGAAGCCACTACTTTTTCAATGAATCGCATACCACGAACACCATCTTTTACGGAAGGAAAATCTTGATATACGGGATCGACTGCTGTACCATTTAAACGAGCGCGTATACAATGGGCAAAATTACGATAGATATTCGCAAAGGCTTCTAAATAACCTTCTGGATGACCCGCAGGAATACGCGTATGCGCATTAGCTTCAGGATACAATTCGCCAACGCCTGTTCGACGAATTTCTACAGGATTATCGCGCCATTTTACAAGCAAAGTATTGGGTTCTTGTTGGTGCCAATCGAGTCCCGCTTTTTCTCCGTAGATACGAATACGGAGATTGTTTTCTTCTCCAGCTGCAATTTGACTGGCAAATAAAATCCCTTTTGCTCCATTATCAAATTCTAGAAGCACGCTGCCATCATCATCCAATAAGCGACCATCTACGAAAATATTGAGGTCTGCACAAAGACGTGTTATTTGTAAACCCGTGATATATTCGGCTAAGTTTTCGGCATGTGTGCCAATGTCGCCCATCGCTCCTGCAATTCCTGAGCGTTTGGGGTCAGTGCGCCAAGCAGCTTGTTTCTGATCCGTAGCTTCTAACAATGTAGCCAACCAGCCTTGAGGATATTCTACCACCACTTTTCGTACTGCGCCAATATCTCCATTTTTGACCATCATTCGCGCTTGTTTCACCATTGGATAGCCCGTGTAATTGTGGGTGAGTGCGAAGATTAAACCAGTTTCTTCTACTAATTTTTCTAAATGTAAGGCTTCTTCCATATCAAAACACAATGGTTTATCACAAACGACATGGAAACCATTTTCTAAAGCCATTCGCGCGGGGCCGTAGTGCACATGATTGGGTGTAACAATCGCTACAAAGTCCATTCGTTCACCTTCAGGAAGTTTTGCTTCTTCAAGGATCATTTCTTTATATGAACGATAGACGCGTTCGGGAGGGAGATATAAATCTTCGCCCGAAGCTTTGGATCGTTCTGGATTGCTACTAAATGCGCCACAAACGAGTTCAATCTCGCCATCTAAAGCGGCTGCCATACGGTGAACAGCGCCGATAAAGGCACCTCGACCACCGCCAACCATTCCCATTTTGATTTTTCGATTCATGTTATGTATAGTTGAAATTTTAGTGTATTAATTTAAGTTGAACCACAAAAGAAACAAAAGTTCACAAAAGAAAAATTCATTTCTATATTTTACTCTACCATGTTTCCTTTTCTATCTAAAACCATTTCTACAATATCACCGTCTTTATTAATTAATTCGACATAAGCAACACCATCCGAAAATGGATTAGCTTCTGAAAATTGATGTGGAATGATGGTTTCTCCTTTTTTATTAATATAGCCCCATTTTCCTTTTTTCTTAACGGCACTTCGACCTTCCGAAAAATCGTCTGTTTCTTGATAAATGGCATCAATGACTAATTTTCCTTTTTTATTAATAAAACCCCAAAACGGACTGCCTTTATGTTTACCAAGTTTTACAGCAGCACGCCCTTCTGAAAAATCGCGTGCATCATAAAATTGTGGTTTGATGGCTATTTCTCCTTTGGTGTTAATATAGCCATATTTTCGCATAACTTGTACATAAGCAAATCCTTCTGAAAAATTGCCAGCATCTCTAAAACGAGCTTCAAATACAATATCACCATCTAAGTTTTTGTAGCCGATCAATTTGTAGGTCGATAAGTCATTTGGGTGTTGGATTTTATCGAGTTGATCTCTGGATTTGCGTTCATAATACAAATCAATCTCTTTTTGAAAGCCCACTAAAGCCATTTCCAAGCCCGATTTAAATAAGATTTTCCATCCTTCGCTTGTTTTGAGCATACTTACATTACTCTGGATCGTTTCCCAATCACCAAATATTTGGACTTGCACATCATAGTGAACAATAGCCAAAAAATCGGCTTCATCGATATCGGTAATTTTTAAGCTTTTTAAAATCCGTTTGAGTTCTTTTTCTCCAAGCTCACGTGTAACGAGATTAAAGATATTAATCATGAAATCGTTAACACTCAAGGCTTTTAATTCTTTTAAATCCTTAATTTGAATGCGTTTAAGAAAATCTTCTGTCTCTCCAAAAACATCCATTTTTTCGGCAAATTCTACAAAAAGATTTCGATAATTGACCAATTCATCTTGATCTAAGATACGCAACATCTTATCATAATTCTTCTGATAAAAAGCATGGAGGTATTGTTTTAAAACGGCTTCTATTTCTTCAAACATGAATGGCAAGTATTTGATATGCTAAAAATAAGGAATGTTTTTCTTTTTTTTGAAATGCAATTATAACAAAAGACCATAAAAGAGATTACCTTTTTTTGTACTTAAATAGTATATTCGTTTTTTATAAAAAATCAGTAGCCAATGTCTTTAAAAATAGTTTCTTACAATGTAAATGGTATTCGTGCAGCTTTGAAAAAAGGCTTTGATGAATGGATGAAGGAAGGTGATTATGATATTGTCTGTATACAAGAAACAAAGGCGCATCAAGAACAGGTCGATACAAGTGTTTTTGAAGAACTAGACTATCATCATCATTGGTTTTCAGCAGAGAAAAAAGGCTATAGTAGTGTAGCGACCTTTAGTAAAAAAGCACCTGATTTGGTGGTCAAAGGATGTGGTATTGAAAAATATGATAAAGAAGGGCGTATCATTCGTACCGATTTTGGTGATTTAACTATTTTAAATTGTTATTTCCCTTCTGGGACGAGTGGCGATGAGCGACAAGCGTTTAAAATGGATTACCTCGTCGATTTCCAAAAATGGATTGATGGACTCAAAAAAGAACGCCCCAATCTCATTATTGTAGGCGATTACAATGTAGCACATACCGAAATCGACATTCATGATCCCATTCGTAATAAAAAATCCTCTGGCTTTTTACCTGAAGAACGAGAATGGATGACCGAATGGTTTAAGAGCGGCTTTACAGATGCTTTCCGTCATGCTCGACCAGAAGAGGTACAATATAGTTGGTGGAGTTATCGAGCAGGGGCGCGTAAAAATAATAAAGGATGGCGTATAGATTATCAATCTGTTTCTAATAATATGAAGGATAAAATTGTAGATGCTTACCAATTAACAGATGTTGTTCATTCTGATCATTGTCCTGTGTATTTAGAATTAGCGGTTTAAAATTTGATCCCCTTTTGTGAGCAAGATATATCCATTTTTATCCTATAAGACAGCAAATACAACAATGTAAATGTATGTTTTGTGATATGCAACCTTTTCTATTGTATCCATTCTATATCAACTTTTTTTGAATAAAAAATTTATAGCAACGAATTCTTATCTATATTCCAATGCCTACAACAATGTTTTATACATAAAAAAAATATATAAATTAAACCTAACAATGATTTGATTAATTTATTAAATTTACATTCCTTGCATGTAGTAATTAGATTTCTCATCTACCGAATACCTTTCTTATAAATCGCTTACACACGAACCTTTTGACCTGTTCAAAGGGAATCAAGCAATTTTTTTTAACACAAAATTTCGTTTACTATGAGTAGTTCTACCCCTCGTCTTGTACTTTACGTGCAAAAATTCCTTTTTATACTCGTCAGTTTATGCTGTATTCAGTATAGTTTTGCAGCTGATGTCATAACTGTTGAGTGTCCTCCCATACAAGCAGCCACTTGTGGCGAAAATCTAAGCCCTGATTTTAGTTTACTTCAAGTTACTACAACTTGTCCAGGTGGATATACAGCAAGAGTAGTATCATCTTCTTCGGATGCTTATGCATCAACTGCCAATTGTGATTTTACAGATTATTTCTTCACAGTAGAAGTCACTGATAATTGTGGTGGTATAGCAAGCTGTGTGATGTCCTATACTATCATCGGCGATGCGCCTGTTTTTACCAATAGTTCAGTGGATTCAGATGGCAATTGTTCGATTCCACCTTTAGAAAAAGAATGTGGTGACCCATTTATTGATCACGATCAAGTTATAGAAGATTGGATTAACAGTATCACTGCTGTAAATGGTTGTGGTACTAATGTGTCCGTTACAAGTGATTACCCAAATGGAGAACGTATTGATACTTGCGGTTATGGTTTTATCCAAATGGTAACGTTCACGGCTGAAGATGAATGTGGCCGTACAAGCACCTGTACTAGTGAGATTCGTTCCTTAGATACAAAAGATCCTAATCTTTATATTGAGGCAAAAGACAAATGGACGATTTGTACCGACAGCACAGATGCAGTATTCCAAAACTGGCTGGCGACAAATGCTGGTGCAGAAGCAGTGGATTGTTGTGGTGCTATAAGTTGGTCCTATGAACCAGCCGATGCCATGTGGTTTTTAAGCTGTGATCAGACAGAAATGTTGACGGTTACATTTACTGCGACAGATGAATGTGGACTAAGTGTAAGTACATCTGCTAATTTTAAGGTGATAGATACAATACCTCCAGTATTTACTTATATTGATGAGGATATTACTATTGAGTGTGCCGATGAAGCTCCTGTTTTAACTGCTGAAGCCGATGACGAATGTTCGGAAGTTACTCTTTCTACAACAGTCACCATGGAAGGAGATGCTTGTAATGAAGTTACAATGTATACATGGGTGGCTGTCGATGAATGTGGCAATAGCACTACAGCTACAGCAAGTGTTACGGCAATTGATGATGAAGCACCAACTTTTACTAGTGATTTCTTTGATACGATTACAATTGATTGTAATGGTACATACGAATTTACGATGCCTACTGCAGAAGACAACTGTTCTGGCGTAACTGTTACAACTGAAATGTCTGAAACAGGAGATGGTTGTACGGAAGATATTGTTCTGACGCAAACCTATACTGCAACAGATGCCTGTGGTAATACTACAACTGCTACAGAAACGGTTATTATTTTAAAAGATGATGAAGCACCAACTTTCACTAGTGATTTCTTTGGTACGATTACAATTGACTGTAATGGTACATATGAATTTACCACACCTACTGCCGAAGATAATTGTTCTGATGTTACCATTACAACTGAAATGTCTGAAACAGGAGATGGTTGTGCGGAAGATATTGTTCTGACGCAAACCTATACCGCTACAGATGAATGTGGTAACGTCAATACTGCTACAGAAGTAGTCATTATTCTCAAGGATGATGAAGCTCCTGTATTTACAAATACCTTTAATCCTTATCAGATAGTAGAGTGTAATACAGCCTATTCTTTTGCTGACCCAATGGCTACTGATAATTGTTCTGATCCAGTAATTACGATAGAAGAAAGTATAGTAGAAGGAGACTGTCCACAAGAACAAACCATTACTCGAACCTATACCGCAACGGATGAATGTGGCAATTCGACCACAGCTACTGAAGTAGTTGAAATCGTTGATACAACATCTCCTGTTTTTACATTTGTACCAGATGATTTAACGCTTTATTGTTGTGATGAAATCATTATTCCCGATGCGGTTGCTGAAGACAATTGCGGTGAAGTAACGATTACTTATACCGAATATTATAATGAAGGTGCTACTCCCGTAGATTGTAATAATGGTTATGGTTATGATATTTTTCGAACTTGGACCGCTACAGATGAATGTGGCAATACTTCTACGGCGATGTCTTCAATTTGGGTAAAACCATTTGGAAGTAATATTTATTTTAATGGTGATTTTTCTGATATGGTAGTGGCTTGTGATGAAGATGTTGTATTTGATGATGCCAATATCACAGCAACTTCTCCTTATTGTGATGGTGAAGTGACGATTACTACAGAGGACTATATTGATCTTGATCCATGTGCAGGTGGAATACATGTACGTCGATATACTGCTACAGATGAATGTTGTAATGAAGTGACGGTTAGCAAGAAATTTATTGTAGAAGCAGATTGGCAAGCACCTGTATTTTCTGATTTAGTAACAGATGTTACGCTTTATTGTGATTCGAGTGTAGAACCACCTTATCCTACGGTTACAGATAATTGTGGTACAGCAACACTTACGTTTTATGATGAATTAATAGGTGGAGCTACTACTACTGAAAATTGTAATAATGGATATGGTTATGATTATATCCGTACTTGGAAAGCGACTGATGATTGTGGAAATGTTTCGATAGCAACTACCTTTGTTTGGGTAAAACCAGGTATTGCTCCTTTAGTAGTACAAAATTTAGGAAATGAAATAATTGCTTGTGGTGAAGACCTTCATTTTGACGAACCTACTATAGAAGGTGGGTGTGGAGATGTCGTCATTACCTATGAAGATACAGTTGAAAATGGTGATTGTCAAGGAGATATACATGTTCGAACTTGGACATTGATTGATGCTTGTAATACCATACAAACTGTTACTCAACGCATTCAAATAGTGGATACTAAAGCTCCTAATTTCCAAAATATTCCAGTTGATTTAGCGATGTCTTATAAGGATTATTTAGCGTTCACACCTCCTAACTTAACTGCAGAAGATGCTTGTGGTTCTGTGAATATGAGCGAAGCACGTAAAGGAAGTAATGATTCTTGTGAAGGTTACATTCCTACCTATACTTGGACAGCTAGTGATGCTTGTGGTAACCAACGTTCGCATACGATGCGCATTCTTATTAATGATGCATTACCTACGATTGATGTTATTTATCCAGAAGCAATTGATTGTAATGAAAATGCGGAAATCTCACTTGATTTGAAAGGAGGTATTCCACCTTTTACAGTAGAATGGGAATTAGTAGACGGACTTACGCAACAGTGGTCAATTCTTCAATCTACAAATGAAAGCGCTACCATCAAAATAGGTAAAAATGCTGGAACGATTAAAGCTATTGTTACCAATGGGGTAGGGTGCTCAACTGAAAAACAATTCATTTTACGATGTACAGGAGATACAGGAATGTTTGCATCTACTTATTCCGATAATTTTAAGATTACGCCAAATCCAGTAGCTGATGTTATTAATTTCACTTATGTAGAAGAAGCAGAAATTGAAACGGATATTGTGATTTATAATATGTTTGGACAGGCACTTGTTACTCAGCAATTTAAGAGTATTGCTGGACAAAATAACCGTCGAATCGATCTTAGTGAATTAGCTCCGGGTACATACATTGCTTATGTGAAAATGGGCTTCCGTACGCATCAAGTGAAGTTTATAAAAACAGATCTTTAACAGCTTATAATACGCAATTGAATAAGTGATTTCGTAAATCACACCCTAAACTAAAAAAGCCATCTCGATAATTCTATGTCGAGATGGCTTTTCTAATCTAGATGTTTCCTTTTATTGCTTTGCTTTTTGAACTTGTAGTTGTTTTAAATTATTAGGAACACTAGCTGCGGGACTACGATTCTCAGCAATGTAACGTCCTACATGTAACCAAATAGACGCATTGTCTTTTAAACAGGTTTGATTAATAACCTCACGGGCTTTGTAAGCATAAATACCTCCTTCATCTCCTAATTTTCGGATAACAGTAGGCATTATCGTATTATGACAATCTTGAAATGCCTTAGCACTTGTTAAGTTATTTTGACCAATTGCAGCACGTAACTCTTCAATATTTTTGCAAGCTACTATTTTAGAAAATTCAGGAACTTTATTTAAACAATCACAAATTTCCTTAGCCGTAGCTTTTTGTTCAGCAGTTGCAGGTTGTGTTTTAGCTTCCTCAAATAATTTACGAAGTTCTTCTTGACGTTTTTGGCTTACTTTACTACGAGAGCGAGAATCTTCTTTACGTTCACTTTTTGCATGACTATGTCCACTATGATCATGTCCTGAATGATCATGCGCGTGATTATGATTATGTCCTGAATGGTCATGTGCATGATTATGATTGTGTCCTGAATGGTCATGCCCAGAATGATCATGCCCATCATGGCTATGAGCAGTAGTTGTTGCTTCTCCTTCTGTGGTATCACCTCCACATGCTGTAAAAAGAGCGATACAACAAATAGATAAAAATAAAATAATAGTTGTGTTAGTAATGTATTTCATGTTGTTTGATTATTAGTGGTTGATTACAAAATTTTATTAATAATATCCAAAATCTCACCAAAATTACTAAATCTCCAAAAAAGAGTAACGTTTTGACTTATTAGATATTATTTTTTCGCAACTGAAAAGAAAAATTTAAATACATTAGTAGTGGGGCACGAATAAATTTACATTCTTAATTCCCAGCAGTTTCTCATGTAAAGAGTACACGAGTCAAAAAACGTAAAAAGAGTTACC
>JAHDES010000078.1 GCA_020628645.1 Saprospiraceae bacterium
TATAAAAAATTATCAGTTTTCAAAACCTTTCCGCTGCGAAAGGTCAATTAATAACTACACCATTTTTTATAAAGGCTCAAAATAGTTTTTTCATCGACTTAGGATATAAACCTTTATTCAGATTTGTAGATTACAACTATCAACCCCAGCATTACGATAAGAATAATTTTTTACATACATCATACTTTTCAATTGGTTATAAAAGAAATAATTTTTATGCTTTAGTTGGGGCAGAATACTATAATATATTCTTAAATCTTGACTGTGCCATTTATCCTGTTCCTGACTCAATTGAGAGGGTATTACCCCAAATTTTCCATTATGATCCTGAATCTGGATGTTCGCATACATATCAATTTAAAAGAGGATATCTAGGTATTCCAATCAGCATAGGATATGATTTTTTAACAGATAAAAAGCTTTCGTATTATACTGAATTATCAGTTACACCTTTATTATACATTTATTCATCAGCTATTCTTACAGAAAAGAATAATAATAGTATTGATTTTTTTGAAGAATCGAATTTAAGGCGGAGAAATATCATAGCTAATGCGTCATTAAGAACAGGAATGTTTTGGGATATAAACAGCCATTTAGAATGTAGAGTCGGATGTGTCTTTAGAATAAATAACAAAAATCAAATAGATAAAACAAACGTAGGGATAGACCTTAGAATACGATATAGATTTAAAAAAGGGAGTAATAATTAATACTACCACTCCCTCCTTTATAACTATTTAATTATCAAGTAGTTATAAAAAATCTTAATATGATTCAATTTCTTACATCTTCAAAATACGAATCTCTGTACGACGATTTAGTTGATGTTCAGATTCTGTACAATCTATACCATTGACACATTTGTTAGTGGGTTGCATTTCACCATATCCTTTTGCGATGATGCGATTTCTACTGATGCCTTTTTGTATTAGGTATTGAATGGCAGCATCTGCCCGTTGCTGTGATAATTTACGATTGTATTTATCGGAGCCACGCGCATCAGTATGAGAACCCAATTCAATTTCCATGCTTGGGTACGCTTGCATTAAGTTATAGACTTTATCTAAATCTACAACTGCATCTGAACGAATTTTAAAATCATTGAAATCGTAGTAGATATTTTTGAGTTCGATGACTTTTCCAATGGTCAATTCTTCTTCTTTACCTGTTAGATCAGCAACCACAGAAGGTTTTGTTTCTAGTAAACTAAGATGTAATTCTACATCCATTGGAGCTTCTTTACTACAATCTTTTTTGATGGTTTTTAAGAATTCTGTAGTAGTGGTGAATTTATCTTTTGTACCAATGATTTCATATTCACAATCGCAAGATAAGCAGGCATCAAAAAGTCCATCACTATCAGAAGTCAGCGTCAATTCTTCACCCGTACATTTGTTTAAAAGTCTGATGGTGGCATCTGCTAAAGGTTTATCACATTCATCATTGATCACCACACCATCTAAAAAGGTACATGATTTACGCTTTATACGTAAATTTTTAGGATCTTCCAATGCTTCTAATAAAACATAAGCATCAATTTTTTTCGTCAATGGCTCAAATCCTTCTTGCTCTACAACAAACTCATAGGTACGCCCTGGTTTTACTTTGTAGGTGAACTGACCATCTTTATCGGTTTTCATCAAAATGGGATCTTCATCAGGATTTGATAAATCTTGAATCGCTACTAAGGCATCTCCAATACGCATATTCGTTGCATCTTCGAGCACATTTAAGGTACATTCATTTGAAAGTACTTTAGGTTTTTTGAATAAATCCAAAGCCTCAGGATGTGTCCATTCTAAAATATTATCATCTCCAGCACGATTGGTACTCACAAAGCCCCAATTGGCCGATTTATTAATAGTAAAACTAAAATCATCTTTATTGGAATTAAAAGGCGTTCCAAGATGAACGCGTTCCAACCAAGATAATTCATCTGTTTTTTCTGTTTTTTGAACAGCGAATATATCTAGTCCACCCATTCCTTTGTGTCCATTGGAAGCAAAATAGAGTACATCATTGGCATCAATAAATGGGAAAATCTCATTTCCTGCTGAGTTTACAGTTGGCCCTAAATTAATAGGCATTTGCCATTGTCCATTGATATTTTCAACCACATAAATGTCCATACCTCCAAAGCCTCCTTCTCGATCGGAAGCAAAATATAAGCGTTTGCCATCGGAAGAAATAGTAGGATGACAAGAAGCGATATCGTCTCGATTAAAGGATAATTCGGTATCATTTATCCAAGTATTATCGCTTTTATGCGTAGCACTATAAATTTTTAAATTAACGATCCCATTTTTTTGATGGCGTTTTTGACTATTTCTAGTAAAATATAAAACGGATTCGCCCATATTGAAAGCAGCAGCGCCATCGTGGAAACGACCATTTAATTCACCTGTCAAAATAGTTGGGTTAGCATAAGCACCATCTTCTAATCGTTCGGCAAAATACAAATCAGAAAAAGCTTCATTCGTCCAATTATCCGATTGCTTGGCTACTTTGTATTGTCCTCGATTGGAGGTAAATACAATTCCATTTTGGAAGGGAACGGCTGCAAAGTCGTCTTTATCGGAATTAACTTGAGGAAGTTCTTTTAGCTTGACTGTTTGATGCTGGGTAAATTCTTCTAATTCTGTACAAGATTGAATAAAATCTATTTTGGCAGGATAAGTTTCCTTAGATGCATTTAGGTAATGTTGATACCAACGCGTAGCATCTTCACAATTCCCATTTGCTAATAAACTTTGTGCATATTGCAAAAGGTGTTGCGCATTTGAAGTGGGTCGAATAAATTTAGCATACCAGTACACCGCATTTTCAGGATCGCTATTCATTCGATAACTTTCTGCTAATTTGGCGAATACTTGGGTATTCATCTTATTAGATTTGAAGGAACGATACAAATCGGCAGAAGCTTGATAACCCATGCGACTGTATAATTTATCTGCTCGTCGGCTACGCCCTATCGAAGCTACTTGATTTTCTACTGTTGAAGGAGGTGGAACTTCTGCTGCGTGAAGTTCTTTTTTTAAGGTATCAATGGAAGCAAACCAATCTTCTGTAAGTGCGTCTTGCGCAAAAAGATTAGCTGTTATGGATACCAAAAAGATAAACCCTAAAATTCTCATAGTATGCATGATTTTGAATATTTAGATCTACTAAAAATACAGGGGTAAAATCATAGCTAAAATTCAATTTCAGCTTATTTTTATAGTTACTTAGTATGTCAAGCAATTAAAAATAACGTAGATTTCTTACACCACTTTTAGTATAGTCCAAGGAATATTGGAGCATAAACTCAAAACTTCCATTGGTATAATTATTTAATTCTGTTAAAGTGAAATCAATAGCCATGCCAGCTCGCAATTGACGTGTTATTTGGTACGCAACAATGCCATCAAATGAATCGCCTAAACGATAAGAGCCTCCTACCCAAAAAACATCCATAAAGATGAAATTGGCATTGAAATCCATCTCCATCGGTGCGCTTGGATTATAAGTCATTAAAATAGCAGGCTTTAGTTTGATATTATGATTGATATCAAAAACCAAACCTCCCATCACATAATAATTGCGTATATCTTCTAATATATTGACATCGCTGTATAAGCTATTTCGCAATATTTGAGGAGCGGAAAGACCGACATAAAAGCGATCACTTGATAAATACATTCCTGCTCCAAAATTGGCTTGCCACTGTTTCTCCTGCCCTACTCCAATTAAAGCATCTCCTAAACGAAGGGCTTGCGCCTGATCCCAATCAACCATTGCATGTTCCATTCGTCCCATCAATCCCATACTCAAAGTCGTATTTTCACTAACTTTTATCCGATAAGCATAAGAAAGGTTGATGTAGGTGTTTTGCATCATCCCTATTTGGTCGCTCACAATGGACAAACCTGCGCCACATCGTTGATTGAAAAATGGGGTATGCAAATTGGCATTTGCAGTAATGGGTGCACCCGTAATGCCAGACCACTGGTTGCGATAAATAGCTGACATGGTCATCATATCGTGACTCCCTGCATAAGCAGGATTGTAGACCAATTTATTGAACATGAAGTTGGTAAACTGCGGAGCATGTTGAGCCATCAAGGAAAACTGAAAGCTAACTACAGCAATTGCTATTAATATAAATTTTCTCATTTTTAGTGTGATCTATTTTGAAAGTGGCTATTATTTTTCTTACAAATAGTATTCCGTTAACGTATAATGGTAATGTATCCTTGTTGTACTTTATTTACAGAAGGATCTTTTTGGAAAAGATAGAAATACGTACCTGCTGGTAATTTCGTATCTCGATAATCGCCGATCCAGTCGTTTCGATATTGGTTGGATTCATACACTTTATCTCCCCATCGATTAAAGATTTTAATCTGACTATCCAGATGAATAGAAGTACATGGTATTTCTAAAGCATCATTGTATCCATCACCATTTGGTGTAATAATGTTAGGTACAAAGCAAGTATCATCATCCTGATTTTCTCCTGTAATACGAAAAGTGACTACGGCTTCTTCGCAAAGATCACAACGCTCATTACAAACTTGATAGATGAACTGATCTTGCCCATAAAAACCATTATTAGGCACGTAGGTTAAGGTTCCATCATTTTCAAGAATAATTTCTCCATTTTCGGCTTGTGTTACTACTTCGACAGAGAATTCTTCTAGCATTTGTACGGCATCATTTATTAGAACATTCACTCCTTCTAAAGAAGCATTGAGTTCGACATCATAGGTGTCAGGAAGAGTTTCGTGTTCTTCTCCTAATTCAATTACTAATACATCTGAACTATAATCCGTACAATCTAAATAAGAGAGTGTCCAAGAGAGGGTATTTTCACCGATAGATAAATTGTTTACTGTCGTATTTGGATCATTTGGATTTTCAAAAACAATCGCAGGATTTGTAGATGACCAAAAACCCATTACCTCTTCTGTATCAGGTGTAGTGGCTTGTATGTTGATAGCATCCGATGAACAAACATTGAAATCATCCATTGCCAATGCGATATCTTGTGGAAGATTCGTTACTTCAACAATAATTTGGTCGGTACTATAACCTTCGCAATCTCCTTGAGAAAGCGACCATTCAAACACATAAGTTCCTGCTACTAGATTGGTAACATTTGTTTCGTAATTATTTTCATTTTCAATGGTTACAGCATTTCCATCGAGTAAGGTCCACTGTCCTTGTGCAGTTGTTGGTACAGTTGCTTCAAGCATTAGATCGGTTGTTGCTCCTTCTGAACACAATTGAATGTATTCTTCTTCAATGGTGGCGGCATCTGTTGTTAAAGCAAAATTAATAATGACGGTATCAGAAGTATAATTTATACAGTCTCCATCCGATAATTGCCAGATAAAAATATTATCAATTCCTTCTGTCAATCCTGAGACCATTGTATTTGCATCAGCACTATTCGTAATAGTAGCTCCTGTAGTTGAAATCCATTGTCCTGTACCATTTATAGGCATAGTCGCTTGTAATTGGTACTCGTCCATTCCGCACACTACTTCATCTGCACCAGCATAGGCGACTTCATTAGCAGTTGTAGAAATATTGATAATTACTTCATCGGATGAATAATTGGTACATGGTCCATCGGTCAATGACCAGACAAATACATTATCGACTCCTTCTGCAAGATTGGAAACCATTGCATTAGCATCATTGATATCTGAAATGATTACACCATTAGGTATTGTCCATTGTCCTGTACCTGTAGATGGAGTAAGGGCTTGAAGTTGATATTCGTTGAAACCACAAATCACATGATCGGGGCCAGCATCGGCTACGACATCAGTTTGTAATTGGGTAACTGTAATTTGTGTACTTGCTTGTGAAGGAGAACTACAATTGTCTGCTTGTATTTGTACATAATAGGTACCTGATTGGTCTGCACTGATATTACTTAAATCAAGCATTGGGTCAGTTGTACTTGTCAGAAACATACTATCCGTATCCGTTACAAAATACCAATCATAACTCAATGTATTAGATGAACCCGTATAAGGATTATCAATAGTTATCATGACGTCTTCTCCGCTACAAGTTATACCATTGGTAGTTGTTAAAATAGGGGTTTCTACAGGATCATGTACTTTAACAGGAGTTTTCTCGGATTCGAGTGGATCGCAGCTTTCGTTTAAGCGAATTTGTACATAGTACTCTCCTTCTTCATTTTTCTTAATATTACTTAATGTAAGAATACGATTAGATGCATCTCCATCTCCATCTTCTTCTGTAAAAAGATTCCCATTTGGTTTATACCATTCATAGATAATATCTCCATAATCAGGTGCTTCTAAAATCACGGTTTCTCCTTCACAAACTTCTTCTCCCAAACGATCATTCATCACATTGGGTGTTTCAGAGGTTTCAATGACTTCTACATTGACGGCTAATGACTGAACAGGAGTACAATTATTGTATTGTACCTCTACACTATAAGTTCCATTTGCGTTATCTGCTAAATCCACAATAGTATAATTGGGATCATCTGTTGTTTCTATGATTTGCCCTTCATAATACCATACATAATTGACCCCTGTACTAGGATAATCATCATTAGTAAGTGCGAAAACTAATTCACTACCTTCACAAGCAACCATTGCAGTAGTTCCAAGTTCAGGTGTTGCTAGGGCGTCATCTACCATTACTTCTATGGTTTCAGGAACAGATACACAGCCACTTTCAGTTTCTATAACTAATTGATACGTTCCTGCATCTGAGGGTGCAATATTAGCAATAGAAAACTCAATAGCATCAGCAGCGTTAATGGTAGCAGAAGTATTTACATTATTTGGATCCGTCCAAGTATAAGTAATCATACCTGTTGTAATCGAACTATTCGCAGAAAGCAGAACATCACCTCCTTCGCAATAAGTAGCACTATTAGAGACAAAATTAATTTCTGGAGATGCTTCTACCTCGATGCTGACCATATCAGTAGCCACTACAGAACAATTTCCTACAGTTACTTCTAATTCAAAGTTTGTAGTTTCAGCTATATCATTCACCGTATAAGTAGGTGTAGTTGCGATGACTTCTCCAGTTAAAGAATTTGTCCATTTATAGGTTGCATCTGAGATATTCTGTGCCATTAATTGTATAGAAGAACCTTCACAGACTCGGTCTGCACTAATCATTGCTTCTGCTACGGGATTGGGATAAATGACTAAACTTGTAGGATCAGATTCATCAGATTGACAGCCATCTACGCTTACAAAGGCTACAAATGGTGAAATAGCTAAGGCATCATTTGCGGCAAGCTGGATTTCAGTTTGAGTCGTATTAGCCACGACTTCTCCATTGGCATTTCTCCAGATAAATTTAATGTTACTTCCTGAATGATTAACGAAGTAGTCACTGCCATCTTGAACCGTCAACGTAATCATATCTGCTTCACATACATCTCCAGAAGATTTTAAGCTAGGTTGAGCGACGTCTTTGCTGCAATCTGGATCAAGGTGATCTGGATTTCCATCGCCATCAAAATCTGGACAAGGTACATCGTCAGGACACTCTTCTTCATCTAGCAAACCATCGTCATCACTATCTACATCTACAAAATCGTCGGCTCCATCACCATCGAAATCTGGACAAGGATTGCCATCTGGGCATTCATCTTCATCTGCCAAGCCATCATCATCACTATCTAAATCAAAAATATCGGGATCGCCATCGTTATCGGTATCTACACATGGAAGCGTAGGACATTCATAACCATCATTAATACCATCATCGTCAGAATCTGGGTCGAGGAAATTAGGCACTCCATCGTTATCTGTATCTGGGCAAGGCATGCCATTGGGGCATTCATTATGATCTGCAATAGAATCATTATCACTATCTATATCTTGGAAATCAGGCATACCATCTTCATCCGTATCTGGAGGCATAGATGTAGTACTAATTGAATTACCAGCACCATCTTGTATAGCTAAACCATTTTCATCTACGACGGGGTCACCTGTACCAACAATCCCATCTCCATCAGGGTCGTCGAATCCACCTTCAATGACATCTAGTATGCCATCTCCGTCAGAATCGTGAGATACATAATCAGGAATACCATCATTATTTGTATCAACAGGAATACCATTAGTTATAGGACTTCCATTTTCGTCTAATGGTAGTCCATTTTCATCAACCATTGGATTACCTATGCCAACAATGCCATCTCCATCAGGATCTTCATTAATATTTTCGACTACATCATGAATACCGTCATTATCCGCATCTAAATCAAGAAAATCAGAAACACCATCATTATCGGTATCTATTGGAGAAGAAGTAGTTGCCACCATTCCATCAATTATGGCTTGACCATCGTCATTGACTAGTGGGTTACCTGAGCCTATAACACCATCCATATCTGGATCTTCATTGCCGCCTTCAATTACATCTGAAATACTATCGTTATCTGAATCGAGGTCCAGAAAATCTGGAACGCCATCTTCATCGGTATCATTAGGATTAGAAGTTGAAGCCACTGAGTCATCTGTATTTTGTGGTTGACCGTTTTCATTAACTATTGGTACGCCTGCCCCTACAATACCATTATTATCGGGATCTGCACTACCTGCCTCTATCACATCATGAATACCATCATTATCGCTGTCTAAATCTACAGTATTAACTACACCATCACCGTCTGTATCTACAAGGATAGAAGTCGTAATAGTTGTACCATTATCTGTCACCTGACCATTTTCATTTACTGTTGGTACACCTGTCCCAATAATGCCATCATTATCGGGATCAACGCCACCATTTTCAGCAACATCATTGATGCCATCATTATCGGAATCTAAATCTAAGAAGTTAGGATATCCATCACCATCTGTATCTAATGGGTTAGCTGTTAAAGTATGTGTTGTTGAATTTGCGTCCGAAACAATCACCCCATTTTCATTCACTACAACTGGGCCAGCACCTAATAATCCATCATTGTCAGGATCAACACCTCCTGCTTCTACCACATCATGAATACCATCGTTATCACTATCGAGGTCAAGAATATCAACTACACCATCGCCATCTGTATCTATTGGATTAGAAGTTATAGTGGGTATACTTCCATTTTGATCAACTAGGACGACCCCATTTTCATCTACGGTTGGAATTCCTGTTCCTAGTATTCCGTCATTATCGGGATCTTCATTGCCGCCTTCTACTACATCAGCAATACCGTCATTGTCGGAATCCGCATCAATAGAATTAGGGACATTATCGTTATCTGTATCTACAAAAACAGAAGTTGAAATAATTGTAGCTCCATCTAAGACCTGACCATTTTGGTTTACTGTAGGGGTTCCTGTTCCAACAATACCATCATTGTTAGGATCAGTACCTCCATTTTCGGCGACATCATAAATACCATCATTATCGGAATCTAAATCTTGAAAATCAGGGACTCCGTCTGCATCTGTATCTATAGGTGGGTCAAATAAATTATAAGGTATAGCGATCGCATCTGAAACAATGATTCCGAATGAATTTACTTCTATAGGACCTGTTCCTAGTATACCATCATTATCGGGATCAGTACCTCCTGCTTCGACTACATCATGAATACCATCATTATCAGAATCTAAATCTTGGAAATCAGGGACACCATCTTCATCTGTATCTAATGGATTAGAAGTCATAGAGGGCATACTTCCAGTCTCGTCTGTAAGAGCTACTCCATTTTCATTTACAGTTGGTATTCCCGTTCCTAGTATTCCGTCATTATCGGGATCTTCATTGCCGCCTTCTACTACATCAGCAATACCGTCATTGTCAGAATCCTGATCTATTGCGTCATAAATACCATCTCCATCTGTATCTATTAAATCTAAAAGGACTGTGATTACTCCATTTATATCTGAAATCACTACTCCAGTTGGATCAACACTAGGAATGCCTGTACCAATAATACCATCATTATCGGGATCAGCATTACCATTTTCAGCAACATCATAGATGCCATCATTATCGGAATCTAGATCGACATAATCTAATACTCCATCGGTATCGGTATCTACTGTTGTATAATCGACTAAAATTAAATCGCCATTTCCATCTTTAATAGGAACACCATTTTCATCCACTTCTAATATGGCCAAGCCAATTTCCCCATCCATGTCTGGATCTTCATTGCCCCCTTCTAATACATCGCCAATACCGTCATTATCCGAATCATGATCGATGTAATTAAAGATGCCATCATTATCACTATCTAAAGGACTAGAAGTTGGTGAATGTGGTACAGCAATAGCATCTGACGTAATGATACCAAGAGCATTAACATTAGGAACACCTGTACCAATAATACCATCATTATCGGGATCGCTATTTCCTGCTTCTGTTACATCATAAATCCCATCATTGTCGGAATCTAAATCAATACAATCGGGTACGCCATCTGCATCAGAGTCATTTGGGGCAGTATAAACGAAAGGAAGGGCATTAGAATGACTAGTTATTGCACCAAATATATTAACATCAGGTACACCTAATCCTAGTACCCCATCATTATCTGGGTCTTCATTACCGCCTTCTACTACATCATGAATCCCATCATTATCCGAATCGTGATCCAAATAGTTGGGTACTGCATCATTATCCGAATCTGGAGGATTAGAGGTAGCAATAAGTATGTTTCCAGTCATCCCATCATTGGCTACGACTACACCATTAGCATTTACTGTTGGAATTCCTAAACCTAGTACCCCATCATTATCTGGGTCTTCATTTCCACCTTCCAATACATCAGAAATACCGTCATTGTCTGAGTCGTGGTCAATATAATTGGGTACAGCATCTTGGTCTGTATCGACAGGTACAGCAATGGCTTGGTTGGTAACAGAAGGATCAATCACTGCAGGTAAGCCCCAATTAGCCATTTGAGTGACATTGGTGGTAGCTCGACCATCATTATCTGGATCAGCTGCTCCAAAACCTGCTTCTGCAATATCATAAATACCATCATTATCACTATCTAAATCTAAGAAATTAGGTACACCATCATTATCTGAATCTAAGATGGTATACGTAATGGTAGCGTTTAGATCATCAGAATCAGTAGCGATTAGATTAAATAAACCATTAAAAATAAATAAAGTAGAATCACCATCAATAATGGCGTTTCCATCAGCATCTACTAGAGCATGTCCTGCTTCATACATATCTGGGATAGCATCATTATCACTATCTAAATCAAGGTGATTTGGTACACCATCTTCATCCCAATCATAAATAGAAGGTACTTTATCACAAATACCGTCATTATTATTATCAATACAGGTATTACCTACATCAGGGTCATCTGCATCTAAATAATTAGGAATTAAATCTTCGTCCTCATCATCAGATGGATCTAACATAGCAGGCAAACATAAAAAATCTGGGTTTGGATAACACAATTCTAGCACATCAGGAATACCATCATTATCATCATCAATATCGTCATCATCTCGAATACCATCTCCATCAGAGTCATCAGCCAAAGTAGCAGGATCTTCAAAAATATCAACAACGAAAAAAGATTCTTTTATTGCGTAATCAACATAAGACCAGTGGTCTAATATTCGTTCATTTCCCCAATTTCCTGAGTAAATAAAAGGTTCTGTTGTTTCGAGGGCATTACCTGGTGTACCGCCTCCACTCACAGCTCCATTTATGCGAGAGTGATCATAGAAGAATTTATTATCAGGAGCATTCACTCCATTTATTCTTGAAAAAGTTACCCCGCCTACATTATTTTCAATATCTCCCATTAGGATATGTAATTCACCTCCTAATATTTCAAGGGTGTAATCTATTTGAAGGTTATTTTGAATGGGAATAGCTATTCCATTAGCATCCATTCCATTCCAATAAACAGAATCTTGCCCCCCTTCTGTTCTTTTATAAATTTGCACATCACCTTCATCTCCGTAAACATCATTAAAGTTTAAATCAAGAGTTAATTTTATGGTACCACTTAATGTGGAGTTATAATAGACATAAGCACCAAAATTAGAACTAGAGGCTAAAATATCTGTAGGATTTCCAAATTCATCTGCAGCAACAATGGCATCTCCTTCTATTTCTAATAAAAGCGTAGGCGCTGGTTTATATAACCACGTGGTATGGGTATTATTTCTATAAATGTCTGTTGTGGTGGCAAAAGCAGGGAGATCAGGATTAGGTTGATTGAAAAATATTTTATTGTTAATAACATTTTCATTATCTTCTGCTTGCGGTTCATATAGATAAAATTCGTCGGAGTTCCAGCTATTGACATCTGCTGAACGAAATACTTCATTTTCTTCAAAAGAACTATAAGTAGGTTGGTTATCCCCATTTACTATTCCCCAGGTATTTGAAAATATAGGAAAACCCCAAGGATCTACATCGTTAAAATCAATTTGATAGAGATAGCCATCTTTCGTTAATATAAAATAAGAAGGGGACGTTCTATTCCCATTATAATTTACAATAGATTGGTATTCATTCGTAAAAACACGTCCTACTAATAAATTACCTCCATCATTTCCTGCTGCATTTTGAGAAACAGTAATATCCCAAGCTAGAACGACCCGTTGATTTAATGGTTGATTATTCAAACGAGTCCAAGGGTCTGAATTAAGTAAATTGGTAAAAGGAGCAGAAGTATAAGAGGGATACTCCAAAGTGACTGTCCACACACCTGTTTCGCCATTACCGACCTCAACCACACCAGGCTTATAACCTGCACCATTTACTGTTCCTCCACCAATAGGGCCTAATTTTTCTTCAAGATCATTATTAATAATGGCCAATCCTTCGGTTGCTCCTGTATTATCAAAAACAGAGTGCAAACTACCATCTGGCCGAAACACTTGGATAAAACCACCTTTAATACCTACATGGCTTGCACCAATATTAAGGAATTCTCCTTCATTGGCAAATACCTTTAGTTGTTGCTGTCGTTGCGCAAAGAAAAATAAACGGTATCCAGGATAATTTATAAAGTCCTTTGATCCTTCAGCATAGGAAATAAAGGGAGAACTTATAAAAATAATGATCCCAAGAATTAACAAAATGTATTTCATCACATTTTTGCAGCTATGATTTTGTAAACTCCAACAAATAGCTCTCATGTTTAAGTATTTATATATTGTACCTTATAATATGTAATAAAAAAGATGCCAATCTTTGATAACAATATTTGTGCAAGAAGAGGTTTTATTCTCTTTGATGATTTATTTGAATTTTCCCTAGTCACGTTTTTATGCTTTTTTATTAAGCAATAAAGTGTGACTAGTTCTAACTAACTAATAATTAAGGGCATAGTAAAAAAATATACTTTAAAGGGGATTATACAACGTAAGTAAATTAGTCATAATAATGTGACAGAAAATATATTTATCATTATGTCATATATTCCCTCTAATTCCAGTATGATTCTATTGAAAGAATTGGAATTAATACTTTTCCTGAGAAGTAAGTATTTTAGATAGTAAGATTCGATATTCTAATTGGCTTGTTTCCATTTGGGCATGGAAGATTAATCTTATAAAAAAGATATTTATGTACTCTATATCAATATAGAGATGGAAAGAAGCATAAATAAGGTTGAAAAATCCAATCAAAGTACGAAAAAAGTGTAACTACGCATACATTTTGTTGATGTTTGTAGTCACTATTTTATTGATTCAGTATTGAGCTTACTGTGACATTTATTAGTGCCGCATTGCTTCTACTGGATCCATGCGAGCAGCTTGAAAGGCAGGGATTACTCCTGATAAAACTCCAATGATAATAGATAATACAATTCCAAAAATAATATTCCCCGCAGAAAGGAACATATTAAAACCGATAGCGGATGATAATACCGTCACGATTAAATAGACGAAGAGCAAGCCCATTATACCGCCTAATATACAAAGTACAACGGCTTCGATAAGAAACTCTAAAAGAATTACATATTGTTTCGCACCAAGTGCTTTTTTGATGCCAATAATACCAGTTCGTTCTTTTACAGAAACAAACATAATATTCGCTACACTAAACATCCCTACTAAAATGGCAAATAATCCAATAATAATTCCTGCCCAATTCAACACCCCAAAAAAAGCATCCAATATAGAAGTGAGCATTGTCAATTCATTCAAGGAAAAATTATCATCTTCTTTTGGTTTGAGGCGTCGTTTTGCACGAAGCACACCTGTAACTTCATCTTTTAAATCTTCTAAAGTTACATTATTGGCTGCTTTTATATTGACAGAGGTATCAAAAATATAGCGTGCTTTCATATTTGCCATTGTACGTGCCGTTTCATAGGAAACAACGATGCAATCATCAAAATCCATAACATTTACAATGTCGTCTCCTGCTTTTTCGATGACGCCTATTATTTCAAATTTTTTGCCTTGTATTTTTATTTTTTTTCCCATTGGTTCTATTGTACCAAAAAGTTCTTCTGCTACTTTATGACCAATTATTACTTTTTGAGCACCATAAAAATATTCAGAACTAGAAAAATAACGTCCATCTTCAAATTTGAGTTGAAACATATCCGCAAACTCACTGGTTGCACCAATCAAGACGGTTTCTTCTACACTTCTTGAGCCATATTTTGCCGTTCGAAACCCAATTACAGCATGAAAAGAGACTTCTTGTGCATTTCTAACTTTAGCTTTCACCACTTTATAATCATCATAAGACGGATTGGGGCGTTTCATATATTTCCACCAATCAGTAGGCCCTGAAGCCCACGAAAATCGTTTGACATAAATGACATCATTCCCCAATTTTTCAAAGCTTCCTCGAACATTACTTTCTAATGAATTCACTGCTGATTGCACTCCAATAATACAAAATATCCCTATCGTAATACCTAACAATGAAAGGAAGGTACGTAGCTTATTGCCCGACAATTGTTGAAAGGCTTGTCGAATACTCTCTACGATAACTTTGATCAGCGTAACCATACGATTGAAATAATTGAACTACTTTTAACAGAAATATAAGCCCTGCGAATGTAAGATAAAGTACACGATTTGAGCGATTAATTCGATAAAAGTGTATGCTTTACAGACGATTAGCATTTTTTGGAACAATATTGTGATAAATGGAGTTCATAATGATATATCAAATTACTATCCACTAAAAATTTTAGTATTTAGAAATCCTGTATAAGGATGCTCTTAAAGTATAGTAGAATTATTATCTTTGCAGCCCAAATTTGGCTTTCCTATTAAAATATTCTTTTATATTTTAATAGGAAAGTCAAAAATGGCATTTTTTTAAAACCTAATTTGTACCGAATAACATATGAGGACGAAATTATCACATTTCAACTTTGATCTACCAGAAAATTTAATAGCTAAATACCCAACTGAAGATCGAGCGGATTCCCGACTAATGGTATTGCATCGTGATTCTGGGAAGATCGAACATCGAAAATTCCGTGATTTGATTGAGTATTTTGATGAAGGTGACACCTTTGTGTTCAATAATACCAAAGTTTTTCCTGCACGCATGTATGGACGCAAGGAAAAAACTGGTGCCAACATTGAAGTATTCCTTTTAAGAGAGCTCAATAGCGAAATGCGTCTTTGGGATGTATTGGTGGATCCTGCTAGAAAAATTCGAGTAGGGAACAAACTATACTTCAGTGATAAGGACGATAATGATATCTTGATTGCAGAAGTAGTGGATAATACTACTTCTAGAGGTCGAACGATTCGTTTTTTATTTGAAGGAACTGATGAAGAATTTCAAAATCAACTGAGCGTACTTGGAAATACACCCTTACCTAAATATATCAATCGCCCTGCGGAAGCTATTGATCGCGAACGTTACCAAACTATCTATGCCAAAGAAATAGGCGCTGTAGCGGCTCCTACGGCAGGCTTACACTTTAGTCGTGAATTGATGAAACGTTTAGAAATTAAAGGGATTGATTTCGCTGAATTGACGCTTCATGTAGGCTTGGGTACATTTCGAAGTATTGATGTAGAAGATTTGTCCAAGCACAAAATGGATGCGGAGTACTTTCGTATTAATGACGATGCAGTAGGTAAAGTAAATAAAGCCATGAAAACTAAAAAACGCATCGTCTCCGTTGGTACTACATCCATGCGTTCCTTGGAATCAGCTGTATCCGCTGAAAATACCCTCAAAGTAGCAGAAGGTTGGACGAATAAATTTATTTATCCTCCATATGATTTTTCTATTGCCAATAGTATGGTTACCAATTTCCATTTACCTAAATCGAGTTTGGTGATTATGGTATGTGCATTTGGAGGCTATGATTTTGTTCTTGAAGCGTATAAACAAGCCATCAAAGAAGGTTATCGTTTCTTTAGTTATGGCGATGCGATGTTAATTCTTTAAAAAAGTTACTCCTTTAAAATACTAAATTGATAAAGAAAAGCGTATCTTGTAAGTAAGATATGCTTTTCTTGCTTTAAGGATAACTTACCCCCTAATTGATGTGATAAATAAAATTTGTTTTTTCTTTATCCTATCAACCAAAAACAATCGCTTTCGACCTTGGTTAAGCTGATACACTCCATGTATAAAACTTAAACGTAAAATTAGACGATGTTGGCGAATCGGTATAAGGATCTGTTCCTCTTCTTTTCTCTATTTATATTCACTACTGTTCAAGCAGCAAGTACTGATATAGAATTTTACTCTGAACAACTTCACTTAGAATATCATTCTTCTATAGTTATTGATTTTAGGGTCAAGTGTAACGAACGTAGTATCCGTGATTTTTATGATCAGATGGAATTGACTAAATATCAGCAATTGTTAGATGATTTAGCTTTTCATCAAACTAATTTACAGCTTAACGATTGGTTATATCATGAGTTATTGCGTAATAGTATTCATAAGATTTATGCTGGGAAAAGTGAACTGCAAAAAACACTCACAGCTTGGTTTCTATTGGCTAAATCAGGTTATGATGCTCGTTTGACGTACTTGAAAGAGGAAGCCTATTTATATGTATACACAAATGATAATCTTTTTGAAGTACCGATGATCCAAGAAGGAGACCGCCTCTATGTAAACTTATCTAATTTAGATGCTGGTCGAACTAGTTATGCTGCTGAAGTATACATGCTTGATTTTGTCCCTCAACGAAGAGGGAAAGCTTTTTCCTTTTATCTGAACCAATTGCCCAAACTGAATCCTCAAACAAGAAACCGTGCCTTAAATTTTCGGTATAAAAATCAACAGTTTACGATCCAAGCAAAAATGGATATGACAATTATTGAGCTTATGAAAAACTATCCTATCATAGATGAGACTCAATATTTAGAAATCCCTTTATCTAGTAGTTTATCCAACTCTATATTACCTCAACTTCGTCAAATCATCAAAGGAAAATCACAAAAAGAAGCCTTAGAAATATTAGTAACTTTTACTCGTTCTGCTTTTAAATACAAAGAAGATCATGAATACTTTGGTCGAAGTAAACCTATGATTGCAGATGAAGTCTTTCATTATCCTTATTCTGATTGCGAAGATCGCTCAGCTTTATTTTATAATCTAGTCAAACGTCTGCTGAATCTCCCCATGATCATGATTGCCTATCCTGATCACTTAACAATAGGAGTAGCTTTAAATCAAGATATTGGTGCACCTATATCCTACAAAGGAAAAAAATATTATATCTGCGACCCAACGGGGCCTACTAATTCTGTTGAGATTGGGCGTATTCCTAAAAATTACGAACGAAAACCTTTTGAGATTTTAGCAGATTATAAAGGTTAACCTTCTGATCGTTTTACTATTCCTGCTTTATTTTTGGTTTATCAAATTGGTATAATTGTTGATTTTTCGCAATGTAGAAAATTTGTGTTGTTTCAATAGATTTAGTTTATTACATTTGCGCAAATTTTTTGGAAAAAAACTTGACATTTTCAAAAAAATAGTTTTTATAATGCAAAGATGAAACATTTAACGAAATAAAATGTTATTCGGAAAATGAATCATCATTTGTAATAATGTATTAAAAGTTAATTGCTCTAATTTTATGTATTGGACTTTAGAACTAGCGCATCATTTAGAAGATGCACCATGGCCTGCCACTCGTGATGAATTGATTGATTATTCAATTCGTTCAGGCAACCCACTTGAAGTTATAGAAAACTTACAAGCTATGGAGGATGAAGGTGAAGTATATGATTCTATGGAAGATATCTGGCCTGATTATCCTCGAAAAGACGACTTCTTATTTAATGAAGACGAATATTAAAATTTCCATTAATTGATCTATGTTGAGCAGCTCTATCAAATAAATTAAACTATACGATACGAGAATTTTGCACGAACCCAACATTCTAGAAAAAACTAAAAAAGCTTTGTACCAGCGTACAAAGCTTTTTTTATTCTGAAAATAGAAAAAGAACCGAGGATATAAATCCCCAATTCTCTATTTATGATACTCTAATCGTTTAATCAAATGAATGCCCTGATTTTATCAGGTGTATAGTTTTAATAGCTTTTCTAAATGTTTTCCAAAGATAATAAAAAATATCTATATCTAAATTTTCACTTTATTTGCTACAAGATTCAATTACTGCTGAAAGTCCTCGATCAACTAAGGCATCCTTCATGGGCTTTAATACACTTTTAGGTGCTGTTTTAACAGTCGCTTTTCCTGTAAAATGTACAATCAATGAAAGTTGTTCTGCTTGCTCAGAAGTATGATTTAGTACTTCCATAAAGCATTGAATCACCCAATCAAAGGTATTGTGATCATCATTGTAGACAATCAATTGCGAAACGGTACCCACATCTTCTAGTTCATCCAGCAAGAGGACTTCTTCTAGTTCTTCTACAGTACTCGTATTATATGGTGATAGGTAATTGTTCTTCATAACACTTGTAATAACTAATTAAGCGAAGATAAAGTTTCCTTGAGCTTGTCAAAATTTGGTATATCTCCAGGAGAAGCACAAATTTCTTTATATTGGATGACGCCCTCTTTATCAATCACATAAGCCGACCGCTTTGAAACGCCTTGCATACCAAATGCAGGAAACTCTTCATATAAAGAATCATAAGCGCGAGACGCCTCTTTATTAAAATCGGATAATAATGGAAAATTGTATTTTTCTTTAGCTTTAAATTGTTCCAAGGTAAAAGCAGAATCTACGGAAACGGCAAGTATAGCTGCATCTAAACCTTCATATACCCCTATATTATCACGCATGCTACACAATTCTGCTGTACATACACCCGTAAACGCAAGCGGGAAAAATAATAAGATTACATTTTTCCCTTCATAATCTTTTAAGGAAACAGGTTTTTTCTCATCAGAAATGAGGGTAAATGCTGGAGCTTTATCGCCTACCTTTAATGCCATAGTATTGATTTAAATCGGTTTGAATTAAATTAAAAAAATAATTGACTATAAAAATAAGAAATATAGCTTAAAAAATACGCCTTAAAAATTATTTTTCGGAATTTGCATCCTCTTTTACAAGAAATCATTGATGAAACCAGTTACCAAAGCTTATTTACAACTTCATCTGGCTGTACTATTGTATGGTTTTACAGCAATTTTGGGCGATTTAATCAGTCTCTCTGCTATTGTATTGGTATGGTGGCGCGTTTTAATTGCTAGTATTAGTTTGTTTATCTTGATCAAGTTTGGCAGAAAAATAGTTCAACTGCCAAAAAAAATAATCTTCACCTTTATGGGCATTGGGATATTGGTGGGTATTCATTGGATCACTTTTTTTGGAGCGATCAAACTCAGCAATGCTTCCGTTTGCTTGGTGTGTATGGCAACGACTTCTTTTTTCACGGCATTCTTAGAACCCGCCATTTTGAAGCAAAAAATAAAGTGGTATGAAATTGCAATTGGTATTGCTATTATTCCTGGGATGATTTTAGTGGCCAATAGTACGGAATTGAGTTCCTCTTCTGTATTTTGGGGCATGCTAATTGGTTTGTTATCTGCTTTTTTAGCAGCTACTTTTGCCACCCTCAATAAAAAATATGTAGATGAAGCTGATCCCCAAACCATTACTTTTTTGGAATTAGGAAGTGCCTGTCTTTTTATTAGTATACTCCTCCCCTTCTTTTTTCAACAAAATCCAACAGCCTCTTTTTTTCCTGTAGAATATGATTGGTTGTATTTAATCGTTTTGGCATTGCTATGTACGACCTTTGCCTATGTTATTTCCTTAGATGCTTTACGACATATTTCAGCTTTTGCAGCAAATCTAACGGTGAATTTAGAACCCGTTTATGGAATTCTTTTGGCTATTGTCATTTTAAATGAAGATGAACAATTGCATCCTAATTTTTATCTAGGTTGTATCGTTATAATCGGAGCAGTACTAGGCTATCCATTTATTAAAAAACGATTAAATAAGTCCTTTAAATGATCCAATATGCAAAAATATCCCTGAAGGGTTGTGTATAAAAAATTCGCGTCTTCAGTTTTTTTATTCCCTTAGATTATGAATGTTCCAAGGTGGTTTTAACCCCTTGCTAGGCTCAATTTCAACATCTTATACGAAATTGATAAGTGATTTCGTAAATCACACCTTAAACGTATAATGCCGATTTGAAAAAATCGAAAATTATATACAAAAGGATTTTTTCAATTCGGTATTATCCCTTTTTGTATGGTTTTAAAAGCTTAAATTACAAACTACTGACAGGATTCCCTATAAAAATAGACTACTTCCTCTTATTCTTAGCAAGATTTCTTATTTTTGCAGACTTTGAAACACTGTGAACTAACGTCACTGCCCATATTTCAAAATCAATTCTTATGGATTTAAAATCAACAATTGATACCAATCGCCTTCCGCGTCACATCGCTGTGATTATGGATGGGAATGGTCGTTGGGCAAAACAACAAGGTAAACCACGGGTATTTGGACACAAAAATGGTGTTACTGCTGTACGCGAAATTACAGAAGCTGCTGCTGAATTAGGAGTAGAATATTTAACACTCTATGCCTTTTCCACTGAAAATTGGGATCGTCCAGCATTTGAGGTAAATGCCTTGATGACTTTATTATTAGAGACTGTTCGTACAGAGATTAAAACTCTCCAAAAAAACAATATTCGTCTTCAAGCCATAGGTGATCTTAGCCGTTTACCTTCTAAAAGCCGAAAAGCACTAGAAAGTGCCATGGAGCAGACCAAAAATAATACACGAATGACGCTCGTCTTGGCGTTAAACTATAGTGCGCGCTGGGAAATTATGCAAGCCGTTCGTACGATTGCAGGCAAAGTAGAACGCAATCAGATTGGTGCAGATATGGTGGATGAACAAGTTTTTGAAAATGCTTTGAGTACAGCAGGTATGCCTGATCCTGAGTTATTGATACGAACCAGTGGCGAAACTCGAATTAGTAATTTTTTATTGTGGCAAATTGCATACGCTGAATTATATTTTACGCCTATTTTCTGGCCTGAGTTTAGAAAAGATCATTTATACAAAGCCATTTTAGATTTTCAAAATAGAGAACGACGATTTGGTAAAACCAGCGAGCAAATAACGAATTAAAATTAAGCTACACATTAATACAACCGAAACACTTTCAGTTGCCTCTTTTAAAAGTGACTGATCTCGAATAAAGAAAAAATACAATGAGGAAAATTTTCCAACTCCTTTTGTTTACTACACTCCCCTTTTTCTTGATGGCGCAAACGCCTGATAGTATTCCCGTTTTTGATTATTCTAGCCCCCAAAGTTATGAAATAGGTGGCATCAAAATCACTGGAGCCAATTTTAGTGATGAGAATGCTTTATTAGCTATTTCAGGATTGCGCGTAGGGAATCAAATTCGTATCCCTGGTGGAGATATTCCGCGTGCCATAAAAGCTTTGTGGCGTTTGCGTTTATTTACAGATGTACAAATTTATAAAGAGAAGACCATTGGAGATGTTGTCTTTTTAGAAGTGGTAGTAGAAGAACGTCCACAATTGAGTCGTCATTCGTTTAAAGGCGTAAAAAAATCCTATCATGACGACTTAAACGATGTGGTAAATCAATATCTCATCAAAGGAGCTATCGTTACCGAAAATATCAAGAATGATGCTTGTGTAGGAATTGAAAATTTCTTTCGTGAAAAAGGTTATTTAGATGCCAAAGCAACTGTAAAAGAAATTGCTGATTCAGGTACCAATAAAGTACGCTTAGTTTTTAATATCAAACGAAATGAGCGCATCAAAATTCAAGACATCATCTTTACAGGAAATACCATTAAGGCAAATAAGCTACGCCGTAAGATGGATGCTACCAAGCGAAAGCGACGCCTTTTTGCTTCTTCCAAATTGATTAAACCTGATTATGAATTAGATAAGGATTTAATCATTAATTACTACAATACGCTTGGTTTTAGAGATGCAAAAGTATTGAGTGATTCGATTTGGCGAAATGAAGACGGGAATTTGATGGTGCAAATCAATCTGGAAGAAGGCAATCAATATTACTTTAGAAATATCGTTTGGAAAGGAAATTCTATTTATGATACCCCTACTTTAGAAAAAGTATTGGGTATTGTTTCTGGAGATGTTTACAATACAGAATTACTAAATACGAGGCTTCAATTTAGCCAAGATGGGCGTGATGTAAGTACACTTTACATGGATAATGGCTACCTCTTCTTTAGTGTAGAACCGATTGAAGTAGCTGTAGTTGGCGATTCAATTGATGTAGAATTACGAATTTTTGAAGGACCACAGGCAACGATTGATAAAGTTGTTATTAAAGGTAATGATCGTACGCATGAGCACGTAATACGTCGTGAATTACGTACACGTCCTGGTCAGAAATTTAGTCGTACTGATATTATTCGTTCGCAACGAGAAATTGTAAACCTAGGTTATTTTAACCCTGAAACACTTGGGATCAATACACCTGTAAATCCACAACGTGGAACAGTAGATATCGAATATACCGTAGAAGAAAAGCCTTCTGATCAATTGGAGCTTTCTGCGGGTTGGGGAGGTCGCGGTCGAGGAGTAATTGGAACACTTGGAGTTTCTTTTAATAATTTCTCAATCCGAAATATCTTCAATAAAGAATCTTGGAGTCCACTTCCTCAAGGAGATGGTCAACGTCTTTCTTTACGTGCGCAAACGAATGGGCGATTTTTCCAATCCTATAATATTTCCTTTACTGAGCCTTGGTTGGGTGGTAAAAAACCAAATTCTTTTACCGTTGGTGCTTTTTATACAGCTTTATCGAATGGAATTGATCGAGAAAGTACGAATTACTCTAGTTTAGGTATTCTTAATTTCTCTTTTGGATTAGGAACTCGCTTGAAATTTCCTGATGATAACTTTATCTCTAATACAACGATTAATATACAGACGCTGAGCTTGAACAATTGGGCTAGAGGAGATTTCTTAGATGATGATGGTGTTCCTATTGGATTTGGAGATTATAATAATTTTAGCATTAACCAAACATTTTCTCGTAGTTCGATTAATGATCCTATTTTTCCAAAATCAGGTTCTCGTTTTTCATTGTCTATGCAATTTACACCGCCTTATTCGGCATTCAGCAATTCCGATCGCAATTATGCAGAAGAACGACCTGAAGAACGCTTTAAATGGCTAGAGTACCACAAATGGCGTTTTACAGGAGAATGGTTTACACAATTAGTCGGCGATTTAACTTTACGTACTGCTGTGAAGATTGGTATGTTGGGCTATTATAATAGAGATATAGGTACATCTCCATTCGAACGCTTCCAGTTAGGTGGTGATGGATTAGCAAATCAACAAACAGGTTTATTAGGGTTTGATTTAATTTCTTTACGAGGATATGAAATTGAAGATTTACCTGCAAGTAATGGTGGTGCTCCTGTATTTGCTAAATATACGGCTGAAATACGTTACCCATTATCGCTGAATCCAAGCTCTACTATTTATGTCTTAGCTTTTGCAGAAGGTGGAAATTCTTGGAATACGTTCCGAGACTTTAATCCATTTGATACACGCCGTTCAGTTGGTATGGGACTTCGTGTGTTCTTACCAATGTTTGGTACACTTGGCTTTGATTATGGACTTGGTTTTGATAAAAACTTAATTAATCCAACAGGGAATCCATTCCAAGATTATGGCAACTTCAATATTATCCTTGGATTTGAGCCGGAATAGATTTTAGATTTTAGATTTTAGATTTTAGATTTTAGATTTTAGATTTTAGATTTTAGATTTTAGA
>JAHDES010000019.1 GCA_020628645.1 Saprospiraceae bacterium
ATAGGACATAGGACATAGGACATAGGACATAGGACATAGGACATAGGACATAGGATCGCTACGCTTTAGGATGTATTACTACATAGTTTAGGATTTTTAATTATAAAATCTTTATTATCAATCTGCGCGATCAGCGAAATCTGCGGGTAGATAAATTTGAAAAGCAAAACAAGAATACTAATTTTACAAAAAATCCATAAGTATAAATGAAAGATACCGATAAACTAATCGAAGCATTTGGTGAATTATTGTATGTCGTGGCAATGGCGGATGGCAATATTCAAAAAGAAGAATTGGCTGCCATAGAAAGTAAACTAGCCCATCACAAATGGGGCGAAGATATCAAATGGTCCTTTGATTATGAGGTAAAGAAAAACCGTTCGGTAGAAGATTTGTATAAAAAAGTCATCACCTACTGCGAAATGCACGGTCCTGATCCAGAATATCAATTTTTGATGGAATTGGTTGAAGATATTGCTCAAGCAAGTGATGGTGTAGACACTCAAGAACAAGCGGTAATGGATAATTTTGTCTTAGACTTAACCACTCAGTTTAAAAAAGATATTGATCGGATTAATGGTGTTTAAACGTAGGACTTTTTGACGTAGGATCGCTACGTTTTAGGATGCAGAACTTGATGTCCTTGCTTGTATCAGCGAGTCCGCGCATGTATTTAATATTCCTCTAAAAAATAGTCACCAATCCTAGACCCAACCAATCTCCACGTTGAATCGCCATTCCATTCGTTTGGAAATAATAATTGTTGATGGATGAGCCATTTTGTACAGCACCCAATTCTCCATCATTTATGGTATAATGTAAAGAGAGTTTGATATTTGGATTAAAATAAAGATTCATCCCAAATTCAATAGATTGATCTGTCCCCATTAATGAACCTACGATAGCCGCTCGTTCCTGTTGATTGCCTTCTGTTTCTCCATTAAATTGCACCAACATCGCAGAAGGTTCTAATACATATCCATTAGAAAGATTAATATTATACGCTGCTCGTACATAACCTGTATTGGATGCTACTTCAAAAGGCGCACTTGCAATAATGGGCAATCCTTCACGTGTCATAAAGGTCCAATCTCCATCTAAATGGAATCCATCAATATTTAAAAGAAAATCAAATCCTAAAGCCGTATTGGAATAAAATAAATCGGTCGTTCCTTGTCGTGATGCCGCCACAGCAACCGTCAATCCTTTTCGTTTACCAAAATAGTTGACTTTATGTCCAATCGTATAGGTTTTTGATTCAGGATCACCAATATAAAATGCCAGACGAGCTACTCCTAATACAGAGGTCTGAACACCTGAAGTATTGCCATTTAGACCTGTAAATTGAGGCGTAAAAATTCCTACATCATAACCAAATGAAACGACTTGCTCTTCTTTGGTAAATAAACCTCCGACATTCACCCCAATCACACGTCCTGGCCCCACGCCTACAATGTGACGCCTCATATAGTTTTGCGACCAAGCTTTTTCCATCGAAGGCACACGAAATGCAGCAGTAATACTCTCTCTTCCAATTTGGGCAGGCATATAGCCAACTACCACATTGAGGTGTTCTTTTTGAGGAATTAATCGCCACTGAACGAAGGCATTCCATAAGCGAAGTCGAGGAGATGCACCATTATTCAACGCACCTTGAGTAGCAGAAAGGGCATCTTTCCCTACAAAATCAAAAGCGGTAATGATATTAAATTTGATGTTTTCATAGACCTGTCCTGTAACGCCTAAACGAGAGCGATGTAACTCTAAATTTAGTCGATCATCCACTGCCTCATATTGTCCCGAAATCGGACTGAATAATTGTGCATTTTGAGTATAAGTACTCCATAATTGAAGTCCAATTACAGGATTAATTTTTACGTTTTCTAATTTGAGTAATCCTTTTTTTTCTTCTTGAGCAAATGAAAAAACAGATAAAAACAAGAAAGCTAATAGAAAAGTGATTTTCGTTTGTTGCATACTAGAATTTTCTGAATAGATAATACTTTTATGAAACAAATATAAGGTAATTTGTTTGAAGCAAAAGCTACTTTTTTTGATTAATGTGGCAATTTTGAACGAAGGGCACCATACACCACTGCCCCTAATAAAGCACTAGCAATCACCACTAAAATAATCCAATAACCATGTCCAACTAAAGTGTACAAAGGGCCTGGGCATGCGCCTGTCATTGCCCAACCCAGTCCGAAACAAGTACCGCCAATGATACTCGCCGTATAGGTTTTCGGCTTATCTGCAAATTGGATCACATCACCATTTAAATTTTTTAGTTGCCCACTTTTGATGAGATAATGCATGATCACTCCAGCCACTACTGCAACACCAATTATTCCATACATGTGAAAGCTTTGAAAACGAAACATTTCTTGTATCCGAAACCAAGAAACCGCTTCCGATTTAGTCATGACGATTCCAAAAAGAATTCCAACAATTAAAAATTTGAGTAAACGCATTTTATAGATATTTAGATGACTAGATGTTAGATTTTTAGACTATGCGTTTTAAAATCCGTTTTTCTAAGCCATATTTTTTTATAAAGAAAGAATAAGATTTTATAAAGAAAGAATAAGAGGTAATAACACAAAGGTGGTCAATAACCCCCCAATGAAAAAACCAATCACAGCAACTAAAGAAGGTAATTGTAAATTGGATAATCCTGTAATAGCATGACCAGAGGTACAGCCTCCTGCGTAGCGTGTGCCAAATCCGATAAAGAAACCTCCGACCACCATTAAAATAAAGCCAGAGAGTGTTCCTAGATTTTGAAAATTCATAATATCATGCGGAATAAATCCAAGCCCTTCTGCTTTTGTTTGTGGTACTTGTATATCTAAAGCTCCCAAATCTTGAACCGTCGCGGCTGACAATTGTACAGGATCAGGACTTCCAAAAACGCTTATACCTAAATATCCCCCGATCACCGCACCAATCACAAATAGAAACAACCAATCGTGCGATTTCCAATCGTATTTGAAGTAATCAATGAATTTTCCTGCTCCTCCTACTGCACAAATGGCTCGAAAAGATGAGGACACTCCAAATCGTTGCCCAAAATAAATTAATAAAAACATCACCAGAGCAATCATTAATCCAGAGATCGACCAATGCCAGGGTTGACTAATAAATTCTAACATTTTCCAATGTATTTTGTATTAAAAATGAATGCTTTTAATTTGGTAAGGGTTGAAAAAAAAAGTAAAGATAATAATATCTATTTATCACCTTTTTGAGCTTTTTAATTATAGTGTGTAAGAATTATTACAGTCAGTAAAATTATAATTCTCAAATCCAATAATCTAATTTTTTTGCTAACTATAATGCTACAAAAACTCAATAATTTTATTATATTCAAATATATGAACATTTTTTCATGTAATCAACATATAGTAGTTAATATCACCTAAAATATATCTTTGAGTAAGAACATCTTTGAAATGGAACAATCTAAGACCCTTCCAAGTTCTATGTCTACCCTCCTATCGTTGCCATTGATTCTTGTACTGGATTGTTTTTACGTTTACGCTCGGCTTCATGCCCATCTTTTGCGCGATGCGCTAGTGCTTCTTGTAAGGCTTCTTGGACTTGTTCATTGCTCGCGCCTGCACGAATTAAATCGCGGATATTAAATACGCCATTATCATACAAACAGGTTTTTAATACGCCTTGTGGTGTAAGGCGAATGCGATTACAACTTCCACAGAATAAGCGACTATAGGCAGCAATGATACCCACCGTTCCTTTGTGATCAGGAATTTGATAGTTGAGAGAAGTAGAATATTTCGGATCTTTTATTTTTGCTATAGAAGGGTATTGTGTTTTAATATGGTCAAGAATTTTTCGGTAATCCCATTCAAATGCTTCTCCATTTGAGCCTTTTCCGTTAAAGGGCATTTCTTCGATGAAGCGTACACCAATGGGCAATTCTTTTGTCAATGCCACCATCGGTAGGATATCATCAATATTTTTACCCGCCATAACGACCGCATTGAGTTTGGTTGGAATCTCATAAGCTAATAATTGCTCGAAGGTTTGCATCACTTTTTTAAAACTATCTCTTCGTGTAATCTCGTAAAAGCGTTTTTCATCTAAACTATCCAAACTCAAGTTTATAGATTTAATCCCTAAATTTTTCAGTTTTGGAACTAAATCATAGGTAAGTGTTCCATTAGTGGTAACATGAATCGCCAATTCAGGTAATTGACTAATACGCTCTAAGAAATCCATAATGCCTTTTCGGAGAAAAGGCTCTCCTCCTGTGATTCGTACTTTTCGAATGCCTAATTGATAGCCTAAAGTAACGATCCGTTCCATCTCCTCATAAGTCAATAATTCCTGTCGTTGTACATATTGAATACCTTCTTCGGGCATACAATAAAAACATCTCAAATTACAGCGATCCGTCACTGCCAAACGCATGTAATTGATGATTCTTCCGTGATTGTCGTACAACATATTAATCTACTTTATCAATTCGATTCACTACTTTAACAAATATAACAAAAAAAGGATGATACTACTATAACAGTATCACCCTTAAATTGATTAGTTGATAAAGAGTTTCTTATAAAAATGAAAAACAAAGTTTTTCGTAAAAAATCACCTTTCAAGGTGGATGATTTTTTACTCAAGGGGGTATTAGGGGTGAAATGTACTCGAAAAATCGAGTACATTTCACCCCTAACGACCCCTCAGAGCATCAAAAAGCTAGCCTATTAAGGCTTTTTGATGCGTGTTTCAGCAAATATTTTTTTATAAGAAAACCTAGTTGATTAACTTAAACTTCTTAGCATTTAAGTTTATGCCAGTTGAATTTCCTGACGGAAGGTGCGCTGGTCTTCCAATTTAGCTAATGTTATCGTTAAAATACCATCTTGGTATGTTGCTTTGATGGAATCTGTGTCAATCTTTTCATTCAACTCAAATTGTCGTTCGAAGGATCGTGCACCAAACTCTTTACGTTTCCAGATTTGATCGTTTGTCGTTTCTTGTTCTTTTGTCTTTGCCCCCACGGTCAGAATTCGATCTGTGAGATGAAGCGTAAAATCTTCTTTCTCAAACCCTGGTACTAATAATTCTAATTGATAACCATCGTCCGTTTCTATGATATTGACAGGAGGATAATTCCATCCCATTCGTTGACGTTTCCAGTTTTTGTATTTACGTGCCTTTTCATAGGCATAATTTGATTTCCAATTTTGATGATATGCATGTCGTTTACACATAATTTTTTGATTTTTTAGATTTAAAAATTGGCAGTTATAAACTGCTTAGATAATTTGGTTCAGGTTAGGAAACCTGAACCATCAATACGATTTTTTCTTATGAGACTTTAATCACTCGGTCGCCACCATAGCGATACTCCTGAAAAGGGTGACGTTTTTGTTCACGTACACTTTCGAATTCGTTCGCATACGCAAATCGTCGTCCACGATACGGGTAATTCGCTTCGTAATAGTCTCGACCTCTAGCTTCCCAAGTCATCGACTTAAAGAAATAGGTCATTTGACGAACTACATAATAAATGGTACTCAAGACGGCTGCTACAATAAAAGCAATAAAGAAAATCTTGAATAAGAAACTCAATAAGATAATGCCTACTGTAAGTCCAAAGAAAAATTTAAATGGTCGCATAATAAATATGGGTTTTGCAAACCTTTGAAAAGCGAAGGTTTTAATCTTAAAACTCATGCACCTTTCAGAGGTTTTGGTTATTAATAATAGTTGTAAAAATTGTCAACTATAAATCAGTTATTAAGGAAGACGAAGGAATGGAAATTTTACTTTAAAAAAAATTTAGAAAAAAATCAAAAATCATCATATCTATTTGATTATCAATCATTTATTTTAAAAATATTTTTTAATAAAAAATAACTTTCTATTCTAAAATTTATTCATTTTAATGATATCCTACATTTAAGTAGTAAAAAAAAGGGCTATTCCGAAATAAATCAGAATAGCCCAGAAAATCACAATTAATCCTCTCAATTGCTAATAATCTTTTGGTATACTACAAGCCCATTTAAATTCAACTTCATAAAGTACATTCCTTGCGATACATGTGTCAAATCGCAATAATACTCTTGTGCATGGATTTTAGATGTAGCGACCTCACCCATAAATACGCCTTTCGCATCATATAAGTGAACCTGTAAAGAAGTAATTTCTTCCTCCAATTGTATTGTAATTCCTGACTGAGTAGGATTTGGAAAGAGCTTAAAACTAGACGAAATGGAGTTTGTAGTAGCAACTGTCGGCATAAAATTGACGATGACAACACTATCACAACCATTCATATCAGTATAAATAAATTCTTGGGTATAAGGCTCGTTTCCGTTGGCAATTAAGGAATCTATTTCTGTATAAACCGTAGGCAATACCATAAAATGATTCGTCAATTCTAATTGATAACTGTTAAATAAAATGTGTTCTATATTAGAGAAGTCTTCTACATTGGTACTATCATTTTCACATAAATAAGTAGTTGTTTCTTGTTGAATATAGGGACGATCTCGATAGGTATGAAAGATTTCTGGGGTAACAATTGGATCATTATCATCAAAATAGATAGATGCTTGATTCGTAATCTGTGTATTTAAAGGTGTATCTGATTTAGGGGTGATTTGAAATTTAATAAAGCCTTGAGAAGCCAATTCATTAGTCGTGCTATCAGGGAGTTCTATTTCGTCAAAACGAAAAACTAAAGTAGTTTGCTCTTCTATGGAGAAGGTATAAGGATGGCTACTCATTATAATGCTAAGGGTCGTCAAATCTAAATGTGCTGAGAGGGTATCTCTTATCTCCACACAACCAGCAGTGGAGGAACTTGTGTTTTGAAATCCTATTTGGTAATCAATGGGATTTAAGGCATAAATATCTTTCGTTGGGCCAACACCTGAAGGCTGGGCATCTACTCTATTTAAAGTGGCAAAATATTTACTTTGTTGACAATCTATATCTACAAACGGGCTAAAATCATTTAAAATAAACTGATTGATAAATTCAAATTCCATTAATGAATCTACTATACACCCCGCCACTGTAGCCGAGGGTATTCCATTATCAGGATGATTTTCCGCTTGCTCTGCTTCTAGTCGATAAATTCCTCCTTCATCTAAAAATTTGACATTCATCGTTTCTGCTGCTCCTAATTGAACAGAATCAATACGAAGCATTAACTCATCTTCTGTCACAATAAATACAGAAGAATTAGTCATTGGATCTCCTACATTAATGAGTTTAAATTGGATCGAATCTCCATTACAAGATCCCTCTACTTCGAGGCTAGAACCATCCCACATGATATTTGGAGGCAAACAAGTAGAATCTGGATAAACATGTGCTTCTACACAATGGGCTTGACCAATGTAAGCTGAATCACATTCCAATAAAGTATAAAGGTTAAATAACTTACATTCATTTACAGCTACATCCCCTACATCAAAACGATATAATTGACCATCTGAAGAAGTCAGTGGAATACTGGCATCTAAATAACTTAGGTGCTCATCAAGAATAACTTCAATATAAACATCATGTTCTGGAGACGTGCCTTCATTACAATACTGAACGTAATATTGATTTTCGTCGCAGTATCTTAAAATGGGCGTTCCAATATCCACTTTCATGAATCCACACTCATATATTGCCGTAGCTGGAACATTAATTTGCAATGAATCTGCTCCATTTGAAAAACTCACTAAACTATCTATAATACAACTCTCCCAATAGGCATTAGGGGATTTGGCGGTTAATTCAAAATTGCCATTAGGAACTTGCATGACATAATTGCCTAAACTATCCGAAATGGCATAGTACGAAGCATCTCCTTCAAGCTCAATCATCCAATTTCGTAATCCTAAGCTTCCATCATCGTACACACAATCCTCATTTTCATCTTGAGCGACTGTTCCGAAGATAAAATTAGGATTGGCGCAATTCCCTATGCCACTGGAACAAAATAAATGAAATGAATTGCCATAGTCTGGTAATCCAGGATTATTGTAAAACTCAACGGTTACATCAGGTCTACAGAGTCCTTCAAATTCAGGAGGATAGCATCCCTCAAATTGATTATTAGATAGGTATAGTTCTCTATAGCCACGCTCGCCTAAATAAGCAGGAAGCTGCCCAGTTATACCACATTCTGCTAAGCCTATTTCATCTAATTCAGCTAATTGTTCAATTCCAGCAGGGAATGGTCCATTAATAGTGTGACTGGAAGCATGCAAAATGAGCAACTGCTCATATTCATGGATATTGGAAAGTAAAGATGAATCAAAATCATTATAACTTAAAAATAGAAAAACCAAATCTTCTAAATCCTTCATACAATCTGGCAAAGTACCTGTTAGGTAATTACCTGTGAGAGATAGAATAGCCAAGGATTCTAGATTGCAAAGCGTCTCAGGAATCGTGCCTGTTAAACGATTTTTATTAAAACTGAGACTTACAAGTTTAGTTAAATCACCTATAAAGTCAGGGACATTACCAGACAAGCCGCCAGCTAATAATAAGGTTTCTAGTTCTGTTAAATTGGCTAAAGTACTGGGAATCTCACCCCATAAAACTCCACCAATCCGCAAATATGTCAAGGCTGTTAAGTTACCTAATTCATCGGGTAATGGCCCAATTAAATTTGAACTATGAAGAATGAGTTGATTTACTCGCCCACTTGGATTCAATTGCACGCCCCACCATTCATCCATTGGTCGATTTAGGTCCCAAACTGTATCCACCCAAATATTTTCCCAATTATCCCCACCAAGTGAATTGTATAAACTCACCAAAGCCAAAGAATCTTGTTCTCTTAAATCATTTGAAATAGTACAAGAAGTACTTGCCAAAGAAAAGAAAGGCAATAGGGATAAGACAAGTATTCCAAATAAGGATAAAAAAGTATGTCTGTTCTGTCTCATGGTAATTTCTCAGTTAAACTACTACAAAGTAAGGGGTCTTTTAGTAGTTTTCCTATTACAAATTTGCCAAAAACTTATTTTTTAAATAAATTTGTTTATTGATTATCAATATTTTAACTGCAATAAACCGCAAATACTTTTAAATGAAGAAAACTAAATTATATCAAGTGCTTTCTAATTTTTCTTTGTGGGAATTGCGTCATTTATTACAATTTGTAGAATCGCCTTTTTTTAATCGTCGTTCGGATGTTATTCTTTTATTGAAACAATTCATTGCTCATCGAAAAACACCACGTCTACCATTTTTGAAAGATAAAACCCATCTACAGCATTTTCCAACTTATGATAAAGAACAATTTTTTATGGTATGTAGTCGATTATTTAAATTGACTGAACAATTTCTAGCTTTTCGTCATTTGAAAGAAGATCCATTACAACTAAAACAGAATACCTCCTTAGCTTATCGAAAACTTAAATTAGATAGTTTTTTTGAGAAAAACATTCAAGACGCGGCTAAATTATTAGAAAAACAAAATTTACGCGATAGTAATTATTTCTTTAAAACATTTCAACTGGAATATGAACGGTATGATTATATTGAAAGTCATAATCGTACTAAAACGTCTAATTTACAGCAAACCATTGATGCTTTTGACCAATATTATTTTAGTCAAAAACTTAGAATTGCTTGTTATGTAGAGGCTCGAAAAAGTGTTTATAAAAAGAATTTTGATCAAGATTTTCTCTCCTCTGTGATCAATTATATTGAAGCAAAACCCCATTTACAAGAAATACCAGCAATTGCTATTTATTATTATTGCTATTTAGCTATGGTTCGTTCGGAAAATGAAGTATATTTTCAGCAATTCCGCGAATTAATTAAAACTTATAAGACTTATTTCGATGAGCGTGAAAGCCGAGATATTTTATTATTAGCCATTAATTATTGTATTAAGCAAACCAATATTGGGTTCTCTCGATACATAGAAGAATTATTTGAATTGTATAAAAATGGAATTGAAGAAGGCGTGCTTATCGAAAATAATCATTTGAGTACTTACACCTTTAATAACGCAATCTCTGCAGCTTTACAATTAAAAAAGTACGATTGGACGGTTCAGTTTATTCAAGCATATAAAAAATATTTGTCTCCGTCGGATCAAAACCCCATAAGCAATTATAATTTAGGTAGACTTTATTTTCTAAAAAAAGAATATGATAAAGCCCTAGATGCTATTTATAATTTTAGCACCAAAGATTACCTACTCAATCTTCGAGCTCGTACGCTCACGATCAAAATATATTACACTTTAGGAGAATCATATGCAGATCTTATGGAATCGCAAATCAGTAGTATGAAAACGTATTTACATCGTAAAGAAATCGTGGGTTATCATCGAGAGTATATCCAACAATTTTTGAGTTTCCTTCAACAAATTATTAATCTACCTTCTTTTGAAAAGCAGAAACGAGCTGCTCTTCGAGAAAAAATTAAGAACAGTAAATTACTTTTTGAAAAAGAGTGGTTGTTAAGTATTTTGGAATAAGTTCTACTCCTTATGTTCAAGTTGTTCTATACGTTTTTTGAGGGCCTCCAACTCTTCTTGCTGTGTCTCAATCATCGTTTGTTGTGCTTTAATCCCTTCTAATAAAACAGGAATTAAACCTATATAATCAACTGATTGAAGTTGGGTAGCTTCATTGGTTTCCACTAATTCTGGAAGAACCGCCTCTACTTCTTGTGCCAAAACTCCAATTCGATTACTTTTCACTACATCTGTATTAGGAAGATGATAATCATATTGCCAAGCTTGTAAGGCTTTTATTTTTTCAATAGGATGTTCAACAGGACGAAGATTTTCTTTTAAACGTGCATCTGAAGAAGCCAAAAAAGTAACACAATTAATATCTGTAGCAAAAACCTCTTTGTATAAAAAATCAGGTGCACCAATTTGCCCTGTATTATTCGCTAAAGGGAAATAATTTTTAGCACGGATCGTTTCAGACCACAAACGTTTCCACTGATTATTAAGATCGCCAATTTCATACATTAAATGCCCATTAGACAAAATCGTATCAGCATGAAAAGTAGATCCATAAATATGAAACCAACGATGCCCTGGTTTACCCAAAAAACCAACATAATTTCCAGAAGGTTTAATGACAGGATGATCGTAATTAGGGTCAATAGAGGTCGCAGAATTATCAAATTCTAAGGCATACAATCCTGTTTTGAACTTAATACCACTTTCATCATCGCCCAAAGTTGTAAAATGTGGACGTAAATCGACATAGATTTTATAATCCGCACTATTGTTGGGGGTTTGTGTACCAATCAGAAAATTTTTGTCGGTATCTACTGGAAAAATATGAGTCGTATTAGAGTCAAATTGTGCAAATAGAGGTATCGTAATTAAGGTGATCAAAATTGCTTTGAGAAGGCGCATAATCTGGTGGATTTAGTCAATAAATAGTGTTGAAGATACAATACATACCTTAACTATCCACAAACCTATAAAATAATTTATTCTCCCCTCTTTTTACAATGCTCCTTCCAACGATTTTTGAATTCATGGCGTTCTTCTTCGCTCATATTCATCCATTTTTCACGCGCCATACGTTTGCCTTCACGCCAGCGCTTACCTTTTCCACGAAAACGATGAAAAAAGCCTCCAAACAAAACGCGGAATAAGACAAACAATCCCACAGCTTGCCAATAAGTGAGTGGACGCACATCAACTACTTTAGTCAATATCGCATTCCATAAGAACATCACTAGCCCACCTGCCAAAGCAGCAAATGCCAAGGCAAATCCAGCAAAGAGCAATATCCGTTTAGGATGCCATTTTTTTCGGTAAGATGTGGTATTATGATTCATGTTTATTAATTTAATCTGCTAAAAATTCAGTGTACAAATTTTGTAATCGTTGTCTCAAATGCTGTACGGCATAGCGTTTTCTGGAAATTAGCGTTTTAATATTCACGCCTGTTCGATCGCTGATTTCTTGAAAGGTTTGATCTTCCAATTCATTCCAAACAAATACATTTCGTTGATTTTCAGGCAATTCATCGAGTGCTGCAAATAATTCCTCCCAAAAAATAGCTTTTAAATCTTCATCTTCTGGTGCAGGAAAATCGGCGAGTAAAATATCTTTGATGTGGGTATCCCCTTCCTCATCTTCATAAGTCGTATCTAAAGATTCAGGGGTTTTTCTTCGATAATTATCCGTCACTTTATTCCGTGCCACCCGAAACAACCATGCATTAATTTGCTCAATCGAATCAATATCCACTACTCGACTAAACTGATACCATACTTCTTGTAAAATATCTTCTGCATCCGCATTATTCGACACCCTATTTCGGATAAACCCAAATAAGCGTTTGCTATACTGTTGTATAATATTCGTTCGATTTCGTTCTTCTGCCACAGGTGTAGCCATATGTAAATTGATGTCTTTTAGTAGTGAAGACGATTGAGTTGGAAAATTACTTTAATTTTTTTTGAAAAATTTATTTTTCAAGCAAAATAATTATTTCCAGAACCAATATCTCTCCGCACAAATCTCTTCTCTCTATTCCCAAATCTCTAATCTAAAAAGAACACAACCAAAAAAAAAATTATCTCCTGAATAGGGGTATTCTATTATTCTCGTCGTCCTTAAAGTGTAAATCAATTATAAACCATCAAAAAATTACACCTCATGCGAACGATATATTCAATTTTAACTTGTTTACTTTTTACGGTAAGTTTTACTTTTGCTCAAGATGATGTAGTTTGTGATATTCCAGCTTTTAGCAAAATAGATTTTGAAGGAAATGGCGAACTTATTTTAATACAAGGAGACGAACATTGTGTAGAAATCGACACGCGCGAATACCATCACATTGATCGCATCGTCACGGAAGTACGTGGAAATACGCTCCACATTTATTACAATGAAGATTATTATGATACTTGGTCCATGATCTTCGAACGTTTCCCTAAGATGTATGTAACGGTTACCTATCAGAACCTTGACGAAATAGAAGTAGAAGGAAAGGTGAAAATCATTGGAAATGATCCAATCCGTGCAGAAGAAATCGAACTGGATTTTACAGGTTTCATCACTGGAGAACTCGAACTTTATGCGCAACACATTGAATTAGACACGGAAGGCTACACTAAAATGGACTTATACGGGGAAACGAAATCGCAAGAAATCTGCATGGAAGGTATGGGTCGCATTGATGCTAGCGAATTACAGGCTGCTATTTCAGAAGTCGATTTAGAAGGTCGCGTTACCCTACGAATTAATACCACCGAAGAATTAGATGCCGATGTCTCTGGCTTGTCCAATATTTATTACAAAGGGAAACCTCAACGACGAAATATTGATCGAGATGGATTTGTACGTGTACGTCCTTGTCGTTTTTAGAACAATCTTCATGTAAACATCCGAAGCCAAGTAAGATTAATCTCTACTTGGCTTTTCCTATTTGTAAATATTAAGTACAAAAATATAAATATTTTATTTCGCAAGACTTTCCCTGCATCAAAAAAAATTGTACTTTTGAAATCGTGAATAGAAACCCACATACGATCAAACTACTGATTCTCTTTATGTTGAGTCCGTTTTTCAATCTGTTTAATACAGATGGAGAGCGTTCCATGCAAGAGATGTCCTACCTTTGGTCCTTATATGGAAATGAACGCACTGCACAAGATACAAGAGACACAAAAGAAACAATTGTAAGTGTTTTCGACCTTCCACTTCACACCATCTTATCTGTTGATTTTCAATCCATTGTACAACAACTTAAAGCAAGCACCCCAACGATTCCTAGTTTCAATGGTGCTTGTAGTACATTAGAATTAGCAGAGCGTACTTTTCTATTAGCGCACTTTCAAAGTGCTGCTGATACTGATGCTACACAACTTCCTGTAAACGATTTAAATCTTCTCTTCCAAGTTTTCTTGATTTGATTCCTACTATTTTTTGAGTTTTTCAACAATACAGCATTCGCCTGTATGGTATTTATCTTTTATTTCAAAAATTCTAAAAAAATAGTCATGGGAACCTATCAAAAGAAGACCTTCTTCATTAAAAATATGGTTTGTACACGTTGTATCTACGTCGTGAAAAATATATTTGAAGCCGCCAATTATGAGATTTTAGACCTACAATTAGGTGAAATTCATGTACAAGCTAAAGCCTTTGCACACCAACCCAATATATTAGAGGAACAATTACAAACATTCGGCTTGTCGCTTATTCGCAATAAAGAAGAAATTTTAGTAGAAAAAATAAAATCTACGATTATCCACTTCGTTCATTTAGGGGAAGATATTTCTAATATGAATTTATCTGATTATCTAAGTCAAGCATTAGATTTACCCTACAAACAAATCCGTAAGACCTTTAGAGAATGGAATGAACTCACCATTGAAAAATACTACATTCTTCAAAAGGTAGAACGCGCCAAAGAATTGCTACAATACAATGATTTAAGCATCAAAGAAATCGCCTTTAAATTGGGCTATTGCAGTCTACAACATTTGTCTAATCAATTTAAAACGGTTACAGGCACATCACCAAAAGCTTATAAAGTGGCTGGAATTAACCACCGTATTTCAGTTGATCGAATTGGAGTAGCTGCGATTGGTTAGAAAAGAATATTAAGTACTTAGACAAGGTTATAAACAACTCAAGTATCAAGTTCAAGCACAAATAGGTAAACCTTAAAATAGCTTTTTTTGAACTTGCATTTGATACTTGCACTTGCACTTTGGAAATCATTATTCTCAAGATGTTTCATCTAAGCATTCACCATATAATTGACAACTAAAAGAATAGTTCTTACTATTTACATATTTTGATTATTTTTCATAACTTTATCTTGTAAATAGAATTTTTTTGCGTATAAAATTGAAAATTTGGATATTCTTTCTGTTTGTTTTGGGCTCTTCTTCGGGGCAATTGCTGCTTGGATGATTGCAAAATATAAATATAGTGCCATTCGAAATGGAATTACATTTGAAGAATTAGAAGCACGTTATGTGGTAAAAGAAATGGTGGAAGCACTTCAAGTACAAGTGGATTTACATCGAGATGATTTATTGGATAAAGAAGAAGAAATTCGAAATCTTGGACGACAACTTGCTTCTAAGGAACAAGCCAATATTCAATTAGAAGATCAACTGTTAACCGAAAAGCAAGAAATCACGCAACTGCAAGATCGTTTTAAAACAGAATTTGAAAATATCGCGAATCGCTTATTGGAAGAGAAATCACAAAAATTCACGCAACAAAACCAACAACAAATCCATCATATTCTTCATCCGTTGAAGGAAAAAATTCGTGAATTCGAACAAGGTATTGAGCAAAAATTTCTCTCTGAAACGAAAGATCGTATTTCGTTAAAAAAAGAGATCGAGCAGTTGCGATTGTTAAATGAACAACTAAGCCAAGATGCCAATAATCTAGTCAGTGCACTCCGAGGAGATAATAAAACACAGGGCGATTGGGGAGAATTTCAATTGGAATTATTGTTAGAGAAATCAGGTCTGGTAAAAGATATTCATTATTTCACCCAACAGAGTTTTAAAGATCAAGATGGAAAAGAAAAACGTCCTGACTACATTATCAAATTGCCACAAGAAAAACATCTTATTATTGATTCTAAGGTATCTTTAACGGCGTATGAACGCTATTTTAATGCGACAGATGAACAACAAAAGGCGAAGCATTTAAAGGAGCATTTACAGAGTGTTCGGCAGCATATTAAGGATTTAAGTAGTAAAAACTATCAATTGTTGTATCAAATTAATACTCCTGATTATCTTTTATTATTTGTACCAATCGAACCCGCATTTGCATTGGCTTGTCAAACGGATCATCGTCTTTTTTTAGATGCTTTAGACAAGAATATTGTTATGGTCACTACCTCTACCCTTCTTGCTACCATGCGCACTGTTTCTTATATTTGGAAACAAGAAAAACAGAAAAAAAGTGTATTAGAGATAGCACGTCAAAGTGGAATGTTGTACGATAAATTCGTCAATTTTGTAGAAGATTTAAAAGCAATTGGTCTACGACTGGATATGGCTAAAAATGCACACGATGATGCGATGAATAAATTAATTGATTCCAAAAAATTTGGAGATACACTCATTGGGCGTGCCGAAAAAATCAAAAAATTAGGCGCAAAAACCTCTAAATCACTCCCCAAAGAGCTACTTAAAGATGAATAAACCAACAAATATTGCCCTTCTCCGACAGCTCAAAGATATTCAGTACCAAGCTGCAAAACTTGTCAAAGGAAATCCTTCTATTGTAGATATTGATAATTTCCGTAAATATTCCAACGAACTTGTTCATTACCTTCAAGAACATATTGATCTTGTTGAAATTATTCCTTTAATAGATGATATTCCTTCCTTAAAAGAAGTAGAAAAAGAACTCCAAAGTAAAATGGGATTTGCTTTTGGTTTACGATCTTGGTCTCGCCAAAGAAGAATTATCGCTCAAGCGCAACAAGATATTCAAATTGCACAAGGCAAATATGCTTCTATTGAATTTATCTTGAAAAATTATACCGACTTGAAAAAATCTTTTCATATATAATTTTCGATTTTTTCAAGTCGGCATTACACTTTTAAGGTGTGATTTACGAAATCACTTATTCAATTTCGTATTATTTGGCGTAAAAAATTTAATACTAATCTATCCAACACGAATAAATAAAAAATCGGTAGCTACAAAAGCAACTACCGATTCTTGGCATATTCCAATTCTAATTTTTATACTATCAGTTGTTTACAACTGCTTATTTTTCCGATTTAATTTCTTTTTCTACAGTAGTAGAAGTAGTTGTTTTTGCCGCCGTATTAGTTTCATCATCATCATCTCCTGTAACAACAACTATTGTACATCCATCTATAAACGCATGAAACAAAGCCCCCAAAATTGTTTCAAATCCAGGATTTAATTCTATACTTGTAGCAGAATCATAGTCAATTATGGCAGTAGCACCAATAATTTGTGTCGATTCTATAGCGCCATCTGTTTCATAAACTGCTGTTCCTGTTTCTGTACCTGTTAAAGCATTTCCTGCTGCATAATCTGGTGGACACAAAGACATTCCTATAATCTCTACTTCTAGGCAATTAGTACTTAAATTTCCACAAATAGTTAATAGTGCTAAATCATTTTGTAAACTTGAAAAAGAACCGCCAACATAGCTACCTAACATAGCAGTATTATCATAAGATAAACCATATACCTTATAATTTCCTGCTGGATAAGTAGCAGCATTAGATAAATCAGAATCCATATCAATACCTACAATCATTCCTGTTCCTACATTAACAATAACATAAGTATAATCAAAGCTTCCACTTGGCGGTGGCGGTGGACCATCATAAACATTACCTGGTCCTGAAGGTGTTACAGTATAATTGGCAGGCAAACTTGTACCCGTAGCTGTAGGTGCAACAGAAACTACTAATACATAATCAAGTCCTGCACTCAAATTATCTTCCACTGTACTATTAATACCTACACCACTAACATAACTACTTGCTAACCAATTATTACATGGATTGTTTGGATCAAAAGAACCACTATACAACGTCATTATTACACCAAAAGGAGCTCCTGATAAAGAGAAAGTATACATTCCAGAAGCACTAACTTCAAAAGTATATTCATCATAAGTTGTTGCATTTGAAAAATTAATACAGGTACCAGACCCCCCATTATCTACAGCTAAATTACTGGCAGGATCACTACTAGATACATTACCCGTATAAGAATTAATTAAATTTCCAAAGGCAGGTGTTAAGTTAAGGTTTAAAGAAGCATCCCCTTCATTCGCAGAAACAGGCGTATCTGGAGAAAATGTACTACCGAAAGCTATACAAGAAGATGTCACCTCTATATCAACATCATTAATATCAAAAAATATGTTATCCGAACAAATAATTTTAATACGACCTACAGAGGTTGGATATGAAGGTATTGTGATCATATGTGATCCATCATTAGGAGTATTACTAGCTAATGTGTATGGGAAACTATTCCCCCCATCAGTAGAAAATAAAATGTCTACATTAGCACAGCTCACAGGTGCCATATTTGTTCCATTCACTGACCAAGTAATCATTGTAGTATTGGAACCATTTGCATTCCATGTAGTAGCTGTATTTTGGCTGGTTACTTCAAATGGACCGGAGGAGGCATCTACAGTAATACTGATTTCATCACAAGCAATTCCTCCTGCACCTGCATGATTGTCACGGACAATCAAACGCCAATTCATTGTTCTATCTTCATCAGGAAGTACTTCTCCAGTACCTGTTGTTGTATTACCAGCTAAAAGAGATGATAGTTGTGGACATACTCTTACAGGATTGGTTGTTGGAGGAAAACTTCTGAATAAAGGGTCTGTAGTTGTACCTGCTGAACCTGCATTATCAGGAAGAATAGAGCCTGTATAATCTGTATCATATTGTTCCCAACAATATGATAGTACATCTCCATCGCTATCTGTACCTACTCCTTCTAATTGAAATGGCGTTAGCCCTGGAATAGTATATGTACCACTATTAGGATTAGCATCTGCTGAGGGCGGTGTATTTCCAGAGGAAGATGTAGCTGCACAAGTACCCCATGAAGCATTAGTAGTTGGTGCACAAGCAGCTCCACCAAAACCAACATCTCCATTATTCATAAAATCTAAAATAGAACGAAGGCTTTCTACATTAAAATAATCAGATCGATTTTCAAAGAAATCATCACCTGTACAATTTGCACTAGTACTCATTATAGTTGATCCACGCCCTGGTTCATAACGAGAACATTGATTGTTCGTTCCGCAACCATAATTGGTATGGCTACAACTAAATTGGTGCCCAAGTTCGTGTAGCATTAAGGTAATAGAACTATTTTGAATGAGTGGAGAAAAACCTCTTGACTTAGCTGGAGCACCTGAAATCAAATCTTCTCTACATATCACTCCTAAGCCTGCCACTCCACCAACGCTACAAATAGACGGACAAGTCACTTCATGGAAGGTATGTCCAAAATCATAATCTGCCAAAGCAATGAAACTCGCTATATGAGCTCCTCCTTCATTCATTGTTGTATTTCGATTTACAAAATCATTTGGATTGGTAAAAGGATCCGTAGAAACACTCGAAGCAAGGATGTCATTTACTAAAGCATTATTTCCTGCTATTAATTCTACATGAATGGCTAATTCATTTTCATAAACAGCATTGATACCTGCTAAACGATTAGCAATAGCTGCATTTACGCTTGAAAGCGTAAAGCCATATAAGGTAGCATATTCATGTGTAACGGTAACGGCCATTCTAAATGTTCTAAGAGTAGCTCCATTTTGGAAACAAGAATTAGTTTTTTCTTGTCCAACTACAGCATCTGAAGGCATATGCTCGGAAACACTACATTCAAAATCAGAGCGTGTTTCATAATACCCCTGATAACCTTGTGCTAAATCTAAAGCATTTACAGGTTCGATCACGCCTATACCATTTTGATCTCGAACAATTCCATAATATCCAAGTGGTGTTACATTGAAACGACCTAGAATGGTAGGATCTTCAACTCCTTGAATCACATATGATTGAATTTCAGGATGTTGCGCAGCCAATTTGGATTCAAAAACAGGAGCTTCTTCTACATGAAAAAGCTGTAATTCACCATTAGGCATGGGCAATTCAACAGTAGGTTTTTCTGCTCTTTTCAAACCTGAACGAATCATAGGTGCATACTTACTACTTTGTTGGATGGCATCAACATCTATTGAGAAGAAACTGTATTCAGGTTCAATAGTTGTTTGTGCATTAATACTACTTAGAGAAAATAATGAAAAGAAGAGCAATGCCACAACGCATTGTAGATGATTGATCATGTGTAATTGTTTTTTGGTTAATAAATTAGTGTTTTATCTTAGCTTTAATATTGTAGATGTGTCTTTTTTCATTAAAAATAAGAAGAAAAAAATAGTGTTTCGGTTTAACTGGTTAAATCGAATGTGTCGAAATGACAACACCACTTTTGAGGAACAAATAATTCCTAATAAATAAGTTACTGTAGCTTAATGATTTGAACTTTGAACGATAATTCTCTATTATAAATAAATAGTATAATAAGACAATTATTATCTTTTAAAGATAGGAGTATTTTTTTAGACTAAAAAAAATAAAATCTATTTCTTACAAAAATACTTAGTTCAGGGTAGTCACATATTTAGGCGTTTCATAATTTCTTGGCGTAGGTTTGATAACTGATCTTTATTTGATAGATCAAGTAGCTTAAACTGACGACTTGTTTTATATTTTTGATAAAACTCATAATACAAAATTGCCACATAACCCCAAACAGGAATCATAAAAATGAATATCCAAAATTGCCATGTTCCTACGATAATCGCAATAATCAACCAAATTAATGCATAGACTAGAAAACTGCCCATCCCCACTGCAACTTTTACTGGTGCTTTAAATTCAAGTTGTTTGATTTTTTCTTCGCCTATTTTATTTGCCAGCCAAAGTGGAATTCCATTTAACACCAATCCCAAAATAAATGGAATGAATCCAACCATAAGAATTAAGGTTTTTGAAAACGTATTCCATTTTGAATTGCGTACGGCAAAATCATCGGTCTTATGCTGATTCAATTTTTCAAAATAAGTGTTTGTTTTGAAAGCTAGTGAAGCCTTTTCACTTTCTTCAAGTTGATTGACAAAATTGGCTACTTTTTGCTCGGCATGTAATCTACTTTCCTGCCCCCGTTTTAATATAGGCAAAATAGAAGAAGGATGTTCCTGACGAATCATAATGAGCAATTGCTCCACCAAGGGTTCATCTTCTACTTTATCGATACAGATGATACGTTCTTTGAGGCGCGCTTCTACTTCTTTTGTAATGGTACGGACGGCTTTTTTCTCATGCTCATGATATTGTTCCAAATAGTCGCGCATTCGTATCGGCTCCCCAAAATCAATCATGACTTCAGAGCGAAAACGATCTGCATAAGTATAATTTACACCCGCAGGAACGATATAGATATCTACCTCTTCGCCATATTTTTGCCAAGTACCAAATGCCATTCGTACCGCTCCTTTTTGGATTGGACGAAGCCGTTTTTCTTGTTTCGTATTTCCTTCTACTAAGATATGAATTAAAGCACCCTCACTTAATTTCTTATAGCAATAGTCAAGCGTATCAAAATTATTTTTGAGATTACTATACCCATCTACAAAACGAAAGATGGGAATCATATTAAAGTCCAATAGTATCTTCCTTGCCAATGGTTTTTTAAATAAATCTCCTCGAACAATAAAGTGTAAATCTTTGGAAATATTGGTCGCAATAATACAAGGTTCGATGAAAGCTGTGGGGTGATTGGTAGCAAGCAGAATAGGTTTATCTAGTGGCAGGTGATGCGTATTCGTAAAATAAATCTTACGAAAAAATGTTTTCAATGCAATACGTGCAACAGGGCGAAAAATGTGGTATAACATGTAGTTGTTCTGTATGATTGTTTCCTCGAATGAGACCGTAAAATTAAGCAATAATCCTAAAATAACGAACGGCTTGTGTAGGAATTACACAAGCCGCTGGTTTCTATTTAAGATATACCGATTAATTCGTTTTTTTACGGAGGCGTTTTTTCTCAATTTTAAAAGTCGTAGGGCCTTCTACGATTTTGAATTCAGTACGTCGATTATAAAGGTGCTCTTCTTCTTCACACTTTACTTTATTTACACAACGATTTCGAATCTCTGTTTCTCCTTTACCAATGGCACGCATACGAGAGGCAGCTATACCATTTTTGACGAGCCATCGCTTGGCTGCTGAAGCCCGTCGTTGCGATAAATCCATATTATACTTGTCCTTACCTCGTGAATCCGTATGAGAATACAATTCAATTTTCATATCAGCATACTGATTCATCAAATCTAAAATGATTCGTAAATCATCTTCTGCCCCTTCTACAAATTCATCACTATCAAATTTATAGAAGATATTCTGCAATTCAATTGGTTCATCTATAGTATAGGTTTCGTATGGATCTACAGGCGGTGGTGGTGGTTTGGGTTTTTCTTTTAAGAAGAGAAACTCAGTAAATTGTTTACTTTCTGTTAAACCGACTGTATTGATGGTCACTGTATCAGGAAAATAGCCTTCTTTTGTAGCAATAATCATATATGCTTTTTCCAATTCTAAAGGAAATCCTGCTTTATTCGTTTGACCTGAATCTTTATCACTTGTTTTACCTGGGCGATTATTGGTCATTTCAATCAATTGGAAATTTGTACCTGGGAGTGGTTTCTTATCTACAAATGAGCCAACTACAATACTAGATTCAATTTTTTCGATATTAAACGTATAAATATCATTACAACAAGTTTTTCCAGCTACTGATTTGGTCGATTTTTTTTCATCATAACGATTAGAAACCAAAAAACCAGAATAGCCTTCTTTATCTACCGTAAAGAATAAATCATCTACAGAAGAATTGTATCCCATTCCCATATTTTCAGGAATACTCCAGCCTGTTCCATCCCATGAGGTTTTAAAAATATCATAACCACCAATTCCAGGTAAGCCATCAGAGCTATAATATAGAATTCCCTCTTTGTAAAAAGGGGTTTCTTCGTTTCCTTTCGTATTAATTTTGGGGCCTAAATTCACAGGATCAGCATACACATCATCGCCTTTATAGGTAGCATAATAAATATCATTTCCACCATATCCGCCTTCCATATCAGACGTAAAGAAGATAACTTCACGACCAAACAATTCTCCTACTACTGGATGTTGCGCCTTGTAATTTCCATTAATACCAATTAATTCTCTAGCTGGTCCCCAGCCTTCATCGCCCATGGTACTCACATAAATTTTACTTTGAGAAACATAATTTCCTTCGAGTAAAGCTCTGGTATAATATAAGCGTCTTCCATCGGGCGAAAGTGCAGGATTTCCTGTATGCCAATTTTCACGATTCACTTGAAGATCTAAGGCTTCTCCTTTGCCCCATTCTTCGCCTTTTTTCTTAGATTCAAAAATTTTGAGATAATAATCCCCTTCATTTCCATCTAATACAATCACTTTTTTAGCTTCCATAGCAGCGTAGTACATCGTCGTACCATCTTCTGTCATACGAGGCGCGTATTCCGAGTGCTTATTATTCACATTACTACCAGCATGGGCTACGACTAAGTCTAGGGGCTGAATCATCTCCACCGCCATTTCTGCTCCACGAAGCTGATTTTTGATTTCCGTTTTTAATTTCTCATCTTCCGTTTCATCCAATGCCAATTGAAATTCTTCGACAGCTTTTTCATAATCACCGTTCATTTTCAGGGTTTTGGCATATAAAAAGCGGTATTCTTTAGTATATTGCTGCTTTTTCTTGTCTTTACGTAATAGAACCTCGAAGTATTTTTGTGCTTTTTCATAATCACGTAAATAAAAAGCACAAGCCGCTCGTTTACCCGCTATGTATGTATTATTATCTTCTTCGTAAGCTTCTTTGTACTTTTCTAAGGCATTGTAATAATCGCCTACTTCAAAAGCGAGATCACCTGCTTCTGTTAGAGAAGCAGTGGTAGATTTATTGAGGGGTTGTGCCCCAGAAAAGGCTATAAAAAGAAAAGAAAATATAATGGAAATTATGTATTTCATAATAGTATGGTATAAAGTTCTTTTTCTAAAATCGAGGACAAATGATTACAGGATCAATTTTGGGTTCTTTATAAATTTTAATGATATAGTAAGCAGCCACCTCAAAAGCACCCGCGCCATTGTTACCCAAAGTTTGAGTAGAATTGGTCGTTAAATCGAAACTAGCTGCCACGCGCAAATCTTTGTGATCATAGCCTAATAAAAATTCAACCGCATCTCCGATACGATAACCCAACCCAAAAGAAACTCTTTGGTTATTCTCTTCATTAAAAATAAAGCCCACTGGCACTTGTATCACGGTTTCCATGGGTGTTCCTTTCGTGGCTTGGATCAAAAAAGAAGGCGTCATAAACAACTGATCACTCAATAACATATCAAAACGACCGTGTCCTGTAAATAACATATTGATAGGAAAGTTTCTTGATTGCGATAAATAGTTAGGGTCATTCATAGATGGCGCTGACCCTGTGCCCCCTAGGTTTCTTCTACGACGACCTGGAGAATTAATATGGTCAAGAGCAAGCCCTATTTCAAGCTTAGTTGTTTTATTTAATTGAGATCGAAGCATAATTCCTGCACCAAGATCAAAATAATTTCTTGTTGCTTCAGCAGGTGATCCAAAAAGTCGAGCAAAAAATCCTTGTCCTTGTTGTGGATCTGGTGCTAAGGTAGTTATTTCATCTAATTGATTGTTCACTATTACTTGATCTGGTTGAAATCCTCTGACTGTTGTCCCTCCTTTTAAACCTAAAGTAAAAACAGATGTCCCTTTTTTATTCATTGATAAGTGATAGGCTCCACATATTTGCATAAAATTTGTTCCTAAACCTATCGATCCTGCTGTATCATCGTAAAAAGAAATCCCAGCACTAATCCAATCTCGTTTACGTACCGTTAAAATAGGTGCATCCGCAAAAAAAGCAGAAGAAACATAGATGTTTTCATCACTTGCTCGATCGGAAGGTAACATTGGATTAAAAGCAAAGTTTTGATCACGAAACAATCCACCTATTCGAATTGATCCCTCATATGCTCCTGTCAAAGCAGGATTGAGTGCCAAGGGAGTCATATTATAAAGGGTAAAATGGCGATCTTGGGCAGAAAGCGTTCCTACACAAAAAATTAATAGGAAAGTTAAAAGGGTATAGTTTAGTTTCATCTGTGAATTTTAATTTTTCTGAAAGCGGTCAGATGGAACTTACCACAATTCAATAATTGTTTTGAAAATTTTAAAATTATTTTATTGTGGACGTTTCATAAACGGCTAATTTCTATCTATAGTTTGAACTCGAAATATAGTTCTTTTTTATCAAATATAAAGTAGTCTACTAGCTTTATTCGTTTTTGACATCGCTAATCTGTAAAAACGCTTACATCTCATTAACGAACAAATAAACATTCAGTATACTATCTTAACAAAATTATTATTCTAATCTACTAGTGCATTTACTATTTGATCTATTGAAATTTGACGCATACAATTGAAATGCCCTTTTGGACATTTAGCATAACCTATTTTTGAACAAGGTCGACAACTCAAATTAGCTAACTGAATACTCGTATTTTCATGTACGCCTTTTTTGTAATATGGATACATCCCAAAGGCAGGAACTGTGCTCCCCCAAATAGAAATTATCTTCTTTTGAAAGGCTGCAGCAATATGCATCATGCCCGTATCAGGAGTGATGACTCGCCAAGCTTGCTCAATCAATGAAGCCGATTGGTGGATCGATAATTGCCCACAAGCATTTAATACATGTGTGCCAGCTTCTTGTGTAATTGCTTGTCCTAGAGCAGTTTCATTCTTTCCTCCTATCAATACTATTGGGTGTTGAATGGCTTGGCAAAGTTCTATTAATTTTCCTTTTGGAATTTGTTTGGTGACGTGTGCGGCCCCTACCACAAGGACAATATATTGAGTGGTATGTTTTAAATGTAGCGGATAATCTTGGAAAAACTGATGGAGATTTATTTTTTCACTTGCTGGTATAAAATAATCCAATCCTTCTTGATCGTTTTTTATATCAAGTGGTTTTAATGCTTGAAAATAACGATCGACTAGATGTAGATCAGGTAAACGATTTAATTTAAAATTTACTAATAACCATTTTTCAATGTTCAACTTATTAAAAGAAATCGTTTTTACACCAAGGGCTCGACGAATTCGAGTAGAGCGAATATTTTTGTGTAAATCAATAATATAATCAAATTGTTCGGCTTTTAAAGCTGTTAAAATTTCTTTGTAATTATTTTCAATAGTATGAATTTTATCAAGATAAGGATTAGCAATAAGAAGAGAAGAAAAACTTTTTTTCGTTAAAAAATGAATGCTACAATTTCGCTGTTTTTTTAAACAACGAAGCACTGGCGTGGTTAAAATAATATCCCCAATGGAGCTAAAACGGATGATTAAAAACTTTAATTTACCCTGATTGTCGTGTACGGGCATTCTTTTTGCTACTTGATATTAATGACGGAATAATTTTTCTGCCACAAAATACGTATCTTTTTGAGACAATTGGTAGCTGCTCCAAATCAGAAAACCAATTTTTATGATACCACTAACAACCAAACCGTCCTATGTTGAGAATTTATCTTTATTTTATATTATGCTTTGGATGGGCAAATAGTTTCTTTGCTCAACAGGAAGGCATTCCTCCTTGTGCATTGGATCAAGTGCAAGAACGATTACAATATATTTATCCTACACATCAACAAGAACTAGAAGACTTGTATCAACTAACCGAAAGGGTTTCAAAAGAAACATCTAGCTCAAATAGAAATATTATCCGTATTCCTGTTGTTGTACATATCATTCATACAGGACAACCTATAGGGGCTGCCCCCAATATTCCTGTGACTCGCATTACACAACAATTGGAAATTTTAAACAAAGATTATCGTCGCCAAAATGCAGATGCCAATCAAACACCCGATGCCTTTATAGATTTAGCTGCCGATATGCAGATTGAATTTGTTTTGGCAACACACGACCCTAATGGGCAACCTACTTCAGCGATCACAAGACATGGATATGGTTCTGTGTCAAGTATTGATTACATAGAAGATATTATCAAACCTGAAACCATTTGGGACCCCAAACGCTATTTGAATATCTGGACAGTACCAATGCCTAATCAAAATATTTTAGGGTATTCTTATTTGCCGACTAGTACTATTTTAAATAGTGATTTAGATGGATTGGTGATTAATCATGTTAAATTTGGAATAACTTCCATTAGTCAAGGGCGAACAGCTACACATGAAATCGGGCATTATTTGGGATTACAACATCCTTGGGGCTCGCAAGAAGGAAATTGTAGTGTAGATGATGGAATCGCAGATACTCCTTCAAAGGAATTTCCACATTATGATTGTCCTTTTCATCCTCGATTTTCTTGTGGTTCCACCGATATGTTTATGAATTATATGGATTATGTGGATGACAATTGTATGAATCTTTTTACAGAAGGGCAAGCCAATGTAATGCGTAATACATTAAATAATTTACGCCCTCAATTAAGAGCGACCTTGACTTCAACTACTGATGTTTTTTCTTCTGTAGATATGGACATTTATCCCAATCCTGCTTCAGAAATGGTTAACATTCAGTTAAATGGACAAGAAAAATTAAGAAGCATTCGTTTGATAGATATACAAGGAAAAGAGGTGGCTATTTATACCCAAATCAATCAAACTAGTTTTCGACTCCCTGTTCAACAATTTTCTAGTGGTATTTATTACTTGAAGATAGCACATACAGAAGGGATACAAATAGAGAAAATCATTTTGCATTAAATTAGTTGGTCTTTGTCTCGACATTTTATTCACAAAAACCTTAACAAACTGTTAAAGTTTTCAAAAATACAGGGGTTCAATGTTGTAACACGTATCAATTTTATTTAAATTTGAAGTATTGAAAAAACTTCCTTGTATACAAAAGTGCGACTTATTAGAAAATAAGTTGTCTTTTCTCTTAGCCACATTCATACTGCCTCATAAACCTTACACACATTATTTTGGAACTAATTTTTTTAAATCATAAAAATCGTATCATGAAGAAATTATTATTGTTTTTTGCTTTCTTCGCTGCTGTTGGTTTAGTATCAGTTGATGCTCAAACTTGTTCTAAAGCCGCTAAGGCTAAAACATCTTGTGCTGCTTCTTGTGCTAAAGCTGCTGCTACTGCTGCTTCTTTAGATGAAAACGTTGAAGCTCGTACTTGTGCTACTTCAGGTAAGGTATCTTACGTTAAGAAATCTGTTTGTCCTGCAAGTGGCAAAGTAAGCTATGCAGATGTAGAATACTGCTCTAAATCAGCTAAGTTTGTAAATGTATCTCCAAAAGAAGTTTCTCAAAAAGCTTCTTGTTCAAAAGCTGCTAAAGCTTCTTGTTCTAAGGGTGCAAAAGCAACTAAAACAGCGACAAGTGCTAAAAAAGCATGTTGCAAAAAAGGAGCTGCTAAGTCTGCTTGCACAAAAGGTGCAAAAGCAACTGAAGCTACTGCAACAGAAGGAAAAGCAAAATTAGTAAAGAGCGAGCAGTAATCGTTTCTTTAATTTCATATAAAAAAAGCGATCTTGAAATTCAAGATCGCTTTTTTTATTTCTTCTCTTAATGCTTAGAAAACTCCGAATATACTTCTCCTGATTTATATTTTTTGAATACATGTCTTACCGTAGGAGACATTCGATCAGGTAAATCAATTAAAGGAAACCATTCTACTTTTTGAAATTTTTTAGGTTCCTTCGAATGTGGAATACCATGCCATTTGGTAGCTTTAAAATACAGTACGATACGCGTCATGTAGTCCTTTTTCTTATGTAAAGTATGTACCAGTTCAAGATCCTCAATCGAAATGACGATCCCTGTTTCTTCCATACATTCTCGTTTTAAAGCTTTCATCGCAAATTCATAATCTTCTACCGTTCCACCGGGTAAAGTATACTTACCACCATTTTCAGACGTCTGCTTCATCAAGAGGACTTTCCCCCCTTTCTCTAGAATCAATCTTGCTTTTAATAAAATTCGATGTTCACTCATTAAAAAGAGCTAATTTATTTGGATTTTAATGTATCACAAAAATACATCAATTTATAATCATATTTAAGGGATTTATAACAGCTATTCCCTAAAACTAAAGGAAAAACGTTATTTTACATAATATCAAAATTAACAATAAAAGTTAAGCAAATAATACATTACCCGCAAATTGTAACCCCCATACTATTTTGTACCAATTTTGACACAGAAAACGACACAATCTATGATCTATAACAATATCTTAGAGACAATTGGAAAAACCCCACTTGTAAAAATAAATCAAGTAGCTGGTGATATTGAAGCAAGTGTATTTGCCAAACTAGAAGCCTTCAATCCAGGGCAATCCGCAAAAGATCGAGTAGCTGCTTACATGGTGCAACAAGCCGAAAAGTCAGGTCGTTTACGCCCAGGAGCTACACTAGTTGAAGCTACTTCAGGTAATACAGGATTCAGTCTTGCTATGATCGCTCGTGTGAAAGGATATAAATGTATTCTTTGCGTCTCTAGTAAATCTTCTAAAGAAAAAATCAATCGATTACGAGCAATGGGGGCTGAAGTTGTGGTATGTCCAAAACATGTAAAACCCGAAGATCCTCGTTCCTACTACTCTCGTGCTGTACAAATTGCAAAAGATACTCCGGGGGCTTATTATGTCAATCAAAATTTCAATTTAGATAATTCTGCTGCACACTATCATTCGACAGGTCCTGAAATTTGGGAACAAACGAATGGTAAAGTCACTCATTTAGTCGTATGCGCTGGTACTGGTGGTACACTTTCTGGAACGGCTCAATATTTAAAGGAAAAAAATCCAGATATTAAAATCATCGCAGTTGATGCTGTGGGTTCTGTTTTGAAGAAATATTGGCAAACAGGGATTTTCGATGAAAATGAAATCAAATCATACAAAGTAGAAGGCTTAGGTAAAACCATCATTCCAGGGAATGTCAATTTTGATATCATTGATCATTTTGAAAAAGTAAATGATAAAACTAGCGCACTTACAGCTAGAGCCTTAGCTAGTCAAGAAGGTTTATTTATCGGATACTCTAGTGGTTCAGTGATGCAAGCTATTTTACAATTAAAAAATGAATTTAAAAAAGGGGAAGTTGTCGTCGGCATTATGTCTGATCATGGCAATAGTTACCTTGGAAAAATATACAATGATGAATGGATGCAAGAACAAGGTTTCTTAACTCCTTCTAAAAAAGCAGCTCAAGAAGAAATACCTTCTGCTGCATAATTTTTATTAATAAAACTTCTTTCAATTTATTATAACCAAAGGAAGGAGCCAAATTAGCATTATCAAATCTCCTCCTGAACATTTGCTTATCAATTATGGATTTATTTGAAAAACTAAAGAATAACCGCGGCCCACTTGGTCAATACGCTAAATCATCTGAAGGATACTACATCTTCCCAAAATTAGAAGGGGAATTAAGTAGCCGTATGAAATTCAACGGAAAAGAAGTCATCTGTTGGAGTATCAATAACTATCTTGGATTAGCCAATCACCCTGATGTACGTGATGTAGATACACAAGCTACTAAAGATTGGGGCTTAGCTTATCCTATGGGCTCTCGTATGATGTCTGGGAATACACAATTACATGATGATTTTGAAGTACAACTAGCTGATTTTGTACAAAAAGAAGCTGCTGTCTTGGTGAATTTTGGCTATCAAGGAATCATGTCTGCAATTGATTGTTTGACGGATCGTCGTGATGTAATCGTTTATGATGCAGGTTGTCATGCTTGTATCGTTGATGGTGTAAAAATGCACTTAGGGAAACGTTTTGCCTTTGAACACAATGATGTGGAAAGTGTAGAGCGTTGTTTGAAACGTGCCACTAAAATCACCAATGATACAGGTGGTGCTATTTTAGTAATTTCTGAAGGCGTATTTGGTATGCGTGGTGAGCAAGGGATTTTGAAAGAAATCGTTGCCTTGAAAAAAGATTATGAATTCCGTCTTTTAGTAGATGATGCACATGGCTTTGGTACATTGGGTGCGACAGGTGCTGGTGCTGGTGAAGAACAAGGGGTACAAGATGAGATTGATATTTACTTCTCAACATTTGCTAAATCAATGGGAAGTGTAGGTGCATTCTTAGCTAGTACGAAGCAGGTAACGGAATTCATGAAATATAATATGCGTTCTCAAATCTTCGCCAAATCATTGATGATGCCATTAGTGGTAGGGAATATGAAACGCTTAGAAATGATTCGTACAGATTCTTCATTTAAAGATCGTCTTTGGAGAAATGTAAATGCACTTCAGTCTGGCTTAAAAGAGCGTGGATTAAACATTGGAAATACCAATAGTTGCGTAACGCCTGTTTATATGCCCGGTAGTGTGGAAGAGGCAACTCACTTAGTAATGGATTTACGTGAAAATCACCGTATTTTCTGTTCTATCGTAGTTTATCCAGTAATTCCTAAAGGAATGATTTTACTTCGATTGATTCCTACGGCTGTTCATACGATGGAAGATATTGAACAAACTTTAGATGCCTTCGAAGATGTAGCGGCTAAATTAAAAGCTGGCGAATACAAAAAAGAAGAAATCATCAATCCAATTTAAAATTAATCGCTTTAACTTAATATACCTATCTCAAGTTGTAAGGCATTTTAAAATGTCTTACAACTTCTTTTATCTACCCTTTAACTCTCTTTCATAATGAATCCAATTATCAGTGGTGTACAACAAGTCGGCGTTGGAATTCCCAATGTATATGATGCATGGAAATGGTATCGTCAACATTTCACAATGGATATTCCCGTTTTTGACGAGGCCGCAGAAGCTGCACTTATGTTGCCGTATACAGGTGGAGAGCCACGCTCCCGTCATGCTGTATTGGCATTAAATAGTCAAGGTGGCGGCGGTATGGAAATCTGGCAATACACTAGTCGTACTCCAGAACCCATCAAATTTGAAGCACAATTGGGTGATTTGGGTATCTTCATTGCAAAGGTGAAATCTAAAGATGTAGCACGTACTTATGAAGAATTAAAAGCGAAGAATGCTCCTATTTTAGGGGGATTAAGTCAATCGCCAGAAGGTGTTCCTCATTTTTATGTACAAGATCCGTATGGAAATATCTTTGAAGTAACAGGTAGCGATAGTTGGTTTAGAAAAGATAAACAAAGTACAGGAGGAATGTTTGGAGCAGTCATTGGTGTTTCAGACGTGGCGCAATCCATGAAGTTTTATGGCAATGTCTTGGGGTATGATGAAGTGGTGTATGATACCACTGATTCTTTTGATGACTTAAAAGGAATCAATGGAGGAAACGCTACTTTTAGACGCGTCTTATTGCGTCATAGCAAAGCAAGAAGGGGTAGTTTTAGTCGAATGTTGGGTAAAAGTGAAATTGAATTGATTCAAGTGCAAGATCGTACGCCTCGTCCTTTATTTGAAGGGCGTTTTTGGGGCGATTTGGGTTTCATTCATCTTTGTTTTGATATTAATGGAATGGCAAAGATGCGTGAGCTTTGTGCTAAAAATGGATTCCCCTTTACCATTGATACTTCTCAAGTACAAGATACCTTTGACATGGGAGAAGCAGCAGGTCATTTTGCCTATTGTGAAGATCCAGATGGTACACTCATCGAATTTGTGGAAACCCATAAAATTCCTATCCTCAAAAAATTCAATTGGTATTTGGATTTACGCAAACGTAATCCAGAAAAACCATTACCCAATTGGATGTTAAAAGCCTTGGCATTGAATCGAGTGCGAGATTAGTTTTTTCATCCACATCCATACATTACAAACGACTTATGTGAACGCATAAGTCGTTTGTGGTTTTAAACAGGTTTAATTTTTTCTCTTATAAACAAATTGCCCATTGGTAGAACATTTGTAAAATAATTTTTGGCGAAATTTATAAGCCTGAATACTGGGAAATTGCAGTTCTAATTTAGTCATTTTTTTATAAGTCATCTCAATTAGCATCGAAGAATATATTTCTATTTTTCCCAATAACTGAATTTTTAAGTCCACTAATAACCAAATCTGATGCTACCTTATGATTATCTGTAAATCCTGTCAAATGATGCCATGGATCTTCTTGAGCAGCTGTTATTTTGTAAAATTGTCTTTCATCAATTGTAACTATTTTTACTAAGACTTGCCAGTACTTAAAGTCATCTTTATAAGTAAATAATAACTCAGCATGAGAAGTAAATACCCAGACTGGATCATGTTCGATGGCATGCAATGTTTTAATTAAATTACACATCATTTCTGGCATTTCCCCCCAGTTTTCTGGCCACTTTTTTGGATTATAAAACTCAAGTAAAGATTTACCGCTTTGTCCTGTAATACTTTTCAATTCCATTTAATCTGATTTAATAATGCTATTTTTTGCCATGCCTTAATACAAAGATTGAGCTGTGGTAATTTGATTTTTGGTACGAAGTACTTCTTTGTAGAATTGATCTAAAACATCCAACTCTTTAAAAATTTTTAGGAGGGTATCCATCGTGAAATTTTTTCCTGCTTCTACATTTTGGATACTAGCGCGGGATACGCTAATAGCAGTAGCAAGTTCTTGTTGTGATAAGTTACGCTGTTTTCGCAGTACTTTGACAAGGCTACCAATGGTTTTTTTGACTTCTTTTATTTCAACAACATCAAACATAAAATGACTATTATTTTAGTCAGAATAGTGTTTTTCAACCAAAAAGTCAATTATATTAGTCATTATTTCCTATTGCTTTCTATTTCACTTTCGTAAATGCCATCTTCACCGCCAATCCTGTTAAGACAGAAGCCATAAACCATTGCTGTATTTTTAACCAGAGTGGTTTTTGAGCCACCCAAGTCGCCATCTTTGCTGCTGAAAGGACAATTAATAAGTTAATCGTAAAACTAATGATGATTTGAATGATGCCCAACTGAAAACTCTGTATGAAAACAGCACCGTATTCAGGATTAATAAATTGCGGAAAAAAAGAAAGATAAAACATCGCCATTTTAGGATTCAATACATTGGTTAATAAACCGATATTGAAAAGGCGTAAAGGAGTATCTCGTGCTAATGCTGTATCTGCTTGAAATAATTTATTCTCAGATGTGAGTGCCTGATACGCTAAATAAAGAAGATAAGCCACTCCTAAAAACTTGACCACCACAAAGGCATAAGGAACAGCAAAAAAGATCGCTGTCAAGCCAAAGGATACCATTAAAATATGAAATAAAAAACCACACATCACGCCAAATAAAGAAATAATACCTGCCTCTTTTCCTTGAGAAAGCGAACGAGAAATGAGATAAATCATATTGGGACCAGGTGAAAGCACCATCAAAAAAGCAGCAAGCGCGAAAAGTGACATTTCTTGAAGTGGAAGCATAATTTTTTTGTTTTAAAAATACCACTCCTAGCCCATACCATAGCCTGTCACTCTGCATTTTACCTTTAATATGTGACGAATTTCCTCTAAATCGATAGAATAGGGTTTATACACCTTGTCATTATCCGAAATAAGTCGAAGTCCAACGAGTTGATTATCTTCTCTGATTTGTTGAATACGCTTAGCAACCACTGTATCCGTCATGATAACATAGACCTGATTATCTCGAAGAGGGGCATCTTTTTCTAATAATTCACAAACGATTAAATCCGTGCTGGTAATGGTTGGTGTCATACTATCGCCTTCTATTTCTATCGCAAATAAATCGCCTTCTAAACCAGGAATAGAAAAACGATAAAGATTTTGCATAGCTTGGGTATCGGTCAGGTCAATACTATCGCCAGCGAACGCTCTGACATCTTCAATAAGACGAATATTTCGCTTCGCGGATTTTTTGATTTCTCTAAGATAGGGCAAAGATACTTCAGGAATTTCTGCCCCTTCGAGAAAAAGATCTTCACTTAAACCAAAAAGATAATTAGCATTTATATCAAAAGCACTAAACAATTTGTTTAATTGTTCGACAGTCACATTTCGTTTTCCTTTTAAAATATCATTTATAACATGATTATAGGTATCTAAATATTCCGCGAGCTCAGATTTTCCACGAATTCGTTTTAAGGAAATCAAAAAATCATACACCTTTCTAAATTGCTGATTTACAATACTATTTGAAAATTTTGACATTTTTAATAAAAATTGTTTTAAAATAATTTGCTTTATAAAACATTTTGTGTTTATATTTGCATTGTACTCGTTACAAAAATAAAACAAATTTGTGTATTGAAACAAATATTTATAAGAAAAGTCTAAAATAAAATTAGCCATGCGACGCAACGACACAAACCATCGGTATCCCTCTATTCGCAATAAACACAACAATCAAAACTCCAACACTTATGATTTATCTGCTTCTGAAACAGAAGAAAATGTTTTAGAAATAAATTTGGCAGAGATTGCGCATAAAATTTGGATCGTCATTCGCCCTCTTTTGGTTGCTCTAAAATATTTTTTACTTCAACTATGGAGAAAGATACCACGATTAGATGCTAAAACATGGTTTAGAGTCGCGATTATAGCACTTATTGCCTATCTAGCTTTCCAACGAGATTTACAAATACAACTGAATACTAAATCGCCTTTCACATCCATACAAGAAAGTCCATCTGAAAAAAGAAAGGTCAACCAATACGCTCAGCCCATTTCCAATAAAGAAAACTCCAAAAATTCTAATCCTTTCGCTCCTGCTAGCCCTGAAATGTTGCACGATCAAGCCTGCAAACGATACATTGAACGGTTCAAGGAAGTGGCTCAAACTGAACAAGAAAAATATGGTATTCCTGCAAGTATCAAAATGGCACAAGCCTTAATTGAAAGCCGCGCTGGGAGTAGTCGCTTAGCAACTTCCAATAACAATCATTTTGGTATGAAATGCTTTTCACGTTCTTGTAAAAAAGGACATTGTAGCAATTTTACTGATGATTCACACAAGGATTTTTTCCGAAAATATCAATCTGCCTGGGAAAGCTGGCGTGCTCATAGTGAAATGTTAAATGGCAAACGATACAAACATCTCCAAAAATATGGCACCAATTATAAAAAGTGGTCCATTGGTTTGAAAGAAGCAGGATATGCCACAGATAAAAAGTATGACTCCAAACTTATTGCTATGATACAAAAATACAATTTGGATAAACTGGACGAATAAGTAAACGACCACTTTTTTAACCAGAAAAGTAATCTAACGATTTTCGTCTCTGCTAATGCCCGACTCAATGTTGTATCATCAACAGGGCATTAGTTTTCCAGAACTATTTTTTACAACCCAAACAAATACGCATAAATATTTAACAAACATTACTGTAAACCTTAAAATCCCCCTTTTCCAATGCAAAAATTTCTGTATGCCATCGGACTTGTTATTCTTCTAGCTGGTTTTGTCTATCATCCTTCGACTATCGAAGTACATGAAAGAGTCCAAATCTATAATTTACCATCAGTAGGTGATCAAATCAAAAAAGGTCGTATCGCTGCTAGATTAAGCCAAAAAGCACTTGCAGATGCCGTAGGACTGAGTCTTTATAATGTACAAACCATCGAAAAAGGAAAAGCTGTACCGACTAGAGATATTATGCTTAAAATACAACAATTGCTCAAGATAGAAATCGTACTCGATGTATAATTGAAAATAGTTCTTTGACTTTTTCACGGGATTTGTCTAAGAACATTAAAAATAAAACTAAGTGCAAGAAGAGGAAGCTGTGCTTAAACCCGAGGGATGGAAGAGAGGATGCTTGTAGTTCTCATCCTACTTTTCTTTCCTTCAACCAAAAAACCAATGAACTAAGAACGAAAATTATTTACTTTCCTACGGTTTTCTCATAGTCTGTTTTTTGTGACCACCCCCCAAAGGTGGTCTTTTTTATTGATCTAATCTCAACAAAAAATCCATTTTTGCATTCTATTCGTAAGTGTGATAAATTTCTTCACCAAAAAAAATAATTATGTTAGTTAGTTTGCTTACTCTTTTGATGTTGTTTCAAATCGGAGATATTCATGACCCAAAAACAGAAGAAGAATTAAAAGTCTATGGATTAGAAAAATGTAGAATAGTAGAAGGTATTAAAACGCGAAACGGAAAAAAAATCTATGCGACTACCAGTACTTACACTTATGATGGTCAAGGTCGAGAATTACGCTGGGAATATCGCTACGACGATGGCTCACTTTATTATGCCAATGAATCTGTTTACGATGATAATGGCAGACGTATAAAATATTTGCATTATAATAGCAATAACCAGTATGATTCTTACTATCAATTTAGTTACAATCAACAAGGATATAAAAGCAGTACTAAACATTTCAATAAAGCTGGAAAACTCCAAGATCAGTGGTTGTATACCTTAGATCAAGAAGGCAAAATCATTCGTGAAGATCATAAAAATCCAGATGGCACACTTCGCACTTATTGGGAAATTTCATATAATGATAAGGATCAAGTGATTCGTAAAGACATTTACCTCCCTTCTGGAAAATTGTATAGTTATATGATTTCTACTTACAATGATGAAGGTTTAGAAGATAGTTTTGCAGAGTATCGTGCCGATGGAAGTGAAAAGTTTTTATTAAACTTTACCTATGATTGTAAAGAGTAATTTTTTATAAATCATTTTAATAAAATCCCCTTTAGATTCTTGTATTTAAAGGGGGTTTTTATTTTACATTACAGAATTAATAATGTATTTTTTTCTCTTTTTCAGTTAAAAAGAACATTTTTTTAGCATTTTTTTATTTTTTGGCATTCCTTTTGCAAAATACATAAGTAATTAAACAACATACACTTTGACGACTAAATCGTCAATCATAACCATTAGCCGAATAGTTCCCTTCCTATTCTCAATAGCATTAAACTTCTCGAACAAACTCATGCAGTAAGAATACTCTGAACGTGTAACGTTCTTCCGATATGCGTATTCATTCCTTTTAGAATGATTATGCTATTAAACACACTAGAAACACACTGATATTTACATATTACTGAGAAAACTGGTAAATATTCACCCTGTCCCGAGCCCTGAACAAGCTCGGGATATTTTTTTGGAGTCGTCGCACGACTAATTCTTCTAATTCAAAAACTCTTCTTCCACTATATTCTCTTCAGGAAGTCGTGCAACGACTTAAAGAATCCTCTCCCTTTTTACATTAACATTCTCTTCATAAACCCCATATTCATTTTTATCGTTATATTGCTAGAAATAAACATTTTTTGAAATGGCAATTACAATTCCTTCTTCTTCTACCTTCTCCCCTACTGTGATGAGTTTGATTCCCCTTTTTTATATCGGTTGGGCAGATAATTTATTAAGTCCTTCTGAAATAAAAACCATTCATCAAGGCTTATCAAAATTCCCTAATCTTAATACAGCAGATCGAAAATTACTAGATCAATGGTGTAATCCTGCAAAGCCCCCCACCGCTCAATTATACAAACAATGGAAAAATTTATTAAAAAATGCTGCACAACAATCTACGGATTCGCACAAAAAAAATTGGCTAGAGTTAGGAATTGAAATGGCAAAACTCCAATCCTCCAATTCGCCTGATACCGAAAATGCGCTCAGAGAATTATATGAAACGATTGGACTAAATGAAACCAGCATCCCTGATTCTTTATATTCGAAATCTCAACGCCAACAATTCGAAGAAGAAGAGACTTCTTCCTTTTCTGTCCCTAAAATGAAAAGCATCCTAGATGATGAGTATGAAGAATTACGCGATCAAATGCGAACCTTACTTTCCGATCCTGTTTTACATGCTGATCCTGAAGCCATTCGCACCAAAGCCGATTATAGAGAAAAAGTATTAGAATGGTGTCAATTATTGGCAGATCAAGGCTTGGGAGCTTTATCTTATCCACATGCTAATGGAGGAAAAGATGATATGGGTTCTTATGCTACTGTTTTTGAAATGCTAGGCTATCATGATTTGAGTTTAACGGTCAAATTTGGCGTTCAATTTGGCTTATTTGGTGGAAGTGTGCTTTTTTTAGGCACCGAAAAACATCATAAAAAATACCTTACGGATACAGGTAGTTTAAAATTAGCTGGTTGTTTTGCCATGACCGAAACGAATCATGGTTCTAATGTTCGAGAATTACAAACCACTGCCACTTATGATCCATCTACAGATGAGATTATCATTCATACGCCTACCGAACACGATAGTAAAGAATACATTGGTAATGCTTTACATAGTAAAATAGCCTCTGTTTTTGCTCAATTAATTGTTAATGGGGAACAACATGGCGTTCATACTATTCTAGTCCCTTTAAGAAATGAAAAGCACCAATTATTAGAAGGCATCCGAGTAGAAGATAATGGGTATAAACTGGGTTTAAATGGTGTAGACAATGGTAAAATCTGGTTTAATCAAGTCCGTGTCCCTAGAGCAAACTTATTGGATCGTTACGGAGCGATTTCTGATCAAGGAGTGTATACCAGTCCCATCGAAAATGCAGGAAAACGATTCTTTACCATGTTGGGGACTTTAGTGGGTGGACGTGTATGTGTGCCGCGCGCAGGATTAAGTGCTGCCAAAACAGCATTGACAATTGCCATAAAATATGCCACTCAACGACGACAATTTGCTCCTTCCCCTAATGAAAAAGAAACCTTATTATTGGATTATCCAACCCATCAGATGCGTTTAATTCCGCGTTTGGCAAAAGCTTACGCGCTAGATTTTGCCTTATCTTACTTAGGAAAACGCTTTGCCAATCGTTCGGAAGCTGATATTCGAGAAATAGAAACACTAGCGGCTGGATTAAAATCATATGCTACTTGGTTTACGTCAGATACCATACAAGAATGTCGAGAAGCTTGTGGAGGAAAAGGTTATTTACACGAAAATCGTTTTGCTGATTTAAAAGCGGATGCTGATATATTTACCACTTTTGAAGGAGATAATACCGTTTTACTTCAATTAGTTGCGAAAGGATTATTATCTGATTTTAAAAAGGAATTTCATGACGAAGGTTATCGAGCCGTTTTAAGATACATTTCATCTCAAATGGGAGATACGATCACTTCTTACAACCCCGTTTTTAAACGAAATACAGAGCGATCTCATCTCTTAGATGCCGAATTTCATTTAGATGCTTTTAGATATCGAGAACGACAACTCTTATACGAAGTCAGTAACAGCATTCGAGATTATATCAAAAAACAATTTCCAGCGTACGAAGCTTTCTTGAAGGTACAAAATGAAATTATTGCTTTAGCATTAGCTTATGTAGAACGAATTGTCTTAGAACAATTTCTAGAAGGTTTGAAAACGGTAAAAGATGATCCTTGTCAAAAAATACTCACTAAATTATTCCAACTTTATGCTTTATCTACGATTCATGAGCATCGTGGCTGGTATTTAGAAAATGACTACATGAATGGTTCGAAATCAAAAGCTATTCGCCAACAAATTTATAATTTATGCGGTGATATTCGTCCTCATGTCAAAGATTTAGTAAATGCTTTTGCTATTCCAGATGCGCTTTTAAAAGCACCGATTGCAATGAGCATGTAAAATATTGAGTCTTTTTTATAATACATCAAACAAAAGTCTTATTTTGCTGAAATTATTACAGCTAGAAATCTATTTTTAAAAGCTGTATTATTTTAACAATTGGTTTTGAATTTACTAAAGATAGCAGTAGTTGTCCTATTAACGGGTATCGTAATGGCAGATACGATAGTGTTATCTTATTGTCTTTTTGAAGGGCACTACGAACGTATAGAATTAAACGAAATTGATACCAGTGAAAAGGATGGTAAAGAAGATAAATTAGAAAAGGAAGCCAAAAAATGGAATAAATTTGCTTTTACTTCTAACCAAAAAAGTACAATTACTTTTCATAAAGCCTATCTATACAACTATCATTTATTAGAAGATACATACCAATCCATACCTACGCCCCCTCCCGAAGTGTAGTCCTTGATAAACATTTCATTACTTTCCTTTTAATTTATTGTTTTCTTTAAACAGAAAAAAACTTCACATAATATGTTAAAACGAATTTTTAGTTTTGATTTCTCTAACTTCAGAGGAGATTTCTTTGGAGGTTTAACCGCAGGTATTGTGGCACTTCCATTAGCACTTGCCTTTGGTGAACAATCTGGCTTAGGTGCAGATGCTGGTTTATATGGTGCTATTTTCATCTCCTTTTTCGCTGCATGGTTAGGCGGTACGAACACACAAATTAGTGGCCCCACTGCTCCAATGACTGCAGTAAGTATGGTTGTAATTGCAGGAATCATTGCCTCATTTGAAGGAGATCGTGAAAAGGCTATTCCTATCATTCTTGCCGTCTTCTTTTTGGCAGGAATTATCCAAATTGTATTAGGCTTTTTAAGAATAGGTAAATACATACGATATATTCCTTATCCCGTAGTTTCAGGTTTTATGTCTGGTATTGGGGTATTGATCATTATTACTCAAATCTTTCCCTTTATTGGTTATTATCCAGCTCAAGATCAATCTAACATAGAAGCTTTCAAACCAAAAGCAGAAGAAGTTATCTTGAATGGTATCTTGGAAGATGAAGCGGACGAAGGTTTATTGGTTTTAGAAGATTTTGAAGAAACGGTAAAACGAGCTCAAAATATTACCCCAGCTGAAATTACAGAAAAAGCAACAAAACTAGTAGGCGATGATTCTAGAGGTGTAAATGGTACCGTACGTTATTTCTTGAAGGGTATGCAAAATATTAATTGGATACAATTACTACTCGCGCTATTTACCATATTTATAATTTATGGATTTAAACGAATCACAACAGCCGTTCCAAGTACTTTGGTAGCATTGATTGTGGTGACCCTAGTTGCAATTTTTGGTGGTTTAGATTATCGAACGATTACGGAAATTCCTTCTGGCTTCCCCACCTTTAGGGGCGACATTTTCACTAATTTTAGTTTTAGTGCCCTGAGTCCTTATATTTTTTCCGCAATTGCTCTCGCGCTGCTAGGTGTAATAGATTCCTTGCTGACTTCTATTGTTGCTGATAATATGACCAAAACGAAGCACGATCCTGACCAAGAATTATTTGGTCAAGGGATTGGAAATAGTATTGCTGCTTTATTTGGTGGTATTCCAGGTGCAGGAGCAACGATTCGTACCGTAGTAAATATTAATTCTGGTGGTCAAACGCGTATCTCTGGTATGGTGGCAGGTGTCCTTTTATTAGTCATTTTACTCGCATTAGGGCCTTATGCTTCGCTTATCCCTGCAGGTGTATTAGCAGGTATTTTGATCACTGTAGGTATTGGAGTAATGGATTATAAAGGTTTAAAACACCTTTTTGTGATGCCACGTACAGAAGCAATTGTCATCATTGTTGTATTATTATTGACCGTTTTCTGGGGATTATTAGAAGCCGTAGCTATTGGTATGATTATGTCTACCATTTTGTTCATGAAAAAGATTTCTGATGTGATAGATGATAAAACAGATATTGCTCCATTAACGAATTTTGCTAGAGAGATTCCTTGGAAAGATGAGACCGCATTCTTCGAGCGTCATAAAGATCAAGTATACATCAAGCACTTGGATGGACCGCTTTTCTTTGGATTTGCTTCTCGCTTCCAAGATATGATTAAGGCTTTACCTGATATAAAAGTCGTGATTATGCGATTGGATAAGGTACCTTATGTGGATCAATCTGGTCTCTATGCTATGGAAGATGCTATTGATGATCTTAATGCACAGGATATCAAAGTGGTATTTGTAGATGCGCATGGTCAACCCTTAGATATGTTCAAGAGTATCAATATTGTTCCGAATCTGATACCTGAAGAACACAATTTTGAGAGCTTCGAAGCTTGTAGCCAATGGCTAGAAGGTCATTTAAAAGAAGTGGATAAAATTGCAATGGCTTAGACCATTTTATAATATGAAAAAGGGCTTCGAACTGATTCGAAGCCCTTTTGTATTCTAATACCGAATTGACAAAATCCTTTCGTATATAATTTATGATTTTGCCAAATCGGCATTTTTTAATCCCGTACCTGCAAGGTCGGGAATACGTTTTTGGTGTGATTTACGAAATCATTTATTCAATTGCGTATAACAAGTTTTTCAAATTCTTTTATCTTATTCTTTTATCACTTTCATCATAGCGTTTTGCCCATTAGCAGTCTTAATATTTAGAAAATACAAACCTGAATCTCCCGTAATCTCTATATTTATAATAGCTGTTGTTCCAAAGAATTCACGTTTAACTACTTGTCCTACAGCATTGATTATTTCTACTGTGATCTGTTCATAGGTATTACCTAAGTCAACCGTAGTAGTTTGAGTAGTTGGATTGGGAAAAATATGAAGTGCGGTATCAAAAGAGTGTTCAAGAACATTACTCAACAACACATTATAACAAGCAGAAGTATCTACACATCCGTTTTGTGTTATTTCTACTGCATAATTTCCAGTAGCACTAGGAGTAAAGCTTTGATTCGTCGCATTAGGTATTTCAAAAAATGCATAATCACAATCTAACCACTGATATTCTACTGAAACAGCATTCGCCGTAAGGGTATTTTCACTTTCTGTTATGGAACCATCTAGATTATTGAAGTTTAAATTAAACGTTATAATACTATCGCAACCACTAGCATTGAGGAGGGTGTCAAAATATACGCCTGAAGACGTCCATGTATAATTTCCACTCGGACTTGTAAAACTAGTTTCGCAAGTGCTTAGTGTAGTATTAGAACCATTCGAACAACCTAAGGGTGTATCCCACTTTGCGATATGATTGACAGGAATGCCACTAGCTTGTGAAAATGTTCCTCCTGCATACAAATAATTATTGTAAACAGCCATATCATTTACACTGCTACTCATTCCTGCACCTAATGAAGACCATGCATTTCCATCCCATGTAGCAATATGATTAGCAGGAATACCATCTGCAGATGTAAATTGACCACACGCATATAATTTTTCGTTATGCGTTAAGAAATTAAAAATCCTATTATCCATTCCTGACCCAATAGTAGACCAAGAAGAACCATCCCAAATGGCTATATGATTTGCTACTCCTCCTGCTATATTGAAACCGCCACCTGCATATAATTTTCCGTCGTATACTTCTAATGCTTGAACAGGTCCATCGGTACCTCCTCCTACAATGACCCAATTATTTGTCGTACTATCTAATTTAGCAATATTATTATAAGTAGCCATTGATCCACCAATGTATAATTCGCCTTGATATATTTCCATTGTATACACTAAATGATTAATTCCCAATTGCGACCAGTTATTCCCATCATATTCCCAAAGTCGAAGACCACTTCCAACATAAAGTTTATCGTTTGCTACTTCCATTGATAATATTAGTGTACCATTCGTCCAGCCAGCATCCGACCAAGCATTCCCATCCCATACTGCCATATAATTGAAAATCATTCCCCCTGCTGCTGTAAAGTGACCGCCTACATACAGTTTGTCTTGGTAAACTGCAGTAGCTGTAACCCTATTATTTGTACCTGGTCCTAAGGCCGAAAAAGTAGTATCATCCCAAGATGCCATACGATTTGCTGGCATAGCATCAGCTGTTTCAAAATATCCCCCTATGTATAATTTACCTTGGAATACATCTAATGACTGAATATCATCATCTAAGCCTTCTCCTAAGGCTTGCCATCCTTGAGCTGTAGATAAATTTGATAGAAATAGAAAAGAAAGTAAAATAGGTAATTTGTAAAAAATTTTCATCCTAGTATTTTTTAGTTTAAAAAAAAGTTAGTTTTTGAGCATTCGTATACAATCGATGCATACAATTCTTATTAAGAATTATCCAAATATTAGACCAGTTTCGGTTCAATGCAAACTTCCATTTTCTATATTTCTAAATTCATTAGCGGTGATACAGCGAAAGGATATATTGTTCAATTGGATCTTCTGTAGTTAATTGAGCAATTGATCTATCAATTTGCACCCCATTTATCTGCATATTCTGGTCGCCTTTTAGTTCAAAAATACAAGTACCACTGATATTAAAAGAAATGCCTAAGGGCAAAAGGACACGCATAACGTCTCCATTTGCTCCTGCTGTGGGTAAACCAACGACTTCACTATTTTTATAATTTTGAAAAATAGAGGCAAAATATTCACCTCTGCTTATGGTCAATGTATTAACTAGTAGCATCAATTTCCCTTTAAATTTTTTCTTGTTGCCGCCTTGTGTGATTTTTGTTTTTACCAATTTACCAATATAATCAGCATCATAACTCATCGAATAATGTGTTGCTTGGGCTTGAAAAAGATGCTTCGCCAATTTTCGATTGCTCCAAATAGGATAGTTTCGAAGATCAAATATGGCGGTATCTGTTTCTTGAAGCTGATTTAATTTCTTTCTAATAAAAGTATATTTTTCTTTCGACAGATCGAAATAGTAAACGGATTTGGGGGGTTGCTGCTGTTCTTTTTCAAGATTGAATACGTTTTGAGGAGTATTATTTTGACGATTAAGTTGTATTGTATGTGTTTGACAACTGTATAGCTCCTCTCCTCGCTTTACAAAAAGATAGATGTTTTCTTTTTTCGTTTGTAAAAATCGTTGAGCCATTTTTTCTTTATACGATATATCCCGACCGCTTACCGTCGCATAGTGTTTCATTCTACGTTCATTTATTTCCAAGCCATCATAAATCATTATCGTGTCGCCTATTTTTATAGGATAAGTAACTGTATCGACAAATGATTTTGCAATATTCGTAACGATTGTTGTACCATTTATTATTTCTATTTGAAATGGAGGGTATCTCAAATCAAACGTTGGATCAAAAAAAGTACTATGTACTTTTATGTGTGCATCATTGAGTTCTGCTGTTAATTGACGAATCCCCCAATAATAATCTTCATAATTACTAATTCGCTCAAAAACTGGAATATATTCATCCAAAACCTTTTGCCAATTGAGTTCAAGGAAGGCTTTCGCAGGATAAGTATATTGGATTTGATTCCAAAAACGAGCTAAGGATAAAAGCTTTAGTCGTTTGACTTGAGTCGTATCCACCAAATGAAATTGATTGTCTTTCCAAACTTTTAAAGTGGGTAAAGCTCGTTCTTTTTGATAATACTTCATGTCTTTAGAAGTAGTACGAAACAGAAATTTAAGTTGATTTTTTAATACAGTAGAACAGGATAAATCATCCACCCAAGAAAAGACATTTGCTGGAATAGTATCAAGCGTTAAATGAGCATCTAATTTAGGTAAGTTACAATGCTCTAAGAGGGAACAAATAAGATCATCTGTCTGGATTTGACCATTTTCAATCTTTGACTCCAAGTGTAAAAAGAGAGTATCCCAATTCGTGTTTTTCTTTTTTTTGATTTTATATTTTAATCCACCCCAAACGAGGATTAAATCTCTTTTTTGTTGAGACGTTTTTGTGAAGGTCAACTTATCCGTTCTAGCAAAACTAAGTTGACCTATTCCAAATAGAATAAGTAAAAATAGAGTGGGTTTTAGAATAGCTTTATGATTCATTTTATTTGTATGTTTAGCCCTATAAAGTTATAACTTCATAGGGCTAATAATTATTATTCCACCACTTCAAAACCTTCTGTCAAATCACCAATTTGTACTTCGAACTCCCCTGCTTCGGTGACCCAATCCAAATCTTTTCCAACAAAAGCGAGCTCTTCCGTTGATACAGAAAATGTTACTGTTTTACTTTTACCTGCTGCTAGATCTATTTTTTCAAAGCCCCGCAAGCGTTTTACAGGAGGAGTGATACTCGCTACTTTATCCGTAATGTATAATTGAACTACTTCCTTGCCCGCACGTGCACCTGTATTTTTTACGGTAATGGAAATAGATAATTGTCCCGTTTTAGAGAGTTCTTTGCTAGAAAGTGTCAAATCAGAATATTTAAAATTAGTATAACTCAAGCCACTTCCAAATTCGAATTGAGGTTCAAAACCATTCATGGAGAAATCGCGCTTGACTCGATCCGTTCCTTTATGATCGTATGGTTTAAAGGTATTATGAAACTGAGGAAAAGTAAAAGGTAATTTACCAGAAGGATTTACATCTCCAAATAAAATATCCGCCAAGGCTCGCCCACCTTCATCGCCTACCAAATAGGTCATCACAAAAGCATCAGATACTGCCACCATCTCACGTACAATACGAGGGCGACCCGCTGCCATCACCAAGACAATCGGTGTACCTGTCGCAGCAATAGCTTCTACCAATTCATGTTGTGCATCGGGTAAGTCAAATTCATCAATATTACCTGGCGTTTCGGTATAACTGAGTTCTCCGATACAAACAATGGCTACATCTGAAGATTTGGCAGCATTCACGGCTGCTGTAATATCAATCGCTTTATCAAAGCTGCTGCCTTCTACATAGTCCACATTGGCTACTTTGTCTTGAATAGCTTGCACAAAAGTCTTTTTTCCTTTGGTATCGTATTCAGGATTATCGCCTTGCCAAGTACCTGACCAACCCCCATTCATACAACGAAGGGAATTAGCAGTTGCACCTGTAATCAAAACTTTAGTGGATTTATCTAGGGGTAAAATATTCTTTTCATTTTTTAAAAGCGTAATACTTTCAGCAGCAGCATCGTAAGAAGCTTGTGCATGTTTAGCAGAACCAAAATCTGGATAATCTTCCATCGGAAAATAAGGCTGATCGAATAAACCCAATTCTAGTTTCACTTTTAAAATGCGACTGACCGATTCATCTATTCGAGACATCGGTACTTTTCCTTCTTCCACCAATTCTTTTAATAAAATAGGAAAATCAGTATCCATTGGCACCATCGCCATATCCAAACCTGCATTCACGGCAATACGAATCGCATCTTTAAAATCCTTTGCTACACGATGACGCGTATATAAGTACCCTACATCTTCCCAATCAGAAACTGCTAAACCCTCAAAACCCATTTGATCTCGTAATAAACCCGTTAAAATATCAGGATTGGCATGAACAGGAATACCATTCATTTCTGCTGAATTTATCATAACTGTTGCTGCGCCATTATCCACTGCTTCTTGAAAAGGCGGCACGAAATATTCCTGCAATTGACGTTCAGGAATATAAGCAGGCGAACGATCTTTGCCTGACCAAGGAAAACTATAGCCTAAAAAGTGCTTTAAACAAGCCGCTACACGATATTTGTCTGCAATATCGTCTCCTTGATAACCTTTCACCATTTCACGTCCCATTTCACTAGCAAGATAGACATCTTCTCCAAAGGTTTCCCAGAAGCGAGGCCAGCGTGGATCACGCCCCATATCCAATACAGGAGAGAAGGTCCAAGGAATAGCTGAAGCACGCGTTTCATAAGCTGTAATTCGTCCAGTTTCGTAGGCATGTTCTGGATTCCAAGTAGCTGCTAAGCCAATTTGTTGCGGAAAGCGAGTTGCTCCAACAGTATAATTTGCTCCGTGAATCGCATCAATTCCGTATAAAACTGGAATTCCACTTTTCTTTTTATTCATAGCATAATCCTGAATGACTTCCATGATCTCGTACCAATGCTCGCGCGTATAGGCATATCCACCTACATTTAGGATAGAGCCTACTTTTAAATCGACGAGTACCTTTTGCAATTTTGCCAATTCGAGTTTGTGGGGACTTTTTAAATTATAAGGTTTACCTTCAGAAAGAACATCAATGGATAATTGTGTCATTTCACCTACTTTATCTTCCAAGGTCATTTTGGATAAAATAGTGGCAACATCCAATTTATTGGTTGAAGAAGAAAGGCTTGTTTGTTGAGAGTTTACTGTTTTACAAGCAAACAATAAACAGCAAATGGTCAGGGTAAAAAAGGAGAATTTTAGGTTTTTCATTTTGATATAAGTTATATACAAAGGATAAAGATAAACGTGCTTATTGAAAAGGTGGGAAAAGTAGGTTAAAATTAAACCTTTTAAAGAAAAAATCCCTTTGTTTTAATAATAAACAAAGGGATTTTTCACTTCAAGAAAATATATTCTATTGGAAAACCCGAACGTAATCGACAATCATTCGTTGTGGGAAAACGGTGGTTTCATCTGGCGAGCCGGGCCATAATCCTCCAACTGCTACATTAAAGATAAAAAAGAAATTATCATTAAATGGGTAAGCGTATGGAGAAGTCGTTGCAGGAGTTACTTCATGAAAGATTTCGTCATCTACTAAAAATTGTACTTTATTTTCAACCCAAATCAAAGAAAACACATGAAATTCTTCAGAAAATCGAGCTCCTCCACTTAATGTTTTTGAGGAACCAGCTTCTTGTCGTTGATCAACAGTAGGTCCATAGTGAACTGTACCATGCACGCGATTCGGTTGATGCCCTACTAATTCCATAATATCAATTTCGCCACAAGCGGGCCAACCTATTGCATTGAATTTTGTACCTAACATCCAAAGGGCTGGCCAAAGACCTTGTCCTTCAGGTAAAACGGCACGAATATCAATTCGTCCAAAACGAAATTGTTGTTTACCTTGCGTTTTGATACGCGTAGAGCTATAATTAGAGCCGTTTGTAGGTTCTTCTCTGGCTTCAATAACTAAATATCCATCCTCTAATTTATAATTATCTTCTGTATAATATTGTAATTCTTGATTTCCCCAACCACCGTTTCCAGTTCCAATATCAAAAACCCAATTATCTCCATTCAAAGCAGTACCTTCAAATTCATCTTGCCAAACTAGATCAAACCCAGGTTGTTCAAGCGGAGTAGAATATCCTGTAGTGGGTATGACTAAATCATTCGCTGAATCATCATTTAAAATGGTACCATCTGCTGCCAAAATAAGAATTCGAGCATTGACTGGATTGGATAGTTCTACTTTAAAGCGTTCTGTACCTTCGAAAATATTCTCCCCTAAGATTTCAATAGGGATCATTTTAGAAGTTTCACCGGGGGCAAAAGTCAATGTTCCTTCCCCTTCTGTATAATCTTTTCCTGCTTCTGCTAACACATCTTTGGTTTTATAATCTACTTGAACTTCAAGATCATAATCCCAAGACAACTTTACTTCAAACTCCATGATGGTATTTTCATCCGCTTCTGTGGAAGTTGCATCTGAGATAGAAATTTGAGGTGCCTGACGAATTTCATCTACTGGTAATTCATTTTCAATTTCACAAGCAGAAAACGAAATTAATAATAGGGCAAATAATAACTGCTTAATAGAATGCGTCATTTTTTTTCTTTTTAAGTATAAATCAATTTGATATACTGTTTCTTATCTGTTTTTTAAATAATTAATTAGGTTCAAAATACAATTCAAACCAACCACCACCGTCTAAAAATGGAGAACGAATTACTAATTCATCTTCCGTTAAGACAATAATATCTACTACTGGCCCCGCATCCCATAATCCCATAAATGAACCTTCCGTCAGAAGAAGTCGATTTTCTCCATTCTCACCACCGCCCTCGACGAGCGTCCAAGTATGATCAGTAGGTGGGTCGTATTCTTCAGGAGCAAAGCCATTCCAAGGATTGACAGTAGCTCCATTATTTTCATATAAGAAAGAGAAACCTTCAAAATAAAAACAAAAACTATCATCGTATTGTTCGGCTTGCAAACCATCTATAGGAGAAGTAAACCATTCTCCCGAACCTGGTACTGGCCCAACTGTAACGGCTCCAGCAGCACTAATAAAGGTCCAACATTTACCATCAGGATTATTACATCCTCCTGTTAATAAAGTAAGGAAGTCTGTACATTCTACTTCAGCATCTTGTTCAATGTTTAAGGATTTAGTAGCACTATTAGTACCTCCTCCACCTTCTCCAGCAATGTGTAAAGTAACATCATAATCGCCTGCTGCTATGTACAAAACAGTATCAACTGCTAAAGTAGATGAGTTCGGTGTTCCGCCTGGAAATTCCCAAACTCGATTGAAACTATTGGTTGATAAATCTTTTACGATGACCCGATTTGGATTATCAGGATCAAGCTCCATCGAAAAATCTGGAGCAGCAGGTTGAGCAGGAAGCTCAATGGCATCTTCGATATAAGGCTCACAGCCTAATATACCAAGGATCATTGCGAAAAATAAAATATATCTGGTCATGTTATTGAAAATATCTTTTAGGATTCAAATAATTTAAAAGTAGACGGCTTAGTAGTGAGGCACGAATAAATTTACTTTCTCCGCGTGCCTTAATCGTCTCCTTTTCTAATATCCAGGGTTTTGCGTGATTGCACCGTTGGTGGCTTGAATTTGTGATTCAGGTATAGGAAATACATTATGAACGCCTTCTGTATAACCCAATGATCCTAACACACTAGTTCCTCTTCCCGTACGCACTAAATCAAAGAAACGATGCCCTTCTAAGCCTAATTCGACTCGACGTTCATGATAGATGGCATCTAAAAGAGCCGATCCAGAAGCTGTCACATCTGGAATACCAACTCGCTGACGTACTAGGTTTAGAGATGCCAATGCCGCCGCTTCATTTCCATTATGATAAGCTGCTTCTGCATGCATTAAGAGTACATCTGCATAACGAATGACGCGATCATTACTTCCACCATTTGGATTAGGGTCACCAAAACTAGCTTCTTCGCTAGAATTATTAAAGTATTTTTTTGGATAATAATCATGTGGGAAACCTGTGGCTTCTTTTGTAAATACCCCACGGTCGCCCATTTGGTCGCCTTCACGAAATACGGTTGCAGAAAGACGAGGATCTTCAAATCCTTCTTCAAAAAATGCATCTACAAAATCTTGTGTAGGCAGATTAAATCCAAAGCCATTAAAGGTGCCACGTGCTCGTTGGAAGACATTAGTTAGTGTGCCTTCATTACCATTATTGTAGCCCCAATTTCCTCCAGATTCGGTCATATACTGTATTTCAAAGATGGATTCTTCATTATTTTCTCCTGCTGTGGTAAAGATCAAATTATAATCTGGCACTAATGCATATTCTCCAGAATTCACGATAGCTTCTGCTAGAGGCTGTGCTTCTGCAAATTTTGATTGATATAAATAAGTTTTTACCAAAAGTGCTTGTGCTGCACCTTTTGTCATACGTCCAATATCACCAGCGCCATATTGTGATTTTACTGGTAAGTCATTTGCTGCTTCAGTTAAATCGCGTTCTATAAAAGCCCAAACTTCTGATGCTGCTGTACGAGGCATTTCGTATTCACTTGGTGCTAATACATGATCTACCAAAGGAACATCGCCAAAAATAGTAACCAAATTATAGAAGTACCATGCTCGAAGAAATTTAGCTTCTGCTAAAATTCTAGTTTTTAGTGTTTCATTCATTTCAATCGGAGGAACACGTTCTAATACAGTATTCGCACGATAGATACCCTCATAATTTGCGGTCCATTCTGCTTCTAAAAAACCCGTATTAACAGGGCCTTGAAAGGATTCTAATCTGGCTAATTCTGGGGCATCGTTAGGGCCTGATCCACCTTTCTCAGAATCATCCGACATTACATCTCCCCAAAACCAACGGAAATGTGCTTCAGGAGTCAATTCGAACTGAAGTGCGCCATAAACTGCATTAATCGCTGCAATCGCGTCTTCTTCATTTCGATAAAAGTTTTCTTCCGTAACGCCTACTAAGGGAGATTTATCTAAAAAATCATTACAACTTGTCAAGAAGATAAAGCCGAATAAAAGACTAAAGATTATTTTTTGATACATATCATTTTTTTTAATGAGCAAGCTAAAATAAAGTGCTTCATTTTTTTGAATATTTTCCCAAAATGATCAACTTATTCCTTTCTCTTGCTTATACATAAAAGTGTAGATTTTTTCTAAAATACAACATTTATACCACCAAGGAATACACGCGCCTGTGGATAGAATCCTCGATCAATACCAATATCTAAGGCACGATAAGGATTGTTTCCATCAAATACTTGCGTTGCACCAATCTCAGGATCCAATCCAGAATATTTGGTGAATGTCAAAAGATTAGTCGCACTTACGTATAATCTGATTTTATCAAATTTTAGTTTTTCAAGTATGGTTCTAGGAACATTATAACCCAGTTGTACATTTTTGATCCGCATATAACTACCATCTTCTACAAAGCGATCAGATACTCGTGCATTATTATTAAAATCATTAATGGCTACTCGTGGTTCTTCGGTAGATGTTCCTTCTCCTGTCCAGCGATTTAATACTGACTGAGGTCGATTGGTATAAGAAAAATCATAGCGAACGGTACCATTATAGATTTCATTTCCATAAACTCCTTGTAAGAAGGTGCTGATATCAAAGTTTTTATATTCAGCACTTAAATTTATTCCATAAGTAAAATCAGGCGTTGGATTTCCAATATAAGTTTGATCTTCATTATTGATAATGCCATCATTATTTAAATCTACAAAACGAATATCTCCAGCTACTGTATTTTCATTTTGGAACGCATGAGCATTTACTTCTTCTTGATTTTGGAAAATTCCGTCGGTTACATAACCATAAAAGGAAGCAATAGGTTGACCGACTTCTGTACGTGCTACATTTCCAGCAGAGAAAACATTTCCTGTAGAAATAGGATCACCACCTTCTCCCAAACCAGTTACTTCAGAAGAAACGAAAGCAATGTTCCCTCCTATTTCATATTTAAAGGCATTATCTCGGTTTCGATAAGAAGCGGACAATTCTAAACCAGCATTTAATACATCTCCAATATTACGAACTGGGGCGAAGGTACCCGCAGTACGTGGAATGGGCGCAGCATACAACATATCGGATGTATTCTTACGATAGTAATCAACCACTACATTAATGCGTCCGTCATATAATTCTGCATCTAAACCGATATTCGTTTGCGTACTGGTTTCCCATTTCAAATCGGGATTGGCGGCTGTAAGGGCTACATTACCATTGGATATATCAGATACTCCATCGAAGGAATAATTTTGACCTGCATTTACAATGGTGGTAAATCCATAATCTCCAATACGATCATTTCCATTTTGTCCCCAACTTGCTCTTAATTTCAATAAACTGAAAGCCTCGTTGGCAAAGAAATCTTCTTCTGTAATTACCCATGCAAAAGATGCGGAAGGAAAGTATCCGAAGCGATTATTCGCACCAAATTTACTAGAGCCATCAGCACGGAAGGTAAAGGAAGCAACATATTTCCCCATATAATCATAATTTAATTTCGCAAAAGCGGATAGCAATGAGGATTCTGTGGCTCCAGCATAAGCAGTTTGACTGGTGATGGGACCTATTGTATTAGAGATAAAAGCATCATCTGGATTATTACTAGGAAGGTCATTATTTCCTCCCCCAGCAAAATCAAATCGATTGCTTAAAACAGTATTTCCAGCAATTAATTGGAAATTATGAATATCAGCGAAGGATTTATTATACGTTAATACATTTTCCCACTGCCAATTTCGCCAAGTGTTGTGTTCTTTTCCTACTCCATTTCTAATATTCATTTCGCTTGCTGGCGCATCATTAATCGTAGTATCTACACTCAAATTATAGATTGGATTAAATCGATCTCTAGTAGCAAAAGTGGCATCTACACTATAAGTAGATTTAAATTTGAGATTTTCAGTGATAGAAGCTTCTCCAAATATTGCTCCTACGACACGTTGTGATGTCCATGTATCATAGGTTTGTTCGATCGCATTGATAGGATTCGTAATATCTGTATCTGAATAGTAAGAATAAGCATAAGTGCCATCTGGTTTACGAACTGGTGTAACAGGATCCATATTTAAGGCACGAATCAAAGGCGTAACGAACACGTTATTTTCTGCCAAGAAACCTCTCTCGATATAAGTGAAGCCCATATTACTTCCCACTTTCAACCAATTTTTCAACTGACTATTGGCATTAAAGCGAACGGTATATCGTTCAAAACCTGATTTTTCTCCTCCCACAATTCCATCTTGACCAAAATAATTACCTGATAAGGCATAAGATGATTTTTCTCCTCCTCCTTGGAATCCTAATTGATGGCTATACATAGGAGCATCCTGAAAAAGTGCCGATTGCCAATCTGTACCTTCACCTAATCGACTAGGGTCTCTAAATTCAGTTAATGGCACCATACCAGAATTGATATGCGCTTCATTAGAAATGATGGCATATTCTTCGGCATTGAGTAAGTGCATCATTTTCCAAGGACTTTGCACCCCATAATAACTTTCGTAGGTGATTTTTCCTTCTTGATTAAAAGTACCTCCTTTTGTTGTAATTAAGACCACTCCATTTGCACCACGAGAACCGTAGATTGCGGCAGAAGCACCGTCTTTTAATACATTAATCGTTTCAATATCATTGGGATTTAAAAAGTCAATCCCATCGACAGGGATACCATCAACAATATATAAAGGATCACTATTGTTGATCGTACCGACTCCTCGAATACGAACCGTTAATGCACTACCGGGCGAACCTGAAAATTGGGAAATTTGTACCCCAGCTACACGTCCTTGTAGGGCTTGTTCCACACGAAGAACGGGCGTTTCTGTAATTTCTTCTGCGGTTACTGTCGATACAGCACCACTAATTTTAGAGCGTTTCTCTGTACCATATCCTAATACGACGACCTCTTCCATCATGGAGATGTTCTCTTTCAAGACTACATCTATCGTACGCTGGCTTCCAACAGTAATGGATTGTTCTTGAAGACCGATATAAGAAAAATTGAGAACTGTACTCTCGTCGGGGACTTGGATTTCGTAGCTACCATCAATATCTGTAGCTGTTCCATCACCTGTTCCTTCAATAAGGACAGAACCTCCGATAATCGTTTCACCTGTAGCATCGGTGACGATTCCACGAACTGTGATTTGTGCGTGGAGTTGCATGAGTGCGCAACAATTTAAGAATAGAACGAGAAGTAAAAACTTATTCCTCATAAGATTTGGCGTATAAAATGTTTACCTAAAAAATTAGGTGTAAGATCAATAGTTTTGAATTAGTCGTTGCACGAGATACAGATGTAATCTATTAAAGAAAAATAATTCCTTTTCAAAAACCAGTAACTCGTGCTACGACCATCGTATTTATTGCTTAATTAAGCGTTTTGTAGCAATAGTATTATCTGCTTCAATGTGTAACAAATAGATACCAGAATGCCAAGCTGCTGTATTTAATTCCAACTGCGTAGCTGTACCATCTAATGTTTGTGACCAAACTAATTTACCCAAGGCATCGAATACTCGTAATTCTTTATCAGAAGAAGTTGTTTCCATCTGTAATAAGGTATTCTCTGCAACTGGATTTGGATATACTTGCACTAAATTTTCATTTACGAGATCACTTACACCTGTAGCACAAGTCATACAAGTATTCCAAGTAAAACAAAATGAATCATCGCCATCTACATTCAATGCGCGATTGGTGAAAGCTCCATCAGTAACTGTACAATCTTCACCGCCCATAAATTCTTCTTGTACTGCCCAGTTGTCTACTGTAAATTTAAATTGATGCGCGCCACCAGGAACAGTAATAGTACCTTCCCAAACACCATCGCCATCTGCATCTTCTAATGGATTTGCATCACCTGACCAACCATTTATAGAGCCACTTACATAAACTGAAGTTCCTATCGTAACACCTGAATCATTCATATCTACTGCAAAAGTAATATTACCTTCTTGAGCAGCTGGCGAACAATCTGTAGTGGTTGTACATTCTCCAAAACAAGTATTCACTTCTGTATCCATCATTACAGCTTCTAAAAATCGATCATTGAAATTAGCTGGATCAGCACAATCTTGACCAGCGATATTTTCTTTACAAGAAAAATCACCACAAGCACCATTTGCAAAAGTATAGTAACTAGAGAAACCTGCTTCTCTTTCAATAGTTAAACTAAAGATATTATCACCATCTGGATCCATTAAACGGTATGGACCGCCTGGTACATCGAAATTTCCACCACCAGCAATATACACACCATCTTCACTTGGTGTAACTTGTGTCATTCCCAAATTAAAGGTAATACTTACCCCTTCACCGCAACCATAACAGCTATTCCAACAAACGGGATCAGCAGTTGTGTTTTCAGTAAGAACCACTAAACGGTTTACAAACATATTATCACCATCGAACGTAGTTTTTGTACACAGATCAGTACCATTAAATTGTTCTTGCGCTGACCAGTTGTCTAAGGTAAATTTATACTCATAGGCTCCAGTTGCTAAACCTGGTAAAGTAACTGTCCAAACGCCATCCATATCAGGATCTTCCATTGGATTTGCATCACCAGACCAATCATTAAATGCACCACTTACATAAGGCTGAGTAAATGCATCTCCATATTCATTCATATCTACAGAAAGAGTCAAATCTGCTGTTCCACCACCAGAACCAGCTTGTACGGTAAAATCATCAAGATAAGTAACTTGATCTGCTCCTACTACACCAAAGTCTACAAAGAATACCAATCCAGTATATACGTTTCCTGCTGCTGCAGTGAAAGGAGCTTCAATAGAAGGAAGGCTAGTATCATAGCAGATTTCCTCCCATGCACCTGTAGTTGTATTTGCCTTTGTAAGGATCCAATCATCGCCCCCTGTAGTAGAGTTTTCTAGTTTGAGTGCAACATTTCCGATATGATCGAAATGAACTTTGATACATACTTGTTCACCACTAGAAACATCCACTGTAGGCCCTGGGTCAGCATAAGCACCAGCCCATACTTCTGATCCAGCTCGCTTAGTATATTCTAAAACATTGGCAGATGTATTAATACCAGAAGCATTAGGATTAGCAATGACAGGTACAACGCTATCACTAAGATCAACGTTTCCGAAATATTTGTATTCTACTGAGGTAGCAGGGGCTTCCCAATCATAAATTGTAGTTTGGGCAGAAAGTTGTAAACAGCAAAAAAGTGCTGCTAAAAAAAGTAAATTTTTCTTCATGTTAAAACGGTTAATTGTTATTTGAATGTTGAATATAACAGACTCTATGTATCCGCTATTGGAAAATAGAAGCATTATTTGAAAATGATTTTGTTTGCTCGATAGTAGTTGAAAATATATAGCTAAGAGTTGGAATAACTCATTCCTATCAAAATGGGTAAGTCGATGGTGATTGTTAGATTGTTTTCTAGAATTGTACACTATCCAAAAAAAACAGTTAGTGTACTTTTTACATTAACACAAAGATAATAAAAGATTCAATATATAATAATCTTTATTACAATTAACGCAAAAAAATATTTTTTGATTTGTTTATAGAGCGAAGAATGTATCTTTCAGATTTTTTCAAAAATACAGAATTTACCGTAAGGTATCAAGTATGATGCCTGTTTTTAACGATTGCATGTCTAATGGTATACAGATGGTTAATTAAATTGAACTTTCAAAGTTAGATCAACTTAAAAAGTTCAATTGTGAGAAATAATATATTCTATCATCTTTGACAAGAATGTCTGTGCTACTTTTTTTGGGCTAGTTCAAGGGCATATTTCAATACTACATCTTCACCACTAATATGTTCTTCAAAACTTGGACGACGTGGATAATCAGGTAGAATACCATAACCTGTATTCTCAAAAGTGACATTGGTAACAAATAACACAAAAGACATCTGGAATTTCACACCAGTATTAGGTAAAACAAGCGGCAACATCATACCACTGGTGTTTTGGACGGGATTGCCACCTGCTTCTTCTCCTATAAAAATAGCGTTTGTATACGATTTTAGTACGCCACTCATTTCGCCTGTAGCTGAATAAGAAGAAGGATTTGTTAAGACATACACCTGCCCTTTAAAACGTGGATTTAAAGGTGCACAATCAAGGGTACGTTTCAGTTGTTTGACGTTATACTGATCGCCCTCTTTTTTGACTGCTATACCTACATAGATATTACCAATGCCTGGAAATTCTTCGTAGTGTTTTGGGTTGGGAATTTTGTTAACGACAGTAGACATTTCGGTATAGAAATCAAAAGATTGGTCGTATAAATAGGCTAATAATTCAATCGTAGGTTCAAAGTCTCCTCCACCATTATCTCGAAGATCAATGATGAGATCTTGAGTATTACGACGAGCCAATTCTTCAAAGGAGGATTTGAAAAATTCTTTATAGTTAACACCCGTTTTCTTGATATATTTCTTCGCAAAAATACGGAGTTTCATAATAGCTGTTTCTCCTTCAAAATCGAGGGTGTAAGCAGGTGTTTTTGAAGCCCACCAAGATTTAGGGCGAGGTCCATAACGTTTTAAACGAGCTTCTTTTTGCTGTGTTAAGGATTGTCCCTTTATCGTTTTCTTGATGAATGATCCATTTATCGTTTTAAATTCTAACTCAAAAGTTTCGGGCAAACCAATAAAAAAGGCATAGTAGGTATGAAAGGATTCATAAGCGGCTTCTATAGGTAAACTAGTATTAAATCCATCTCGTTCTTGTTGACTCGCAAAAAAGTGGATCAAGTCTTTTGCAGTTCGTCCATTAACGGATAAAATTCGATCGCCTACTTGGATACTGGTATCTTGTGAAAGATTCTGCGTAACAAACAAGCTGTCTCGATCCCAATAGACATTAAACGGAAAGCGTGGTTTCCCTTCTCCAATTCCTTTAATAAAAGCATCGGATGGTTTGAAATTAGAATGCCCATTGGCAATGTATTTATTTAAGGGCGTGAGCAAACGATAAAATTCTATACTGCTTAAGGGTTGGTCTAATTGTGTCTCTACTTGATCTAAAGCTTGATGCAAAGAATCTATTGGATAATAGGCATCGAGGGCAGGATGGGCATTAAGCAGATTATCTTTGAATAATTGAAAGTCAGCCTGAAGTGCTGATGGTGTATAGGTTTTGGTAAAAACGTCTTGTGCTTGAAGATTAGTAACTAAAAAGAAAAGAAGAATACTCGTGTAAATGTAGAATTGATTTTTCATCGGAAGTTTTTTAAGAAAGACTGATTTTATTTTCATTTGTTACAAGCCGAATTGTTAAGTTTTTTTTAAAATATAAACTTAATACACCGTAATCGAAATAATTTTCAACTTCAATATGGTCTATACCTATTATAACGTCCTGAATTTCAAGGGAACATGTTCCCTTGGGGCAATCATAAAACTTAAACTAAGTTAGATTACATTGTACTTTCCAAGTTAGTTAAACTTGAAAAGTTAGTAAAATTTCTTGCTCATCAAAAGCCAATTGAATGTTTGGTGGTAAAATAGCATTCACTTCATCATGTAAGCCCATTCGATGACTCATGTGGGTAATATAAGCTTCTTGAGGATTTATTTTTTGTATAAAATGAATCGCATCTTGTACATTTAAATGCGAATGATGTTCATTCTCGTGTAAAGCAGAAATAATGAGTTGTTGTACGCCATCTAATTTTTCAAATTCCTTGGCTTCAAAATATTTCACATCTGTTAGATAGGCAAAATTTCCAATACGAAATCCTAAAACCGATAGCCTTCCATGCCAACTTTCAATCGGAATAAAGGCTATATCTCCAACTTGAAAAGGTTTCGTTTTATCAATAGTTTGAAGCGATAAACGAGGTGCACCGGGATAGGGCTTTTTTGCAAAAATATATTCAAATCGATGCCTCAAATCTTTCTGTACGCGCTCCACTGCATAGACGGGAATATCTTTTCCGTGTCGAAAATTAATGGGGCGAACATCGTCTATACCAATAATGTGGTCATTATGTTCATGCGTTAAAATAATGGCATCAATGTCATTAACATTAGTACGAAGGAGCTGTTGTCGAAAATCAGGCCCCGTATCTATGATAACTGTCGTTTGTTGAGATTGTACTAAAAGAGACGTACGCAATCGTTTATCTTTGGGATTATTGGATAAACAGACGGGGCAATCACAACCAATGACTGGAACACCTTGCGAAGTACCAGTTCCTAATATGGTAATTTTAATAGAAGAATTAGACTTATTTTGAGGTGATTTGGGCATCATTTACGCCTCAATTTTCTTTAGTTGTTTGAGGAATTTTGCATTTTTTTCGGAGAGTTCCACATCTAGAAGATCAAGCTTGAAAATAATATCTAAAAGTACATTGATCCGAGCTTCGGTATCATAAAATTTATTGATAACTACGATTTTTCGAGCTTCTACCATACAATAACCTGATTGGAAGTTTCCTTTTTCATAACGAACTTGATAGCCGATCTCCTCAAATAGTTCTTCTATTTTTTTTAGGTTATGTTTGGTGAAATTCAACATAATGATAAACGTTATTGTTATTATAAACAATGTAAAATTAGCGAATAATTCGCATAGACGTGCGCTTTTTCGTGGGCTTTTGTACCTTTGTACTTTAAATATGATATGGTATGACGAATATTGCTTCAAAAGTAAATCCTGTATTTTGGTTACATTTAATTTTAACCATGACTTCATTGGTAGGTCCATTTTTATTTAGTTGGTATTTAATGTTGATTGCCTATTCCATTGTGTTGCTTCAATTTTTCTTTTTTGGAAGATGCCTAATGAACGAAGGACATAATCTAGATGATGATGGTGATGATACTTTTTATGCTTATCTTTTAGAAAAGCTTGGATTCAATTTTGATCGTAAAAAAGTGCGTGGCTTTGTCCGTTCTTGGTTGTATGCAGTATTAGCAGGTATTTGTATACTATGGCAATTGGTTTTGGGATATCCTCCACTATTGTTTTTTAAATAGATTGTATTATGAGAATTTACCTCCTCTTTATCGGTATATTATTCAATTTACATCTTGCTGCGCAAGATCAACAACAACGATTTGGTGCGGCATTAGTCTTAGGAGTGAATGCTGCTCAAATTGATGGCGATCTGTATGCTGGTTATAATAAACTTGGCCTGCAAGGAGGAATTCGAGGGATAACGATCTTGAATGAGAAAAGTGAAATTAGTATGGGGTTATTGTTTAGTCAAAGAGGAAGTCAAAACGAACTGAATCCAGATGATTTCACCGAACGAATTAAAATTCATCTCAATTATGTCGCCGTTCCTGTTGCTTATCATTATAAAGATTGGTTAGTCGATGATTATTACCGTTTGCAGGTGCATGCGGGGCTGTCTTATGGACGTTTGTTGAGTACGAAAATTCAAGATTTAGCCATAGATGAATTAGCCAATGAATTTAATCAAAATGATATTAGTTGGATAGCAGGGATCAATTATTATTTCAATCGTAATTTTTCGCTTGGTTTTCGCTACAATCGTTCGATAACACTTTTATTTAATAATCGTAAAAACCCTAATATCAACGCAAATTCTTTATTAAGTCATTTTCTGTCGTTTCAAGGGGTTTATCAATTTTAATATTCTGGTATTGAAACTGATATAAAAATCACATCTTATTTATTTGAAAATTAAACACATGAAATATTTCTACCCTATTCTTTGCTTTCTTTTGTTCAGTTTCATCGCTTGTGAACCAAGTGCATCTTCTACTACTTCAACTACAACAAGCACAGCAGTTCCTACGCCAAAAGCTGCTCCTACAGGTACTCCTCTTCCTTCAATGAGCCAAGAAGAAATGATGTATTTGTTTAACAATTGCGACTATATTGATTATGTATTTTATAGTACCAATTTTAGTATTAGTCAAAATACGCAAGAAAGTATTCGATCTATGTTAAACATGATTTCTCCAACTACTGCTACTTTAAATCCAAATTGTAAAGCAATAGGTCGTGTATTTTATCAAGTCAAAGGAGAAAATTATGCAGAGGCAGATTTATATTTTCAGGAAGGTTGTACTTATCTAGTCTTTTTAGAAAAAAATAAACCTATTGCAGGGCATATATTAACGGATCAAGGTGTTGCGTATTTCAACAACATCTTCCAACGTGCTCAAAATATGGCACCTGGTGCTCAATAGTCACTTATTTCAATAATATATCATTTTCTTACATTGATTTTTTATGCCTGATCGATATGCTGTCATTGATTTAGGAACAAATACCTTTCATCTTCTTATTGCTAATTATAGTAAAGATGGTTTTGAGTATATCTATCGAGAACGTATTTTTGTTCAACTCGCCGAAAATGGTATTCAAACCATAGGGGAAACTCCCTTCCAAAGAGGCTTAGATGCACTTGCTCATTTTCGTAAAATTCTTGATCAGCATGAAGTAAAAGCGGTCAATGCCTTTGGTACAGCCGCCCTCCGAACGGCTAGTAATAGTGCAGAATTTCAAAAAGCTGCTCAGGAACAAACGGGTATTTCCATCAATATTATTTCAGGAGATCAAGAAGCGCAATTGATTTATAAAGGAGTACAGCAAGTCGTACCTTTTGACGAGCAAAACAGCCTCATTATGGATATTGGAGGCGGAAGTGTCGAGTTTATCATTGCAAATAAAAGTGGGGTACAATGGGCACAAAGTTTTCCAATTGGTGTAGCAGTTTTGCATCATCAATTTCATAAAAATGATCCCATTCTTAATGAGGAAATCACTCAAATTCATACCCATTTAAGCGATATTACTGCCCCCTTATTGAAAGCCTTAGCTACTTATTCTATTTTCAATCTCATTGGAGCGTCTGGCACATTTGATGTCATCGAAAATATCTTAGCTAAAGAACAATTTTCGGACTATCACTCTATTGTACCTACTGCTAAATTTCCAACTTTATATCAATCCATTATTCAATCTACCCAAAAGGAACGCCTGGCTCGAACGGACATTCCAGATTCGCGTGCACAATTAATTGTTGTGGCAATTATCCTAATTGATTTCATTATTCAAAAAGCAAGTATTCAGCAGATCGACGTCTCTTCTTTTGCTATGAAAGAAGGTATTTTGAGCGAAATGGTCAAGTAAAATGGTCTGTCTTTCACGCTTTTTTATCAATACGTAAGTTTTTATCATTCAATTTTTAGATCAATCTAAAAATATTTTTTGAATTTCATAAAAACCATTTATATTTGTGTAGGAAAACAGGTTTTGACGATTTTGAAATTAGAATACTATGGAAAGTTTTATTGAATTGTTACAATACGCTTGGGTTCAAAAAGCATTAATAGCCTCCTCGATGGTGGGTTTAATGTGTGGTACATTGGGTGTATTTATTGTATTGCGAAATATGTCACTCATTGGTGATGCTCTTTCTCATTCTATCTTACCGGGGGTGGTATTTGCGTATATTATTTTTGGGTATAGTACCATTAGTTTTTTTACAGGATCGGTAATTGCAGGTTTAATTACGGCAGGAGGGATTACGTGGATTCAACACAATGTCAAAACCAAAAATGATGCTGCGATTGGGATTGTTTATACTACGATGTTTTCTATCGGCGTGATTGCTATCTCAGCAATTAGTCGTTCTGGAGGAGTACATTTGGATTTGAAAGATTTTCTATTTGGAAATGTGTTGGGTGTATCAAATGAAGATATTTATCTTACAGCAGGAGTAATGGTGTATGTGTTAGTAAGTATTGTGGTATTTTATCGTTATTTATTTACGATTACTTTTCAGCCTGTCATTGCAGAAACGATGGGAATTTCCGTACGAACTTTTCATTATTTCCTGATGTTATTGTTGTCTTTTGCAGTAGTAGCGTCGATTGGAACGGTGGGGGTTATTTTAGTCGTTGCGATGCTAATTACGCCTGCCGCTACAGCGCTTCTTTTATCTGATAAACTGAAAGAAGTAATTGTTATATCTGGTGTAATTGGAGTTTTGGATTGTATTTTGGGATTAATGATCTCCTTTATTTTTGATACGACACCAGGGCCTGCCATTGCTATTGTAGCTGCTTTTACGTATTTAATGGTGGTATTATTTTCTCCGAAAAAAGGACTAGTTTTCAAATATTTTAGGCGAATTCGTTTACAGCGAAAAATTCAATTTGAAGATACCCTTAAACAAGCCTTGAAATTACATCAAAAAGGAAATCTTACTGTAGATAGTCTATTTGATCGTCTTGGGTTTAATCGCTCCATTTTACAACAACAATTACAACGCCTCAAAAACAAAGGCTTAATTCAATATTCTACCAATCTGCTCCAACTTACTGATTTAGGCATTACAGAAGCAAATAAACTAGTACGCGCGCATCGCCTTTGGGAAACCTATCTAGTAAATCAAATTGGACTCACCAGCGAACAAATCCATGAAGATGCTGAAAAGTATGAACACCTTCTCACCGATGAAATGCTCGATGAAATGGACCAAGCACTTGGTTATCCAACGACTGATCCACATGGATCGCCGATTCCTGTAAAGAAGTGAAGTATAGCAATTAGTATTGAAACTTTGAAAGTAATACCTATTTGTCTACACCTCCACTACCATTTGAATATTACTTCGTTCATAGGGAGAAGGATTGCCTACTACTTTTTCAAAACCCAGTTTTCGGTATAAACTAATGGCTGGCACGAGGATGGTATTACTTTCTAAATATACCTTTTTTCCGCCTAGTGCTTTTGCTTTCTCCAAAACCGCTTTTCCTAAAATATAGCCAATGCCTTTTCCATGTGCCTTTGGAGAAACTGCCATTTTTGCCAATTCATAATCATATTCGGGATGATCCATTTTAATGAGTGCACAAATTCCTACCACTTCATCTTTATAAGTAGCCACTAAAATATGTCCTCCTTTTTGGAGAATGTATTCATCAGGATGATCGAGAGCGGCATAATCGGCTGCTTCCATGACAAAATATTTGCGAATCCATTCTTCATTAAGGCGTTTAAAGTCAAGGGCATGCTTTTCTTCATAAGGTATAATGGCAACATACTGCGCTTCTCGTTTCTTTTTTTCATCTCTTACGCGTTGATACATGGAACGTTGATCTAACCAATAATCTAGTTCATCCATGGCTTTCCAAATATTATGCTGAGTATTAGCGAGTACCACTTCTACGGCTTGTTCTACATCTAGGAATTGCTCCTTCATTTGTTCTGCCATTCGTTTCCCTTTTTCAGTCAGGAAAATATTTGTTTTCCGACCATCTTGCTCATCTTTTGCATCATAAACAATTCCTGCTTTTTGCATCTCCCGAACCGTTTTAATAATGGCAGGGTGCGTCTGTCCAATCTCCTCAGCAATAGCCATAATCGAACAAGTATTACTATTAGTCAGCACATAAAATACAGGAAACCACTTGGGTTTGAGTTCATTTTCATATAAATCATAAATGCGTTGTGCATCATCCATAATACGGTCACTCAAGATACGCATTCGGCTACCTAGAGCGACTTTGCCTATTTTTTCAAACATAATCCATAATTTTAAGTAACCAGTTACGTAAATATATGATTTTTTATATAATTTTCAAAATTTATAGTTTATCACAACTAAATAAATGTCGTTGCTGTTTTGATTAATAATACGGTTTGAACTAATTTTTACACAAGAATGAAGTCAAAACCCTTATCTTTGTAAAAAATTAAAATCAATATCATATGGATACTCCAACCACTAAGAGTCCAGTTTTATTATACACCGAACAAACGCCTAATCCTGAGACCTTAAAGTTTGTTACTAATCGTATGCTTTATAAAGGTACAGCTGACTTCCGAGATGAAGAATTGGCGCGAGAATGGTCGCCTATTGCAACAGCCTTATTTGATTTACCTTATGTAAAAGGGGTTTATGTGTGCAATAACTTCGTGACGGTAACGAAAGAATTCAATTATGCATGGGAAGACATCATGCTAAAGTTGAAAGATTTTATTAAAAATTATATCGAAGAAGGCAAAGAAGTCGTAACAGATGGCTTTGCAGATGCAATGGCTGCACTTGAAGCAGAACGTGGTGCTAGCTATGAATATACCGAAGATGAAGTCGAAATCGTCAAACGCATCAAAGATTTAATTGAGACTTATGTTCGCCCAGCAGTTGAAATGGATGGTGGAAATATAGAATTCAAATCTTTTAACAAAGGAGTTGTAACCGTTATCATGCAAGGAAGTTGTAGTGGATGCCCTTCTTCTACGGTTACTTTAAAATCTGGAATCGAAGGAATGCTTCAACGTATGGTACCCGAAGTAACAGAAGTAGTGGCAGAAATGGGATAACCATTTTCCGTTTCATTTGTTATTAAAAGCGAGTATGGACAGTGATTCATACTCGCTTTTTATCTTATTTAAAAGTATAGTCTAAGTTTGATTTTGCGAGTTAGGAAACTCGCTTGATATCTTTTGGAGAAGTTAAGAAACTTCTCCAATTAACAAATTTGGGTATTAGATTAGTTCATACATACTTTTCGTTTAAAAAACCAGATTATGAAAATTCAAGTCGTTTCTAAAGATCAACAAGCCTATGGTGCATTCAATGGTGGGCAAATTATAGAAAACAAGCCCATCGGATTTCCGCAAGATGGTGGTACACTACAGCCTTATTCTAATCTCTTTTATTGGGCGTATGCAGAAGCAAAAGAAGATAGTACCATAGGGCTGCATCCACATCAAGGTTTTGAAATTATGTCTTTTGTTTTAAAAGGAGAAATTCGTCATTTTGATACTAAACTGGAAGAATGGCGTCCTTTGAAAAAAGGAGATGCACAAATCATTCGAGCTGGAAACGGCATTAGTCATTCTGAATTTATGGCAAAAGATAGTGCGATGTTCCAGATTTGGCTCGATCCAAATTTGAATAAGACCTTGCAACAAGAAGCTTCGTATGATGATTATACCTTAGATCGATTTCCAGTAAAACAGATCGACGATTGGACGATAACGACCTATATTGGTGCTAATTCCCCTTTTCAATTGGATACTCCTGAAATTGAGATAGAACGAATAAAATTTACCTCCTCCAAACAATCTATGGATATTGCTAAAGGGCAAATATATTCTATTTATGTGCTCAAAGGGAATCCTTGTATTAATGGGGAACAAGTAGTACAAGACGATTATATCGTCATAAATGATGCGAATACCTTGGATATTGTAAGTGAAGAAGCTGGAGAAATATTTGTGATTAGTTCGCCCAGCAAGATTGATTATATGACCTATAAGGAGATGATGCAAGCGCGGATGAGGAGGTAAGATTATGAACCACATAAGGCACAAAAGACAACAAAAGTAGTTTTTATAGCCTTATGTGGTTCAAGTTTCTTAATCCGTCATTACAACGCCATGCGCTAGAAATTTCAATTCTTCTACAGGTTCGGTGATGGCATCAATTTCTTCTTGTGATTTTCCTTCATCCTCAGCAAAATGTTTTAGGTCTTCTACAGAAGTCACATCTCGATACGCATAGCCATCCATAACCACCGTTTTTCCTTCACAATCTAAAGGCATAAAAAAGCCATAATCTTTAAATTGAACAAACATTGCTTCTTGATTCGGATCGTCTGAAACCACATTCATCCAACAACCTTTTACTTTGCATACGCTTTCTACTTTTCCTTTTACCTTAATGGCTAAAGAATCAGTGTCGCCCATTTTGGCTAACATATCACCGTAGGCAACAGCTCCATCTGCTGTGATCGCTTCACCAAACTTTTCCATATTAGCAGAAGTTGTTTCTTCGGTTGCTGTAGTCCCCTCCGTACTGGTTTCGCTTGCACATGCGCCAATTAAAAGGGAGAGTAGCAGGACAAGGAATAAATTATTTCTATACATTTGATATTTTTTAAAATGAATGATTGATTTTATTCCAACAAAGGTACAGTTCGGCATCATTTTTTAGTTAATTTTCTCGTTAAAAATATGCACCTTTACACGAAATTTTGAGAAAAAATTGCGTATTCGCATGAGCTAAACGATAAACAAACAATGACAGATCAGCAAATATACTTTGGCAGAGGAAAATTATTACTGACAGGAGAATACTTTGTTCTAGATGGAGCAAAAGCATTAGCTTTACCTGCTAAATTAGGACAACAACTCCATGTAGAAGCCAGTCATTTTGAAGATAAAAGTTTATTAATTTGGAATGCCTTAAACGAAAAAGGAGATTCATGGTTTTCAGCACATCTAAGCACGAATAATTTCCATGTAGTGGAAAGCACCGATAAATCTACAGCCATTGCTTTGCAAACGATCCTTCGAGCTGCCAGTGAATTACGCCCTTTTATCGCACAAGATCAAATTACTAAGGTTACAACAGAATTGGATTTTCCCAGAGCATGGGGCTTGGGCTCAAGTTCTACCTTAATTTATACCATTGCAAAATGGGCGAATATTGATCCTTTTGCGTTACTGAAAGAAACTTTTAAAGGCTCTGGATATGACCTCGCTTGCGCGGGAGAAGAACAAGCTATTTTTTATCAACTTCAAGATAAACAGCCGACTTGGGAAACGGCTAATTTTAATCCTTCTTTTAAAGATCAACTCTATTTTGTTTATTTAGGTAAAAAACAAAATAGTCGTTCTGGTATTGCGCATTATCAAGAAGTAGTCAAAAAACCAGAAAAATACATCTCCAAAATTGATACCCTTACGAAAAATATTGCAGCAGCAAATGACTTAAAAACCTTTGCTCAATTATTAGAAGAACATGAACAACTCATCTCAAAAGCTTTGAAACTTCCTACTGCAAAATCACTTCATTTTTCGGATTATTGGGGTAGTATTAAATCACTGGGTGCTTGGGGAGGAGATTTTATATTGGCGACAAGTGACCGCTCTAAAGCAGATACCAAAACCTATTTTCAAGCAAAAGGAATGGAAGTAATGCTATCGTATGAAAAATTGATCGGGTAGATACGATCAGAAAAGATATATTGACTTGATGATAAAATAATATTAAACTATAAGCCCAAAATCAACCGCAACCTCAATTCTAATTTAGTTTTGAAATTGAAGTTGAATTTAATAGGTATAAATTTCATTTTTCACCTCAAATAATATCTTTATGATACCAGTAAATGGAGAGGCTGGATTCAATGAACTTGAAGTACTTACAGAAATAAATATTTGGAGACGAAAAAATGGAGGAATCTCCTTTAGCTCTGCTACAGGTTTTTTAATGCCAAATGGTGCGATGCGTTCTCCTGATGCGTGCTGGATTAGTGAAGCTCGATGGTCAAAAGTAACGACTGAACAAAAAAAGAAATTTCCTCCTGTTGTCCCTAATTTTATTGTAGAAATTCGATCTGCTTCTGATTCTTTGAAAATGTTAAAAGCCAAAATGGAAGAATGGGTCGAAAATGGTATCCAATTGGGTTGGTTAATTGATACCCACAATAAACAAGTGTTGATCTATAGAGCAGACGGCTCGATAGAAATCAAAAAAGGATTTGACCAAACATTAAATGGAGAAGATGTAATGCAAGGCTTTGAGTTTGATTTGAGTCAATTACAAATGCCATAGGAACGGGGAGCAAATAAATTTAGGCTCATATAAACAACTAGGTGGATGCTAATTTTAGCGTTAAAAATGGCTCTAAATTTGATGAAATCAATAGATTTTCACCCTTTTCAGGTAGTTTTTAGAGCTTTGTTTAATTTTCCACCTGATTCTTAATAAGAGCCTAAATTTAATTCCTTAAATTTATTTCGCCCCAATTACTTACGTTACTTTATCCCATCTGATTATCTCCCTCCAAACGATCAAACAAATCGCGTAGGCGATACATTTCATCTAAGGTATCATCTAAATAATAATTTAGTTCAGGAACACGACGTATCTGCTTACGGATACGCTGATAGAACACATTTTGAAGGTGATAGCGTTGTTCTTCCATCTGGAGAATGACAGCTTGCTTATTTTCAGTATTATAAACACTGAGGTAGACTTTTGCGAGATTCAAATCGGGCGAGACCTTGACTTCCGTGACGGTCACCAATACTTCATGCCCATAAATGAGTCCTCCTTCTTGTTGCAACAACATACTAAAGTGCCGCTTGATAATTTCTGCGACCTGTCGTTGCCGTTTCGTTTCTTTTGCCATGATGTCAAGGTTTGATAGTAGCTATATCAAAAGATATTTTACTAAGGTCAAAGGTAAATAAAGCTTTATAAAAATGAAAAAGTTAATCACATCTATACAAATACTCCATTAATTTTTCGTCATAATTTAGACGATGACTGGAAATATAGTCTTTTAAATTCCACTGATTTTGAATTTCGGAAAACACTTCTTTAGTCACAAATTGGCAACAATATTCCATTCCATATTCGTCTATGGCATAAATGATTCCAGTTTTGGTACTAAATATAATTTCTAATTTAGTTGTAGAAGGCGCATGATACCAATCTTTTCTATGAAGTATAGCTTTTTGATTCGATTTTATTGATAATTGATAATCTAGAACATTAGTGCTTTCATCGTTTTTTACAATAAGTTGAGCACACCAATCACCAAACATTGAATCATCTAATTTAGTTTCTTTTTTTAGGATTAATTCTGAAAGAGCAAAACCACTTCTTAAATGATTATCTAAAGAACCTAGTTGAAAACCCTGCTCCGTTTTTTTCAGAATAACAAAATGTACATTCTCTATTTTCAAAATCCTCATCCCATTTTCACTAAACGTATTCCACTCTTTTGAGGTAGTAACTATTCGATCCTTTATTATCAGTATCTCTTTTGTATTTAGAAAAACTCCAATCTTTTCAGGGATGTCATTATTTAAAAGCGTCACCGTATTATTAATGAGATAATTTTCAAAATCCGTCGTGTTTAAATTTAAGTCAATCTGATATAAATGTAAGATGGATGGAAGACCTTTTTCTTGTAGACTTAAAATATCGTTATTCTGTTCAATTATCGTATAAACTATTATGGCGTCCTCCTTTTCTATTAATAATTCTTCTCCTTTTATTGAGTAGTTATATACATCAAGTTCATTTTGGCTAAAGCTTTTTATTTGGAGTGTTTTTGATAGTTGATCAAATTGAAAAAGCAAAATACCATTTGTAGAAATATAGTTTCCTCCAATCCCAAAAACTAAATTGGAGAAGCTAAAAACACATAGAATTAGAGTAGCTAATTTTAAACGCATGTCTTCGTACCTTTTTGCTATTAAACTTATTACTAAAATAACCTTTTAGAATAACTCAAAGTTCCCTTCCATAGTCCTCTTTTTTTAATTCCAACCAATAATGTAGATTGCCATAAAACATAAAGGTATCTAAGCATCTTAAGCCGATATTTTCCAAAATTCGACGAGAAACTTGATGTTCCACTTGACAACAAGCTCGTATCACGGGGGCATTTAGCACATCAAAACCATATTGTAAACTAGCAAGGGCTGCTTCTGTACCATAACCTTTGCCCCAATGCTCTTCTTGTAAGCGATAGCCTAAATCCAAATAATCCGTATGTTCATTTATAGGATCAACGATATATTTTAAACCTGCCCAACCAATACATTCCCCCGTTTCTTTTAGTTCAATCGCCAAGCGACCTGTTCCTAAATCGGCATATTGTTTTTGAATGTGTAAAATATCTTGATAACTATCTTTTAGTGTTTTTAAAGGAGTCATTTTTAAATAACGGAGTACATTTGGATTACTATCCATTTTGAAAAAAGCGGTTTGATCTTCTAAATTTACTGGTCGTAAAAGCAATCGTTTGGTGTGGATAGGAAAATGAGATGGATCAAATTGTAGTTGCATAAAAAGGCTTGTTTTTGATCGTTTAAAAAGAGTGATTTATCTATAAATATACAGCACTCATCTTGTCTTAACACATTTTAACACATCTTAACATTTCAAGACGCAACGTCTTTAGAAACATGCTTGTCTATAAAGATGTAACATTCAAAGAGACACATCTCAATATATTACAAATCAATTTCGTACACATCAACTAATCACTTATACGAAAAAGTTTACATTATTTATTTGTCAATAAAAGTAATCGTTTAAATTGCTTTTCTTGGCCTTAAAACCCGATTGTTTAATTCTTAAATCTTTTTAAAATGAGAACAAGATTGCAAAGCCTTGCATTTGCACTAATCGTGCTATGCCTAAGTGCCTCTACAGCCCTAGCCAACACTAGCCCAGAAACTGATCCAACGGCTAAAAATGAACTCCGTAAAGAAGTGATTAACCTGATTCAAAACAATGCTGATTTTGTAGAATTAGAAGGATCTGCCAAAGTATCCTTCATTGTTACCAGTAAAAATGAACTCGTTGTTTTAGATGTAAATACTGAAACTAGAGGTCTAGACAAAGTCGTTAAGGATCGTCTAAACTATAAAAATATTAAAACAAAAGGCGTCTCCAAAAATGAGCCCTTTTATGTAAGAGTAACGTTCAAGCAGTCATAAATTGTTCTATCTATTCTAGATAGAGCAGTGGAAGTTTTTTCATTGATCTGCGGTATTGTATGATAAGATACAATACCGCTTTTTTATTGGTAGAATTAGCAAATAGCATCTACAAAACGCTTTAAATCATCATGTTGTTCTTTTATAATTTTATCAGCAGTATCCAACCATACGTTATAAGTTGCTTCACTCGCGTCATCCATTTGGGCAAATTTCGCTTCTAGTTCAGCATCTAATCTAAGATAATGATTTCTTCTTAAAATCTGAGCTGTTTTATAATCTGTGGCTCGATTTACGCCATTCATCATAATATCAATTAATGGACGTACCCAATTAATTGCCCCCCAAGTACTGGCACTGGAAAGCGAAATAGATTTACTCGTACTTCCTGTACCGATTGACAATAAGTAGATGTTATCTATATCGATGTCTCCATAGCCGCAATAATAAATTTTGTGCTTCAAAATCTCAGCAACAGCAGAAAGGGAAGGATTATTCACAAAAACACCTCCATCAATACAAGTGATTTCTTTAGGTACTTTCTTCCTAGTCTCTTTATCTTTTCCATAATGCGTAAACTTATGAGGTTCAAAATATGTAGGCCCCGCAGAAGTAGCACGACAAACATCAAAGAGTCGGGCATTAATAGAATTCGTATATTCTATAGTTGGATTTTCTTCACGTTCTTCAATCCAGTGGCGCGTTTTGAAGAAAACAGGTGAATCATTTTGAATATCATAAGCCGAAATCAATACGGGCTTGATACAATCCGATAAGCGATGCTCTCCCAGTAAATTAGTCAGTACAGACTCCAAACCATCAACATCATATCCTGGGGAAAACCAACTGGTAATATTCCGTTCAATCCAATTTTTAGGTGGAAAAATAGTCGCTCGATGATCTCGATACACAGCTTCAATCTCATCAAGGCTATACATGGGTTTACCATCTTTGCCAAGGGTAAGACCCGCAGCAATCAAACCACCCGTGGATGTACCTGCTACCAGATCAAATATATCATGGATTTTTCCTCCACAAAGACGTTCTACTTCTTTCAAAATTTTTACCGCAATAATACCTCGAATTCCTCCTCCGTCAATACTTAAAATTTTTACTTTCTGCATGTTGTTTGGTTCTCCTATTTTGATTTTGATAGTAAATATAATAAGCCTGTTGATTAATCCTTTATTGGCACATACATTTCTACAAATAAATCATTTAAAATAAGGTCTTTTGTACCTGTTGGATTAGTCAATTCTGCTTCTAGGTTCATATTTTCTATATTTGGAAGGGCTAAATATTGTCCTATTTTTAAATCTTTTCTTCTATTTCCATCATTTTTTCCAATAACCACGAACGATTAAAAATGGTCGTGGAGGATGTAATATTCTTTTGTAATTTTTGGAATGCGACACTTGATTTTTCTTTGTTTTGATACGGCAAATTCATTTTGATTTGAAAAGCCCGTTTTGTGAAACGCAATAAATTAAAGAAGCCTTCTTTACGTCCATCTGAACTATTTTTATCGCGTAAAATATACTGCCGAAAACTATCAATCAAAGAAAATAAGGCTTCCTCTTCTCCCAAATCATAATAGGTGCGCAACAGCAATGCTTTTACGCCTTGTGTGTAGCGATTGTCGGTGTATTCTACTTTTAATAGCAATTCGAGCACCTCATCATACGAACCAATACTGTAATAATACGACGCTAAATTGAAACTATAGGCATTCGTTTTGCTATCAGGATGTAATTTTGTTTTATAGGTTTCAATAAATGAATACACCCAAGCCGTTTCTCCAAGTCGCACTGCAGTGGTTACTATATTTTTATAATGCCATTCGGAGAGAATCTCATTTTCTAAAAGCAAGTCATTTTTCAATTGAATTTTATATAAACGAAATATTTCTTCTAGATAAGATGCTGTCCCTTTGTTGTATTGATTCAAACAAAAGTGCTGTAAATAATTATAAATATCACCCAATTCTTCTTTAGTAAAAACGTGTTGATGTTCTTCTAAAATGGGATAGACCGCTTGGTAAAATAAATCTTCTTCTCTCACCAACATTTGATAAATACGATAATACACTAAAATGGCAGGGAATGAATGATATTGAGGTTCATCTCGCTCTATTTCTTGAATAATTATATCTAGCAAATTAGAGGAATATTGCACCTTCAAAATATTAGAGCGCATTTGCATTTCACAAGCGTCTTTGAGTTTTTGACTCAAATAAAAAGCATCCAAATTATCTTGTTTACGCTGTATGCTACCATCTACTTGATGCAGCGAACGATGTGCATAATAGGAATTAACTTCTGCTGCCAATTGATATTGCAAGTGATAAAATCGATTATCTTTTTCAGGAATGCTTGCAAGATACGCCTCTAATTGCTGCAAGATACGTTCATAATGAGTATACTGTTGTTTTTGACGAAGCGCAGAAAGGGTATTGATTTTTTGTACACCACTTGATTTTTTGTACGCTTCTATACTTAAAAATTGCTCCAACAAACGTAAGCTATAGGTAAACAAAAGCGCGAGTTCTTTTTGATTATGAGTTTGCTTTGGAAATAGTTTTTTATGAATGTAGTTTCGTTCGCAATTCTTGGAAGTAAATTTGGGATAAATCTTCTGAAAATAATCAACTAAGCACCGTACTCCTTCATGTTTATTGAAATACGGTGAATGGGTAAATTCCCAAAATCGAGTCATTTCTTTTTTTGAAAAAGTCGATAAAAGCTGAATTAAACGATTATTATACATTTTTTGATAAAAAACCAACTAAAAAAATACAATTATTTTCAATAAAAACTAAAAACAAATCACTAATTATCAAAACTTTATAAACTTTCAATGTTATAAAAATTTCAAAAAAATAAGATATTTGTCTTTCCTTCTACTCCTAAAAGGATGCATTTTTGTAATGTATGAAGAGAACACTCCTATTCTAAGAAGGAAGACAATCCTGAAAAACACCCTTAAATCCAACTCACATTTCCCTATTCGTGTAAACAAAATTGTTTATTTTTGGAGGCTGCCCTTCCCAGCAATCTCCCATGAACTAAATTAATTTTTTTAATGAGGACTTTAGTATTTTTTATCGCTTTTTTTATTGCTTGCTTTTCTTTTCAATATAATTATGCACAATGTGCTATTAGTGATTTATTCGCTGAAGCGTATATTGATTGTAATGAAGATGGCACGTTTAAGGTAGATCTTGAATTTAATATCGCCAACGGAAATAATAATGGGTTTGATGTCTACATCAATGACCAAATTTATACCTCTTTTCCCAACTATCCTAATCCATTTGTTACCCTTGAAAATGTACAAATTAATCCAGCAGGTACAGTAACAATAGCTGTAAAAGATAGTGACGATCTTTCTTGTTTTGCTGAATTTTCACTTACACCACCAGATTGTGCTTTTTTGACAAATTGTGATTTCAATTTGTATGAAGTAGTGGCATTTAACTGCTCCGATGTTGGGGTATATGATCTTAATTTTTTGGTATTAGAAAATGAATTTGAAGGAGATTATTTTGATTTATATTCTAATGGTGAATTACTCTATAGTCAAGAACCCATTCCTTCTTTTGATACCTACCCCGTTGACTATCCAATTACTAATTCAACACAATCTATGGATCAAATCACCATTTGCCAAGCAGGCACCGATTGTTGTGTTTCAACAACGGTCTTAGCCCCTGATTGCGATTGTAATATGATTCATGAAATTATCATTGAAGAAATCATTTGTGAAGGAGATCAAGTGTATTATCAATTAAATTTAGACTATACGCTAAATGAGAGTGATGAATTCAAACTCTATCTAGGAAATATCTTTCCTGTTACACCAACGACTTACAAATATGCAGATTTGCCGATCATTATTGGTCCAGTAGAACCGATTGTATACAATAATTATACGACCATTTATGCACAAGATGAAGTAGGAAGTTGTAGCGCAAGCCTTTGGCAAAACTATGAGCCTTGTACACCCACTAACGATTGTACCATCATAAACGCCTTGCCCGTTAATCATTTTTGCTACGATGATGGAACATTCCGTGTCAATATCTCCGTCTCTCATCTTAATGAAGGTCATGAAGGCTATTCTGTTTTTGTTGATGGAGTGAACTTTGGCAGTTATTTTTATTCCAATACCTTCTCTTTGGTAGGAGCATTGCCAGCTGATGGAAGCATTTATCAATTTGAGATAAAAGATAATCATTTTCCCGATTGTTCCTTCACTTTTGATTATACCGCACCCGATTGTGGTAACAATAATGATTGTTCCATAAATGAAATCAATATTGACCTTGGCGATTGTAATGACGATGGAACCTACAATTTTGTGTTAAATCTTGATTATATAAATGCAAGCAACGACTTCTTTGATCTGTGGATCAATAATGAATTTGTTGATTTCTTTCCTTTAGATCAATTACCACTTAATTTAGAAAATATTACACCTCGTAGCAATTCAGATTATGACCATATAAAAGTCTGTATCAACGACAACCCAAACTGTTGTAAAGAAATTGAGTTTGTACCACCTGCTTGTGAAGTGGAATGTGATATTACCAGTATTGAAGCAGAGGCTTACAATTGCCAAGCCGATGGTACATTTAGTGTAGATTTAGCCTTTACATCAGTAGGGCTTTCCGAATTTGGGGTCAATGTAATCATCAATGGACAAGGTTTCTTTATCCATAATCTAAATGAAGAATTTTATACTTTTGATGGTATTCCTTATGATGCAGCAGGTAGCGTTATAATCGAACTGTTTGATGAACCTGATGTGGAATGTGCCGCTTCCCTCACGATTGATATGCCGAATTGTGAAGATGTGTGCGAAATTTCTAATATCCATGTAGAATCGCTTGGCTGTAATGACGATGGCACCTATAATTTTAATCTCTTCCTCGATTATCAAAATGCTGGAAATGACTTTTTTGATCTGTGGATCAATAATGAATTTGTGGATTTCTTTCCTTTAGATCAATTACCACTTAGTTTTGAAAATATCACCCCACGTAGCAATTCGGGTTATGACCACATCAAAGTTTGTATCAATGATAATCCAGATTGCTGTAAAGAAATCGAGTTCTTACAACCTGATTGTGAAACAGAATGTGATATTACCAGTATTGAAGCAGAGGCTTACAATTGCCAAGCCGATGGTACATTTAGTGTAGATTTAGCCTTTACATCAGTAGGGCTTTCCGAATTTGGGGTCAATGTAATCATCAATGGACAAGGTTTCTTTATCCATAATCTAAATGAAGAATTTTATACTTTTGATGGTATTCCTTATGATGCAGCAGGTAGCGTTATAATCGAACTGTTTGATGAACCTGATGTGGAATGTGCCGCTTCCCTCACGATTGATATGCCGAATTGTGAAGATGTGTGCGAAATTTCTAATATCCATGTAGAATCGCTTGGCTGTAATGACGATGGCACCTATAATTTTAATCTCTTCCTCGATTATCAAAATCCAACTAATGACTTCTTTGATCTGTGGATTAACAATGAATATGTCGGTTTCTTCGAACTCGATCAATTGCCCCTCTCCATAGACAGTATTACACCACGTCCTAATACTAGTAATGACATTGTAAAGGTTTGTATTAACGATAATCCAGATTGCTGTAAAGAAATCGAGTTCATACAGCCTGATTGTGAAGAAGAATGTGATATTACCAGTATTGAAGCTTCTGCTTATAACTGCTTAGATGATGGGACATTTAGTGTAGATGTAGCGTTCACGTCGGTAGGACTTTCTGATGTAGGTGTCAATGTAATCATCAATGGACAAGGTTTCTTTATCCATAATCTAAATGAAGATTATTATACCTTCGATGGTATTCCCTATGATGCAGCAGGTAGCGTTTTAATCGAACTTTATGATGAACCTGATGTGGAATGTGCCGCTTCTCTCATAATTGATATGCCCAATTGTGAAGATGTAGCCAATTGTTTAGGTTTTGAAATTCTGGATCTCGATCAAATTTTTTCAGATGCCAATACTGCAGAAGGAGAAATCATTATTGACTATGGAGATGTAACAGGTTCGTTTCAAGAATTCACCTATTTTGATGGAAGTACTGATTTCGGACAAGTCTACGCTGTAGATGAAAACTTCATCAATTTTAACAGCCAAATTGGAAATGCCTTATGGATTTCAAACGCTACCATTAAATTTGATTTTTCAGCGAATCACTCAACAGTTACGAGTGTACGTTTTGATTATTGGGATGGTGGCGGAGAAGAAAATATCAGTGTAAATGGATCAACTCCTATTGTGGTCAATGATTTTTCTGAACTCCCTACTACCATTGCCCCTGGCATTACAGTAACTAATATCATATCCTCAGATGATGGCGTCATTGAAGGTGCTCTATTGTTTGAAGGTACTATTGATAATCTACAAGTAGGCGGACAAGAATTTATCTTAGATAATTTATGTTATGAATTAGAAGAACAAATCGAATTCGACGTTTGGCCTGGTGATATTGATTATGATAATGTTGCCAATCATTTTGATGTACTGAATCTAGGAGTCGCTTTTGGACAAGATGGCCCTGAGCGTGGCGATTTTAGTAATGAATGGAATGCCATGCCTGCTGCCCCTTGGGATAAAGAGTTTAAAAATGGGATCAATTACAAACATGCCGATTGTAATGGAGATGGTGTAGTAAATGAAGATGATAAAGCTGCCATTGCCATGAACTATGATTTAACGCATGGCGAAGTAGAACCCTACTTCCCACTTGATCCTACTGATCTTGACCCCCAAATCTTTGTAGATTTCCCCATTGATATAGATTTTACCCCTGGTAGCACCGTAGAAATTCCTATTCGTTTAGGAACATTAGATATTCCTGTAGATGATTTATATGGCGTGGCTTTTACGGTCTCTTTTACAGAAAATGCCTTTCAAAACAATCAATTGGAATTCGTTTATGAATCAAATTGGTTTGGCGAAAGTGGAGGCGAAGTTCTATTTTTAAATCGAAACAATCCAGATGAACAAGAAATAGAAATTGCTATCTCTCGTACCAATCAAACGGATATCTCTGGAGAAGGCGTTATCGGATACATTATAGGTATCATTGATGATATAGCAGGGATTGGCACTTTAGAAATGAACGTTCAAAAAATTAAAGCCATCAATCATTTAGAAGAAGAAAAAGCCCTTCGCAATCCTTCAAGTAGTATCGCATTTACAGCTAGTACCAATGATCCAACCCTCTTAAATGGACTCGGTGTATTTCCAAATCCAGCTTCTACGCATATTTATGTTCAACATGAAAATTTAGCGATTCAATCCTTACAATTGTATAATATATTAGGACAAAACATTCCACTAAACACCACTAATTCAGCCAACAAAAAACTAGACGTAAGTCATTTAACAAGTGGTATTTATTTTCTTCAAATTCATTTTGAACAAGGAAAGGTGATCCGAAAAGTAGAAGTCTTTAGGGATTAATCCCTGAGTTAAAATTTATAAAATCGAGTAGTAGACAAGTGGTTTGCTACTCGATTTGTAGTTTAGTATGGTTCTTGTATATTTTTTACTTAAAAAATATAGCACACAGTGATCTAAATTAGTTTAAGTTTTATGATTGTCCCAAGGGAACATGTTCCCTTGAAATTCAGGACGTTATAATTGGGGGTGAACCATATTGAAGTTAAAAATTATTTCGATTACAGTGTACATAGTAGCATTTTATATAAAAAATACAGAAATTTGTCTTACAAATAAACATCAATCCACAACATCAAAAATATATTGTCATGTATCATAGAAGACTGCTTTTATTCTTTAGTGCTTTCTTTTTATTCACTTCTTTAATCGAAGGACAGGTTTTTTCTCATCAATCAGAAAAAATTGGTACAACTTTGCCTATAATAACTTACAGAAAAATGATTCGAGCCATAGATGTAGATCAAGATGGAGATCGAGACATTGTTCATTTTGAGTATAGGAATATGTTTTGGTATGAAAATGATGGTAATGGAAGCTTTTCGGATTCAATTCAAATTCTTGATGGAACCTATGGCTTCTTCAGGGACTTCGAACTTATTGATATTGATAATGATAATGATTTAGACCTTGTGCTTCGTGCTAGTCAGAAAATCATTTGGCTGAAGAATAATGGAAAATTTGAATTTGAATTTGGTAATGAAATTTCTTCAGGCGAGATTGATGGTGGATTTGCACTAGCCTCAGCTGATTTAGATCAAGATGGAGATATTGATATTATTGCTGATGATTATGAAATTGGAAATTTCGGATTCATATGGTATGAAAATGATGGAGAAGGCAATTTCAATCTGAAACAACAAATATTGGATGAGGTTTTCTTAGGGGTACAACAAATAGAAACAGCAGATATAGATCAAGATGGAGATGATGATGTCGTTATTGGGACATCAGTAATCCCTTATCACCGACTGTTTTGGTGTGAAAATGATGGTAATGGAAATTTAGTTTTAAAAGAATCTCTGGGTGGCAATAATCATGATATAAGAGTATTGAAGATTATTGATCTTGATCAAGATAATGACTTAGATATATTCACACTTTCTAAAGAGAATAATAAAGTTGTCTGGTATGAAAATTATGGAGATGGCAATTTTGGATCTTCAATTTCCGCCTTTGGTTATAATAAAGAACCTGATGCCGCTGGTTTTGGGGATGTGGATAAAGATGGTGATATAGACATAATTATCGGAAATACTGCATGGAATCCTCAAATGGTCCTTTATCAAAATGAAGGAGATGGTACTTTTAGTCGTTCAGATACGATCTACTATAATGAAGGTGAAATCGATGACATTGATCTTTCAGATTTAGATAATGATGGAGATTTAGATTTACTGGTTGGTTATGGTGACGACTTACATGAAATTCGATGGTTCAAAAATATTTACAATACCCCTCGAATATCTGGTTGTTTCTATCATGACACCAATAATAATGGTGTAAAAGATTCTACAGATCGTACTTTAAATGTAATAAATTCATCCATCTCTAGTGAAGCTCAAATTAGCTATACAAATAATGATGGTTGCTATCATCATGTTGTTAATGATGGTACATATAATGTATCTTTTGTTACTAATGAGCACTGGATATTGAGCTCTGATTCTAGTTCTTATAACGTGAATATTGTAGATAAGAGTGTTACTGGTCTTAATTTTGGATTTATACCTTTAGATTCCATTATCTTAGGAAATGTAAATATTTCAAGTGGTATTCCACGATGTTTTCGAAAAGCATCCTTCGATTTTAATTTTAAAAATGAAGGCACTACCGTTTTAAGTGGTACTTACAAAGTACAATATTCAAAAGAATACTTAGCTTTAATTGAATCAAGTCCTTTCCCTTCTACAAGTGGAAATAAATATTGGGAATGGACATTTGAAAACCTCTATCCTGGAGAAGTCACTCAGTTTAAAACGATCGTTCAAATGCCTACCATAGGTCAAATGCAAAGTGATGGTGCTAAATTCGTAATGACAGCTATCGTTGATGCCACTAGTCAAGGAGGACAGGAACAATCTTTTTATTATAAATCCACTTTTGAAGCCGTTTGTGCTTATGATCCTAATGACAAACTAGTCCATCCAGATCGAGAAGGCGAAGAAAACTTTACGTTACTCGATGAAGATTTAACTTATACTATTCGTTTTCAAAATACTGGAAATGATACAGCTTTTTCTGTGGTCATTAGAGATACTTTGGATGATAACTTAGATGCTTCTACACTTAGGGTATTAGCGAGTAGCCATCCCAGTCATTTACGTACAGAATTAAAAGATGAACAATATCTCACCTTTACTTTTGATAATATCGAATTACCCGATAGCACTACAAATTTTAATGGAAGTCAAGGCTATGTTTCATATATTATTAGTCCAGTTATCGGTATACAAGAAAATACAATAGTGACAAATCGAGCAGGTATTTATTTTGATTTTAATCCTCCTATTATTACGAATACCACACAAAATACCTTTGTAAAATGCCTACCATCCATAGCATCTTCAACTACTATTTTTATAGCTGAGGGAGAAAATTATATCTTACCTGATAGCAGTGTCGTAAATGCTCCTGGCATCTATGAAGTGAGCTTGTATGATGATGAAAACTGTCTTACAGAAGTAATCACCTTTACCATTGAAATTGGTGATCCAAGCAGTACTCCTTCTATTTCTATGGAGAAAAATATTACTGTTTTTCCCAATCCTACAAAAGACTTCTTCACCATTGAACTAAAAGAGTATAATACAAAATCTTATCAATTGACCGTATACAATACCTTAGGACAATCCATCTACCAAGAACAAATTCAGCATCAAATCAGCAAAATAGAAACGCCAAATTGGCAAGAAGGGGTTTATTACTTACAATTCACCAGCCTTTCTGGCGAAATCATAGCTACTAAAAAAATCGTAAAAATGGCTGCTCATTAAATGAATTACCTCATTTAATACGATATAGAGGTATATCTCAAAAACAACAAAATTAGTCACAAACAACTAATTTTGTTGTTTTTTTTATATATTTGTAACTATGAAGATTTCTACTAAGCAAAAAATTATTCATCATGCCATCGAACTTTTCAATAAAAATGGATATGCATCGGTTACCTTAGCAGATGTTGCTAATACAATCGGAATGACTCGTGGAAATCTAACTTATCATTTCAAAGATAAAGATATACTACTTGATGCTATTGCAGAAGAATTATGGGCCAAACTTAAAGTAGAACGCAATACTTCCAGACAACTACCCTCTTTTGAAAACCTTCACAATTGGGTGCAATTATACTATCGCTTTCAAAAGGCGTATGCCTTCATTTTTCTTGATTACCAAGTATTAAATCATCCTTCTATTCAGCCCAAATTTCGCGAACTTACCAAGCAACAAATTAAGGACAACGAAGCCACCATTGCCTTTTCGATCTCTGCTGGAAATATGCATCCTGAACCCTTTGAAGGAATGTATCGCAATCTTGCATTCAATACTTGGATGGTTTCTTTCTATTGGTTGAATCAGCAAATCGTTCGGGGTGAAAATATTGATAGCACAAGCGAAGAAGGTGAAATGAAGATTTGGAGTATGGTACTTCCTCATTTTACAGAAAAGGGGCTTAAAAGATTTAGAGATTTTTTTGGAGCAGATTACCTCAAAAAACTAGGTGAATCATTCAATACAGATATTTCAGAATATGTTGGATTCTAAACCAATACTACCCTATGCAATATTTCAATACTCATACACTTGAAAGTTTTCATCAACAAACATTTGCTTTTTTATTGGTGGAAGAAAACAATCATGTTTTAACGGTAACATTAAACCGAGAAAAAAAGAAAAACGCGCTTCATCCACAAATGGTGGTAGAGTTAGCATACGCTATGCAATATGCACATTCCAATAAAGATATTTGGATGATTCTATTACAAGCAAAAGGAAATGTATTTTGTGCAGGAGCAGATTTAAAAGCGATGGCAGGTTTTGCAACACCACATAATTCGTCCATTCCAGTTCCAGATGATGAGATATTAATTGGCGAATTATTCAATAAAGTCTATAAACCCACTATTGCTAAAGTAACGGGTGATGTCTACGCAGGCGGCTTCTTTTTCTTAGCGGGCTGCAATATTGTCGTTGCACAAGATGATGTGAAATTTGGTTTACCAGAAGTAAAACGTGGCATTTATCCTTTTCAAGTCATGGCATCTTTATTACAAGTAATGCCCGCCCGTAAAGTAGTAGATTGGTGTATCAGAGGCTACAATTTACCCGTAGCTGAAGCTGTAAAATATGGCTTAGTTACTCAAATGGTATCTGCTGAACAAATCGACGAAACCATTCAAAACATCATAATAGAATTAAAGCAAAATAGTCCTTCTGCTATACGATTTGGCTTAATGGCATATGATGCAATTCAGCCCAAAAGTGCAGAACACAAATATTTATTCGATATGCTGATGAAAACCATTCAAACCAAAGACGGGCAAGAAGGATTGAAGGCATTTCGAGAAAAAAGACCGCCCGTTTGGACAGGTGAATAAATATTCCATCCAAGCAATTTCGATTTATACAAGGATTTAAAACCACATTTATGGATAAAAATAAAATTATCATCTCCGCTGCATTAACGGGTGCTGCCACCAATCGAACCCACTGTCCCTACATCCCCTACACTCCTGAAGAGCTAGGAGAAGAAGCCAAACGAGCAGCAGATGCTGGAGCTTCCATTGTACACATTCATGCGCGTGAAGATAATGGAATGCCTAGTTGGCGGACTGAAGTCTTTGAAGCAATTACCAAAGAAGTACGTAAGCGATGCCCTGATTTAATTATCAATTATTCAACAGGAGCTATTGGTCTTTCTGTAGAAGAACGCATTGCACATTTACCCGCCACCAAGCCAGAAATGGCGGCATTCAATATGGGGAGCATGAACTATGCTATTTTCTCCAAGAAACAAAAAAAGTTTTTTTGGAATGGCGTTTTTGAAAATTCTTTTGATACCATGTCAAAAGTCGTTCAAACCATGAATGAACATAATATCTGTCCTGAAATGGAATGCTTCGATACGAGTCATATTCGCAATGCAGAACCCCTTCGCAGCATGGGATTGATTCCAGATAACGCCTGTTATAGTTTAGTAATGGGAGTATTAGGTGGTATTCCTGCTACTACCGATAATTTAATCCATCAAATTAAGCAAGTTCCTGATGGCGCATTTTGGCAAGCCATTGTAATTAGTCGTAAACAATGGAAATTAGCCGCTTTAGCAGCCGTCATGGGTGGAAATATTCGAGTCGGTTTAGAAGATAATTTCTATCTACCCAATGGAGAAATGGCAAAATCAAATGGAGAATTAGTCGATCAAGCCGTTATTTTAGCCAGAGCCATCGGTCGAGAACCCGCTACGATTGAAGAAACTAGAACATGGCTAAATATAAACCGAGTAAGTTAATATTACTGTTTTATTGTCCATTATAACCAAGGATTCATCGTCCAACAATAAAAACCACCATGAATACCATACATCAAATCAAAGGAGGAACATTTTTACTCGAAACGCCAACTTCCGAATACATATTTACGCCAGAAGATTATACAGAAGAACATTTGCTTTTGAGAGCATCTGTACGAGAATTTATCAATCAAGAGATTGAGCCTAATAAAACTATTTTTGATTCAAAAGAAGGAACAAAATTAGCTCCTCAAAAATTAGAACAATTTGGTGCATTAGGATTTTTAGGACTAGCTGTACCTGAAAAATTCGGCGGAGCAGGCTGTGATATCAAGACAGATTTAGCAGTTTCTGAAGTGATGTGTGATAGCTTTTCTTTTTCTCAATCACTAGGCATTCAAAAAGGATTGGGCATTAATACCATCCTATTTTATGGCAATGAAGCACAACAAGCTAAGTATTTGGAAGGTATTATTTCTGGTCAAATCAAATGTGCCTATTGCTTGACCGAACCCCATGCTGGTTCCGATGCCAATGCTGGAAAAACCAAAGCTGTTTATTCTGAAGATGGAAAACATTTCATCTTGAATGGTCAAAAAATGTGGATTACCAATTCTGGTTTTGCAGATGTCTTTTCCGTCTTTTGTAAAATTGAAGATGATCCCAATATGTCCTGCCTTATCGTAGAAAAAAAATGGGGTGTTCAATTAGGAGCCGAAGAAAAAAAGTTAGGCATTCATGGTTCCTCTACCCGACAAGTATTTTTTGAAAATGTCAAAGTCCCTGTCGAAAATTTATTAGGTGAACGAAATAATGGATTAAAAATAGCAATGGATGCCCTCAACATGGGGCGACTAGCCATTGGTATTGCAGGATCTGCGATTGCTAAACGAGCCTTCCGTCTAGGTATCCGTTATGCCAATGAACGTTTTCAGTTTAAACAACCCATCTCTGCTTTTGGAGCGATACAAGAGAAAATAGCAAAAATGGCAGCCTCTATTTATGCTTTAGAAGCTGCTTGGAATCGTCTTGGAGGAGATATGGATATTTTAGTTCAGCATTTTACAGCAGAAGGCGTTGATATTTTAACTGCTAAACAAAAAGTAGCCAATGATTTCGCTACTGAATGCGCTATGATTAAAGTATTAGGTTCTGAAACAGAGCAATTCGTAGTAGATGAAGCCTTACAAATGCATGGAGGAATGGGGTATTCTGGTGAGTCTGAAATTTCTATTTTATATCGAAATATTCGTGGCAATCGAATTTATGAAGGAACAAACGAAATCAATCGTTTAGTTATTCCTGGAAATTTACTAAGAAAAGCCTTCAAAGGAGAACTTCCACTCATGGAAAAAGTGATGACGACTTTTAGTGAGTTACAAGCAGGACAATTGAACGCCATCGCCGATACAGTAGAAGAAAAAGAACTTCCTTTGTTATTTTTAGAAAATGCAAAAAAAGCTACCCTTCTAACGATGGGTTTAGCTGCTCAAAAATACCAAGGCGACATTAAAAATGCACAAGAAGTACTTACTCGATTATCCAATTTATTGGCATACACTTATTTCATAGAATCCGCTATTCTGAGAGCAAATAAGCATGCTTCTTCTACTATTCATTTTGATTTAATGCTCTTGTATTTATACGAAAAGGCAGATTTAATGAAGCAAGAATTAAAAGAAGTCATTTATAATTGTTCTGAAAAAGAAGCCGCTATGGCAAATTTAAAAGCTATTCAACGACTTCTAAATTTACCGCCAAAAGACATTATCCAATTACGCCAAAAAATCGCTAAACATTTCATTCAAAAAAATGATTATAAATTAAGCACACTATAACCAAAATAATTTTCAACTTCAATATGATCTACTCCAATAATAACGTCCTGAATTTCAAGGGAACATGTTCCCTTGGGGCAATCATAAAACTTAGATTACAGTATATTAAGTTAGGGCTTTGGGAAACAATAACTTTAAAAAAATTCACATCATGATAGATTACTATTTTACGGAAGAGCACAATATGTTTCGAGAAAGTTTAAAGACCTTTCTCCAAAAAGAAGTCGTCCCTAATATCGATCAATGGGAAGAAGATCGCCGTATACCAAGATCCGTTTGGAAAAAAATGGGCGAACAAGGATTTCTAGGATTGAGTTATCCAGAAAAATATGGCGGTTTAGAATTGGATTTCTTCTTTGATGTAGTTTTTTGTGAAGAAACCTCCAAAGTATTTTCGGGTGGCTTTGCCATCACACAAACGGTTACCCAATACATGTCTTCTACCTACATCGCCAAATATGGAACAGAAGCCCTCAAACAAAAATATCTACCTGGTGTAATCTCAGGCGATTTGATTGCGAGTATTGGGATTACTGAACCGACGGCAGGTTCTGATGCCGCTAATATCAAAACAACTGCTACTTTAGAGGGAGATTATTATGTTGTGAATGGTTCAAAAACCTTCATTACCAATGGCGTTTATGGCGACTTTATTGTCACTGTCGTGAAAACTGATCCCAAAGCTGGTCCTGCGGGGGTGAGTTTATTAGTCATTGATAGAAATGCGGAAGGTGTTTCTGCTTCAAAATTGAAAAAATTGGGATGGCATGCGTCCGATACAGCCGAGTTAGCATTTGACCATGTAAAAGTCCCCAAAGAAAATTTGATTGGTCAAGAAGGTAGAGGATTTTATTACTTGATGGGAGGCTTACAATTAGAGCGATTAGTCGGTGCTGTAATGGGCTATGCTGGATGTGAATCGGCAATGGAATACACCTTACAGTACATGTCTGAACGAGAAGCCTTTGGTCGATCAATCAATAAATTTCAAGTATTAAGACATCGAATGGCTCAATTAGCTACAGAAATTGAATCCTGTAAGCAATTTGTCTTGTACTGTTCTCGATTACACAATGACAATAAATACGCCGTGAAAGAATGTTCCATGGCAAAATTATTGGCATCTGAACTATCTGATAAAGTCATGTATCAATGCTTACAAATGTTTGGGGGCTATGGCTTTATGGAAGAATACAAAATGGCACGAATGTATCGAGATACGCGTGTGGGCACCATAGGAGGTGGCTCTTCTGAAATCATGCGAGAAATCATTGCTAAAATGATTATTGATGATGTTTCTTATCAATCCGCTTCCTCCAATAGCGAAACTCCGTCTACTAATGGAGAAATTAATCTAGATAAAATACTAGACCAAATTAAACAACGAGCTGAAGCAGCCAGTCCAATTGGCAATACCTTGAAATTTGATTTTGGCAAGGAACAACTTTACATTGATGGAACAGCAGATAAAAATGTTGTCTCTACCGAAAATAAAGAAGCTGCTTGCTTGGTAGAATCTAGTTTTGAAGATTTTCTAGCATTGACCAAAGGCGAACTCAACCCAATGGGCGCAGTGATGAGTGGCAAAGTAAAAATAAAAGGTGATATGTCTGTCGCTATGAAACTGCAATCTTTGTTTAATTAAAAAAACTTTCAAATCCTATAAAATAAAACCATCATGACAAAGGACGATTTATTAAAAAGTTTCAATCTCAAATTACCTGTGGTAGCCTCCCCTATGTTTATCGTTTCACAAATGGCATTAGTAAAAGAATGTTGTAAAAATGGCATCATAGGTACATTTCCTGCCCTCAATCAGCGTAGCACAGAAGGATTTGAAGAATGGCTGATTGAGCTCAAAGATGAATTCAAAAAATGGGAAGCGGAGACAGGGGAGAAAGCACCTCCTTATGGCGTTAATTTAATCGTTCATCGTACCAATCCTAGAGTGGATGCCGACTTGAAGATTTGTGTTAAACATCAAGTACCTATTATCATTACTTCACTAGGTGCGGTAAAAGAATTAGTAGAAGAGGTACACAGCTATGGTGGCTTAGTATTTCATGATGTTACTAATTTACGACATGCTAAAAAAGCAATTGGAGCAGGTGTTGATGGATTAATCTTGGTCACAGCAGGCGCAGGCGGACATGCAGGCACCAGAAATCCAATGCCATTTATTGCAGAAATACGAGAAATTTGGGATGGTCTTATTCTCTTAGGTGGAAATATTAGTACTGGACGAGATATTGCTTCTGCACTTCAAATGGGGGCAGATATTGCTTACATGGGAACACGTTTTATCAATACGAATGAAGCAGTCGCCGATGAAGCCTACAAAAAAATGATTATTGAAGCAGGTACAGATGATATTGTGTATACCGCCGCCATTTCAGGCGTACCCGCTAATTTTTTAAAACAAAGTTTGCTCAATGCAGGCATCCCAACTACCATGTGGGACATCAAAAATAAAGTAGATTTTGGTAAAGAATTAGATTCTGAAGCCAAAGCTTGGAAAACCATTTGGTCAGCAGGTCAAGGCGTAGCCACCATCAAAGATACCCTCCCTGCTGCTGCTTTAATTGCAAGACTTAAACATGAATTTAAAGCAGCTATTGAAGACCAATATCAATATCTAGAACGCTATAAGTAGTTGATTTATCATTGTTTCAACTTCAATTCAATGATGTTAAAGAACTAAAAGAATCAAGGGCTTGTTTAAGAGTGTTAAGCTATTTAAATTTGGGTAATAAACTAAAGAGAAATCTTTTGTTATCAGAATGTGATGAATTAACAGCTATTGGCTTTTCTATGATTAATAAACCAAAAAACAATTTTACTCGTTAATCTAGATAAGCTCCCTTAGTTCAATTTGTAAAAAACCTAACCATAATGTACCATAATATTGCCATTCATCGAGCTTTATATGCTTCTGACGAACACCAAATGGTGCGCCAAGCATTAATTGATTTTCTAAAAAAAGAAGCCATTCCTCATCAAGAAAAGTGGGAAAAAGAAAAGTGCGCTCCCAAAGCCTTTTGGCGTAAAATGGGCGAACAAGGATTTCTTTGTATGGATATTCCACAAGAATATGGCGGTGGTGGTTTTGATTTTTCCTTTAATGCAATGGTGCTTGAAGAATCGCGTCGCTTAGGTATTGATTTCGGTCAAGCTGTTCATTCTGATATTGTTGCTCCTTATATTTTGCGGTATGGAACAGAAGCCCAAAAACAGCATTATTTGCCTAAAATGGTCACAGGCGAGCTAATTGGTTGCATTGGAATGACTGAACCTAGTGCAGGTTCTGATTTAAAATCATTAAAAACGACTGCACTAGATATGGGCGACTATTATCTTGTTAATGGTTCAAAAACCTTTATTACCAATGGTTATGTAGCAGATTTTGTATGCTGTGCTGTTCGTACCGATGTAGGAATTAGTCTTTTATTAATGGATAAAGAACTAGAAGGGTTTACAACAGGTCAACCTTTTGATAAAATTGGTATTAAATATCAAGATACTTGTGAATTATTTTTTGAAGATGTCAAAGTTCCTAAAGATAATTTACTAGGAGAAGAAGGCATGGGATTCAAATACATGATGGCAGATTTACCTCGTGAACGGATTGGTATTGCCGTAGAAAGTTTGGGTTCAGCAATTGGCGTTTTAGAAAAAACCCTTCAGTACGTTACCGAACGAAAAGCCTTTGGTCGCTCCATAGCAGATTTTCAAAATACACAATTCAAATTAGCAGATTGCGCCGCAGAAGTACAAGTTTATCAAGCCTTTCTTGATCGTTGTATTGAGTTACAAATGCAACACCAACTAAGCACAGAACAAGCCTCTATTGCCAAATTAAAAGCAACTGAAATGCACGGGAAATTAGTCGATGAATGCCTTCAATTATTTGGTGGTTATGGCTTTATTTGGGAATATGATGTAGCCAAAGCTTTCGCAGGAGCAAGAGTATCCCGTATTTATGGTGGCACTAGTGAAATTATGAAATTGATCATCTCCAGAGGATTGTTCAAAGAGTTTTATCGGGCTAAACAAAAAGAATTGGCTTTTCAGTCAAATACTAATACGCAATTGAATAAGTGATTTTATAAATCACGACTTAACCATATAATGCCGATTTGAAAAAATCCCACCAGAGTCGGGCAAGCATAAATTATATCCGAAAAGATTTTGTCAAAACGGTATAAATAGATAAAAATAAAGCCCTACTATTTCTTTTGAAATGCTAGGGCTTATTGATTATTACCTTAAACATCATCTAGAAGATTGGAATAAAGTTTTTACTTTTTCAAAGTCAGGATGCGTAATATTTGCTTCTTCCAAAATCTTAATATCTTCTAGAAAGATATCATCTGAAAGTCTTGTACGTCCTCTAAAAGACTTTCCTTTCCATTTTGTGTAAATTTCTTCTGCTTTTTCCCATTGGTTATTTAGTAAATATCCTAATGCAAGATTGGTTGCTACACTTTCCTTTTTTGGAGCTAACTTTAAAACTGCTTGGGCGGCTTTTATCGCTTCATGAGGTTTCTGAGCAAATAGTGCATACCAGCTTTTGCCAAATAGAATGTCAGAATGTTTTTTTCTTATTACCTTCTTTGATTTAAGGTGTTCCTCCGTTAAATTGTAAGCGGTGTGGTAATCTTTAGATTGGAAAGCGATACTAGTCAATTCAGTGTAATCAATTTCACTAGTAGTATTGCTACGTTCCCATTCGGAAATATCTTTATAATAGGTTTTATACACATCATATGCAAAACCTACAGAAAAATAATAGTACTGTCTTTTCCTAAACTGTTCTGTATAATCATATAGCTGAATAGGGGTAGTAGAAACAGTATTGAATAAATCTTTCCCCCACCCTATATCAACATAAAAAACAAAAAGATTTGCTGCCTCTAGCTTAGCTCTAATATAAATCTCACCTGCTACATTCCATCTATGTCGAGCTTTATTCTTAATCAAATCAATAGTAGTGAAAGAAGTGGTATTTTGTGATAGAGGGCTTGGAATATCATGGTAGGTTATTGTATAGTTGTTTATAGTATTATCCAGAATATATGATGGTGCAATTCCTGCTGAAAATTGGTAAAATGCATTGAAATATCCTCCAAAACTTCCTCTCAAATCTCTACTAATTATGATAGGAGCTTCTATGTATTTTAATTGTTCTTGTATATTTAAGGTCGCACTTGAAATTAAACCATCTGGTGATGTTACAGCAGGAAATTCAATATTATAAGAAAAGTTGGGAGAGAAGGAATGCCTATATCCAACAGATAAGCCAGTTTGATTTTTTTTACCTACATAATGGTCTAATGATATTTGATAATAAAAACCTCCTTCTAAATTTGGGATAGAAAGATAAATACTATCAGCAGTAAAATTTTGCACCTCATTTTTTTTCAATAATTTAAACTTATTTTGTATTGAACTACCCAAATCACTATACGTTCCATTTACATTAAATATTGGAAGGCGTCTTATTTTGTTTGAGAAATTATAAAATTCAGGGGTATCAATAGATGGATTGGAAATAAAATAAGAATTTTTCTTGAGGATTTTTTTATAATAACCAATCGCTTCTTCCTTTTGATTGCTTAATAAACAAATAGAGGTGAGGATTTTCAATAAATCAATTTCTGAACTATAGAGACTATTAGGAATATTGGTAAACCTGGGATTAATTGAGTTGGAGATAGATCTATCTAGGCAAGATAATGCTATTTCTTTTGCTAAAAGTAGATTACCACGGTCATAATGTTTTAGGACTTCTTCATAACAATTAAATGATTTTTGAGCTGCACATATTGATACCCCAAAAAAGAAGCTACAACTTAAAATTAATTTTATTATTCGCATAAGTTATATTTTTTAAATTCATTACCAATTAGCTGATTCCATTCACTATCATTAAGTTGATATTCAATCTCGCTACATATTTCTTGTGATAAGTATGTTTTATTCAACAACCAATATTTAATAACACCATCTCTTGAACTAGTAACCAGGCGTTCTTCTGTATCAAGAAAGGATATATTAGTGACCCAAGTCTCATGATCCTTAATAATGACAGGAAAGTACTTAGGACTATCCATTTCTTTTACATCCCAAACTGAAAAACTAGTATCATAACTAGACACAGCTAAAGCCCCATTTTTAATGGTAATATCTGAAATCATCGCCTTGTGTACATTAGGGCTTATCAACTGAATGTCATCAGAATCAATCTCATATCGATACACATTACCATCATTATCACCAATGAATAACATATTTTCCACTATATCACTAGTAAAACAAGTAGGTGTTGCTTTTAGGAAATTATTAATCGTAAAAAGAGGAGAAAGCGTTTGCGTAGTAAGATTATACAATTGAATTTTACCATCTACCATTAAAATAATCATACTTGAGTTTGAAGGATGAGGATTTATTTTTTGAATAGAGATAGAAAATTCTTTGTGCTGTTTAACACTAAAAGTGGTCTCGTCTAAAAGGAAGCTCGTTAAAGTGGACGTTGTACCATTAGTAGCTAAAGAGATAAATTCATGCTCTGTTAAAAATAGAATATCAGTAATTTCTAATTGATTATTTGGTGTTATAAAACTTCGCTCATCAATAGATAATTTTTCTTGCGAGTCAATCTGATAAACATCAGGAATGTTATCTCTTTTCCCTCCATAAATGACTAGATTTTTACCTGGAAACTTTTTGACAACATTATAAGAATCATCTTGATGTTTAAAAGGTGGGACATACATCAATAAAGTGTCATATCTTATTTTAGGTTCCAAACTTATGAAACCTCCTGTATCAGCTATGTATAAGTGATGAGCTATATGATCGTATTCTAAGTCATTTATAGAGACATAAGCTTTTCGAATAACATTAAAGTCTTCTCCCCAGATTGACTTGTTTGCATAGTAGAGGCTATTATAAATATCAGAATCAAAATAGTCAGGATTGGCATTACTATACATATCATAGGCTACTTTAGCTAGTGTTAACTTAACATCTTTATCTTGTGGTGGAATAGCAATAGACTTAATCGCCAGATTTTTTGAAAATGATAAGTGCTTTAAGCGTTCTTTTTTTCTCGTTTCTACTTCCTTTTGATCTAGAGTCTCGGCTAAAGCCTCATATGCCTCTTGGGTTTTTTCCAGTTCTATCAATCTTAGCGAATCACTCTGTTTAGCTAAGTTCAGATTAGCATCAGCTTCCTCATTCGCTTTTATTGCTTCTTCTAGTGCTATTTTTAAGTCCTCTTCGGCTTTTATTGCCTTTAATTTAGCTGCTATAGCTACTTTTCGATTTCGTTCTGATTGTTGGTATAGGCGATTGATCTCTTGGAAGATCGTTAATATTTTTTTATCGTAGAGGGCTGCGTTTTCCACATCACAAAGTTTAGCGGCTTGGTATTTTTTTATAGCTTCTTCATATTGAGGTATAGGCTGATTTAGAAAAGCTTCTGCTTTTTCTACAATACAAGTACAAGTTCCACAAGGCGATTGTGCATACGAGGGAAGCACACAAAGCAGTAGGCATAAGCAACTACTTATTTTTATGGTAAAATTGTAGAGGAGGATTAATTTATGTGTTGCGAACATTCTATAATTAATTTTTCAATTTGTTGATTATTGGGATTTAGTTCTTGTGCTTCGTTAAGTCTTTTCAGGGCATACTTATACTCTTTAGTAGCTATATAAGTTTTTGCTTCGGTTAATAATTGCTGTGCCTGCGTCGCTTTTCTCTTTTGTTCTTCTTTTTTAAACTGATTCAATCTTTGTTGCGCTATTTCTTCAGCTTGTTTTGCATGTTCCTCGGCTATCCTTGCATTAAAAAATAAGATTATCGCTAATACTGCTATCATACTAGCAATAGAAAAAGAAATTCGTGCTAGATGCCTTTGTCGATTAGCCTTTTGTTCATTTTTTTCGGCTGTTGCCCTTAAATCGCGTTCTTGTATCAACTCTTGTTCTTTTCGAATGGCTTCTTGCTGATGAAATGCACGACTTTTTTCAATAAATTGGCGATAGTCATCTACTAAATTTAGTTTCTGCAAATAGGGAGTATAAAGTTGTAATTGTCCTAAACTTAAATAATCGTTGGTTTGATGATAAACCCCATAACTACTTTTAATTTCGCGGCGCATTTCATTTAAGGCACGTTCTTCATCTGTGCGTTGTTGATCAATACGCGCCGCCAATGTATCGTGTGCTAGCTCTATCGTATCATTTCGAAATCGCAATAAACGAGCTTCTTCTAGTTCCAATAGACAAGCAGAAAGATGAGATGATTGTAGGCTTAGATTATCTTGAATACTTTGTTCTAGTTCAAAAACATCATCTTCTCGAGTGTAATAAACAGGTCGTTTGGTTCCTTCTGTTGTAACGAAGGCATCTAGCACTTTTTTTACTGTATCTTTTGAAAAATTGGATTTTTTTTGAGAAAGACGAGTTTGAATTTCTAAGGTTTTCTCTCGTAAAAAGCGTACTAATACATCATCAATCTCTCCAAAATCGTCTATCTCTTTCTGGGTAAATTCTAAAAAAGGGAATTCTTCGTCTATTCCTTCAGGATAGGTTCGTTGATAGTCTTCTTGATACAACATATCCAAATACACTTGTAAATAGGTAAGCGGAATATTTGATTTATCACTACTCAACTTATTGACCATTTGTTGAAGTCGTTCTTCTTTAGGCTCCGCTAACTGTATATTGAAAGCCTTAAAAGATTCTTGCATGACCTCTCGAATATAATTGTTAGTCATGGGTTCTACTCGCAATTTATAATCAAAAAGAGTAGGAACAATTTGCTCAAAATTGTATAGTTGTCCGATGTATTCTTCACGTAAAATCAAGATGACTCGGCATGGTAATTCTGCTTCTTGAAGGGCTTGTAATTCCTTCATAAATTGATTTTGTTCATCAGGATCACCCAAAATGAACAATTCTTCAAATTGATCAAAAAGTAGATATACTGGTCGATAATATTTATAAAATAAATTTTCAACTAGTATATTCAAATCGTCACTTTGTTCTTGAACAGGTAATGCTTTATTCAGTTTATTGCGGATAGAAGTATTGATATTTTCCTTTTTACGAATCAAAAAAGGCATCCAATCAGGACCATCAAATCGTGTAGCTAATCCACATTGAACCAAACTCGTTTTTCCTGTACCTGACAAACCATAAACTAACACCAAAGGTGTTTTAAAAACCATATTATAGAGTGCGTCAATCTCTTTTTCACGACCAAAAAAGATGGCTTTATCATTCGCCGTATATGCATCTAGAAATTTAAAGGGGCTGTTCATAGTTCAATGTTTTTCTGAAAAATTAATTGATAAAAAGCATTAAACTGCTCATGTACTAAGTCTAAATAATCCTTGCTTTTATCAATACGCAATGGGAATTGGTGAGGCTTATACATGTATCTAAATAGAAAGGCGCTCAAGTTTGGTTCAAATGAAAGAAAAAGCCCTAAATCTGCCAATTGTGCTTTTTCATCAAATGAGTTAATATCTATAATAAAAGGAGATAGATTTAAAAACTCAAAATCATTATCTGCTTTTTCATGGATGAAAACAACTGATTCATTATTCATTGAAGCTTCAAGAGTCTCTTTCTCAATATTCATTCCTGAAGGGCGATAGCGAAGTTCCACAAAATTATGCCTGAAACGGGGTGAAATATTATGCTTGTATTTAATAAAATCAATCCCTTTCATAGAAGCCATTTTATATTTTGCCAAAAAGCCTAATTCTCGCATGATTATGGAAAGCTGTTTCTCAATATCAATACACAAATGATAAGCTTTTTCTTCAGCAATATGCTCTTTATTAATGATTTCCGCTCGAATGCGTTCAATAAAAATACAAGCTTTATAAAAGCTCCCTTTCTCATTAAATAATTTGCTAAGTTTTGCAAATTCTTTTATAAAGAAGGGAATTTCATTTTCTTCAAAACACTTACGTAAGCCAGTAATAACAGGGAGCAAACTATACGTTTTTCGTTCCCTAAAATTACAGTCAAATAATTTTTGTAGTTGTTGTCGTAGAGCTTTAGGTAATTCTTGAAGCGAGCCTTTACTTTTTTCATCCCACAATTGTGCGAGTAAGGTGAAAGCAAGAATGTCAATACAATTGGTATAGGTATGAATGAGATATTTTAGGCGATCTACACCTAACTCATTATAAAATATTTCTTTCTCGCCAATGCGTTTACTAGCTATTAACTTCCGCAAATAATCACTAATTGGATGAGGTAGGTTTGTAATGATTTCATCTATAATATCGTTATCTTTATACGTTGATTTTTCTTTCTTTCCCTGAACAAAAGGATAGATAGCATCCCAAATAGCATCTAATAACAATTTGCTAGGAATAAACTTATCCTCTTTTGGTTTTGAGGATTTTCCTAAGCACCATTCTAGATATAATTCATTTTCAGGTTTAAAAAAAACACCCCAAACTGCTTGATTCGATCTGCGATTTTTTACAATACCTCTTCTCGCCTCAATAGATGTTGCACTTACCAATTTCGCAGCGGCTAAACCATCTTTAAAAGCTTTATCAATACTGTTCGTATCACTAGCAAATGAGCGAAAAAAAGCAATAGAAAACTGTGTAGCGGTCATATCCCCAACTGGTGCAGAAGTGGCAATAACTATAGGCACACCAGAATCCAACAATATTTGTACTTGCCCTTCTGTAGAGCAACCATTTAAGATAACAAGTTTTAATTTTGGACACCGTTGAAAAAAAGCAGCAAGACCTTCTGGATTGGCAGCTTGATCTTCTAATAATAAAAAATCACGCCCTGCATGTCCGCTGTATAAAAAAACAGATAATTGCTGTTGATATAAATAGAGTGCTTCCGCTATTTTTGGTGTAGTAGCAGTTTGCTCTCTAATGAAATCAATTTTTCTTTCTGATTTTAATTTTGAGAGTATACTATTAACCTCTTGGTCTTCTTTTGTAAGGCTGTGTAGTTTATCAGTATCATTATTAGCGAAAGCTATAAATACAGTATCCATAGTTTGTTAGATTTTCCACTTACTTACTGTCATTTAAGATTAATCTTTGAAAGATAAATAAGTAAAACAGTATTATTAATTTCTGGGCTTTAGCTTTAAGTAGAAAGATCGAAGAATTAGTAAGCAAGACTTTCATTAAATTCCTCGAGATCCACCTCACTTTTAGCTATTTCTAACACGCTATGTAAATCATGAACATTAAAATTACAATGTGTAAATGTAAAATAAAAATTTCATATCAACTATTTTTCATCTATTAAGGAAGGGTTTTCTCATAAAAAAGTTTGAAACAAAAAAGGCAAGAAAAGAATTTTTA